>DDPV01000045.1:114625-122338 GCA_002342365.1 Burkholderiales bacterium UBA2459 | reverse complement strand
AATCAACGACTTAGCTCAAAAACACTACTCCCACTCTATCGTAGCCGGGGGTTTTGAGCTCACGTCATAAGTTACCCGATTGATTCCGCGCACCTCGTTAATGATCCGGCTCGATACCTGCTTGAGCAGACTATAGGGCAGTTCGGCCCAGTCAGCGGTCATGAAATCCTGGGTTTGGACTGCCCTCAAGGCGACGACGTACTCGTAGGTTCGGCCATCGCCCATCACGCCCACTGCCTTAACCGGCAAGAACACCGCAAAAGCCTGCGAGGTTTTTTCGTACCAGCTACGGCCATCCGCCGGATCAAGGGTGTCCCTTAGGGTCTCGATGAAGATCGCATCAGCACGGCGCAACAAATCAGCGTATTCCTGCTTGACCTCGCCCAAAATTCGAACGCCAAGGCCAGGGCCTGGGAAAGGATGTCGAAACACCATCGCATCGGGTAATCCGAGCTCCAAGCCAAGCGCCCGGACTTCGTCCTTGAAAAGTGCGCGCAGCGGTTCGAGTAAAGCAAGCTGCAAGGATTCAGGCAAACCGCCCACGTTGTGGTGCGACTTGATGGTGCTGGCCTTGCCTGCATGGCTGGCAGCCGATTCAATCACATCGGGGTAGATAGTGCCCTGGGCAAGCCAGCGTGCATCGCTGTGCTTGGCAGACTCTTCTTGAAATACCTCGACAAACACGCGCCCGATGATTTTTCGCTTCTTCTCAGGATCAGTCTCGCCAGCCAGAGCCTGCATAAATCGCTCACTGGCATCAACCGAAGTCAACTGCATCCCGAAATGCCCAGCAAAGGTTTGACGGACCTGATCGGCCTCTGCCAGCCGCAGTAAACCGGTGTCGACAAAAACACATTGCAGCTGATTGCCGATGGCGCGGTGAATCAGCGCCGCCGCAACCGAGGAGTCCACACCCCCCGAGAGTCCAAGAATGACCCGCTCTCCCGCCACCTGCTCGCGAATCCGATGGATCATTTCATCGACCACAAGATGCATCACCCAGTCGCCGCGAAATCCGCAGATTTGCTTCAAGAAGCGCTCGATGATTGCCGTACCCTGCAAGGTATGCGTGACCTCGGGGTGAAATTGCAGACCGTAAAATCCCCTTGACGTATCGGCCATGGCAGCGATTGGGCAGCTGTCGCTTGATCCGATGAGCTTGAAGCCCTCAGGCAGATGGGTGACTTTGTCGCCATGGCTCATCCACACATGAAGCAGCCCATGCCCTTCGTCGTTCACTGCATCGGCGATATCCTTGAGCAATGGGCTATGGCCTCGTGCACGCACCGTCGCACGGCCGAATTCACGCTGATCGCTTGCTTCTACCCTGCCGCCCAATTGCTGCGCCATGACTTGCATCCCATAGCAAATCCCAAGCACAGGCACACCGAGTTCAAACACAACTTGCTCGGCTTGATCTGTACATGCTTGGTAGACCGAGTTCGGTCCACCCGACAAGATGATCGCCTTCGGAGCAAAGGAACGTATCGCGGCTTCACCCATCGATGCAGGATGAATTTCGCAGTAAACCTTGCATTCACGCGCACGCCGGGCAATCAGTTGGGTGAATTGCGATCCAAAATCGAGAATTAAGAGGCGCTCATGATGATCCGGGAAGCCGTTAAGGTTCCCTTGTTTTTCATACTGGGCGCTCTCCCTTTCAAACCGGGTACTCTCACTCATGATGATAATTGGGCGCCTCTTTGGTGATCTGCACATCGTGAACATGCGATTCACGCATGCCGGAAGAAGTGATCTCAACGAACTGCGCCTTGCTGCGCATCTCGCTCAAATCACGACAACCGCAATAGCCCATACTTGCCCGCAATCCGCCGCATAGCTGATGAAGAATCGAGAGGATCGACCCTTTGTAGGGCACCCGCGCCTCGATTCCTTCGGGTACCAGCTTTTCAACATTGGCCGAAGCATCCTGAAAATAGCGATCCGCAGCGCCTTCTTGCATCGCGCCAAGCGACCCCATACCGCGATAGCTTTTATAAGATCGACCCTGATACAAAATGACTTCGCCGGGCGCCTCCTCGGTGCCTGCAAACATTGAACCCATCATGACCGAGGCTGCGCCAGCCGCTATCGCTTTGGCAATATCGCCGGAATACCGTACTCCACCGTCGGCAATCAGGGGCACACCACTGCCTTCAAGCGCTTCAGCAACATCGGCTATTGCGGAGATTTGCGGCACGCCCACACCTGCCACAATTCGGGTGGTACAAATTGATCCAGGTCCTATACCGACCTTGACCGCGTCAGCGCCGGCATGAAGCAAGGCCCGGGCCGCTTCTCCGGTGGCTATATTGCCTCCGACCACATCCACATCTGGATAAGCGGTCTTGACACGACGGACTTGATCGATCACGCCCTGCGAGTGTCCGTGGGCTGTGTCAACCACGATCAAATCCACGCCTGCTGCAACGAGACGCTCAGCACGTTCGTCGCTATCGGGGCCGGTACCAAGCGCCGCACCGACGCGCAATTTACCCTGTCGGTCTTTGGCAGCCAAGGGATGCTCGGTGGCTTTCAACATGTCCTTCACCGTAATCAATCCGCGCAATTCCCGGTTTCCATTCACAACAAGAACCCGCTCGATGCGGTGCCGGTGCATAAGGCTTTTTGCTTCCTCGAGACTTGCACCCTCGCTCACCGTCACCAGCCGCTCCGAAGGCGTCATGATGCTGCTTACCGGATCGTCAAGCCGGGTCTCAAAGCGCAGATCACGGTTCGTCACGATTCCGATCACGGTTTTCCCTTGCACCACAGGCAGCCCTGAAATGCGATGCTGCTTGCTGATCTCGAGCACCGCGTGAATCGGCATATCGGGTCCCACGGTGATCGGGTCAGAGACGATACCGGACTCGTAACGTTTCACGCGGCGGACGTGCTCGGCCTGTATGTTCGGTGCGAGATTTTTGTGGATGATGCCGATGCCGCCTTCTTGGGCCATCGCGATGGCCAATCGCGCCTCAGTCACCGTGTCCATCGCCGCTGAGATGAGCGGAATTTGCAAGGCGATGCGCCGCGAGAGCGCTGTTTTGAGTTCGGTTTCCCGCGGCAAGACATTGGAATACGCGGGAACGAGCAAGACATCATCAAAGGTCAGCGCCCGTTTAATCAGTCTCATGGCATGCCTCGGCACAAAGCGGCATTATAAGGGAGCCCGATTCCAGGCCCCTGCTCTGCCTCAATCCTGGGATCAAGTCCATCGCTGGCTTTAAGCAATGGGTCAACCCGACGCTAGCGTCCCGACGTGATCCGTTGGCGCCTTACCTTCTCGTGACGCCGCGCCTTGGCATCGGCCGTAATCCGCTCAAGCAGCGCAATTTCATCACCACCACGCAAGCGCGTTGACCAGCTGAGCGCCTGCCCCAAGCGACAAAACGCTGCTTCGTCATGCAACAAATGGCTGGGGAACTCCGGCTCTGGTGTCAAGCGCAGCAAGGCATGCTGCAAAGCCGAAAGGCTTGCCTCATGCGGCCAGGGTACATCGATCCAGCTATAGCCATGGGCCTTTTGCGGTGCAAGCCAGATCACGCGCAAGACGAACGCCGGGCATTCCGGAAAGCGACAAGCATCAAGACCCTGCGGGCTATCGCTCAAGTGATTGCTCGGCTCGTGCAAGAAAAGCATCCATCATTTGCGCTGCGATCATGTCAAACGCGGGTGAAAACAAGCTCGCGAGCAAACCTGACTTCATTTGATAAGCGAGCCGCAAGCTCACTTTGGTACCCTGAATTTGCAAGTCGGAAGCGTTTTCGCCCGAACCTGCTCCAGACTGCAGGGCATCAAAATGCCAAGCACCTTCGAGTCGCTCAAAAGGCCCATCGAGCAATTGCATCCGGATCAGCCGCGGCGCATCATGGTGGTTGCGCGTTGAAAAGCTTTGCTGAATACCTTTGAATCGCACCTGAAGGCTTGCGTCCAAGCCATCGTCCCGGCGCGCGATGATATGTGTTGCAGCGCACCAGGGAAGAAACTGCGGGTAGCGCTCGACCGAAGCCACCAGATCAAACATCGACTGCGGCGAATAGGGCACCAGGGCCTGGCGTTCAATGCAGGGCATGAGGTCTTAGCTTAAGATGCGCGATTCTACGAAGTGACCATGACGATCGTCCAGAACAAAAAAGCATTCCACGACTACCTCATTGAAGAGCGATACGAATCAGGCATTGTGCTTGAAGGCTGGGAGGTTAAAGCAATCCGAGCAGGCCGCGCGCAAATTAAAGAGGCCTATGTTCTGATCCGCGCTGCCGAGCTCTATTTGATCGGTGCACATATCACCGCCCTTCCCCAGGCCTCAACCCATGTACAGCCCGATCCGGTGCGTACCCGAAAGCTTTTGCTCCACGCAGCGGAAATCCGCAAACTGATTGGCAAGGTTGAGCGTGCTGGCTACACCCTTATTCCACTTAATTTTCATTACAATAAACACCGTATCAAAATTGAAATCGGTCTAGCCAAAGGCAAAAAACAGCACGATAAGCGTGAGGCCTCCAAAGAACGCGACTGGCAACGCGAGCGTCAGCGCCTTTTAAAAACCGACACCCGAGCGCGCTGATCGTTCTGCCCCTGCAAAAACCAGCGGACATGCGTCAGTCAGGCAGTGATTCATGGCTCTCATGTCCGGCCAGAAAGTGCCAGGTGTCGATCACCGTGTCAGGATTCAAAGAGATCGACTGTATGCCCTCGCGAACCAACCATAAAGCGAGATCGGGGTGATCTGAGGGACCCTGCCCGCAAATGCCAACGTACTTGCCTTGCTTTCGGCAAGCCTGAATGGCTTTTGACAACAAGATTCGTACGGCAGGGTCACGTTCGTCAAAAGCGCCTGCAATCAGTCCGGAGTCGCGATCAAGACCCAGCGTGAGCTGGGTCAAATCGTTGGACCCGATGGAAAAACCGTCAAAATGCTCCAGAAATTGATCAGCCAAAAGCGCATTGGAAGGAAGCTCACACATCATCATCAGCTTCAATGCGCCGCTGCCATCAGCTGCCGCCCCACTTCCGCGCGCAAGGCCATGTTGGGCAAGCAGGGCAACCACAAGCCTGGCTTCATCTACCGTTCTGACAAAAGGAACCATAAGCTCAACATTCTTGAGACCCATCGTGTCACGCACCACGCGCAGTGCCTCGCATTCAAGCGCAAAGGGTTCGCTGAAGTCAGCCGAAAGATAACGGCTCGCACCACGAAAACCGAGCATCGGATTTTCCTCTTCGGGCTCATAACGCGACCCGCCAATCAGCTTGCGGTATTCATTGCTCTTGAAATCAGAAAGACGAACGATCACGGTTTTGGGCCAAAAGGCTGCCGCAATCGTGGCTACGCCTTCGGCAAGCCTTGCAACATAAAAATCGCGCGGTGAGGCGTAACCGCGGGCAACGCTTTCCACAGCCGATTTGAGCGCCGCGTCAACATGCGGGTAGTCAAGGATTGCCTTAGGATGAATTCCTATATCGTTATTGATGATGAACTCAAGGCGGGCAAGGCCAACACCTTCGTTGGGAAGTTGAGCGAAATCAAAAGCAAGCTGAGGGTTGCCCACATTCATCATGAGCTTGGTCGATATCGCTGGCAGCACACCGGAGTCCATCTCGGTGATCGCAGTTTCGAGCAAACCTTCATACACATAGCCGGTATCACCCTGGGCGCAGGACACCGTGACCAGTGCGCCATCGCCCAAGCGCTCTGTGGCATCGCCGCAGCCAACAACAGCCGGAATACCAAGCTCTCTTGCAATAATGGCTGCGTGACAGGTGCGACCGCCTCGATTGGTCACAATTGCAGCCGCCCGCTTCATGATCGGCTCCCAGTTCGGATCGGTCATATCGGTTACCAGTACATCGCCTGCACCGATGCGATCCATTTCGCTTGGATCGCGCACCACTCGGACCATGCCAGCACCCACTTTCTGTCCGATCGCTCGTCCGCTGACAAGCACCTCCGACGTTGACTTCAGCGCATAGCGTGTTTGCTTGCCCTGTTGTCTGGACTTGACCGTCTCAGGGCGCGCTTGCAGGATGTAAAGCTTTCCGTCGATTCCGTCGAGACCCCATTCAATATCCATGAACCGTTGGTAATGGTCTTCGATCGTGAGCGCGTAGCCTGCCAGTTCGATCACCTGATCGTCCCGCAGCGAAAACCGGTGACGTTTTTCTGCTTCGGTTTCAATCGTTTCGACCGCCGACTCAGCGGCACGAGCTTCGGTCGCAAATTGCATGCGAATGAGCTTGGAGCCGAGTTGTCGCCGCACGATCGCTTGCTTGCCCTGGCGCAGCATCGGTTTGTGTACATAAAACTCATCGGGGTTGACCGCACCTTGCACCACCGTCTCACCAAGTCCGTATGCGCTGGTGATGAACACCACCTGATCAAAGCCCGATTCGGTATCCATGGTGAACATGACCCCAGCGGCACCCGCATCGCTTCGTACCATACGCTGTATGCCTACAGACAAAGCGACATCGCCTTGCGCAAAGCCCTGATGCACGCGGTAAGCAATCGCCCGATCGTTATAAAGCGATGCATAAACCTGCCGAACGCGCAGCAAAACCAGATCAATACCAACAACGTTTAAAAAGCTTTCTTGCTGTCCAGCAAATGACGCATCCGGAAGGTCTTCTGCGGTTGCCGAGGATCGAACTGCCACCGAAATCGGCTCAGGCTCGTCCGCCTGAAGCGCCGCAAAAGCCTCTCGAATAGCCACTTCGAGCGCGGGTTGAAGCCTTGCATCAACAATCCAGCGACGGATCGTATCGCCACACTGTGCAAGCGCCTTCACGTCCTCCACATTGAGCGTGCTCAGCGCCTGCGCGATACGGTCGCTGAGCTGATTGAAGGCTAAAAAGTCGCGAAAGGCAGCAGCGGTTGTGGCAAAACCGCCTGGAACACGCACGCCGGCATGAGCAAGTTGACTGATCATTTCACCCAGAGAGGCATTTTTTCCACCGACCGCATCAACATCGGTCAAACGTAATGCCTCAAGGGAAACGACCAGGCGTTCGCTGAGGTGCTGTTTCATCAATTTTCCTAAGAACAGTTTGAAATGCTTGAGAGCCAATCGCTCTGAGGGATATGTGGGTTGATCCAATGGGTTAAATTCTACTCCCTAGCCCCCATGGAACAGCCCTCACCATGAATCAGTCCGTAGACGCCATCGGAACCGGAATTGCGTTGCAACCCGACTCAAACCCTCGGAGCCTGCTGCCCGCTGGCTCGCAGTCGCAGTCGCAGTCCGATAAGCCACGCACGGTTTTTTATGTGTCAGACGGAACCGGCATCACTGCCGAGGGCTTCGGTCATTCGCTGCTTGCGCAGTTTGAAAAGCTCGCCATCCGGGAGATTCGACTGCCTTTCATCGACAGCCTACCCAAAGCTCGCGAGGCGCTTGAGAAGATCAATCGCAGCAGCGCTGCTGAAGCGGCCCGTCCATTGGTGTTTTCAACGCTTGTGAATCCTGAAATCGCTGCGGTTTTACGCCAGGCCAATGCATTCGTCATCAATCTTTTTGCAAGTTTTGTGGAACCGCTTGAGCAAGAACTCGGCATGAAGTCTACGCATACCATCGGCAGACTTCATAACGTTGCAGATAGCCAGCGCTACAAAAATCGCATCGAAGCGATCAACTTTTCGCTAGCCCACGACGATGGCCAGTCAGCTGCCAATTTGAAAGACGCCGATGTGATTCTGGTCGGCGTATCACG
>DDPV01000045.1:114359-114619 GCA_002342365.1 Burkholderiales bacterium UBA2459 | reverse complement strand
CTCATTCCCGAGGACTTTGAGCGCAAGAAGCTGCCTCCAGCGTTGCTGGCTTTTCGCAGCAAGCTTTTTGGACTGTCGATTACGCCCGAACGACTAAGCCAGGTTCGGCATGAGCGTCGACCCGGCAGTCAGTATGCATCGCTGAACAACTGCCGCTACGAGGTTGCCGAAGCCGAGCACATGATGCGCCGGGAAGGCATCCGCTGGCTCACATCGACCTCAAAATCAATTGAAGAAATTGCAACGACCATCTTGCAGCA
>DDPV01000045.1:102033-114341 GCA_002342365.1 Burkholderiales bacterium UBA2459 | reverse complement strand
AGCAATATGCCCTGAGCCATGGCAGCATTTAAGGATTCGGTTTGCTTTTGCATCGGTATGGCATAGCGGATCACCCGCGGGTGATCCCGAATTTCAGGCGAAAGCCCACGGCCTTCGGATCCAAGCACCCATAGCCCCGGACTTCGTAAGTCATGCCGATGCGCAAGTTGCCCGCCTGCATCAGCAGCGCGAATAGGCCCTTCAAAACACTCCGCCAGCGCCGCAAATTCATGCACAGCCACGATATCAAGACGCCGATGCGCGCCCATGGCCGCACGAAGCGTCTTCGGAGACCACATATCCGCACAACCAGGACCGGGAACACAGGTTTGCACACCAAAGGCTGCGGCAGTCCTGATGATTGTTCCCAGATTACCGGGATCCTGAACGCTGTCGAGATAGAGCCAATCCGCCTCTAAGCCGCCAGCCGGCAAGCTCGCTTGCTCGCAAAAGCTTGCAAGTGCAATCGGAACCGTCTCAAAGCCTAAGCCCGAAACACCCTCAGCCAGGCCTCCCTCGAGTAAAAACCACCCAGCTGCCTCGTCTGCAGACATACCTGCCTCATGAGAGCCTATTTGCCAGCGCAATAGCGTTTGCGCCGACTCAGGCTTTGCGAGCCAACGCGCAGGAATCAAGACTTTGTTGAGTTTCGCGCCTTGCCTGATCCAATCCTCGATGAGCCGCTCCCCAGGCAGCACGCAAAGGGAGAGCTCACGACGCAGCGCCGGATCCGAGGCAAGCTTGCGCAGCGTTTGCACCAGTGCATGGCTACGCGAGCGGATCACTTCCATGAGAAAGACCGGCGGTGAATCGCGGAAGGACCAAGCAGCGCGATCAGCGCGCGGTGCTTGGGGGTTGAGTAGCCCTTGTGGCGAGCAAAGTCATAGCCAGGAAAGCGCTGATCCGCTTCGATCATCCACGCATCGCGGCTTGTCTTAGCAAGAATCGATGCCGCAGCAATCTCGGCTACCTCGTCATCGCCCCCGACGATGCAACGCGTCGGACCGTCGAGTTGCGGGTCCTGATTGCCGTCAACCGCATAGTGCAACAAAGCGCCCTTGAGTTGGGCTTTCACGATGCTTACTGCGCGTCGCATCGCAAGCAGGCTTGCCTGCAAAATATTGATCGTATCGATTTCTTCAACGCTTGAAAAAGCGACACCATAAGCCAGTGCCTTGGATCGGATCAGCTCAGCAAGATGACCGCGTGTCGCTTGACTGAGCTTTTTGGAATCTCTCAACCCCTCGATTGCCTGGTCGGTTGGCAAGATCACGGCAGCGGCAAACACCGGGCCCGCCAAAGGGCCGCGTCCAGCTTCATCGACACCGACCCAATAGCCTGAGATCGCCTCCAAGCCTACGAAAGGACCGCCAGCCAAGGCCAAGTCAGAGGTCTGGCTGCGGCTTTTCATCGGCGATAAAGCTCCGATTCGATGATCGATGCTGCGCGGCTTGCACAATCGCAGCGAAGTGAATCATGGATGGCACGAAAGACGCCTTCAAGCCTGCCACGGGCTGCCTCATCTTCCCACTGTAGCTCAAGCGCCCGAACCATCGCCGCAGGATTTGCCTGCGATTGGATCAACTCAGGTACCACAAAGGATTGGGCGAGAATGTTGGGCAAACCAATCCAGGGCTGCAGTTGCAGCCGTCGCATCCAGCGATAACTCAGCTCGGGCATGCGATAAATGATGACCATGGGCCTGCCGATCAGGGCTGCCTCAAGACAGACGGTGCCACTTGCTGCGAGAACCTGATCGCTTGCCGCCATGCAAGTCCGGGCATCTCCACGAACCAGAAAGATTCGCTGAGCGCACACGCGGACCTGGCTTCGGATGATCGCTTCAAGCTGGGCATGAATCGACGCACTGGCGGCCGGAAGCAGAAAAATGGCGTGGCGATAGCGGATTGCCAGCTGCTGCGCCGCATCAAGCATAAGCGCCGCATGCTGATGAATTTCATCGCTGCGCGAGCCTGGCAAGAGGCAAAACCAGCGTGAGCCATCCGGCCGCGGCCCGGCTTCCCTGAGCTCTGGGCTCAGCTGGAGAGCAAGTTTTAGGCGTGCGGCAAGCCGGTCGGGATTGAAGCGTATTTGATCGGCCATCGGGTGCCCGACAAAACTCGTCTGCAAGCCGGTCTCGCGATAAAGCTCGGATTCAAATGGAAAGAGCAAGAGCAAATGATCAACACAACGTGCCATGGCCCATTTACGCTCGGGACGCCAGGCCCAAATTGATGGGCCCACAAGGTGGATCGAGCGAATCGCCTTGCGCTTGAGCTCAAGCGCAAGCTTCAAATTAAAGTCCGGCGCGTCGACCCCCAGAAAAACATCGGCGGGCCACTGCCGAAAATCTTGGATCAGTCGATGGCGCAGCCGCAAAAGCCTCGGCAGGTGCCTGATGACTTCGACATAACCACGCAAGGAAAGCGCATCGATGGACACTTCGCAGCGCATGCCGGCTGAGGCCAGCGCCGGACCGCCCACCCCTTGCACGCTCAGGTTCAGACCTCGCTTGAAAAGGCTTGCAAGGACCGCCGCGCCGATCTGATCGCCTGAGGATTCCCCCGCAACCAATGCCAACTTGAGCGCTGGTGGGTCTGGAATGGAGGCATCAAGCGCTTGCATCAGGGACGGATAATCCCTCGGCTTGTGCTTTCCAAAAAAAACAGACTGCAGCGTAAATCCTCAGCTTCCTGCGTAAGTCCGGTCTGCACAAAATGGTCAAGCTGAATTCTTAATTTGTCGAGACTTTCTTCAAAGCGCAATCCTTCCCGGTACAAGATCCGGTATGAATCTTGTAGAGCTCGAAGGCGTGTCTCGCTATAGCCGCGTCGCTTCAATCCTTCCCGATTCAGCCCAAAGGGCTTTGCCGCATTACCGGAGATCATCAGAAAGGGCGGTACGTCCTTCACAATCACGGATGCAATCCCGGCCATCACATGAGCGCCGACCTGGCAATACTGATGCACGCCTGTGTAACCGCCGAGTACGGTGTAGTCGCCAATCCGCACATGTCCGGCGAGATTGACGCTGTTGGCTAAAACGCAGTGCGCGCCAATGGCGCAGTCGTGCGCAATATGCACATAAGCCATGATCCAGTTGTGATCGCCGATCCGTGTTTGACCGCTATCCTGTACCGTGCCCCGATTGACCGTCACGCACTCCCGGAACACGTTACCCTTGCCAATCGCAACGGAGGTTTGCTCCCCGTTATATTTTTTATCCTGAGGCGGTCCGCCGATCGAGGCAAAGGGATGAAAGCGATTATTGCGGTCGATTTGACAGGGCCCTTCAAGGACCACGTGCGACATTAAAACGCAACCCGCGCTGAGTTGCACATCGTCTCCCACCACACAATAAGGCCCCACATCGACATCGGCGTCGAGTTCTGCGTTCGGGCTCACGATGGCCGTTGGATGAATCCTCGCCATGCCATCCCTAGGGTTCAAGCTTGCGCATGGTACACATCAATACCGCCTCAACCGCAAGCTGTTCATCAACCAGCGCCTGGGCGTCATACTTCCAAAGCCCGCCTTTCGCGCGAACGATGCTCACCTTTAGATGTAACTGATCACCGGGTCCGACGGGTCGCTTGAAACGGGCGCCATCGATCCCGACAAAGTAAAAAACCGACCTGGGATCGGCGCGTTGACCCATCGTTTTAAAGGACAAAATGCCAGCGGCCTGGGCGAGCGCCTCAATCATGAGAACACCTGGCATGACCGGAATATGCGGAAAGTGCCCGTTGAAAAAGGGCTCGTTCATCGTGATGTTCTTTAAAGCGTGGATGTGCTTGCCCGGCTGCACGTCAATGACCCGATCGACCAAGAGCATCGGATAACGATGCGGCAAATACTCAAGAATGCCCCGAATATCGAGGCCTTGTGATCCGCCTGCGTTTGTTTGCACAGAATCATTCACTCCGATCTCTCCCCGGACGGTTGATCAACAAGGCGCTCAAGTTGCATGAGGCGACTTCTGAGCGAGGGCAGCTGCTTCAACACCGCAGCGCTTCGATCGGCATGCTTTTGGGGCATTTGCGGAAAGGCACCGCCGTAGGCGCCTGCGCTTGGAATCGACTGCGCAATCAGGCTCATCGCAGCAATCACCACATCATCGGCAATTCGAAGGTGTCCAAGAATACCGGCACCACCGCCAACCATCACACGGTCGCCAAGGCTGGTGCTGCCTGCGATGCCAACACAACCCGCAAGCGCGCAGTCTTCACCGATCACAACATTGTGTGCGATTTGAATCTGGTTATCGAGTTTTGTGCCATTGCTAATCACCGTATCGTCCAGTGCCCCGCGATCAATGCTGCAATGCGCACCAATTTCGACAAAGTTACCGATGCGGACCGTTCCAAGCTGATGAATCTTGACCCACTGCCGCTGCGCATTGCGGGCAAAACCAAAACCATCGGAGCCGATCACCGTGTTGGCGTGAACCAAGCCGTACTGCCCGAGCTGACATGCATGCTCGATGACCACCCCCGCGCGCAGTTCGGTATCCGAACCGATCACCGCATGCGCGCCGATATGCGCACCGGCTCCCACGCGGACACGATCCCCGATCACCGCAGCGGCGCCGACAGTCGCGCCTGGACCCAGTATCACGCCCTCACCGAGCCTGGCATCCGCAGCAATTGAACGCGAAGAATCCTGCTCGACCGACCTGAACTGCCAGCAGGCGGACAGGCTTGCATAGGCAAGATATGGATCTTCCACAACCCAGGGCAGGCTTGTTGCGGGAAGCAGATCAACGTCGCTTGCACGGATCAGCACCGCGGCTGCCCGGGTACTGGCGGCTTGCTCGCGATACTTGGATGCAGTGAGAAAACTCAGATGCCTTGGACCGGCCGAGCTCAGCGTGGCCAAGCCATCAATCGCAAAACCCCGCTCAAGCGAGCATGCTCCGCCGATCATGCGTTGAAGTTGCTCGAAGGCGAAGGCTTTTCGCATGGCAGCGCCCGTTAAAACGGTCCAGGGTACACGCTCAAGGCGCTCGAAAAAGACCGACAGGCTCCTTAGGCTTTACCGGCCCGATTACTTCGCACCTGAAAGCGCACGCAAGACCTTATCGGTGAGATCAATCCGCGGACTGAAGTAAACCGCTTCCTGGAGAACAAGGTCAAACTTTTCTTGTTCGGCTATTTGCCGTATCACGCGATTGACGCGCTCGACCACCTGAGAGAGTTCTTCATTACGTCGCTGGTTCAAGTCTTCTCTGAACTCACGCTGACGGCGTTGAAACTCCTTATCCAGGTCTGCAACTTCGCGCTGGCGTCGCGCTCGCTCAGATTCGGCCATCACCGATGCATCACGCTCAAGTCGCTCACCAGCAGCTTTGAGCTTGGCGCCGAGCTCCTGAAGTTCCTTATCGCGCTTGCCGAACTCTTGCTCAAGTTTGGTCTGAGCCGCCTTGGCTGGTGCTGCCTCACGCAAGATCCGTTCGGTTTGAACAACCGCAATCCGAGGCGCCTCAGCCTGCGCATGACCAGTCGCCGAAAACGACAGGAACGCAAACATCAAGAAAAAAGTCGTCACGATCCTCTTAAGGTTCATAGCCGTAGCGATCCCCTCAGAGCGCCTGATCGTTGCATTGTGCAGAATCTTGAGCATGGCAAACAGTTCCAATAAAAATACCGAAATCCAGCAACTAGGCGCGATGATCGCACAGATTGAGGCGCCTCAGGCCCGTGGGACTTGCTTACAAGCCCGTTCCGACCTGGAATTGGATTCTTTGCGTGCGGTCGGTTGGCTCCGGACGAATCGGCGCACCGAAGCTCAGTTTAAGCGGCCCAAAGGGCGACATCCACGAAACCCCAAGCCCTGCGGAATATCGCAAACTTCCGAAATCGGGCGTGCCGCCGGGAAAGACATTGCCCGCATCGGTAAACACAAAGGCTCTTAAACCCATATCGCCCTTGGTCCCCGGGATCGGAAATCCGAGTTCGGCATTAAAGACCGTTTTGCCCCGCCCGCCGAGCGCGGCTCCGTCGACCGCATCTCGGGGTCCAAGCGATGACGGAAAATAACCTCTGACGCTACCAATACCGCCTGCGTAAAAATTCTTAAAAAATGGGTAGGGCTGACCACCATAGGACTGGCCATAGCCGATGTCGGCCGTCAGACCCAAAGTGAGCTGGCGGGTTACTGGAAAATACCAATTTTGAATATGGGTGAGCCGAAAGTACTGCAAGTCAAGACCGGGCAAGGCTGTGTCGAGACTGGCTACCATGAAGGAGCCCTCTCGCGGTTGGAAGGCACTATCCCGGCTGTCGCGCGACCAGGTCAGGTTGCTTAGCAAGGTTCTTGGATTCTCACCAAACAAGTTGACGTAGCTCAAAAATCGCTGCGGCGGATTGAGTCCAAGTCCGACCTGATTTTGCTCGAAGGTGAAACCGGCACCGAGCTTGGTGAACTCGGTGTAAGGCATGAAAAAGCGAATGCCCGCCCCATTGTTGCGCAGGGTGTATTGACCAAGATTGAGGGTGGCTGCATCAAACTTGCGGGTGTAAAAGTCTATCGATCGTCCGATGCCATCGCGACGCCAATAAGGGTTGGACCAGGAAATTGCAAGTGTCTGATAGAGACGGCTGGTGTTCACGCTCATCGACAGGGATTGCCCTGAGCCAAACAGATTACTTTCATTGATACTTGCTGTGAAAACAACCCGCTCGGTCGATGAAAACCCAGCGCCAACGTTGAAGTTTCCGGTGGGAAGTTCCTCCACGACGACGGCAAGATCGACCTGATCGGATGTGTTGGGCACCGGGATCGTATCAATTTGCACTTGCTTGAAAAAGCCGCTTCGCTGGACCCGTTCGCGCGACAGCCGGATCCGGCCAGCGTCGTACCATGAGTCTTCAAACTGCCTCAACTCGCGCCGAATCACCTCGTCCTTGGTACGCGCATTGCCCGAAATATTGATGCGTCTCACATACACCCGACGGCCCGGGTCGATCACCACCGTGAAGTTCACCACGCGCCGTTCACGATCGATTTCAGGCACCGGATTTACATTGGCAAAAGCATAACCAAGCACCGCCAACTCATCGCTCATGCGTTTGGCACTCTCGCTGAGCAATCGCCCGTTGAAAACGTCACCTCGCTTGAGCTTCATGGCTGCGCGAAATGCGTCTTCGCGACCGAGAAGTACGCCGCCAAAAGCTACATCGGCAACACGAAACTGATCGCCCTCCTTCATGGCTATGGTGATGTACACATCCTGTCGGTCCGGAGAGATCGACACTTGGGTTGAGTCGACCTGGAATTCAAGATAGCCGCGCTCGGTATAAAACGAACGCAAGGCTTCAAGGTCTGCCTGAAGTTTCTCTTTCGAGTACTGATCGTTTTTTGTGTACCAGGTGGTCCAACCCGGTCGCTGCAACTTGATCTGGTCCAAAAGCTCACGCTCTGAAAATGCGGCATTGCCCACAAAATTGATTTGCGTGATCTTTGCATTGTCGCCCTCAGTGACCTCGAGATTCACCCCCACGCGATTTCGCTCAAGCGGCGTGACGGTTGCTATCACCCGAACCGCATACTTTCCGCGAGACAGATACTGGCGCTTGAGTTCCTGCTCGGCACGATCAAGCAAACTGCGATCGAAGATTCGCCCCTCAGCCAAACCCGAATCGGACAAGGCCTTGCGAACCACCTCTTTGTCGAATTCCTTGATGCCATCGAAACTCACCGACCCTACTGCGGGCCGTTCTTCGATATAGACCACAAGCACATCACCGTCGCGCTCTAGCCGCACGTCCTTGTAAAAGCCGGTGCCAAACAAAGCGCGAATGGCAATGACCGCTTGCGCCTCTTGAAAGCTGTCGCCAATACGCACCGGCAAGTAGCTAAAGACCGTACCCGGATCGGTACGCTGTATGCCCTCAATCCGGATATCGGCAACGCGAAAGGTTTCAAAGGCGTAAACCTGCCCGGTGAATCCAAGCACTGTGAATAGAGCGGCGAGTAGCAGGCGTAGGACGAAGCGCGCGGCAGACCATTTGCGCGATCGTTGGGAAAGGGGGTTGACTCGCAATCGAATTCTGGCTCTAGAAAAAACGCGAAAAATCATTCCATAAGGCAATCATGGTGAGCGCCAGAATGGCCGTCAGCCCAAGCTGCTGAAGACGAAGGCGTAATGCTTCGGATAAAGCTCGACCGCGCAAGATCTCAATGGCGCAATATACCAAATGGCCGCCATCGAGCATGGGCAACGGAATCATGTTAAGCACAAACAAACCAATGCTCAGCACCGCGAGAAAGCCGAGGTAGGCGCCAGCACCGCGTTGCGCACTCTGCCCCGCTTGATCTGCAATACTGAGCGGACCACCCAGCTGACGCCATGAGAGCTCGCCGGTGAGCATGCGCCACAGACTCGAAACCGTGAGCTCAGTGACATGCCAGGTCTGGATGCTTGCCGAGGCGACCAGATTGAGCCAGTCGCGGGGCATTTGCACCGTGTCAAAGCGTGGATGAAGGCTCGCTCCAATGCGCGCAGGCTGCCTGCCGGCTTCGCCATCCGCAACCGGACGTACCGCAAGCTGCAGGGCTTGACCGTCGCGTTCAAGTTCAAAAACCAGGCTCTGGTCAGCAGACCTGCGTATCAGGTCAATCAATAGCTTTGCATCACGGATAGGCTGAGTGTTCACGCTCAGCAGTCGGTCACCAGCCTGAAGCCCGGCAGCTTCGGCCGGGCTTTGCGCCACCACCTGCCCGATAAAAAGGTCAACGACCATCGGCCGCAGGCCAAGTGCACGCGGATTGAGCAAGTCGCCTTCCGGGGCCTGGATCAAGGGAGCCGTGCCGTCCTTGCGATCAAACTCGAGCATCCCCTGTTTTTCAAAGTGCAACTGCAGCGGCTCGTTTCCCGCCACGCGCAAGGCCATCTCAAGATCGCGCCAGGTTTGGATCGTGGTGTTGCCTACCGCCATGACCCGGTCACCGGATTCCAGACCCCGACTGTGGGCCCAACTCGATGGCTCCGGTGTGTCGATTTTTGCCGATACCTGCTCGGGCTGCTGCCAGACCAGGGCGGCAAAGAGCAGCCAAGCAAGCACCAGATTAGCCAGCGGCCCAGCCAGGGAAATCCAGGCTCGTCGCAAGGGCGACTGGGCAGCGAAGGATTCGGTCGGATCGGCGTGCTGCTCAGAGCTCTCACCTAACATTTTGACGTAGCCGCCAAGCGGAATCATTGCCAACCGATACTCGGTTCCCCGCCATTGCACACTTGCCAGGGCCGGTCCGAAACCGATCGAAAAGCTTAAAACCCGAACACCACAGCTTCGCGCCGCCAAAAAGTGCCCAAGCTCGTGCACGAAGACTAAAAAAGTGATGGCCAGCAAAAAATACATAAGGGTCATGCTTGCGCCCAGGGTGAGGAGCTCAGGGTTTCGTGGGCCACGCGGCGCGCCTCAAGGTCGGTCTCGAGAATCGCAGCAAGCGTGTGGAGTTCGACTGAGTTTGCCATCTTGGCAAGAACCGCATGGACACAACGGGCAATATCGGTGAATCGGCAGCGTTTGGCCAAGAAGCCTGCGACGGCTACTTCGTTGGCCGCATTCAGCACGCAAGCCGCGTTACCACCCATGCGCATTGCATGCATTGCCAGACCGAGAGCAGGAAATCGATCCAGATCAGGACTCTCGAAATCGAGCCTTCCAATTGCAGCCAGGTCAAGCGATCCCACGCCGCTTGTAATCCGCTGCGCGGGTCCTTCGATCCAGCCCAGCACCTGGGCAATCGGGGTTCGCATATCGGGTGTGCCCATTTGCGCAAGCACCGAACCGTCCTTGTACTGAACCATCGCATGCACAATACTTTGCGGATGAATCAGGACCTGAAGGCGTTCGGGAGAAAGTCCAAAAAGCACTTGTGCTTCAATAAGTTCCAAGCCTTTGTTCATCAAGCTCGCAGAATCAACCGAAATTTTCTGACCCATTTGCCAATTCGGATGCTTGATCGCTTCGTCCACCCGGGCCGATTGCATTTGCTCGAAAGTCCAGCTGCGAAAGGGACCGCCCGACGCGGTGAGCGTCACGGCCTCAACCCCAAATCGGTTGCGCCCTGCAATCGTCGACAGTCCACCCTGCTCTTGCGCTGAAATCGCAGCACAGGGAAGACACTGGAAGACTGCGTTATGTTCGCTGTCAAGAGGAAGCAGCTGCGCGCCATGGCTCTGGCATAGCTCTGACAGCAGCGAGCCACTCATCACCAGCGCCTCCTTATTGGCCAATGCAATGACTTTTCCGGCACGCGCTGCTGCAAGACAAGACGAGAGACCGGCAGCACCAACGATTGCAGCGACCACCACATCGACAGCCGGGTCGGAAGCAATCCGATCCAGACCGTCGCTTCCACACATGATCTCGGGCCACGAGGCATCGCGGTTGCAAGCTTTACCCCTTCGCTGCTCCACCGCTTCAGCAGGCTCATGGAGTAAGGCATGACGCAAAGCGAGCGCTGCCTGCTCGTCGGGTACGACGACTTGCGCAGGCGCGAAACGCTGACAAATACCAAGCAGTTTCTTAAGGTTACGGTAACCCGAAACCGAACGCAGCCGAAATCGCTCCGGATGCCGGGCAATCACATCGAGGGTGCTATCGCCGATCGATCCGGTGCCGCCAAGCAGTGCAATCTGTTTCATCGCAAAAGCCTCGCCTTTAGCCGCGAGCGCCCTGCGTGAGCCAGTGCAGCCAGCGGTCGATCAGCACCACAGCAGGCAGCGTTGGCAACAAAGCGTCGATACGGTCCAGGATACCACCGTGGCCAGGTAGCAGTTTCGAGCTGTCTTTCACGCCAGCCAGACGCTTGAGTTGCGACTCGTAGAGGTCACCGACAATGCTCAGGATCACCAGAAACATCAAGAGCGCAAGCATGATCAGCACAGCGAGAACCTCTGGCATCTGGGTGGACAACAAAAGCGTCCAACGGCGCGGCAAGGCATCAGCCCAGACCGACCCGCCCAGCAACGCACCGAGCGTGCCGATCACCGCCACGAAAAAACAGGCACCGACTGCTCCCTCTTGCGTCTTGCCTGGGCTGATATGCGGCGCCAGTTTTCGGCGACCGAAGTATCGTCCGGTAAAGTAAGCGGCAACGTCGGCAACCCAAACCAGCGCAAGGCTGGAAAAAAGTAGCGTCAATTCCTGTTGATGCAAAGCGAGCAAAGCGAGCCAGGCGGCAAGCAAAAAAAGCCATCCGAACCAGGCCTGAATCCAAGCCTCATGAATGAAACCGCTTAAGGAACGCGGAACCAAGCAACACCAGGCGAGGCAGGCCACAACGCTGACCGGAATGACCATCGGCTCAAGCCAGAATCGCTGCTCCAAGGCAAGACCTGCGAGCCCCGAGATACCCATCGCTAGCAGGGCGAAAAAAACTGCGCTTTGTGAGCGCGAGGGCTCAAGCAAGCGCATCCACTCCCAGCAGGCAAGGACCACAAAAATCAGCGAAAAGCCAGCCCAAACCCAGGGCTGGGTTGCGAGAAGAGCGGGAATAAGCATCACTAACAAGGCCAGGGCCGTGATCACCCGGCGCAACAACATCAGGACTCGACCCTGATTTGCTCGCTGGTCCGTCCGAAGCGACGCTCACGCCGGCGATAACTTTCCAAGGCCTGATCAAAGGCCTCTTCATCGAAATCAGGCCAAAGCGTCTCAGTAAAATACAACTCGGTGTAGGCAAGATGCCAGAGCAGAAAATTGCTCACGCGCTGCTCGCCCCCGGTTCGGATAAACAAATCGGGCTCCGGCGCATCCGCCATGGTCAGAAAGGCAGAAAAGTCGGCTTCCCCGATCAGCGCCGGTTGCTGAGCAAGCTGGGGTTTGCTCGCAAGCATCGAGCGCATCGCTTGCAAGATGTCCCATCGTCCGCCGTAGTTTGCGGCGATCGTCAACTTCAAACCCTGGTTAGCGGCGGTCATCGACTCCGCCGATGCAATGAGTTGCTGCAAGCGTGGCTCAAAGGCACCGAGATCACCGATCACCCGCAATCGAACCTTGTTGCGATGAAGCGCCTTGATTTCATGCTCGAGCAGCGACACAAAAAGCGCCATCAACCATGAGACCTCATCGGGGGGACGTCGCCAGTTCTCCGAGCTGAAGGCAAAAAGCGTGAGGTGCTGAATCCCGCGCTTTGCGCAACTTCGCACCAGCATACGAACACTGTCGACGCCCTTTTTATGGCCGGCAACCCGCGGAAGATTCCTTGATTTCGCCCAGCGACCGTTGCCGTCCATGATGACCGCAACATGCCGAGGAATCACGCCCGTGTCGGGGATAAACTGCGTTGAACTATGCACGC
>DDPV01000045.1:91351-101966 GCA_002342365.1 Burkholderiales bacterium UBA2459 | reverse complement strand
GTGAGCTTTTGCACCTCGTCCTGAGCGCGGCGCTCCTCGTCTTCGGACATGGTCTTGTCCTTCAAGTGCTTTTTGTATTGATCGTTGGCGTCGCGACGCAAATTACGCACCGCCACTTTCGCATGCTCGGCCTCGGCCTTGACCAGCTTGACCAACTCCTTGCGACGTTCCTCCGAAAGCGGTGGCATTGGCACGCGGATCGACTCGCCGCTTGAAATCGGGTTTAAACCGAGATCCGCCTCACGGATGGCCTTGTCAACCACGGTTGCCATTTTCTTCTCCCATACGCTCACGCCCAAGGTCCTGGCATCGAGCACCGTGATGTTGGCAACCTGGCTGAGCGGCACCTGACTACCGTAGTAGTCCACGTGCACATGCTCGAGCAAACCGGCGTGCGCTCTTCCAGTACGAATTCGAGAAAGTACATGCTTGAGCGAATCAATAGCCTTGACCATTTTTTGCTCAACCTGCGGGCGAATCTCAGACGGGCTCATGAAGCTTGATTCCTCACAAATGAACCAGGGTACCTTCAGGCTCGCCAAGCAAGACGCTCCGAAGGCCACCCTCTTTGAATATTGAAAACACAATGACGGGCAGTTTTTGATCGCGGCACAGTGCAAAAGCGGTTGCATCCATCACCCGCAGGTTATCCCGAATCGCCTGATCAAAGCTCAAGGCTCGATAGCGTTGCGCTTGGGGAAAATGCAAGGGGTCGGCATCGTACACGCCATCGACTTTGGTTGCCTTCAACACCACCTCGACGCCCATTTCAGCCCCGCGCAGCGCAGCCGCTGTATCGGTGGTGAAAAAAGGATTGCCGGTGCCCGCGGCAAAGATCAGCACCTTGCCCTCTTCGAGATAACGAAGCGCCTTGGGTCGAATGTAGGGTTCGACCACCTGCTCGATTTTCAGCGCTGATTGCGTGCGGGCGGGCACATCGACCTGGCGAAGTGCGTCTTGCAAAGCGAGTGCGTTCATCACGGTGGCAAGCATGCCCATGTAATCGGCGGTAGCCCGATCCATACCCGCCGCGCCCCCGGCGACGCCCCGGAAGATGTTTCCTCCGCCGATCACGACCGCCAGCTCGACGCCCAACTCGTAAACAACCCGGATCTCCAGCGCGATGCGTTCGATGGTCTGTCTGCTGATGCCGAAGGCATCGTCGCCCATCAGCGCCTCGCCAGAGAGCTTCAAAAGCACGCGTTGATACTTCAGAGGCGTCGGCTGATTCACGCCGTATTGCGATACGCCCACTTTAGCTCCAATCACTTCGTGCCCTCGTAAGCAGATTCCACCTGGCTCGGGTCAAGACGCCTCGCCCAACTATCGCGCCGCAGCGGCTGCCGCTGCTTGTGCAGCCACTTCTGCAGCAAAGTCATTGGTTTTCTTCTCCATGCCCTCACCGACGACATAAAGCACAAACCTTGGCACGCTCGCCTGCCTTTGTTTGAGCAACTGTTCGATCGTGAGCTTGTCGTCCTTGACAAAAACCTGACCCAGCAAGGTTACTTCCTTGAGGAATTTTTGCACAGTTCCTTCGACCATTTTGGCAACGATCTCCGCGGGCTTTCCAGATTCGGCCGCCTTTTCGGTGGCCACGCGGCGTTCGGCCTCGATCAGCTCCTCGGGCACGCCACGACGATCCAGCGATTTGGGTTTGCTTGCTGCGATATGCATCGCGAGGTCTTTTGCAAGCTGCTCATCAGCACCGACCAGGTCGACCAGCACACCGATCTTTGATCCGCCATGAAGGTAGCTTGCCAGCTGTCCCTCCGCCTCAATCCGCTCAAACCGGCGGATATTCATGTTTTCGCCGATTTTACCGACCAAGGCGGTGCGGTGGGCTTCGACGCTTGTGCCATGGCTGCTTTGCAGTGCGGAGAGCGCATCGACGTCGGCCGGGCAATGCTCTGCGACGAGTTTTGCAAGTTCATGAGAAAAACCGACAAAGTCATCGTTTTTTGCCACGAAGTCGGTTTCCGAGTTGAGCTCAACGATTGCGGCAAGTTTACGATCATCACTGACATGAATTGCGATCACACCTTCGGCGGCAGTGCGACTTGCCGCCTTGCTGGCCTTGCTACCGAGCTTCACACGCAATATTTCTTCGGCCTTACCCAGATCGCCTGCGGCCTCGGCAAGTGCTTTCTTGCACTCCATCATCGGGGCGTCGGTTTTTTCTCTCAAGGCTTTAACCATGGAGGCAGTAATTTCAGCCATCTTTAGGGCTCCTGTAAAAAAATCGGGGGCCAAGCCCCCGGTTTCTCATCGCTAAATTGTTTAAACCGTTTCCTCGGATTCGTCAATTTCAACGAATTCCTCTTCATCGTCGGCGTGCTTTGCGATCTCGGCAAGTGCTGCTGACCGGCCCTCGAGGATGACATCGGCCAGACCCCTTGCGTATAAGCGGACCGCCCGTGAAGCATCATCGTTACCCGGAATGATGTAATCAACACCTTCGGGTGCATGGTTTGTATCAACAATGCCAATCACTGGGATGCCGAGTTTGTTCGCTTCGGTCACCGCAATTTTATGATAGCCCACGTCAATAATGAAGACGGCATCGGGCATACCGGCCATGTCTTTAATCCCCCCGAGGCTGCGAACCAACTTGTCGTGTTCGCGCTGGAACAAAAGCCCTTCTTTTTTGGGCAAGCGCTCCACGCCACCCTCGGCTATCACGGTTTCCATGTCTTTGAGCCGTTTGATTGAGCCCTTGACGGTTTTAAAGTTTGTAAGCATCCCGCCTAACCAACGCTGATCGACAAAGGGCATGCCGCATCGCTGCGCTTCTTCTGCGATGACTTCGCGCGAAGAGCGCTTGGTCCCCACAAAAAGAACCGTGCCGCGATTTGCAGACAACTGCTTCACAAAACGGGCTGCGTCTTGGAACTGCGCAAGCGTTTTTTCCAGGTTGATGATATGAATTTTATTTCTGTGACCGAAGATATAAGGGGCCATCTTCGGATGCCAGAATCGGGTCTGGTGGCCAAAATGAACGCCGGCCTCAAGCATTTGCCGCATCGTAACGGACATATCATCTCCATTGTCTGGGTTGGTTCTCACGCTACTGGAAACCACCGAGGAATCGGTAGCACCCGACATGTACATTTCACCAAAGGCAGCGAAGATTCCTGCACGTGCCAAAAGCGAAGAGTAGCGCGCGGTTTAAAAAGCTTATAATTATAGCCATAACAAGCGTTTAGCAGCAAATCGCTCGTTCGTGCATAAAGGCATCCAGGCTATGGCAGTGGTCATTAAGAATACCGAAGAAATCGAAGGAATGCGTATAGCAGGAAGGCTTGCGTCAGAGGTTCTTGATTTTATTACACCATTTGTCAAGCCTGGCGTCAGCACCGGTCAACTCGACAAGCTGTGCCACGATTACATGATCAACGTGCAACAAAGCATCCCCGCGCCACTGAACTACGCCCCACCTGGCTACAGCCCCTTTCCGAAGTCGATTTGCACCTCCGTGAACCATCAGGTCTGCCACGGCATCCCAGGTGAGCGGATTCTTAAGACCGGCGATATCGTTAACCTGGACGTCACCGTGATCAAAAATGGCTTTCACGGCGACACGAGCCGGATGTTTTTGGTCGGCGAATGCAGCATCGCCGCACGACGCCTGTGTGAAGTCACCTATCAGTGCATGTGGGCTGGCATTCGCAAAGTACGACCCGGCGCACAGCTTGGCGATCTTGGAGCAAGCATTCAACAACTGGCCGAGTCAAGCGGCTATTCGATCGTTCGCGAGTTTTGCGGACACGGCATCGGAAGGCGGTTTCACGAAGACCCGCAAATTCTTCATTACGGTAAGGCCGGCACCGGTATCACGCTTGTTCCCGGAATGATTTTCACCGTTGAACCGATGATTAACGCCGGACGCCGGGACATCCGCGAACTGGCCGACGGTTGGACGATTGTCACCAAGGATCACAGCCTTTCAGCACAATGGGAACATACGGTGCTGGTGACCGATAGCGGTTTTGAGATTCTTACGCGTTCGGCTGGCTCGCCGCTCGAGCCGGTGCTTTAGGCTGAGGGATTCTTCGTGACGCTCAACCGTGATCGCTGGCACGTCGAGCGAACACGGCTGATTGCAAGTTACCACCCAAGACAAGATCCACGCGGCCTGCTCAAGCGTCTGGCTGAGCACGCTGACCGCGCGCTGATACAGCTTTGGTGTGAGGCAAAACTTCCGCCTGAGGCCAGCCTTGTTGCGGTCGGCGGCTATGGGCGCGGTGAGCTTTATCCAGGTTCAGACCTTGATTTATTGATTCTCATTGATGAGGCTCTTGAAGCGTCGGCCCGACCGGCGCTTGAAGCTTTTGTTTGCGCCTGCTGGAATCTGGGGCTTGACATTGGGCATGCCGTGCGAAGTCATGAGCATTGTCTTCATGAGGCCGCGACCGAGCTGACCGTTCAAACCGCGCTGCTTGAGGTGCGGCTGCTGGCAGGAGAGGCGTCGCAATTGCAAGCGCTTCGGGCTGCGCTTGAGCGCCAACGCAACGCAGGAGCTTTCTTCGAAGCGAAGCTACTGGAGATGCGCCAGCGCCATCTGCGTTTTGACGACAGCCCTTACAGTCTCGAGCCACATATCAAGGAAAGCCCCGGGGGGCTGCGCGATCTGCAGCTTTTGATTTGGCTTGCCCGCGCAGCCGGCATGCCTGCGACCTGGGTGGAACTTGCTCAAGTCGGCGTCTTAACCCGGGAAGAGTGCAAAACCTTGCAGCAGGCGCAGCGACTGCTCTCGATGATCCGTATCAGCCTGCATCGACTGAGCGCCAGACGAGAGGACCGGCTTGTCTTTGACCTGCAATTGCGGGTTGCCGAAGACTTGGGGTTGGGACCGCAGGGCGAAAGGCGGGCTTCAGAGGCATTGATGCAACGCTACTACATGGCCGCCAAGCGGGTCGGCCAGATGCGAAGCATTTTGCTGCAGCTTATCGAGTCTTACCTCTTTGACCGACAGGCCGAAGAGGTCGTCGCGCTCGACGATGAGTTTGCGGTCCGAGACGGCATGCTTGCCCTGAGGGATCCGACCTTGATCGATCGCGACCTGTCGGTGGTCTTTCGCGCATTTTTGCGCTGTGTTCAACATCCGCAGATTCGCGGCATGGCTCCGGATTTGCTAAGGGCTATTTGGCTTGCAAGGCCCAGGATGGATGCGCGTTTTCGCAAGCTCCAAGCGAATCGCGCAGCCTTTATGGAAATACTGAGGCAGGGAAAAGGTGTTGCCAAAGCGCTCTATGAAATGAACCAATGGTCGGTGCTCGGACGTTATCTTCCCGAGTGGCGACGAATCGTGGGGCGTATGCAGCATGATCTCTTTCACGTCTACACGGTGGATCAACACATCCTGACCGTTCTCAGAAATGTACAGCGCTTTGCCATGCCCGAACATGTGCACGAATTCCCTTTGTGCAGCGAGCTTATGGCGACGATCGAAAAGCCCTGGCGTGTGACGATTGCGGCGCTTTATCACGATATTGCCAAGGGACGGGGAGGTGATCATTCAAGCCTTGGCGCGAGCGACGTCAGTCGTTTCAGCCGCGCGCACGGGCTTGACTCAGACGATACTGCGCTGATTCGTTGGCTCGTCGTACACCATCTTGCGATGTCGAGCGTGGCACAAAAACAAGATATTGCAGATCCCGAAGTTCTTCATCAGTTTGCGAGCTTTGTGCAAAGCGAGGATCGGCTGAATGCGCTTTACCTGCTCACGGTTGCTGATATTCGGGGTACCTCGCCAAAAGTCTGGAATGCCTGGAAAGGCAAATTGCTAGAAGATTTGTATCGGTCGACCAAGCGTGTCTTGGGCGGAGAGCGTCTTTCTGCAGCGAACCGGCTCGATAGCAAGCGACGTGAAGCTGTGCGGCTGCTGAATCTGGTGCCGCTTAATGAGAAAGACTACGCAGCCTATTGGCAGGGACTTGATACTGCGTATTTTCTGCGTCATGACGCAAGCGATATCGCCTGGCATACGCGGGTCTTGTACCGACAGACCGAAAGCGAAGTACCCCTTGTAAGGGCAAGGCTAAGTCCGGACGGTGGCGGCTTTCAAGTTCTTGTGTATGCCGCTGACCAAGCGCAACTCTTTGCCCGCATCACCCGCTACTTTGACTCGCGCTCCATATCGGTCCAGCATGCGCATGTCCACACTTTGCGAGGCGCGCGAGCGCTTGACAGCTTTGTGGTGTCGCAACCCAATCATGAAGGCAGCTATCGGGAACTGCTCAGCCTCGTGGAAAGCGAGCTCAAAGCGCACTTGATTCGCAATGAGCCCTTGCAGCTCCCACAACCAGGCAAAACATCGAGACGATCTCGTAGCTTTCCGATTCAACCGCGCGTCGAACTGCGGCCTGACAGCTCAGCAAGCCGCTTCATTCTTAGCCTGAGCAGCTCGGATCGAAGCGGTCTGCTTTATGCGATCGCCTACACCCTTGCCGACCGCCAGGTGCAACTTGAATCTGCACGCATCACCACGCTCGGTGACCGGGTTGAAGATACCTTCGTGGTGAAGGCCGATCGATTTTCCGAAGAGCGGGCGCGCCTGACGCTTGAAACCGAGCTGCTTAAAATCCTGCAACTTCCTTAGCGCTTCAATCTCCTTAGCCTTGCGGGTCAGGCGCTTGCACGGTGGCAAGCAAAATCGATTTGAGCTTGATTATGCCCTGATCCATCACCGCTTTAAGCCGATCGTGGTCAATGGCTTGTGCGCTCTCAGCAACACCGGCTGCCGGATTCACCGCAAGACAAAGCAGCGCGTAGGGAAGCGCCAGTTCGCGGGCAAGCGCTGCTTCCGGCATGGCTGTCATACCCACCACAGTGCATCCATCGCGGGCTAGCTTTGCAATCTCAGCCGCTGTCTCAAGACGCGGCCCCTGGGTGCAAGCATAAACTCCGCCCACACAAAGCGCAGCGGGATCAATCTCCTCACCGGCTGCATGAATCAGTTTCAGTCGTAAGGCCGCGTTGAAGGGCTGCGTGAAATCGCTATGCAAAACGGCCGCATCTTCGGAGAAAGTCTGCTCACGACCCCAGGTGTAGTCGATCAATTGATCCGGTATACATATCGTTCCGGGAACTATATTTTTATCAATCGAACCCACCGTTGCCGATGCAAGCAGCCGGCTGACCCCCGCTTGCTTTAAGGCCCACAAGTTAGCGCGATAATTGATGCGGTGCGGCGCAAAGCGGTGATCGGCACCATGGCGCGGCAGATAAATCACCTTGATGCTGCCCCCAGACCCTGACTCCAGCCTTGCCACCCTTAGAGCAGCGCTCGGATCACCGTAAGGCGTTGTGACATGCACCTCATCAAGCCAGGGCAAGGCCTCCCAGGCATCAAGTCCGGACCCGCCGAGTATGCCCCAGGTTTGCATAAGCCTCCTTATTGTCCTCTTTGGGTTTGCGCTTGTGCTGATTGAGCGGGCCCGGCCTCGTCTTCGATGCGATGCTCACCGAGCCTGAGCGTTGGAATGCCCAAAGCCAACGCTTTGCTTAGCTTCGACCCGGCATGCTCGCCCACGATGACCAGCTTCGTGTTTTTACTGACTGATGCGGCAACATGAGCGCCGCGAAACCGCAAATAGGCTTCCAGATCGTCGCGTGACACAGCCGCGAAACTCCCCGTGACGACAACTTTCGCATCCTTGAGCACCGCCCCAGACAAGCTTTCATCGAGCCAGCGTTTTTGCGCTGCAGATAATTCGGCCAAAAGCGATGAATCGGGCATGTCGCTGGGGTTGGCCGCTCGCGCATCGCCACTTGCCGAATTGCCATCCAAATCAGAACGGTTTGCCTGTTGCGGGTCGCGATCGCTTTCGTCATCCGCGATGGCATCGGCTAGGACGGTCTTCTCGGCTTGGAGCCAGATTTGCTCAAAACGGTCGAGCATCGGCTGGTGACCCGGGTGATCAAAAAACGCTTGAAGACTTGTCGTGATCTCAACGCCGATGCCCTCTGGCAAGTCAAGTTCAGGATCGGTCCAAGACGTGGAACGAAGGCTTGCCAAATCGCGCCAGCCTTGGGTGATGATGCGCGAAACTTCCTCGCCAACGTGCCTGATGCCGAGCCCGAACACCAGGCGACTCAAGGGTCTGCGCGCCGATGCGCGAATCGAAGCGAGTACATGTTCCACGCGCTTGGGTCCCATGCGGGGTAACTTGAGCAGTTCGTCGCGGGCCAGTTGATAAAAGTCAGAAGGGTCCTTGATAGCTTGATGCTCCAGCAAGGCATCGATGATTTTTTCGCCAAGACCGTCAATGTCAAGCGCTTTGCGGCTGGCAAAATGAATCAGCCGCTGACGCCTCTGCTCAGGGCAATCCCATTGTGCAGGGCAGCGCCAGACCGCTTCTCCGTCTTGCCGGCTGAGCAATGCGCCGCAAGACGGGCAGTGCGTCGGAAAGCAAAAGGGCGGCGAGCGGTTTTCCGCGGGCGGCTGAAGCAAGGCCACAACCTCCGGAATCACGTCCCCGGCACGTCGCACAATCACAAGATCGCCAAGCCTTAAGTCCTTGCGCGCGATCTCGTCCTGATTGTGCAAGGTGGCATTGGTGACCTGCACCCCGCCCACATGCACCGGCTTGAGCCGCCCAACCGGTGTCACAGCGCCGGTACGCCCCACCTGCAAGTCGATGGCTAAAAGACGTGTAACCATCTCCTGGGCCGGAAACTTATGGGCGATCGCATAGCGCGGTGCACGTGCAATCGCTCCGAGCTGCGACTGCAGTGCCATCGAATCGAGTTTGTAAACCACCCCATCAATGTCAAAAGCAAGCGCTTGTCGTTGCTCGCCGATCGCTTTGTAAAAACCAATCAATGCATCAGGATCACGGCATAGCCTGCGCCTTGAGTCGACCGAAAAACCCGAGTCTTCGAGCCATTGCAAAAGTGAAAAATGGCTGTCTGGAAGCTGCGCCCCGAGCACCTCGCCGATTCCATAGGCCATGAAGCGCAGCGGTCTTTTTGCGGTTATCGCCGGATCGATCTGACGCAGACTACCCGCTGCAGCATTGCGCGGGTTCGCAAAGCTTTGCTCACCTTGCCCCGCTTGCATTTGATTCAAACTCTCAAAATCAGCGTGAAACATCAACACTTCGCCACGAACCTCCAAAAGCTGAGGCGGGTCCGCTGTAAGCAGACGCAAAGGGATGTTTCGAATCGTTTTAATATTGGCAAGAACGTTCTCACCTTCGTAGCCATCACCGCGCGTTGCCGCACACTTGAGCACACCGTCTTCATAACGCAGGTTGACCGCCAGACCATCAAACTTGAGCTCTGCGCAATAGGCAAATCCCAGACTATCCTTGCCCTCAAGCTCCGAGGTCTTATCGAGCGAAAGCAGACTGCGCACACGCTTGTCAAAGGCAAACACCTCTTCGGAATCAAAGGCGTTAGCCAGCGACAGCATCGGACGCAAATGGGCCTGTTTTTCAAAGGCGTCGTTGGGCGGTGTACCCACACGTTGGCTTGGCGAATCAGGCAGGATCAGCGCAGGGTGGAGCGCCTCGAGCTCCAGCAGGCGCGCGAACCACTGATCGTAGAGCGCATCCGGTGCGGTTTGTCGATGGCCTTGATAGTAAGCTGCCGCCCACTGCCGCAGCTGCATGCTGATCATTGCAATCGCTTGCGCTGGGTCCGACGGAAGTGATTCAAGCTCGATCAAGGGGGTATCAGACACTTGCTCAAGCGCCTCAGTTAAAGAGGCGCAGCGCCAAAGGCGACCCCGGTGCATAGCCAGCGTTGATCAACTGCTGCTGTCGATCGAGAACCTGCCTGCCAATATCAGCCAGTTGATGCACCTCAAGGACCTGACCGTTATCATCAAGCAATTGACCGCCAAAACGACCGACGGCGGCCGCGGCGCAGTCCATCATTTTTTGCCATGGCGTCTCTTCCATTGGCGCGCGAGGGACATCCAGCATGAAGGTGATCCAGTCGGGCTTCGGTCCCAGAATCATGGAAAAGATTTCAAGGCCTTGCGCGGTCAGCATCGACTGACGCGTATTGCCGCGATCGATCAATCCCAGGCTCATTCCCATGCGCGAGAAAACGGCTGTTGACAGGGGCTCTCCCAAGGCCAGATTGATGACGACTTGCGCATCAAGCGCCGCGCATGCGCTGTCAACGCGACGTGCCCGCTCTAGCACCTCGTGCATGCTCAAGGGCGCGGCACCGTCTGTCCAGCTTGCCTGCAATAAGTCGCGCACCGACTGAAGTGCACTTAAAAAGTCGGAGTATTCGGTAGGCTTGAGTGCGCCGCTGCGGTTTGCAAGCAAAAGCCCCATCCGCAATCGTACAAATCGCAGGCCTGGAACCACCGCGACCCAGGTCTGCTGAGGGTCGGACAAGACCTGTGCCTCTAGCAATAAGGGCTTTGTTCCGACCCGGCGAAGCCCCTGAAAGGCTTGTAAAAGTCGCTCACCCTGCCAGCCCTGCCAACTCTCGAGTCCGACAATCAGATCAACCCTTTCGTCAATCCCTACCCAAGGCTTCGAACGTGTCCACTGCTTGAGGTCAAAAGCTTCTTGCTCAGGCGCTGAGGGCTGTGCTTGAGCTTGCGCTTGCAGCGATTCAGTCATCGAGGCATCTGACTCCTTGAATGATG
>DDPV01000045.1:52118-91337 GCA_002342365.1 Burkholderiales bacterium UBA2459 | reverse complement strand
AGCCCTGGCGATCGACGCCTCGGGCTCTGCAGACGAGACCGAAGCTTTGGCCATCGATGGGCGATCCTGCGAATCAGATGTCCGAGCAGTCGCCGAATCGGCGAGTCCTTCAGCGGACGATGCAAGCATGGGCCCGTCGGCCTCAGTCGGCCCTGTAGCCACGCTCGGTTCGCGCAGCCTTGCAGTGCCTGAAAACCTGAACTTACGATCAGGCGCAAGCTTGGGCTCTTGCCTTTCCAAGCGCTGCACCGGGGTGCGATCCTGTGCCTCCAATCGCGATGCCGATGCCGGCCGGTCCTTTGCCTCCAATCGTGATGCTGAAGCCTGCCGGTCCAGAGCGTCCATGTGTGAGCCTGGAGTCGGCCGGTCTAGTTCCCCCAACGCTGATGCCGAGCCCGCTCGTTCGTTCAATGCGTCTTGCGTCTTTGCCGCTGAGGCATCCGTAGGGCTTGCGGTATCGGGGGTTGATTTGCGGCTTCGAACCACCTCGCGCAGCGCTTCCAGCGTTTTCTCGCTGCGGGAGCGACGCTTCCACTGCTGAAGACCGTTCAATAGCAGCACGGCGGCGATCAAGGCCATTGCGCCGATCAGCAAACTCCATTGCAATGAGCTCATGAAGGATTCCCGGACTAGGCAGCCTGTGCCAGTTGAGCAGCCGCTTCGAGGTCAACGGCGACGAGCCGCGATACACCGCGCTCTTGCATGGTAACGCCAACAAGTTGCTGCGCAAGCTCCATCGCCGTCTTGTTGTGGGTAATAAAGAGGAACTGGGTCTGCGAAGCCATCGATCGCACCATCTCGCAGTAGCGCTCGGTGTTGGCGTCATCAAGTGGCGCGTCGACCTCATCGAGAAGACAGAAGGGAGCGGGGTTGAGTTGGAACATTGAAAAAACCAGAGCAATCGCTGTCAGCGCTTTTTCGCCGCCCGACAGCAGCTGGATGCTGCTGTTGCGCTTTCCCGGTGGATGCGCCATCACCTGAATTCCCGCATCAAGAATTTCTTCGCCGGTCAGCAAGAGCTTTGCATCGCCACCGCCAAAAAGCTTCGGAAAGAGATGTCCGAAGTTCTGATTGACCTGGTCGTAGGTCTGCTTCAACAAATCCCTGGTTTCACGATCAATTTTGCGAACCGCATCCTCAAGCGTTTGCATCGCCTCGGTCAGATCCGAGCATTGCAGCCGTAAAAACGCCTCACGCTCGCGAGCATGCGCCAAGGCTTCGAGCGCAGCAAGATTGACCGGCCCAAGCTCCGCAATGGCCTGAGCACAGCGCTGCAATTCAGCCTGAAGGGCGGCCGCCTTGAGAGCGACCTCGTCCCGATCTGCTTGCTCAGCCAGCGCTTGAACGTTCATCCCCGCCTCCTGAAGCATCTGGGAAAACTGCTCCGCTGTCGTTTTTGCCGCTTGCTCGTCAAGGGCTGCTGCTGATAAACCCTGGCGCAGCGGCTGAATCAAGCCTTCAGTGGCCATGCGTTGTTCCTCAAGGGCTCGGACCTGCTGGTTCCTATGCTCTTGCTGGTTGCGGCAAAGCGCGAGCCTGTCTTGCGCCACTATCCGGGTGGCAAGCGCTTGATCAAGCTTGTCGCGCAAAAGTGCTTCGTCGAAACTATCCACGCGCTTGCGAAGTACGCCTTGCTGTTGAGCGAGCGCGTTGAGGGATTCGCTAAGCGCTAGATGACGTTGCCTAGCAAGCGTAAGTCGCTCTGAAACGCTCCTGAAATCGTATCGGTAGGCATCAAGCTGCCGTTCAGCCTCGCGAAATCCCGAACGCCACTGTATCAGGCGCTCATGTGCATGCGCATGCGCAACTTGCGCTTGAGTCAAGCGGTCCTGTGCACTGAGCATGTCCGAATCGAGGCTTGAAACCAGCTCAGCGGACTGAAGCTCAAGCTGCTGTTGCCTACGTACTTCCTTTTCGGTGTCCTCTCGCTCCTGACCAAGCCGCTGCGTCTCGGCTTCCACCTGACGTTGCGTTTGTTGTATCCGTTCGGTTTCAAGGCGGCTTTGCGCCAGCGCTCGTGTGGCCTGCAAGTGCGCTTGCCTTGACTGTTCAAGCTCTTGAGCAAGCGATGTGGCCTTTGTTTCGGCTGACTGCAACAGGTGCATCGCTTGTTCCACCATCAATTGCTGCCCAAGCAAGTCCTTTTGCAACTGATCGGCTTCACGCTTTCTCCCAAGTCTGCCCTCGTGAGCCTGATCCGATGCATGAAAGGCTATGCTGTCTCGATCGAGGCAATGGCCTTGTGCAGTAAAGATGCGCTGCCCCGCTTCCAAATGGGCTAAAAAGCAAAGCGCTTGCGCCAAATCACCAGCAACAAATGCCCCCTCAAGCCAACGATCGAGCAAGACCTCGCGATGAGGGTCGCTGCATTGAACAAGCTCGCGCAAGCGTCGCAAGCCGGCCAGACCAGAGGGCTTCGAATCAGCCCGATTGGACGGGTCTTCCTCAAGCGCTCGGTTGCCTGTCAGCGGCAAAACCTGAAAAAAACCTTGCTTTTGAGGCGGCGCCTCACGATCAAGCATCGCCAGCGCCTCAAGCGATTCGACTTCAATCGCCTCGAGCCGCTCGCGCAGCGCCGCTTCAATCGTTGCATCCCAACCTGCCTCCACCCGAAGGCCCTGCCAGAATCGTTCGTGACCAAACCAGCCCTTGGCCTGCAACCAGGGACGCATCTTTGATTGATCACTCAGACGCGCCTCAAGCTCAAGCAAAGCAGATAGTCTCGCTTCAAGATCTGCCTCACGCGACTGCGCAGCGCGCAAGGCTTCCTGCGCGGGGAGAACCAAGGCTCGGGCGTCTGAGGCCTCGCGCTGAAGCTGCGCTTGACCTGCCGCGCATTGTGCTTCTTCCCTTTCGGCAGCCTCTAGTTCTTGTTGCTGCACCCGTAGCTGCTCCGAATCCAGCCGATTGAGCTTCGAGAGTGCCTGCTGCTGTTGCTCAAACCGATGACGCAGTTGAAGCAGCTGATCTTGTGCAGTCTGCCTTCGGATCTGAGCGGCATCGCGATCGCGACGGAAAGCCTCCAAGCGCGTGCGTGCCGCCTCAAGTTCCTGTTGCCTCTTTGCAATCTCAGTGTCCAGGCTTTGGCCTTGTGAGGCCAAGCTTTGAACCTGCGCGGTTTGATCGTGAACCAACCGCGTCAGTTCATCAAGGCGCTGCTGGCTGTCGCCGATGCGTTGAACCACCTCTTCATTTTCGATCTGCTCACCTTGCGCCTGCTTTCCCAGCCTATCGAGCTGCTCAAGGGCTTCACGCCGGGATTCCGTGACGAAGCTTCGCTCGGACTCAAGCTTTGCAAGCTCGGCGTTGGCCTGGTAGTAGTCAGCCTGCGCCGCATGAAGTGCGTCAGACGCACTTGCTGCGCTTGCGCGTGCTGATTCGAGTGCAGCCTCGGTGGTTCGCAGCGATGCGATTTCCGCATCAAGCCTAAGCTCTTGGCTTTGAAAAGTTTCTCGAGCCCGATCTTGTTGAGCCAGCGCGTCGTGACGCCTTGCAAGCCATACAAGCCCCTGGAATCGTTGCCGGTCCCCGTCGAGCTTGCGAAAGCGTTCAGCCCGCTCAGCTTGCAGCTGCAGGCTTGCAATCTGTGACTCGAGTTCTCGCAAGACGTCTTCAACCCGCGTGAGATTGTCGCGGGTGTCAGCAAGCCGATGCTCGGTTTCGCGGCGCCGCTCCTTGTAGCGAGATACCCCCGCCGCCTCCTCGAGGAAGATTCGAAGATCCTCGGGCTTTGACTCGATAATTCTTGATATCGTGCCCTGTCCGATCATCGCATAAGCCCTCGGGCCAAGTCCGGTTCCCAAAAACAGGTCATGCACATCGCGACGGCGAACCGTTTGCTGGTTGATCGAGTAAATCGACTGTCCGTCGCGGGTCAACACCCGCTTGACCGCAACTTCGGCAAACGCGCCCCACGCCCCGGCGATGCGCCCCATGCTGTTATCAAAAACCAATTCAACCGATGCGCGCGCCGACGGCTTACGATCAACCGAGCCACTGAAAATCACATCTTGCATCGACTCGCCGCGCAATTCGTTGGCACGCGATTCGCCCAACACCCAGCGCACCGCATCCATGATATTGGACTTGCCGCAACCATTGGGACCCACAACGCCAATGAGTTGCCCCGGAACATCAAGTACGGTCGGGTCAACAAAGGATTTAAATCCTGAGAGCTTGATTTGCTTCAGCCGCACGGCGAGTAGGCTCCGAGCCTGATCTTGAGGAAACCTATAATCGTACCCCAAGCATTGAGCGGCCTCCCTATACTCCGGCTATCCCATCGCTTGAGCGGCCGGTGTCAAATCCGATGAAGTCCCCCTAACGCCCTATGGATCCAAGTGCCATGAGCAGCAGACCGTCAAACAAACTTGACCGATTCCCTAATCCGCAACCTTCGCGCGACTATGCGATCCACATGGACATCCCCGAATTCACCTGCCTTTGCCCGCTGACGGGCCAGCCCGACTTTGCGGTTTTCGAGCTCGACTATATCCCCCATGAATGGTGCGTGGAGCTGAAGTCGCTCAAAATGTACATGTGGTCTTATCGTGATCAAGGGGCTTTTCACGAGGCTGTGACCAACCAGATTCTGGATGCACTGCTTGCCTTGCTCGCCCCGCGCTTTATGCGGCTGACCTCACGCTGGTATGTTCGCGGCGGGATTTACACAACCGTGGCTGCTGAACATCGCAAACGAGGCTGGAAAGCCCCCGTGCCGGTGGATCTCGGCCCGCTTAAAACCGAAACAACCCGGCCTTTCGTGCAGTAACGAATCCATCAACCAACACAGGAAACACATGAACACCTATCAATCGCTGATCGAACAGGCTTGGGAAGATCGGACCTCAATCAATTCACGCAATGCCGACCGTAGCTTAAGAGAGGCTGTTCAGCATGTACTTGAAGAACTTGATGCGGGTCGCCTGAGGGTCGCTGAGCAGCACGAAGGGCAGTGGCAGGTTCACCAGTGGATCAAGAAAGCGGTCTTGTTGTCGTTTCGCTTGGAGGACAATCAAACGATGCCGGCGGGTCCCATGCAGTTTTATGACAAAGTGCCCACGAAGTTTGTTGACTACGATGCCGAGCGTTTTGCGCAAGGCGGCTTTCGCGTGGTTCCGCCCGCTGTTGCGCGCCGGGGCAGTTACATCGCGCGCAATGTGATTCTGATGCCCTCTTTCGTCAACATTGGCGCCTATGTCGACGAGGGTACGATGGTCGACACCTGGGCAACCGTGGGTTCCTGCGCGCAAATCGGCAAAAACGTGCACTTGTCCGGGGGCGTCGGCATCGGTGGGGTACTTGAGCCACTGCAGGCAAATCCGACCATCATTGAGGACAACTGCTTCATCGGGGCGCGCTCTGAAGTGGTCGAGGGCGTAGTGGTTGAGGCGCACTCGGTGTTGTCAATGGGCGTCTTCATCGGGCAAAGCACCAAAATTTTCGATCGCAGCAGCGGTGAAACGATGTATGGCCGTGTACCCTCGGGATCGGTGGTGGTGCCGGGCACCCTCCCCTCATCGGATGGCAGTTGCGCGCTTTATGCGGCCATCATCGTCAAACGGGTCGACGCGCAGACGCGGGCAAAGACTGCGATCAATGACTTGCTTCGCGGAGACTGAATCTGCGGGCAGGCGACCAAGGAACGAATGGCTTTGAAAAGCGCCAATCTTCAACGACTCAAATGGCTTGGACAAAGCGATCACGCGCTGATTGACGGCCTGCGCGCTGCGGTTGCGGTCTTGGAGTCAGAAGGCCTGCGTTTCGGCCAGGGAACAAGCGACGCCTTCGACGACGCGGCCTGGCTTGTGCTTTGGGGCCTGGATTTGCCCCGCGATCGTCTGGACGATTTCAGAGACGCACGCGTGTCAGCGATCGAATGGCGACGCATCGCTCAGTTGCTGCGCCGCCGCGTCGAACAACGCCTGCCGGTATCGTATCTGACCGGCGAAGCTTGGTTGGATGGTTTGCGATTCCGCTCCGATCCTCGCGCTCTGATTCCGCGCTCGCTGCTGGTGGAGGCCTTGGCCCGTTGTCGTGACGAAGGCTTGATCGATGCGCCCTTGAGCATGCTTGATCTTTGTACCGGTTCGGGCAGCATCCTGATTCACGCGGGGCATCAATTCGCCGACGCCCAACTTTTTGGGTCCGATCGCTTTGAGCAAGCGCTTGCGCTTGCAGCGCTAAACCTTGCCGACCATGGTCTGACGGACCGAACCCAGTTGCGGCAGGGCAGCGGACTTGCGCCCTGGAAGCACATGCGGTTTGACCTGATTCTTTGTAATCCGCCCTATGTCAACCAAGAATCCATGCAGTCGCTTCCGCCCGAGTTTCTGGCCGAACCCCGTTCGGCGCTCGCAGGCGGGGTCGACGGCATGGACTTTTGCAGAGAATTTCTTGCCCAGGCCGCTGCAGTGCTTAACGAACAGGGCCAGCTCCTGCTTGAAATCGGCAACGAACGGGTCCATTTCGAAGCTGCGTTTCCGAAGCTTGAATTCAGCTGGATTCCTGTTGCGGCCGGCCAGCACATGGTCGTGCTCATCAGCCGAGCCGGATTGCTCAAGCTTCGCTGAGCGCAAGCGCCACCGCAGGCATGATTCGACTCAAAGGCTTGGGCCTCTCAAGAGCGGGCAAACAAATCCTGCGCAACGTCGATCTCGATTTGCCGATGCAAGGCTGCATCGGCCTGGTGGGGGCAAACGGCTGCGGCAAATCGAGCCTGCTCGCAGCCCTGCAAGCTGAGCTCTTGCCCGATGAAGGCAGCATTGAGATGCCAGCCCTGCGCACCGTTGCGCTTGCCCAGTCACTGCCGCAATCAGACCTGCCCGCCTGGCGGTGGTTATTGAATCAGGATCTCGCGCTGGGTGCAGCGATTCAAAGCCAGGCCCTTGCAATCGCGGCGGACGATCCGCAGGCGATCGCACAAGCCCATGACGCCTGGATTGAAGCCGGCGGACCCGACGCCCAGCCACGCGTGATGCGTCTTCTTGACGGTCTCGGTTTTTCGACAGCGCAGTGCGCAAGCGCTGTCAAGCAACTCTCGGGGGGCTGGCGAATGCGATTGAATCTTGCACGCGCCTTGTTCATACCCTCGGACTTGCTGTTGCTCGACGAGCCAAGCAACCACCTGGACCTCGACGCCGTGCTGTGGCTTGAGCGCTGGCTCAAGCGTTACGAGGGACTGTGCCTTGTGGTCTCGCACGACCGGGATTTTCTGGATGCCTGCGCGCAACAAACGATTTACTTTGAAGATGGCGGTTTGCGCATCTACCGTGGGGGCTACAGCGCGATGCAGCAAACGCGCGCTGAACTGCAGCAACAGGCCGACCGCCTTCGTCAAAAACAACAGGATCAGCGTGAACATTTGGAGCGCTTCATTCAACGCTTCAGGGCGCAAGCGACCAAGGCGCGTCAGGTGCAAAGCCGAATCAAGATGCTTGAGACAATCCAATCAACGCCCGCACCTCAGGATGCCATACGCCTTGATTTGCCGCTCGATGAAGCGCAGGACTGCCCAGACCCGATTCTCAGCGGTGATTCGCTTGGCATCGGCTACGGATCCACCCTGCTCTTTCGGGTCAAACAATTCGCTTTGGGTCGCGGCGATCGCGTCGGTTTGCTCGGCGTTAATGGAGCCGGAAAAACGACCTGGGTCAAACACCTTGTGGGTCAGATGCAAGCGATTGAGGGAAGCCTTTCAAGGGCAAGGCAGGCGCGCATCGGTTACTTTTCACAAAGCGCGGTCGAAGACCTGCGGCCTGATGACTCCGCGCTTGAGCATTTGCGGCGGGTTGCGCCGACACAAAGCGAGCAAAGCCTTCGCGATTGGCTTGGGCGTTTTGCGATCCGCGGTGAAGATGCCTTGCGACCGATTGCCCCGATGTCGGGCGGTGAGCGTGCGCGGATAGCTTTGGCGGCGCTCTTTATTCATAAGCCGCAGGCTCTGATCCTTGACGAACCGACCAACCATCTCGATGCGCTCACCCGTGATGCGCTTGCGCAGTCGCTTGCAGCCTTCCAAGGTGCTCTACTTCTTGTATCGCACGATCGTTACCTGCTGCGTGCCTGCGTTGACAGCCTGTGGATATTGCGCGATCAAAAGCTCGAAGCTTTTGACGGCGATATCAGCGACTACGAGCTCGATCTGCTTCACCGCAAGCGCCATGCAACCGCAGAGATCGAGCAGCCACAGTCTGGATCGCATCGCTCCAAGCAACAGCAAAGGCAACATGCAGCCAGACAACGCGAGCAACTCAAAGCGGCTCTCAAGCCGATCGATCAGGCGATCAAGCATTGCGATGCAAACATGGAATCCTTAAGGCAAAGCATTGCCGAGTGCGACCGCAGGCTCGGGGAATTGCCTGGCAAGGATCCGACCGCTTGGCAACAAGCAGCAAAGACCCGCGCCCATTGCGAGCGCTTGCTCCAGGAACAAGAAGACATCTGGATCGACCTTGCCATGCAGCGCGAGAATTGCGAAAAAACATTTCTGGCTTCCGAAGCCGAGCAGACCTGAATGGTCAAGCCGAACAGACCTGAATGGTCACATTGCGGAACCTCAAATTCCTCCTCGCCGTCCGCATCAAAGCCTTGAAGGCTAAACTACGAAGCGTTCACGCATCGGAGTCAGTGTGCCTGCAAGGCAGCCCCCAAAGGGCCTTCTTGTTGCAACCATCGCTATCGCTTTAACTATGCAAACCTACCAGGCACCTCAGCGTCGACGCATTATTCTGATGCGACACGGCAGCGTTTCTTATTATCTTGCCGACGGTACGCCGGTCGATGCGGACGCGGTGGGCTTGAACGACCGGGGCATCAAGCAGGCACAGGCTGCAGGCGCGCTCTTGGCGCAAGGCGGTGTCCGAGTCGATCGGGTCATCACATCAGACTTGTTGCGCACCCGACAAAGCGCCGAGATTGTCTTGAACGCTATGCAAACGCAATCGGTTCCGCGTCAAAGTGCCTTGAAAGCCTTGCAGGAAATCCGCAAGGGCAGCTACGAAGCGCTCGAAGATGTGGCCTTGCACGAGGCCTTTCTCGGTATTTTTCGTGGATGTCCCTCCGGCGACACTCGATTTCAAGGTGGCGAGTCGATCGATGAGGTCTACGCACGCGTGCTACCGGTGGTGAAGGACGAACTCGCCGACCCGGACTGGCACACAGCGCTTTGGGTCTTGCATGGCGGTATCAACCGAGCCTTGATTAGCTGGTGGCTGTGCGCCCCGCAGGGCTGGCTGGGCAACCTCTTGCAGCAACCCGCTTGCATCAATCTGATTGATGCAGCAAGTCGTCCTGAGGACAGTATTGTGAGAGCGGTCAATCTGTGGCCTGGGGATTGGCTGCAGACCGATGAGCGGCACTCAACCATCGAATTGCAGTTGCTTGAATACGAGCGTGGGCTGCTCAATCGAAAGTCAGCGCTTGCGCAAGGCCGTGCTGACGCAGTTGAACAAAGCGATGAAGCCCGCTCCAATGACTGAACCCGCTGAGCGAAACCTCAGTCCTGAAGAGCTTGCAGAAAAGTTTTCTGGAACGATGCCGGTTTCAGATCGTTATCAAACCGATCTTCATGCGCTTGAGCAATGGATGCTTGCCCATGTCCCCGGATTTGAGGGGCCCTTGAGCATTGAACAATTCAAGGGTGGTCAGTCCAATCCGACCTTTGCCTTAAGTACGCCGAAGGCAGGCTATGTGATGCGATCAAAGCCTGGCCCGGTGGCCAAACTTCTGCCTTCAGCGCACGCCATTGAACGCGAGTACCGGGTTTTGCATGCGCTGACCGAGACCGATGTGCCGGTACCCAGAGTGTTCGGACTTTGCGAAGACGAATCGGTTCTCGGCCGCGCCTTTTACATCATGGACCGTGTTGAGGGCCGCGTGCTTTGGGATCAGGGCCTGGCAGGGATGAATCAGGCGCAGCGTCGCGCGATTTATCTCGCCATGAATCACACAATCGCGACCTTGCACCAGGTCGATCCGATAGCCGTCGGACTGGGCGATTTTGGTAAAGCGGGAAACTATTTCGCGCGCCAGATCAGCCGCTGGAGCAAGCAGTACCTGATTTCAGAGACCGAGCCTATCGAGGCGATGCACAAGCTGATCGAGTGGCTACCCGCCCATATCCCTGCCGATGAACAAAGCTGTATCGTGCATGGTGATTTTCGTCTCGATAACATGATCTTTGCGCCAGACCGGCCGCAGGTACGGGCGGTCCTGGACTGGGAACTCTCGACCCTTGGGCACCCGCTGGCAGACTTTTCCTACCATTGCATGTCCTGGCATATTCCCCCAGGCACCTTTCGCGGTATTGCTGGACTTGATCACCTGGCACTCGGTATTCCACTGGAGTCAGAGTACATTCAGCTGTACTGCGAGAAGACGGGCATGATGATGTCAGAGGTCCATAAGCACTGGACCTTTTGTCTTGCCTACAACATGTTTCGCTTGGCTGGCATCCTGCAGGGCATCATGAAGCGGGTTGTCGATGGCACCGCAGCAAGTGCCGAGGCCAAAGAATCCGGCGCGCGCGCCCGCCCCATGGCCGAGATGGGCTGGGCGCTTGTCCAAAACATGAACTGAGCCGTGCTGTTTTTCTGATCGATTGCCACGCAACCGTTACCACTTGATTGACCCACCAGGAGTACTTATGGAATTTGAATACAGCGCAAAAGTTCAGCACATGCGCCAACGATTGCTCGATTTCATGCACGAGCACATTTACCCGATGGAGGATGCTTTTCATCACGAAATCGACGAAAACCGCCGCAACGGAAATGCCTGGGTACCGACAACCGTGGTTGAAGCCCTCAAGCCTAAGGCCAAAGAGCTTGGCTTATGGAACCTCTTTTTACCCCGCTCAAACCGGGTACCCGAGGGCCTGAGCAATCTTGAGTACGCGCCATTGTGCGAAATCATGGGTCGCGTTCATTTCGCACCCGAGGTCTTCAATTGTTCCGCACCAGACACCGGCAACATGGAGACACTTGAGCGTTACGCAAGTGAAGCAATCAAACGCGAATGGCTCGACCCACTGCTGCGTGGGGAGATTCGTTCAGCGTTTGCCATGACCGAGCCCGATGTGGCCTCGTCGGATGCCACCAACATCCAATGCCGAATTGAACGCCAGGGCGATCATTACCTCATCAACGGACGAAAATGGTGGACATCGGGCGCAGGTGACCCGCGATGCAAAGTGCTTATTCTGATGGGAAAGACAAACCCGGATGCGGGTCGCCACGAACAACAATCGATGGTTGTTGTGCCGCGCGACACACCGGGCATCACTGTCAAGCGGGCCCTTAGCGTCTTTGGATACGACGACGCGCCGCATGGGCACTGCGAAGTTGTTTTTGAGAACGTTCAAGTTCCTGTTGATAATATTCTGCTTGGCGAGGGACGCGGCTTTGAAATTGCTCAGGGCCGCCTTGGCCCGGGGCGAATTCATCATTGCATGCGTTCAATCGGTGCTGCTGAGCGCGCACTGGAATACATGTGCAAGCGTCTCAACAGCCGTGTGGCCTTTGGCAAAGTCATTGCAACCCAGACCGTCTGGCAAGAACGCATCGCTGAGGCGCGCATCATGATTGATCAAGCGCGACTGCTCACCCTCAAGGCCGCCTACATGATGGATACCGTGGGCAATAAAGTCGCGCGATCCGAGATCGCAATGATCAAGGTTGTCGCACCAAACATGGCCTGCCAAATTATCGACTGGGCGATCCAGGCCCATGGCGGCGGCGGTGTTTGTCAGGACTTCCCACTTGCCAACATGTATGCACATCAGCGTACGCTCAGGCTTGCCGACGGTCCGGATGAAGTGCATCGCAATGCAATTGCCAAATTGGAGATTGCCAAACACATCACGCTTCCTCAGGCCGCAGATCGGGTCGAGATGCCAGTCACCCGGGGCGCTTAAGCAAGGGCACCGGAGGGGTCCGCGCGCCTGACCGCGGACCCTATTGCACTGGGCCTTTGCGCGCGGCAGGCAGCGGAAGACTGAGGATTTCGATGCCCTCCTCTGCAAGCGCCTGAGCCTCTTGATGGCTCACCTGACCGCGGATATTCCTTTCGGGAGCCTCGTGGTAATGAATCCGGCGCGCCTCGTCGGCAAACTGCTGGCCAACATCGACTGTATTCTCCACCACATAACGCAGCATTTGAAACCAGGCCGCTTGCAAGGCAAGTGCCTGCGGTGCGGCTTGCGGATTTACTGCATGCGCAACGCCCCCCTTGGATTGCGCAACCTCCACCTGTGGCTCGACCTCAGCTGCCACCAGGTTTGGAGCTTCCACCAGGCCTCGGCTAATTCGTGGCGCCGAAAGCATTTTTCCGATAGACGTGCTGCCACACAGTGGGCATTCGATCAGCGAGCGCGATTTCTGATTTTCATAGGCCTCATGGCTGGCAAACCAACCTTCAAAGCGGTGGTCCAGATCGCAATGCAAGTTAAATACAATCATCCCTCATTGTAATGGCTCTGTAAAAGCCTTAAGGCGATAGGCTTTAACCATGAAACAGGCTCAATCGGTCAGCGTTGACACAAGTTTTGAAGCCATGACCGCGGCGGATGCGCCCTCGTGCTGGAACTACCAGCACATCATCGATAGCCGCAGTCCTGCGGAATTTGCGCTCGATCATGTCCCAGGGGCGGTGAATTGGCCGGTGCTTGACAGCGCGCAGCGCGAGTCGGTGGGTACGTTGTATCAGCGCGAGGGTTCCTTCAAGGCAAAGCTTGCCGGCGCCACGCTGGTTGCACGCAATATCGCCAGTCTGATCGAAGACCGTGCCTCGTCGATCGATCCGCATGCAAGGCTTTTGGTGTACTGCTGGCGCGGAGGCAACCGCTCTGGGGCGCTCTCAACCGTTTTGGCCCGCATTGGGTTTCGCACCGATGTGCTTGAGGGGGGGTATAAAGCGTTTCGACGCTGGGTCATCGAAGACACGGCAAGACGCGCACAAGGACTCAAGTTTTGTATTGTTGCCGGCAGGACCGGCAGCGCAAAAACCGATTTGCTCCATCTTTTAGCGCAGGAAGGTGAGCAAGTCATCGATCTTGAGGCGCTTGCTCGACATCGGGGCTCGCTGCTTGGCGCAACGCCCGACAGCCCGCAACCAAGTCAGCGCGCCTTCGAAACCAGCTTGTGGTTCCAACTCGCCCGCTGTCAACCTGGAAGGCTTGTGTGGCTGGAATCTGAAAGCCGCAAGATCGGACAAATACAAATTCCAGAATCGATCATTGAACGGATGCGTTCATCGCCGCACTATCAGCTTGAAGTCGAAAGCAAAGTGCGCAGCAAGTACCTGCTTGACCACTATCAGCACTGGATTCGTGAGCCGGAAAGGCTGCAGGCGATCACCTTAAAGCTAAGGCCCTTTCTCTCAAGCGAGGCGTATGCAGCGCTTGAGCAAAGCCTCAGCCAGCAGCGACTTGAAGAGTTTGTCAGCCTCTTGCTCAAGCACCATTACGATCCGCTATACGACCGATCGATTGCCAAAAACTTTCGCAGTGAAAAGCGCAGGATCGCGTTGACCGCTCTTGATGGGGCAAGCCTTCAAGACGCGGTCCGGCAGATAAGAGAGCAACACCGGGATTCTGCCCAAGTGCCCGAAGTGGGCAGCTTCACAGCTGCCGCATAGCAACTGCTAGGGTTTATTGGCCGCGGGGGCGATCCGGGCCGGGAAGGTTTTCACATCCGACTTTGCCCGCAGGTATTTAAGGTATTGATCCGACAAGAGCCTTCCTTCGAGCGAAGCCAGCTGTTCGCGAACAACCGGTACCGCGCTTTTAATCTGCGCTTCATCATGCGGCAACACCGATTCAAGCACCAACACGCGAAACCCCTGATCGGCGACCGTTACTCCAGACACCCGTTGTTTGGCATCGAAGCCGAGCTTGAAGACAGCGCGCAGACTGTCCTGATCCAGTACCGTCGGCTGGCCTCTTGACACCACAATCGGATCCGAAAACCCTTGAAAAAGCGTCCCGAGCAAGGGGTTCTTCAAGATCGCTGGGTCCGATGGCTTTGCAGCATCAAGCTCAACAAGCTGCTTGCGCAGGGTTTCGATCCAGCGCTCGCCTTCGGTCCTGGCACGCGCCATTGCAGCCTGATCTTTCCAGGCCTCAGCCACGGCGGTACGCACGGCCTCCAGGGGCGGGCTCTTGGGTGGTTCGTAGGACCGTAGTCGTGCCGATACCATCACACCAGGCGCCACTTCGATCGCATCGCTGTTGCGACGCAAGCGAATCGACTCGTCTGAAAAAACCGCAGCAAGCACCCGCGGATGAATCGCCGCTTTTTCGCCGGGTTCACCCGCGGCTGTTTGCAGGCGCCCGTCTGCGCGCAGCGATTTCAAAGCGATCACGGGACGACTGATCTTGAGCGCAGCAGGCTCAAGACTGTCGCTTTGCTCGTAAACCGTGTTGCTGAAACTCTCGGCCAACTCGGCAAAGCGCTTTTGTGCGGTTTCCTGCTTGAGTTGCAGCTCGATGTCGCCTCGAACCCGTTCGAAAGCCTTCAGCTTCGCCACGCGAATCTCGGTGAGTTTGATGATGTGGACGCCAAACTCGCTCACAACTGGCTCCGACAGCTCGCCGGCCTTCAAGGCAAACACCGCATCAGCAAAGGCCTTGACCATGGCATCGCGACCGAAAAAACCCAGATCGCCGCCTTGAGCAGCAGACCCGGAGTCCTTGGAAAACTGCCTTGCAAGCTGCGCAAAGTCCTTCCCTTCACGGATCGATCTCAGGATTGATTGGGCCTGATCGAGCGCTTTTGCCCTGTCTGACTCGGATGCGGACCCCGAAAGCTCAAGCAAAATATGGCTCGCCCGACGCTGCTCGGGCTCACCGAAGCGCTGCGGATTTTGGTCATAAAAGGTCTTGACCGCCTGTGCGTCAACCCGTTCACTGGCTATCAAATCTTTCACGCTTAGTGTTAAGAGATCAACGTCAGCAAGCGCCGCCTGCTCGAATCGCTTGGCTTCTTGTTTAAAAAATGCCTCAAGCTCCTCGTCAGTCGGCTTGAGCTGGTCGCGAAACGTTTTCGCGCTAAACAAGCGCTGTCGGACTTCGCGACCTTCGAGCTGAGCTGCCACAATGCTGTTGAGCACCTTGTTGGACAAATAGCCGCTTGAACCCAGTGCATCGGGAAGCGCGCGCAATGCCAGTTCTTCCCGCAGATTTTGCTCGAACTGAAATTCGGATTTGCCCTGAGAACTTAGCAGCGCTTTGTACTGATCCAAATTGAAAGATCCATCAGGCTGACGCAGGTTTGGGATGCTCCCGATTTCTTCGCGCAAGCGAAGATCGCTCACATAGATCCGGCTTGCAAGCATCTGGCGCTGCAGTAAGGCATCCTGAATCAGGCGATCAAGCACTTCCTCCCGCATCGCGGGATTGTCAAGTATTGAAACATCCACCGATTGACCTCGCATCGACGCCATCCGACGCAGCTGATCGAGCTGTTCGCGGTGCGCAGCCTCAAAGCGTTCGCGACTTATCGGACGACCATGCACCTCGGCGACATGGGTTCCGTCGCCGATGAATTGCTCATAACCCGAGATGCCCCAAAACACGAACGATGGGAAAATAAGAACGATAAGCGTGCCGAGCATCAAACGTTTATGGTCCCGGATCCATTCAAAAAATCCCATCTTGCGCTCCAACAAAAAAGGCGAACTTTCGTTCGCCCTTATTTGCGCGGCCTATGCTGATAACAACGCGCCGCTTGTTCAGTCTTGGCGGAGTGGACGGGACTCGAACCCGCGACCCCCGGCGTGACAGGCCGGTATTCTAACCGACTGAACTACCACTCCGAAGCCTTGCATTGTAACTCAAACTTCATTTTCAAAAACGGTCTGGTGGGTGCTGAGGGGTTCGAACCCCCGACCTACGCCTTGTAAGGGCGCCGCTCTACCAACTGAGCTAAGCACCCGACCGAAGCCTGAGATTCTAACATGTCAGAAAAAAGCTCAGCACACACCGTGCATCGCTGATTAATGCTTCAGGCGATCCACCGTCGCCCGCTCGTCAGTCGCTTGAAGCACCGCAGGCGCTTCGTCTGAAGGCTTGACCGCCACGTCGATGTCTTCGGGCAGGGGCACAGGTTTGCGCTCAAGCGCCAGATCAAGTACCTGATCGATCCACTTCACAGGAAGGATTTCGAGACGATTTTTCACGTTATCGGGGATTTCCTGCAGGTCCTTCACATTTTCCTCAGGAATCAGGACGGTTTTGATGCCCCCCCGGTGCGCCGCCAACAGCTTCTCTTTCAAGCCGCCGATCGAAAGCACCTCACCCCTGAGCGTAATCTCACCGGTCATCGCCACATCGGATCGAACCGGGATACCGGTAAACACCGAAACCATGGCGGTTGTCATTGCCACGCCGGCGCTTGGCCCATCCTTGGGCGTTGCGCCTTCGGGTACGTGCACATGCAAATCCCATTTCTCGTGAAAGTCCTTGGCAATCCCAAGCCTTGCTGCCCTTCTGCGAACCACAGTCATTGCCGCTTTAACCGACTCTTGCATCACATCGCCCAGCTTGCCAGTCGAGACCGCCTTGCCCTTGCCTGGAACTGCTGCTGCTTCAACCGTGAGCAGTTCGCCCCCGACCTCAGTCCATGCCAAGCCGGTAACCTGACCGATCTGATTTTCTTTCTCCGCGATCCCGAAGGTAAACCGTTGAACACCAAGGTACTTATCGAGGTTCTTGCTCGTGACCTGAACCCGCGACGACTTCTTCGCAAGCAAAAGCGCTTTGACCACCTTACGGCAAATCTTCGAAATCTCCCGCTCTAGCGAGCGAACACCAGCCTCACGGGTGTAGTAGCGCACGATGTCGCGAACAGCCGACTCGGCAACGCTCAACTCGTTTCCTTTCAGGCCGTTGTTGGTCATCTGTTTGGGAAGCAAATAGCGTTGGGCAATGTGAACCTTTTCGTCTTCGGTGTAGCCCGATAAACGAATCACCTCCATCCGATCAAGCAAGGCGGGCGGAATATTGAGTGTGTTTGCAGTGGCTACAAACATCACATCCGAAAGGTCGTATTCCACTTCCACATAGTGATCAACAAAGGTGTTGTTCTGTTCGGGATCGAGCACCTCAAGCAGCGCGCTTGCCGGGTCGCCACGGAAGTCCATGCCAAGTTTGTCGACTTCATCGAGCAGAAACAATGGATTTCGAACCCCTACTTTGCTGAGGTTTTGCAAGATCTTCCCTGGCATCGAGCCGATGTAAGTACGACGATGCCCGCGAATTTCGGCTTCGTCGCGGACCCCGCCGAGGGCCATGCGAACGAATTTGCGATTGGTCGCTTTTGCCATTGACTGACCCAGCGAGGTCTTACCCACACCTGGGGGGCCGACCAGGCACAGGATCGGCGCCTTCACTTTATCGACCCGCTGCTGCACCGCGAGGTACTCAAGAATTCGCTCTTTGACTTTTTCGAGTCCGAAGTGATCCTGGTCGAGAATTTCCTCGGCCTTGACCAGATCGGTGCTGACCTTGCTCTTTTTGCGCCAGGGAAGCGCCGTCAAGGTATCGATATAGTTTCTCACAACAGTCGCTTCGGCTGACATCGGCGACATCAGGCGAAGCTTTTTGAACTCTGCCTCAGCCTTTTTAAGCGCTTCTTTCGGCATGCGGGCAGCTTTGATTTTCTTGTCGATCTCCTCCATGTCGGCGCCGTCCTCGCCCTCGCCGAGCTCTTTCTGGATCGCCTTGACCTGCTCGTTGAGGTAGTACTCTCGCTGGCTTTTTTCCATCTGACGCTTCACGCGACCGCGGATACGCTTTTCCACCTGCAAGATATCGAGCTCGGACTCAATCAGGGCAAGCAATTTCTCAAGCCTTTCATGGACGGGGAAGGTCTCTAAGATTTCCTGCTTTTGCTCGATTTTTACCGGCAAATGGACCGCGACCGTGTCGGCCATGCGGCCAGGTTCGTCGATGCCGCCAAGCGAGGCGAGAATCTCAGGNNCGTCGCAAGGCCTCAATTTCCGGCGAGCTGCCGCCCGCGATCTGGACCAAGCGGTAGTCACAGGTAAAGTGCGGATCATCGCTGTGCACGGCGTCGATTTCAGCGCGCTGAACCCCTTCGACCAGCACCTTGACCGTACCGTCGGGCAACTTGAGCATTTGCAAAATATTTGACACACAGCCAAGCCGGTGGATGTCATCGGCGCTCGGATCGTCTTTTGAAGCATTTCGTTGCGCAACCAGCATGATCGAGCGCCCCTGCTCCATGGCGCTCTCAAGGGCTTTGATCGATTTGGGACGCCCCACAAAAAGCGGAATCACCATATGGGGGAAAACAACCACATCACGCAGGGGAAGCAGGGGGAGTCCTTGTAGGTTTTCTTGGCTCATTTCGGCATTACTCCATAGATCTTGACCGCAGTCGACGGGTGACGAAGCAGTCACGCGAGGGCTTGCGAATCATCATGACTGTGAGTTTAGTTTGAACCGGCGACCTTGGCGGTTTCGGCGTAGATCAACAAGGGTTTTGCGCCGGCTTCGATCGCGTTTTCATCAAGCACGACCTTGGCAATATGCTGCTGTCCGGGAAGATCAAACATCACATCAAGCAGTGAGGCCTCCAGGATCGAGCGCAAGCCGCGCGCGCCGGTTTTTCGCTTGATCGCTTTGCGGGCAATCGCCTTGAGCGCCTCCGGGCGTATCTCAAGCTCAACATTTTCCATCGCAAAAAGACGGGCGTACTGCTTAACGAGCGCGTTTTTCGGCGTAATCAGAATGTCTACAAGCGCTTCTTCGGTGAGTTCATCCAGGCTTGCAATTACCGGCAAACGGCCCACGAGTTCTGGAATCAAACCGAATTTGATCAAATCCTCGGGTTCGATCTCACGCAACAATTCGCCCACCTTGCGCTCCGAGGCACTGCGCACGCTGGCACTAAAGCCGATCCCGGATCGCTCCGAGCGGTCCCTGATCACCTTCTCAAGGCCGTCAAATGCACCACCGCAAATAAAGAGGATGTGGGTGGTGTCGATCTGAACAAAATCCTGATTCGGGTGCTTACGGCCACCTTGCGGCGGTACAGCGGCAACCGTACCTTCGATCAGCTTGAGCAGTGCCTGCTGGACACCCTCTCCCGACACGTCCCGCGTAATCGAAGGGTTGTCTGATTTGCGTGAAATCTTGTCGATCTCATCGATGTATACGATGCCATGTTGCGCCTTTTCAACGTCATAAGCGCAGTTTTGCAAAAGCTTTTGGATGATGTTTTCAACGTCTTCGCCCACATAACCGGCTTCGGTCAAGGTGGTGGCGTCGGCGATCACAAAGGGAACGTTTAGAAGCCTGGCCAGCGTTTGGGCAAGCAGCGTTTTTCCGGATCCGGTGGGGCCGATCAATAAAATGTTGCTCTTGGCGAGCTCAACTTCATCCTTATCGTTTTGATGACGGAGCCGTTTGTAATGGTTGTAGACCGCAACTGCCAGCACCTTTTTTGCGTGCTCTTGTCCGATCACGTACTGATCAAGAATATCTCGAATCTCGGTGGGTGTCGGCAAGCCGTCGCCGGCGCTGCTGCCAGCCTCGGGCTGCGTTTCGTCGCGGATAATATCGTTGCAAAGGTCGATGCATTCATCGCAGATGAAGACCGAAGGACCGGCAATCAGTTTTCGGACTTCGTTTTGGCTCTTGCCACAAAACGAGCAGTAGAGCAGCTTCTCGCTGCTACCCTTTTTCTCACTCATGCGGACGCTGTACCCTCGCTGCGCTGACTCAAGACCTTGTCAATGATTCCGTAGCTTACCGCATCGTCGGCCGACATGAAGTTATCGCGATCGGTGTCGCGCTCGATACGCTCAATTGCCTGGCCGGTACGCTCGGCAAGAATCCGGTTGAGGCGTTCGCGCAAATAAAGAATTTCCCTGGCCTGAATCTCGATATCGGAAGCCTGTCCGCTTGCGCCTCCCGAGGGCTGGTGGATCATGATGCGTGCGTTGGGTAAGGCAAAGCGTTTTCCCTTCGCACCCGCAGCAAGCAAAAACGCACCCATGCTCGCTGCGACGCCCATACACAGCGTGGACACATCGGGTTTGATAAACTGCATGGTGTCATACATCGCCATGCCTGCCGACACCGAGCCGCCAGGCGAATTGATATAAAAAGAAATATCTTTATCGGGATTTTCCGATTCCAGAAACAAGAGCTGGGCAACCACAAGATTGGCGGTAACGTCCATCACCGGACCGACCAAAAAAATCACCCGCTCACGCAATAACCTTGAGTAAATGTCATAAGCGCGCTCGCCGCGGCCGCTTTGCTCAATCACAATCGGCACCATACCCAAGCCACGGGCGCCAAGGGCCGAGCCATGAACCGATGCGCTCATCGAATACTGGGCATTGACCAAATCCTCAATCAGATTGTTTCTCGTCATCTCAGGCTGCCTGTTGCATCAGTTCATCAAACGCCAGATCCCGATCAGCGACCCTTGCGTGCTGTAAAACATAGTCGACCACATTTTGTTCGATCGCCAAGGCTTCAACCTCAGCAAGACGCTGTCGATCGCTGAAGTAATAGCGGATCACTTCAGCCGGGTTTTCATAGGCGGCTGCCGCTTCTTCAACAATCACCCTCACTTGCTCGGGTCTGGGCTGCAGCTGCTGTTGACGGACAAGCTCACTCACAATGAGGCCTAGTTGCACCCGCTTTTTGGCCGGCTCTTCAAAAGCCTCCCTGGGGATGGCCATTTGCTTGGCATCGATGCCGCGCTGCGCAAGATCCTGCTTGGCTTTCTCGGCCAGTGACTCGATTTCAGACTCGATCAGCGCTTTGGGCAAGTCAAAGGATGAAACCTTGGGCAAGGCTTCCATCACCGCTGCTTTAATTCTGGCCTTGACGCGTTGGGCAACTTCCCGCTCAAGATTTTTGCGAATCTCAGCACGAAGCTTTTCGATATCGCCGTCTGCCACCCCAAGCTGCTGCGCGAAATCCGAATCAACATCCGGAAGCACCGACGATTCAACACGATGCACCGTAGCCTCAAACTGCGCAAGCTTCCCAGCGAGCCTTTCGGCGCCGTAGTTGTCAGGAAACTGCACCGGAAAGGTCAGCGCTGCCCCTTTGCTTTGACCGATCAGCGCTTTCTCAAAATCGGCAAGCATGCGCCCTTGGCCAAGCACAAGGCTAAAACCCTCCGCATGACCACCCTCGAAGGCCACACCATCCAGACTACCCTTGAAGTCGATCGTCAGCTGATCACCGTTTTCTGAAGGGCGATCAACTTCCTGCCAGCTCTGTCGCTGCTTTCGCAACACCTCCAGTGTTTTTTCAATTTCGGCTTCACCCACCTGGGCACGCACCCTTTCGACCTCGAGATCGGCGACCGATCCGATTGCGACTTCGGGGTAGACCTCAAACTGGGCTGAAAAATCGAGACTCGGCGCGTCAAAATTCAATTCGCCTTCGGGTGCAATATCGGGTGCGCCAGCAACCCGAAGCCGCTGCGTTTCGGCAAGTGTTGAAAACGCTTCGGAAATCAAATCGGAGAGGATTTCGCTGCGGGTGCTGCCACCGTACATCGATTCGATCATTTTCATCGGAACCTTGCCGGGACGAAAGCCTTGCATTTTCGCAGTGCGCGCGATCTGCTTGAGTTTCACAATCGCGCGCTTTTCGAGTTCAGCGGTTGATACCGACAAGGCAACCCGCCGCTGCAGACCTTCCATCACTTCGATAGTGCTCATATGTCGTTCTTTTCGCTACAAAAATAAGATTCCCACACGACATGCATGCCCGCCATGCCGCAAAACAACGCCTGGTGCGGCCGAAAGGACTCGAACCTTCACGCCTTTCAGCGCCAGGACCTAAACCTGGTGCGTCTACCAATTCCGCCACGGCCGCCCGGTAAGTAGTGTAACTGTCTTCAATAACTCGCCCATAATGAAGCCTCATTGCATTGCTCGGAAAGCCGACTGCCAAAGACCACTGCCAGACAGGTTGCGCTTCAATCACACCATGCTTTCAAGCCCCATTCACTGGTCCAAGGGCCTGCTGCACGGGGTTGACCATCCGGAGAACTTCCCGGTGGCGTCGATCTTGCTGCCCCGGCCGATACGTCAAAGCGTGTTGGCTATCTACGCTGTGGCGCGCTTTGCCGACGATCTGGCCGATGAGGGAACCTGGCAGGTTGGCCAAAGGCTTGCCTTTCTTCGCGAATTTCACGGGATGCTGCAAGGTGAAGCGCCGGGACCTTGGATGACCCAGGCTGGACTCGACAGCCGGGCAAGTCGCTGTGTTGCGGCCTGGCTAGCACAGGCACTTCATCAGCAGCCGCAAGTGCGGACTGAAATGTCGCTGATGCTATCGGCATTTGCCTGGGACGCCCGCGGCTTCTGGCCTCAAACGGCAGAGCAATTTGAATCGTATTGCCGCGGATCGGCTGCCAGTGTGGGTCGGATGTTACTTGCGCTGCATCAGGTTGACAGCCCCGATAACCTGCGCGATGCCGATGCAATTTGTATCGCGCTGCAGCGTATCAACATGCTGCAAGACAGTCGCATCGATGCGATGCGGGGCAGGATTTATGTTCCGGCAGACGCGTTGTATGCGATGGGTTACGACGCTCAACAATGGTTTGATTTTTGTAGCATGGGATCATTACCTGGCAAACTCAGGCTCTGGGTTCGCAATCAGGCCATCGACCAGCTTGAAGCCTTGCGCCAGCACCAGCGCCTGGTCAGCCGGATGCCGATGCGCCTGGCGCTTGAGTTAAAAGCGATCATTGCCGCGGCTGCAACCGTTGCCCTCATGCTTTGTGAATCGCCCGATCCGGTGCGCGAGCGGCCAAAGCTTCAGGGTGCTTTGACGGCGATCGGAATTTTCCGATTGTTGCGCCACTGGCTCTTTGGACTTCCTCTCAAATCAGCTGATCGCCCGAGGCCTGATGCCTGCCAGCCTTCTCAAAAAACAAAACAAGGCGAGCCGACGTGAGTCCTGAGGCGTACTGTCGCGAAAAGGCTGCCGCCAGTGGCTCGAGTTTTTATTACAGTTTTCTCTATCTGCGCGATCCTATGCGCGCAGCGATGATGGCGCTCTACGCATTTTGCCGTGAAGTCGATGATGTGGTCGACGAATGCTCTGAGGCCGATATCGCCGCTCGAAAACTCGATTGGTGGGAGCAGGAAATTCAAGCGATGAGCCAGAATCAAGCCAGCCATCCGGTCACGCTTGCACTGGGCCCGCATGTGGAGCGGCTGCAGTTGCCTATTGGTCGTTTCCGCGCGATTCTGGATGGCATGCGGATGGACTTGATGGTTCGACGCTACCCCGACGAAGCGGCCGTTTGGGTGTACTTCGATCGCGTCGCTGGCGCAGTCGGTCAACTGGCCGCGCGTATCTTTCAAGGCAGCAGCAAGGCCTGGATTGAACCACTTGATGACTATGCGATTGCGCTGGGCCGCGGCTTGCAGTGGATCAACATCATTCGCGACGTTGGCGAAGACAGCCGCCGCGGACGACTTTATCTTCCTCAGTCCTGGCTGATCGAAGCGGGGCTTTCAGAGTCAAAGCTGCTCAGGTCTGAATTCGATCCTGCGCTTGCCCTGGTGCTTGGGCGCGCAGCGGGCGCGGCAAGGGCTTCGATGCAAAAGGCCTTTGATTTGTTGCCTCCTGAGGCCTATCGTAGCCAGCGGCCTGGGCTGATCATGGCAGCGATTTACCATGATCTTTTGCAATGCATCGAAGCCGAAGGCTTTGCGGTGATGCACCAGCGGATAGCGATCACCCCTTTGCGAAAGCTTTATCTGGCCTGGATCACCTGGCTTAAAGCCAAACCCCCCGGCCTTCACAAAGCGCGATAAGCGGCACAGCATGCAAGCAAGCCCCAGGCGCAGCCTAAGCTTTCGTCATCGCATTGCGCCTGACGCATGCTCGCGCGACGCGGTATGACGCATGCTCGTGCGATGCGTAAAAGACCAAACATTGCGGTGGTAGGTGCTGGCTGGGCAGGCCTGGCTTGCGCGCGCTTGCTGCAAGACAACGGCTTTCAGGTGAAGGTGTTTGAGGCCAGCAGAACGATCGGCGGACGAGCCCGGGGGCTGCAGGTGAAACTGGGCGCCGAAACCTACGACCTAGATAACGGCCAGCATTTGCTGATCGGTGCTTACCGTGCGGTGCGCGCCTTGCTGACACGTTATGGCAATCCGCAAAGCTATCGCTTTGACGCGCCCGATTTCCGCATCCGCTTTCAGCGCGCTTCCTCAAGTCAGTCCATCAGTCAGCCCATGAGTCAGNNCCATGAGTCAGCCCATGCAACTTGCCAAGTCGGGATGGCCGCGGCAATTGCACCGGATGCTAGCCACAGACCCAAGGCCCGCGGGCAAGCAGCAGTCAAACCAGCTGCTTGATCGGCTTGCCCTCGGACTGAGTCAGCTGTCTTGGCTCAGCGGGGCGCGATCGATACCATGGCCGAGCCTATTGGAGTTGGCTGCACTGATGCGCTATGCCCGACTGCAGCCGCCACCAATGTCCTGCTCAGTAACAAGCTGGCTTTCCGGTTTGGGCCTGCGACAAAGCCTTGTGCAGCGCTGGATTGCCGCGCTTTGCGAATCGGCCTTGAACTGCCCTTTCGATGAGGCTTGCGCCATGCGTTTGGCCACGGTGCTTAACGAAGCCATGGCAAGTCCGCAGTTCGATGCAAGCGACTGGATGCACCAAGCTTGCGACCTGAGCGAGCTTTTGGCGAACGGACTGGCTCAAGGCAGTGCCGCCACGACCGCAAAATCGGAAGCGAGCGCGCTTGAGCTCTACACGGCAAACCGCGTGGTAGGTCTCACAGCCAGCCCTTCAAGCGGTGATCAAGCCTTTACAACCCACACATGGAAACTTGCGATTGCCGGAAGCGACGAGCACGCGGGTCCCTTTGATGCGCTGATCCTGGCCCTTGAACCGCAAAGCGCGCTGGCACTCGCCATCGCATCGCAAGGTGCTGCCTCGGATCCGCCCCGCTGCCTCCTGCGACTGCACAAACTGCTCGACGACTTACCCAAACCGCTTGGCATTCTCACGCGCTGGTTGATGCTGCCTGACGCCACCCGGCATTGCGCCGGCAGTAACAAGAGACACGACGGCGTGGGTGCAGGCGTGTTTCGGACCCCTGAAGCCCTCAAGCCCGAGCTGCTGCTCAAAGCGCATGGTCCATCAGCCTGGCTGTTTCCACGCAGCAACAAGCCATTTCAAAACGCAAGCAGCGCTTCGGATTCGTCACAAGCTTTCGGCCTTGTGATTTCAGCGCAGCGCGATCCGGTTCAGGCACGAAGCTACGCTGATGCCATTCAAGAAGACTTTGATCTTCGGCCGCTCTCACACAAGGATGTATACGAGCACAGGGCAGCAACACCCTCGGTCGCTCAGAGGATGTGGCCGGCATTTAACCACTTCGAATCCGAGGGGCTTTGGCTTGCTGGCGACTGGGTTGCGGATAACAGCGGGCAGATGCTTCCGGCAAGCCTCGAATCAGCCTTACGCAGCGCCTTTGCCTGCGCGCAAGCCATCGAATCCCGAGAGTGGCAGATGCGAACAGGCAAGCGCCTGACCGAGGTCCCTGCCTATGCTGCGCCGTCCTCAGGCTGAGGACCATAAGGCGTCAAGCGCCTGCGCAAGGCGTTCGACGCCAAGAATCTCAAGCCCTTCAAGTGGCGAGCGTGGCACGTTGGCCTTGGGCACGATCAAGCGACGGTAACCGAGCTTTGCTGCCTCACGGATACGGTCCTGTCCGCGTGGACAAGGTCTGATTTCGCCTGCCAGACCCACCTCGCCGAACACTGCGATTCCTTTTCCTATCGCTCTGTTTTTAAACGACGAAACAATCGAAAAAAGACTTGCAAGGTCGGCCGCCGGCTCGGTGATGCGCACACCTCCGACAGCGTTCAAGAACACATCCTGATCGTGGCAGGCGATACCGGCATGCCGGTGCAGCACAGCTAAAAGCAGCGCCAAGCGCTGGGCATCGAGCCCTACCGCAAGTCGGCGCGGTTGGGCCCCCGCGCTTGCATCGAGAAGCGCCTGAATTTCAACCAGCAGCGGTCGGCTTCCCTCTTGCGTAATCAGCACCGAGGATCCGGGAACCGGCTTGGCATGTTGGGAAAGAAAAAGCGCCGAGGGGTTGGGCACTGCCTTCAGTCCGCGCTCGGTCATGGCGAAAACCCCGAGCTCGTTGACCGAACCGAAGCGATTCTTAAAGCTGCGTACCAGGCGAAACGAGGACTGACTGTCGCCTTCAAAGTAAAGCACCGCATCAACCATATGCTCTAACACTCGCGGCCCGGCCAAGGTTCCCTCCTTGGTCACATGGCCGATCATCACCAAGGTGCTTGCTCCTTGCTTGGCGCAACGGGTGAGCTGAGCTGCACACTCGCGCACCTGGGAGACCGAACCTGGCGCTGCGCTTAGCGCGTCGGTGAATACCGTTTGAATCGAATCGATCACGACAAAAAGCGGCTTACGCTCTGAAATCACTTGAATAATCTTTTCAAGTGCGATCTCGGCAAGCAGATCGATTTTTGCGTCGGCCAACCCGAGCCTTTGCGCCCGCATCGCAATTTGTGCCAGCGATTCTTCGCCACTGACGTAAAGCACGCGAGGCTGTACCTGAGACACATGGGCTGCGGTCTGCAGCAACAGCGTCGATTTACCAATTCCCGGGTCACCACCAATCAGAATCACAGCCGATTGCACAAGGCCACCGCCAAGAACGCGGTCAAACTCGACCGATCCGCTTGAAAACCGATCCATAGCGACTGCTTGCACCGATCCCAGGCTGAGCACCTCGGAGACTGGCGCAAGCGACTCGTAGCGATGGCCTGTGCTTTTTTCAAGACGCTGCTCAATCAGCGTATTCCAGGCTTGACATCCCGGGCACTGTCCCGCCCACTTTGGCGTCTGGCTTGCACAGGCGGTGCATTCGTAGACAAGTTTACTGCGGGCCGGTTTCACAGGGCAGCTTTCCCTTGCCCCGCGTCAATGACCCTTGGCACACGCGCCGTAAGCCCGCTCAGAAGCTGGTAGCCGATGGTTCCGCAGGCTTTTGCCAGCCCATCGACCGGAACATGTTGGCCCCACAGCTCAACCGGGTCACCGGCTTGAATATGCGGATGCCTGCTTACGTCCACCGTCAGCATATCCATCGACACGCGTCCTGCGAGCGGGCAAAGCTGACCTCCGATCCAAACGGGCGTACCGTCAGGAGCCTGACGCGGATATCCATCTGCATAACCGCAAGCCACGACCGCAATCGAACAATCATCAGCGGCCACAAAGCGACCGCCATAGCCCACCCGTTCGCCTGCCCGCAGGCGCTGAACTGCGAGCACTCGGCTTTGTAGCCTCATCGCGACCTTCAGACCAAACTCAGCGGCCTGCCTATCGGCGAAAGCCGAAGCGCCGTAGAGCGCGACCCCAAAACGCAACCAGTCAGCACCAAGCTCGGGTGCAAGATCTGGCCGCAAGCTGTTCAGAGCCGGATCCGCGCTTTGGAGCAGGCGCTGCGAGGCGGCTGAATTGGCAAAGCTACAGACAATCCGCGAATCGATGGCCTTCACCGCCCGATGCAGATCCAAAAGCCTCTGTTCGCTCTCGGGATCGCCCGGCTCGGCATCGGCGTTGGCAAAATGCGCGATGGCGCCGAGTGGATAGCCGTCGCTTCGAAGTCGCTGAAGTTCATGCAAACCCTCCTTGATCCGGAATCCGAGCCGGTTCATGCCACTGTTGAATTTCACCCAAAGCCTGATGCCTCGCGGCTTGAGTTGAATCGCCGATTCGGTCAACCGCACAAGCTCAAGCTGCCAGGGCGCGTGAACCACCACATCGATGCCAGCCTCGGAACAGGCTTGGAGATCGGCCTCATCAAAAAAACCTTCCATCAGCAAAATCGGTTTACGCCAGCCCAACTCCCGCAGACTCAGGGCCTGCCCAGGTTCGATCAGTGCCAGGCCATCGGCCTTTTCAAACGCCTCAAGCGCAGCGGACAGTCCATGGCCGTAAGCGTCGGCCTTCACCACCGCCCAGCAAAGCCTTGGGAGGCTTTCCCGGCGCAATAAAGCCAGATTGGCGCGCATCGCCGCAACATCGACACGCGCAACTAAGGGTCTAGCCACGTGCTGCGGCAGCGAAACGGTGGTCGGAAAAAAACGGGCGGCAAGCGCGCATGCAAGACTCCTGTCTTAAGTGTTGCGCCAAGACTTGTGTTGCGCCAAAACCTGAGCGACCCTGCAGTAATGGCGTGTCCGAAGGCTCAGTTCCGGTCGAACACATGCGTTGCCGTGGAGCTGACGCATGTTGCAGAGTCTGCCATGGTATAAACGCGGCCACATGAAAAAAGGCTTCTATACCATTATGGCGGCGCAGTTCTTTTCGTCGCTTGCTGACAATGCGCTCCTGATCTCCGCAATCGCCTTACTGATCGAGTTGACTGCGCCAGAGTGGATGAAGCCGATGCTCAAGCTTTTTTTCACCGTGAGCTACGTCGTGCTTGCGCCATTTGTTGGCGCCTTTGCTGACTCGATGCCAAAGGGCCGGGTGATGTTTTTCACGAACGCGGTCAAAGTGCTCGGCTGCGCGATGATGTTTGCGACGGTTCACCCCTTGCTGGCCTACGCGGTCGTAGGCCTTGGCGCTGCGGCATATTCGCCGGCAAAGTATGGGATCCTCACCGAATTGCTGCCGCCTAGTCGGCTTGTTGCGGCAAACGGCTGGATCGAAGGCACCACCGTCGGATCGATCATTCTCGGTACTGTGTTGGGCGGTGTTCTCATCAGCCCGGCGGTATCGGATTTCATCCTTGCCTTTGACTTTCCTGGCGTCCACTCGCCAGCTACCGCTGCGATTGTGGTGATCGGTGGGCTTTATCTGCTGGCTGCGCTGATCAATCTGCGCATTCCTGACACCGGCGCCCGGTACGAAAAGCAGCACACCAACCCGCTGGTGCTGATCAGCGAGTTCTGGCAATGTAACCTCACGCTCTGGCGGGATAAGTTGGGGCAGATCTCGCTGGCTGTGACCACTCTTTTTTGGGGGGCGGGCGCGGTGCTGCAGTTTATCGTGCTTGAATGGGCCGAACAGCAGTTGGGACTGCCACTTAACAAAGCCGCGATTTTGCAGGGCGTGGTCGCAGTCGGCATTGCCGCCGGGGCGGTGATTGCCGCACGTTTTATGACCTTGCGCCAGTCACCGCGAGTGTTGTCACTCGGCATTGCCATGGGCGTGATGGTTCCCTGCATGACCCTGGTCGAATCGCTGCCAGCCTCCTACCCCTTGCTGATTCTCGTTGGCGGTCTTGCGGGGTTTTTTGTGGTGCCGATGAACGCGCTCTTACAGCACCGTGGACATGTCTTGATGAGCGCAGGTCATTCGATCGCTGTGCAGAACTTCAACGAAAATCTCAACGTCTTGTTGATGCTTGGGATTTATGCACTTTTGCTCAAGTTTCAGCTTCACATCAACAGCATCATCGTTCTTTTTGGCGCCTTTGTTGCCATCACCATGCTCTTGGTCCGCCAACGCTATGTGCGCAACGCAAAAACGCATGACCTCCAAGCGCTCATCCTGGATCATAAAGACGGTCATTAAGCAAAGCGCCCGAACCTGCCGGTGAAGCTGCCTTGTCACTCTGGACAAGCAAGGCGGCACTCTGGACAAGCAACTCGGCAAACAAGTTCAAATCCTCCCAAGCTTTCGCTTTATCTTCAGGGTTTCGAAGCAGGTAGGCCGGGTGATAGGTCACGAGCGCGGGTACCGTCATCAGCGCGTCTGGGCTACCGATCTGCAGAGTTTGTACCCTGCCCCGTAGCTGGGCAATCGAAATATCCTGTTTGAGTAAGTGTTGGGCAGCCACCCGTCCCATGATGAGGACCGCCTGAGGCCTGAGCAACTCAAGCTGGGCCTGCAGGTGCGCCTCGCAAGCTCGCGCTTCTTGCAGACTCGGATTTCGATTCCCGGGCGGACGGCACTTGAGGATGTTGGCAATAAAAAGATCGCTGGCACGATTCCAACCCATGGCTTGCAGCATTTGATCAAGCAATTGCCCCGCCAACCCGACAAAGGCCTCACCTTGCGCGTCCTCTTCTGCGCCTGGAGCCTCACCGATCAGCGCCCAGCGTCCTTTAAGGCTTCCGGAACCAAAGACGGTTTGGGTCCGGGTCTGGGCAAGCGGACAGGCTTGACAGCTTGCCACGGCCTGCTGCAAACCCTCCCAGCGCGCAGTCAGCGATGACTCAGCATGGGGCGGGGCGACGGGAGGAGCTTGCGGCTTGCGCTGCCAGCGCGGGCCCAATGCGAGCCATTCCCAGGCTTGATCCTGTTGCGCCGACCACTTCATGCGAGCACGGTCTCGAGACGGCAGCGCAAAACCCAGGCATCTTCCCTTACCCCACCCCGGGCCGGGTAGTAAGCACGGCGCGTACCGATATGCTCAAAACCAAAGGCTGCATAAAGCCTTAGCGCAACATGATTACTCGGCCTTACCTCCAGCAGCATGCTCTGAGCACCTTGTGCATAACAATGGGCGAGGAGCCATTGCATGAGCCTTCGGCCAATCCCTTGGCCTTGTTCATCGGCCCTCACCGACACATTGAGCAGGTGCACCTCGTCAACAATCCACATCAGCAAGGCGTAGGCCTTGAGCTTTCCCGGCGATTCCATCGACTCGAGCAGCCATCCCTCGTGGCCGGCGTTTAACGAATCTCTGAAGTTTCCCTCTGTCCAGGGAAAGTCATAGATGCTCCGCTCAATTGCCGCGACCCGCGCAAGATCAAGCAGACTCATCGGACGCAGACCTGCAAGCCGCTCCTTTTGATCCGGCAAAGGCCGACGCATCAGCGCTTGTTTTTGCAACCGGGACCCCCAAAACCCTTTTCCAAGAACTTACTCATGACGCTTGCCCCAGCATTCAGGATCCGATCGAGGACTTTGAAGCATCGTCCTGCGCGCGTCGATAGGCGCGCTGCGCAACCAGATCCATAGCCACGTCGTTGCGCACATAATAGGCCTCGAGTTGATCCGGCCGCAGCAATCTTGCCCCAGCCTGCAGCGCCTCGAAACCCAGCTGGGCGGCGGACGCGAGCAGCTGATCGGCCTGCGGAATCAGACAGCACGATGGATTATCGATCAGCCCTGCAAGAGCACTGACTTCAGTGAGTTTTGCCATGCTCGATTGATCGGTCACAAGTCGCAACGCGCCTTCTTCGGCCTGCACCGCAAGCAAGAGCGCGAGGGTTTCGCTCAGACTAAGTTCAGCCAGCATGGCGGTTTCGATTGCCAGGCTTGCGCATCCTGCAGCAAAACGCGCACCGTAAAAAGCACCGAGCCTGGCATCACGCAGGCTCACAAGGCCTCCAGTATGGCCTGCCGCTTCAGGCAGCTGGAGTGCCCAATTGGCCATAATCGCTGCGCTATCAAGTGCAAGCACTGGAAGACCCCAACCCATCGCAAGCCCTTGGGCCAGGCCAAGTCCTACCCGAAGCCCACTGAACTGCCCAGGGCCCCGATCTACGATGATCAAATCAGGCTTGGAAGCAGGGTTTTCGCGGTGCCGGGCGATGGCAGCCAGCAATCCCTCCCCGGTTCGGGATGAGGATTCGACATAAGACCAGAGGCAGCGACCATCGGCTTCGAACAATCCCACCGACGCCGGCGATGAAGAACTCGACAGGGTGAGTGCCCGCCACCTCGTCTTTGGCAGGATGTGTGGCATCGTGCAAATTGTAGGGCTTGCTGCAAACAATCGCGTACAGTTTTAACTCATGATGACAAGCAGCTTATTGGGTCGAACCTTTCTGCTGATCGCGGGCTTGCTGGTCACCAGCTTGCTGGGTGCCTGGTTCGTCATGAACCAGCGCCTTGGCCCAACGCCTGAACAATCGGTGGCCTGGGAGGTTGCCTCCTTGGCCAACGTAACCAAGGTCTCGCTCGAATCCGCAGACCCGGAAAGCCGCAAGGAACTCCTGAGCCTTCTCGATCGCAGAGAGGGGCTTCGGCTGATCCCGCGTTTGAGCACCGATCAACTGATCGACTTTGACCGCAGCGACACCGAAAAGCGCCTCACCCGATTTCTGAAGCTCGAGATGGGCGAGCGTACGCAGGTCATCGGCGCAGTCAACGGCGTTGAAGGGCTTTGGGTGAGCATCAGCATCCGACGTCAACCCTACTGGTTGGGCGTTCAGCAAGAGCGGCTCGAGCGCAGCCTTGATCCACCCTGGGAATGGGCTGCAGCGATCGTGGTGTTCTTATCGCTCTTGGGGGCGGTTCTGATCTCGCAGCAAATCAACCGCCCTTTAAGATCCCTGGCAGGTGCCATCACCGGCATGGAGTCAAGCGGACAGTCGCCTCCGCTACCCGAAAATCTTCCTGGAGAGTTTGGTGAAGTCAACCGACGCTTCAATCACATGCGCAAAGCGCTCGAACAACTTGAAGACGACCGACGTGTTGCGCTTGCCGGGATCTCACACGACATCCGCACCCCGCTCACCCGACTGCGCATGGAAGTCGAGTTGGCATCCATATCGCAGGACGTCCGCGCAAATCTTGTCGATGACATTGAACGCATTGACGGGGTGGTGCGCCAGTTCATCGACTACGCTCGCGCCTCGGTTTTGCAAGGTAGTGACACCGACGATGCCGCACCCGGGGTGAAGGCCGCGGTGGAACGCTGGCGGGACGACGGTCTGCGAATCAAACTCGAATGCCCAGAGCAGCTACCCTGGGTGGGGCGGCGAGTTGATGTAGATCGACTGCTCGACAACCTGCTTTCGAACATCGCACGCTATGCCCGATCAGCGGGCGATTGTGACGGCGAGCTCAGGCTAAGCAGCCAGACAGGCGTACTCGTGCTTGAACTGGACGACTACGGCCCTGGCGTTCCCGAGCGTGAACTCGAACGCCTGCTCGAACCTTTTTCGCGCCTTGAGGCTTATCGCAGCGATCGTGAAGGTACCGGTTTGGGTCTGGCAATTGTGAACCGCATTGTGCTGCGCCACCAAGGCCGGCTCGAGTTACGCAGGGCTCGCACCGGTGGATTGGGCGTGCGACTGCAACTGCCATCGGCCAAACAACTCGGGGTTTAAGCGAGGCGATGCAGATTTCCAATCAGCGGGATTTGAAAATTCAATTGGCGTCGGATGGGGCTCTGTGTCCATAATTCGCTCGCTTTCAGTGCTGACCGTTTCATCGGTCAGGCTGAGGGAGTTTGATTAAACAGCCCAAGTCACTTTGCTTTGGAGATTCAAATGGCAAGTCTTAACGGTTCCAAAACCCATCAAAATTTGAAAGACGCATTCGCAGGCGAGAGCCAGGCAAACCGTCGTTATTTGTACTTCGCGAACAAGGCCGACGTTGAAGGCCTGCCCGAAGTCGCATCACTCTTTCGCTCGACTGCGGAAGGCGAAACCGGCCATGCGCATGGTCACCTGGACTATCTCGCGCACGTTGGCGACCCTGCCACCGGCCTGCCCATCGGTTCGTCCTCGGACAACCTGAAGGCATCGGTAGCTGGTGAAACCCACGAGTACACCGACATGTACCCCGGTATGGCCAAGACCGCCCGCGATGAAGGCTTTGACGAAATCGCTGACTGGTTTGAAACGCTCGCCAAGGCCGAGCGTTCACACGCCAACAAGTTCCAGAAAGCTCTGGACGCGCTGGCAGAAAACGCCTAAGCAGCTTGCACTGGATCCTCAGGGCCTGGCCCCAGGGATCCAGTTCATGTTCTAGAACATATCCTCCTACAGATAATGACAGAGTTCAACCATGCGTGAAGGATCCCTTGAAGCCCCCACACGCCATCCGATTGACTGGCAAAGCGAAGCGTTTTACGACGAAAAAGCTTGCTTTGACGAAATGGAACGTATTTTCGATATCTGCCATGGCTGTCGGCGTTGCGTGAGTTTGTGTCAGTCCTTTCCCACCCTTTTTGATCTGGTCGACGCTTCGGAAACCATGGAAGTCGACGGCGTAGACCGCAAGGACTACATGAAAGTGGTCGATCAGTGTTATCTCTGCGATCTGTGCTACCTGACCAAGTGTCCTTATGTTCCACCGCACGAGTGGAACCTCGACTTTCCCCATGTGATGTTGCGTGCCAAAGCGATTGCCTTCAAGAAAGGCACCGAAACCCAATTCAGAGACGTTCAGCTTGCGTCGACCGATCGCAACGGCAAACTCGCCGGCATCCCTGTTGTGGTGCAAACGGTGAATGCGCTGTCCAAAAATGAATCGGCGCGAAAGCTTGGCGAATCACTGATCGGCGTTCATCGAGAGGCCTGGGTTCCGGAGTTCGCTCCGAAGTCCTTCCGATCGCAAGTGCAGTCGCAGCGCGCGGCAGCAACAGTGGTCAAGGATGGTGCCCGCACACCGGGCAAGGTTGCCATTTTTTCCACGTGTTATGTGAATTACAACGAACCAGGCATCGGACAGGATTTGATCAAAATTCTGGATCACAACAAGATCCCCTGGATACTGGCCGAGAAAGAAGCCTGCTGTGGGATGCCTAAACTTGAACTGGGCGACCTTGATGGTGTGGCCGCCCTGAAAGCGAAAAACATGCCGGTCCTGGCAAAACTGGCCCGCGAGGGCTACGCAATCCTTGCTGCCATTCCCTCGTGTGGACTGATGTTCAAGCAGGAACTTCCCTTGATGTTTCCAAACTGCTCCGATACGCAGGCGGTGAAGGCAGCGATGTTTGATCCCTTCGAGTACTTCACCGAACGCAGCAAGGATGGATTGCTTGACACCGGCTTTAAGGTGGGGCTTGGCCATGTTTCCTATCACATAGCCTGTCACCTTCGGGTACAGAACATGGGGCAGCGAACGAAGGATATGTTGGCGATGGTGCCGGAAACCCGCGTTCATACGGTTGAACGATGCTCCGGACATGCCGGGACCTGGGGCGTGAAGAAAGAGTTTTTTGATAACGCGATGAAAATCGGTCGACCCGTGTTTCGGCAAATGAGCGAGCATCCCGCGGGCAAACCCGACTGGATCGCTTCGGATTGCCAACTCGCCGGCCACCACATTGCGCAGGGCATGGAACGAAATCAATTGAACCAGGCGCAAATGGCGCACCCACTCACCCTCTTAAGAAAGGCCTATGGAATCTGACCATGGATACGAACATGAAACAGCCCAAAATCACCCGCGATTCGTTGATGACCCTCGAAGCCTACGCCAAAGCGCGTCCAGAGTTTCGCAAGCGTGTCATTGAGCACAAGAAGCTGCGAAGCCTGGCGCTTGGTGAACACGTCACCCTGATTTTCGAAGACGAACTCACCGTCCGCTATCAAATTCAGGAAATGCTTCGCATCGAGAAAATCTTCGAAGAAGATGGGATTCAGCATGAACTGGAGTCCTACAGTCCCTTGGTACCTGATGGCAACAATTTCAAGGCGACCATGATGATCGAATACGAAGACGCAGCCGAGCGTAAGGCAGCCCTGGCCAAACTCATTGGGATCGAAGACAAGGTCTGGATTCAGGTCGAGGGCTCACCCAAGGTTTATGCGATTGCCGACGAAGATCTTGAGCGTGAGAACGATGAAAAAACCTCATCGGTACACTTTTTGCGCTTTGAGTTGAGCAAGGACATGTGTGAGGCCCTCAAGTACGGCGTCACACTTTCGGTTGGCGTTGACCATCCGTTTTGTCAGGTCAGCATCAGTCCGCTGCCTGAAGACCATCGCAAAGCGCTGGTTGCCGATCTCAACTAAGGCTTTACCGTCCAGCCTGATAAGGTTCGAACCACTTCTCGATCGCAAGCCGGTCCGCCTCGATATCCTCTGTCGGATACCACAGCGGACCGAGCCGAATGACTTGCTCGCGCCTGTCAATCACAAGAAGCATGATGGGTATTTGCGCCGCGCGCGCGATCCGCAAAAATCCGCTTCGAAATCGCTCCACTTTTTTACGGGTGCCTTCAGGGGCAATGCAAAGCCAGATCGCTTCAGTCTGGGCGATTTGCGCAACCACCTGATCAACCACGTCAGCGGCTTGCGATCGATCCACGCGCAATCCGCCAAACCACAGCATGATAGGTCCGGCCAGACCCTGAAACAGCGAGGCTTTGGCCATGAAGCGAATGCGCAAATTGAGCGCGAAAACCGTCGACATGGCAACCGGGAAATCCCAGTTGGTGCTGTGCGGCGCGCCAGCGACAACCATTTTGGGGTGGTTCGGAAACTCGCCTTCCACGCGCCAGCCCAGCAAAGCCATGCCGAGTTTGCCAATCCAGCGCGTGAGCCTTCCGCCTCGTCGCGGTGCAAGCGGCGGAACCGCAGGCAGTTGCATCTCATCGCCTCGCAGGGTCAGGACCAGAACTCGCGACAATCAGCACCACGGCCCGAGCTGAAATGCCTTCGCCACGCCCCTCAAAGCCGAGCAACTCCTGGGTTTTTGCCTTGACATTGATCTGCTTTGCGGGAACTTGGAGCGTTGATGCAATCGAGTCAATTATCGACTGCCGATAGGGTGCAAGCTTGGGGCGTTGTGCCAGCACGGTGCAGTCGAGGTTCACAATCGACCAGCCGCGATCGCGAATCAACCCTGCGACCTGACTGAGCAGGCCGCTGCTATCGGCTCCGCGCAGCTTGCCGTCATGATCTGGGAAATGCTCACCGATATCGCCCAGTCCGGCCGCACCGAGCAAGGCGTCGGTGATCGCATGCAAGAGCACATCGGCGTCCGAGTGGCCGAGCAAACCCATCGGATAATCAATTCGCACGCCGCCAATGATGAGCGCACGCCCAGGTACCAAGGCATGCACATCGTAGCCTTCGCCGATGCGAAAATCTGCGGATTGATGGTTCGCTAAACGCAATTCAAGCTCCTGCAAATCATCGGCGTAGGTTAACTTGATGTTGGAGCGCTCACCCTGGATCAAGGCTACCGGATCGCCAAGCCGTTCCATGGCACAAGCCTCATCGGTCACATCATCAAAACGTTCAAGCGCCTGCAGCAGTCGATCGGCTGGAAAAAGCTGTGGGGTTTGTGCAAGCCATAGTCGCTCGCGCGGCAGGGTTTGCTCGACCATCGGATAGGCCTTATCAACACGCGCCCGCTTGACGGTATCGACCACCGGAAGCGCCAGAATGCCCCCATGGTTTCTGCTCAGGCAGCTGTTGATCAAGGCTTCAAGCGAGGCACCTTGCAGCATCGGTCTTGCAGCATCGTGCACCATCACCCAGCCCGCTCCTGCCTGATGCGCCATACGCAAGCCCGCTAAGACCGAATCACGCCTTGTTGCACCGCCTTGTAAGCAAAGGCGCAAACGCTCGGGATGATCCTTGAGGAGAGAGGCAAGCAGCTCGGGCCCTTGCTGATCCTGTGGTGCGAGAACCACCCAAATACAATCGAGTTGAGGCTGTGCCAGCAATACCTCAAGTGCCCGCACGATCACTGGCTCTCCGGCAAGTTCCCGATACTGCTTTGGCTTGCTCTCTGGATTGCCCCGCGCGTCAAAGCGTTGACCCGTACCGGCAGCCGGTACCACCGCATGCATCGCAGTGTGCGTTGCAGGGGCAGTTTCATCGGTCGATTGAAGGCATCGATCATGGGTCGATACCCCCGGGCGAGGGTCTTGCGGTTTGGCGTTCATGGCAGATCGACTAAAATTCTCTCATGTCCTGGCCTGATCAAGCCCTGCGACTGCCCGCACCCGGACAGGCTTTGCAGGGCCCCACCACATGGGGTTCGTCCGACGCCTTCTGGCTTGCGCAGCTTGCAGCCATGCATAGGCAGCGCCCGGCACTTGTGCTCACCGCCCAACCAAGCGACGCTGAGCGCTTGGTCGAGGAAATCGCCTGGTTCAGGCCAGCGCTGCGAATCAGGCACTTCCCCGACTGGGAAACCTTGCCTTATGACCAATTCTCACCCCACCAGGACCTTATCAGTGACCGTCTGAGGGCACTGTGGCAAATGCAGCGCGGGGAAATCGATCTGATTGTTGCACCCGTCAGTACCGCTGCTATCGCGATCGCACCGCGCTCGATGATTGCCGGCCGCAGTTTCGTTTTCAAACGCGGTGATCGCCTGGGGGCTGGCAGCTTTGCAGCCCAACTGATCGAAGCCGGCTATGAACATGTATCCCAGGTTATCAAGCCAGGCGAGTATTGCTTGCGTGGTGGCCTTATCGATCTTTTTCCCATGGGACACCCCCTGCCCTTGCGCATCGATTTGATCGATGACGACATCGACAGCATCAAGACTTTCGACCCCGATACCCAGCGAAGCCTGTATCCGATTGAATCGGTCGATATTTTGCCGGGTCGCGAGTTCACGCTGGATGAGGAGGCACGCAACCGCTTCAGGGCACGTTGGCGCGAACGCTTCGAGGGCGACCCCAGTCGTTGCAGTATCTATAAAGATGTGGGTTTAGGCCTGTCACCCGGTGGCATCGAGTGGTACCTGCCCTTGTTTTTCGAGCACTGCCATCGGCTGATTGATTATCTTCCTGATGAGGCCCTCGTCGTCTTGCACGGTGATGCTGAAGAAGCGCTGCTTCGCTATCGCATCGATATGCAGCAACGTTATGATTTCCTGAGCAAAGACCAGGAGCGACCCTGCCTTTCTCCGGCAGAGCTCATGCTTTCCAATGAAGCCTTCTTTAATGCCTGCAAAAGCAAAGGACGATTGAGCCTGCCCCGCGAATTGCAGGCTGTCTGTCCGGGATTACCGCTTGTTGCGGTTGACCGCAAGCGCCAACGACCTTATGCGGCACTTGAATCTTTCGTATCCGCGTCAGAGCTTCCTGTCCTCATTCTTGCCGAGTCACCGGGCCGGCGCGAAACCCTGCTGCAGGCGCTTGCCGAGCAGAATATCCGCTGGGATGTTGAAGAAGCCTGGCCGGATCGCTTCGACTGGCAGGGCGCAAAGATTGCGGTAGGTCCCTTACAAGCCGGTTTTGTGATTGAAGCCATGGGTGCAGTGATTACGGAAAGCGAGCTCTATGCCCATTTGCCGCGCCGGGGAAAGGGTCGCCGCAGAGAATCGCAGCATCGTATCGATACCTTGATCAGGGACCTGTCCGAGCTGCGCCCAGGTGACCCGGTTGTTCATGTGGACCACGGCATTGGTCGCTATCAGGGTCTTGTCCACATGGATCTGGGTGAAGGTGACAACGAATTTTTGCACCTGACCTATCAAAACGATGCGAGCCTTTATGTACCGGTCGCTCAGCTGCACCTGATCGGTCGCTACAGCGGTGCCTCGCC
>DDPV01000045.1:51889-52036 GCA_002342365.1 Burkholderiales bacterium UBA2459 | reverse complement strand
CTTCCGAGTAACGGACTATGAAGCGTTTTGCGAGGGCTTTGGCTTTGAAGAAACACCAGATCAACTTGCAGCCATCCACGCGGTGGTTCAAGACATGATTTCGGGCAAACCCATGGATAGGCTGGTTTGCGGCGACGTGGGTTTTGG
>DDPV01000045.1:0-51802 GCA_002342365.1 Burkholderiales bacterium UBA2459 | reverse complement strand
AGTGCTAAAGAGATTCGTCAGACGATCGATGCCCTAGGCAAGGGACAAGTCGATATCGTGATTGGAACACACAAATTGTTATCAAATGATGTGAAGTTTTCAAATCTTGGCCTTGTGATTATCGATGAGGAGCATCGCTTTGGCGTGCGGCAAAAAGAGGCTCTCAAAAATCTCAGGGCCGAAGTCGATGTGCTCACCCTGACAGCAACGCCGATCCCGCGAACGCTTGCAATGAGCATGGAAGGCATTCGGGACTTTTCGGTCATCGCGACAGCGCCCCAGCGCCGACTGGCCATCAAGACCTTTGTGCGCAAGGAAACCGAAGGCATTATTCGCGAAGCGATTCTTCGTGAGTTAAAGCGCGGTGGTCAGATTTATTTTCTTCATAACGAAGTCGAAACCATCGAAAATCGTGCACAAAAACTTCGCGAGCTCGTCCCCGAAGCATCGATTGTTGTTGGCCATGGCCAGATGGGCGAGCGCGAACTCGAGCGGGTCATGCGCGACTTTCATGCGCAGCGTTTTCATCTGCTCTTATGCACCACCATCATTGAGACCGGCATTGACGTCCCAAGCGCCAATACCATCATCATTCATCGTTCGGACCGATTTGGACTCGCACAGTTGCACCAACTGCGAGGCCGCGTGGGGCGCTCGCACCACCAAGCCTATGCATACTTGCTGATTCCCGATGAGACAGCAATCACCAAGGATGCACAAAAGCGGCTCGACGCGATTCAAATGATGGAAGAGCTCGGTTCAGGCTTTTATCTGGCCATGCACGATCTTGAGATTCGCGGCGCAGGAGAGGTTCTGGGCGATTCGCAATCGGGCAACTTGATTGAGGTCGGTTTTTCGCTTTATAGCGAGATGCTCAACGCAGCGGTGCGTTCGCTCAAGGCGGGACGGGAACCCGATTTGGGAGCCCCACTTGCAGTCGTTACCGAAATCAATTTACATGCACCGGCGCTGCTGCCAAGCCACTATTGCCCCGATATTCAAGAGCGCCTCGTGCTCTACAAGCGACTCGCTGCCTGTGAGCATGAAGATGACGTACGCGAACTTCATGAAGAGATTATCGATCGTTTTGGCAAGATGCCGCTGCCCACGCAGACTTTGGTGCAAAGCCACCGCCTTCGACTGCTGGGTCAATCCATTGGTGTATCAAAAATTGACGCCCACAGCCAAGCGATCGTTTTACAGTTTGGAAAAGATACCGCGGTAGAGCCCGGACAATTGATCCGTTTTCTACAACGACGCAAAGACGCGAAAATGCTTGGATCCGATCGCCTGCGTGTTGCAATGCTCACTGAGGACCTTGATAGCCGCAGCCAAAAAGTCCGTGAATTGATTCAGCAACTGAAAGCAGCCTGAGATGGCGCCACCTATCAATCAAGCAAGCGCCAAGACGAAAAGCCATCAGTCCGCAGCAATCGCTTCAGGGCCCAAGCATAGCCTGCTGCTGATTCAAGGCGATATTGATCCGGCGTGGGCTGAGCAGTCACTTTCAGCCAGCAACGCCTTGTTGCGACCGCCGCTTGGTCTGGAATTCAAGGCGCAAACCGAGTTGATCGCCCACAAGATGATGCTGGCAGTGAGCCCCGCTGATGATACGAAGTCATTGTGCCTTTCGCTGGCGACACGAGAAGGACTTGATGTGAACGTGTTGAATCTGCAGCGGCGTTGGCAGGACTTTGGCATGATGGCCTTTGATATGGATTCCACGCTGATCAATATCGAATGCCTTGACGAAATGGCCGCCTACGCCGGATGCGGCGAGCAGGTCGCAGCCATTACCGAGGCAGCAATGCGCGGTGAAATCGCTGACTACGATGAGAGCTTAAGGCAGCGCGTGCAGCTTTTGAAAGGGCAAAGCCCCGAGTTGATGCAGCGTTTGATCCGCGAAAAGTTGCGACTGCAGCCGGGTGTTGCACGCTTGGCCGATTGTGCGCGACAGAAGAACATCAAAATCGTGGTGCTGTCGGGCGGTTTTCATCCGATCGTGGATGTGGTTGCGCAGATGATAGGCGCTGATGCATGCCGTGCCAATCGGCTATCGGTGAGCGATGGAATGCTGGATGGAGGCCTGATCGGCTCGATTCTGAATGCGCAGGCAAAGGCGCGCTTTGTCGACGCATTTTTATTGCAATGGGGGCTTGAGCGCCAACAAAGCATCGCAGTGGGTGACGGCGCCAACGATTTGGCGATGATGGCGATCGCAGGGCTAAGCGCCTGCTACCGCGCAAAGCCTGTGGTGGCGGCGCAGGCTGCGCTGAGCTTTCGTGCGCTGGGTCTCGACGCCTTGCTTGAGCACTTTGAAGAAACCCGGCATCCTTGCCTGCAGCAAGCGATTGGTCAACTCGAAGGAGTGCAGCGATGACTATTCCGGCCTACAGCCTTCTTCTTGCCTGCGTCATGCCCATTGTTGCGGCGGGCTTGCAAAAATGGGGCGCAAGCGACTACGACAACCGTCAGCCGCGACAATGGGCACAGCAAATGCAAGAGCCACGACGGCAACGTGCGCTGGCAGCACAGGCTAACTGCTGGGAAGCCCTGATCGTCTTCGCCGCAGCCTTACTCTTTGCGATGCAGCACGAGGTCGACGCAAATCACCGTGATGCACTTTGTATCAGTTTTATCGGTGCCAGGCTACTTTATCTTTGGGCTTACTATGTCGATAAGGCCACGCTCCGCAGCCTGGTCTGGTTGATCGGCTATGGCAGTGCGCTCGGGCTGATTGGTCTTACTATTTCTTAGGACCGGGTGACCGATGCGTACAAGTCGTAATCGTCACTGCGGGTAATTCGTGCTGTAACAAAGGCCCCCACCTTCAAGCTTTCATGGGGCCGCAGGTAAACCCGGCCGTCGATCTCCGGCGCGTCAGCAGCGCTGCGGGCCACCGCACCCACAATCTGTCCGAGCTCATCGCGCTCGACTTCATCGATCAGCACTTGAAGACGACGTCCTTTCCAGCGCTTTAACTGTGTTCTGCTGATGGCCGCCTGATGCTGCATCAGACGATCGCGCCGCTGCTCGCGGATCGATTCGCCAATCGCTCCCTCAATGTTATTGGCCGCAGCGCCATCGACCGGCGAGTAGGCAAAGCAGCCAGCCCGGTCAATTTTGGCCTCGGTGAGAAAGTCCAGCAGCTCCTGAAACTCGGCTTCGGTTTCTGAGGGAAAGCCTGCAATAAAGGTGCTGCGCAGGGTGAGGTCCGGACACTGTTTGCGCCAGGTCTCAATGCGCCGAAGCACATCCTCGGCGCTCGCCGGTCGCTTCATGAGCTTCAGGATTCGCCGGTTCGCATGCTGAAAAGGCACATCCAGATAGGGCAACAGCAATCCTTGCGCCATCAACTCAAAAAGCTCATCCACATGCGGATAGGGGTAAACATAATGCAAACGCAACCAGACACCGAGGCTTGCGAGCGCCTTCACAAGCTCGGTAAGGCGCGTTCGAACCGGCCGCCCTTGAACAAAACCGGTGCGATACCGGATATCCACGCCGTAGGCGGAGGTATCCTGTGATATCACCAACAGTTCCTTCACCCCGGCCCGCACCAAAGCCTCGGCCTCACGCATGACTTCGCCGATGGGTCGGCTGACAAGATCGCCACGCATCGATGGAATGATACAAAAACTACACCGGTGATTGCAACCCTCTGAAATTTTCAGATAAGCATAGTGCGCTGGGGTGAGCTTGATTCCGGCTTCGGGAACGAGATCAACATAGGGGTCATGCGGCTTGGGAAGAAAACGGTGGACATGCGCCATCACTTCGTCTCGCGCATGAGGTCCGGTCACTGCCAGCACCTTTGGGTGCAGGCTTTGCACAAGGTTCTCGCCCTGAGCATTGCTGCGCTGTCCAAGGCAGCCGGTGACGATCACCTTGCCCTGCTCGCGAATCGCCTCGCCGATACTGTCAAGCGATTCCTGAACCGCGGCATCGATAAAACCGCAGGTGTTGACTACCACCAGGTCTGCACCTGCGTAGTCGGCGGCGATTCGATAACCTTCGGCACGCAGTTGCGTGATGATGCGTTCGGAATCGACCAGCGCCTTGGGACAACCCAGAGATACAAAACCTACAGCAGGATCTTTATTCATACCCGATCAAGACTTTCCTTCTTCGCGATCGCCGGCGTCACCCGAAGGCGCCTGAAAGGGAAAGCCTTGAAACATGTTGCGGGTTTGTTGTTGCATTTGTTCTTGCATTTGCACAAACATGTTTTTTGACTGATCGATGTAGTTGGCCATCATGGTTTGAAATAACGGCGCCTGCCCAGCCATGAATTGCGTCCACAATTCCGGGTTGGGCATCGTCTTGTTCCCGTCGTACAAGGCCTTGGACTGATCAGTCATCCGGGTTTGAATCTCAACAAAGCTTTGCAGGGTTTTCTCAAGATAAGTACCCATCATCCCCTGCATCGCGTGCCCGTAAAACCTGATCATTTGCGCAAGCATTTCGCTTGAGAAAAGCGGCGTGCCACCTGCCTCCTCCTCAAGAATGATTTGCAGCAAAATGCTGCGCGTGAGGTCCTCGTGGGTCTTTGCGTCTTCAACCCGAATCCGATCGCCGGCCAATACCAGTTGTTTGACGTCACCTAGCGTGATGTAGCTGCTGCTTTGGGTGTCGTAGAGGCGACGGTTGGGGTATTTCTTGATTTGTCTGACTGCCTGCATGCTGTTTTATCCCGGATTGCAAAACGCTTCAAACGCCGGGCTGAATCAAGCGGTCCCGGCGCAATCGGATGCTCGCGACGGAGCGTCGCGCTTCGATCAGCCCATGTGTAAACCACCGTTGAGCGAAAAGTCAGCGCCCGTTGCAAAGCCGCCTTCATCGCTTGCGATCCAGGCCACAATCGAACCGATCTCATGCGGCGTGCCCAGACGCTTGACCGGAATACCCGCGACGATTTTCTCCAAAACATCCGGACGCATGGCCGAAACCATCTCGGTGCCAATGTAGCCGGGTGACACCGTATTGACGGTGATGCCCTTATTGGCCACTTCCTGCGCCAAAGCCATGGTGAAGCCATGAATTCCGGCCTTTGCCGTGGAGTAATTAGTTTGTCCGAACTGACCCTTTTGTCCGTTCACCGATGAAATATTGATGATGCGACCAAAACCCTTATCAAGCATGCCCTCGATGACCTGCTTGGTGACGTTAAAGAGCGAGTTCAAATTGGTATCGATCACCGCGCGCCAATCGTCCACCGACATTTTCCGAAAGGTTCCATCCCGAGTAATCCCTGCGTTATTGACCAGTACATCGGGGTTACCAAAGTCTGCTTTGACGCGATCAAAGGCTTCTTTCGTTGATTGCCAGTCGCCTACATTGCCGACCGAGGCATGGAATTGATAGCCCTCTTGCGACTGCTCCGCAATCCATTTTGCGTGGTCGCGGCTCGGGCCACATCCGGCGATGACCAGATAGCCCTCTTTGTGCATTCGCTGGCAAATCGCTGTCCCGATACCGCCCATACCCCCTGTCACATATGCAACACGTTGTGTCATCCCTGTCTCCTCGCTTGTTGATCAAGATGCAATTGGCAAAACCGGCCTGATTCTGCACTGGCATCGTGCCACAAGCCCTTGTAGCCGAGCGATTTAGATTTCTTTTCGACTCAATCCGCGCGCTGTTTCACGTAAGGGCCAGGGGCAGCATCCAGTATCGGATAGCTCGCATGTCCCAGCCTCACAGGTGCTTTACGCTCGCCACCCCGATAGCTTGCCAGCCAGTTGGACCAGTCCAACCACCAGCTGCCCGGATGCTCTTGAGCCGCGGCAAGCCAGGCTTCATGATCAGTCGGCAAATGCTGCGGCTCAGCGATCCAATAGCTTCGACGATTTCGCCGGGCTGCGTTGATCGTGCCGGCAATATGCCCGCTTGCTCCCAGCACGAACCGCTTTTCACCGCCCAGGTGCTGGGTGCTCAAGTAGGCTGCGGGCCAGGGCACGATGTGGTCCTCACGGGCTGCAAAAATATAGCTCGGCACGTCGATCGCACCGAGATCAATCGGCACACCCAGACAGTTGAGGCGATTAGGTTGAACCAGCTCGTTTTGCAAATACATATGTCTGAGGTACCAGGCAAACATCGGACCCGGCAAATTGGTTGAATCCGCATTCCAGTACAAAAGATCGAAGGCAGCGGGCCGCTCTCCCTTGAGATAGTTGTTGACCACATAATTCCAGACCAGGTCGTTTGGACGGAGCGCTGAGAAGGTGGCGGCTAACTCCTTGCCATGCATCACACCGCCAGCGCCCAGGCTCTGCTCGCGCATCCGCACATGTTGTTCATCGATAAAGACACCGAGGATGCCGGGATGCGAAAAATCGAGCAATGTGGTGAGCAAGGTGAGCGAAGCAATCGGATACGTTTGGCGCGCGGCAAGTGCTGCCAATGCAGCGCCCACAATCGTTCCGCCAACACAAAACCCGAGCAGGTTGATCGCTTCCTGATTGCTGATCTCCTGAACAACACGAATCGCCTCAATGGCGCCAGCTTCAAGATAATCGTCCCAGCCCAGATGACCCAGCGAGGCGTCCACGTTTCGCCAAGACAGCATGAAGACCTGAATGCCCTCGGAAAGGCAGTGCTGGACCAGTGAGTTATCCGGCTGGAGATCTAAAATATAAAACTTATTGATGCAGGGCGGAATCATCAGCAAAGGCCGCTTAGCCACGGTCGCAGTCAAGGGCTTGTATTGGATGATTTCCATCAAGGCGTTGCGAAACACAACCGCGCCTTCGGAAGTCGCAACATTGCGGCCCACCTCAAAGGCCTTCTCATCTGATTGCGAAATACGCCCAGCAGCAACATCGTGCATCAGATTTTCCATGCCCTGACGAAGACTTTCGCCGCCCGATTCGATCATGCGCTGTTGCGCCTCGGGATTGGTTGCGAGAAAGTTCGATGGGGAAGCAGCCTCAACCCATTGCTCGGTGGCAAATCTGATCCGCTCTTTGGTCTTGTCATCGGCCTCGACCAGTTCAGCAATTCGCGCCATAAACTCAGCATGAAGCAGGTAAAGCGAGGCTGCCATCGCAAAAGGTCCCTGATTCCAAGCCTCGTGACTGAAGCGTTTATCGGCGCGAACTGCTGAGGCTTCGGCTGAGGACATCAAGCCTTGCGCACGCTGCAAATACTCCTTTTGCAAGTCGCTTAATGCCTGCGGGTCGACTCGCCATGCCGGCATGCTCGCCCAGGGTTGAAGAACCGAAGCCCAGGCGTCCTGAACCTCTTGAAGGCCCTGCTCATGAGGGGCGCTCGCAGGCTCCGATGCACCTAAAGCCTGAGCGTGAGCCTGCGCCTGAGCCTGCGCAGCGGGTATGGGCTTTGGCCTTTTTGAATTGCTGCGCTTGCCTGCAGTGGGTTTTGCCTTGTCGGTGGAAACGTCTTGATCTTTTGAACGCCTCGTGGCCATGGCAGCCTCCTTCGCATCGCATGGTGGGGATGAAGCAGACAGGCCTTCTAGCCTCCGATTCATCGACAAGACTGAACGATACAGATTCTTTCGCAACACGATGGGGCTATGCCCACGAGAACGGTCAACGAATCGCGATCACGGTTGCAAAACGGCCACCTCCGGCCTGGCGACGATGAGAAAAGTAACGGCTACCGTCATGCCAGGTACACCAAAGGCCGCCACCCACGGCCGAGATGCCCGCCAAGCCCAAACGACGCCGGGCAATGGCGATGAGATCACCCATCCAACGCGCCTGGCCAGCTTGCAAGGGCCGCTTGCGAAAGAACTCAGCGCCGCGCTCATTCTCAGGAAACGCCATCAATACATCCTCGCCAACTTCAAAGGCCGCTGGACCAATACCAGGGCCAATCCACGCCAGCAATCTGGCCCGGGGTTCAACCGCAGACCGGAGCACATGGACGGCCGATTCGATGACGCCGCAAGCCAGCCCTCGCCATCCTGCGTGCACCATGCCCAAGGCTTGGCCTTGTGCTTCAGCAAGCACGATCGGAAGGCAATCACCCGTGAGCATCACCAGCGAACGACCCTTGCTTGTTAACACCGCGGCATCGGCCTCAGGTAAGCGCTGATGCGCGGCAAGCTCATCGTCGCGAACACAGCGCGCCCCGTGGACCAGATGCAAATAGCCCGCGGGGTATGGCAAAAACTGCTCCAGCAAGCGCCGATTTTCTGCCACCAAGGCCTTGTCATCGCCCTGGCTAAACCCAAGATTCATCGAGCTGAAGACGCCCTCACTCAAACCCCCATATCGGTTTGTGCAAAGCACGAAATAACGCTCGGCAAGCAGGGCCGCTTGTTTGCGCGCATTGGGCTGATGCAGCGCAAAAGCAAAATCCCAATTTGGACGCAGCCAGGACTGCGGCGGGTCGATGGGCTTTTGCCTTGCCGTCTCGCTTTGATCACTCACAAGCTTAATCCCCAAAGTGCAGCGAGCGTTTGCGCCATAGGAAGGGGTAGATCAACTTCTGCTTTCCAGGCACTGAAAACGCTCAGTTGCTTGCCTGAGACGGGATGCGGAAACTGCAAAAGGCTTGCGTGCAGGGCCTGACCCTGCAAAAGCAGCGCTTCGAACTGGGGATCACGCTGGGCAAGCGCACGGTCAGCTGCGGATTTCCCATACAAGGGGTCACCGACCAGGTAAATGCCCTGTGACGCAAGATGAACGCGAATCTGATGGGTTCGCCCCGTGTCAAGCTTGCAGGAGAGCAAACTGAATCCCTGCGCGTCGGCGAAGCTTGCACGACTCAGGAAGCGGACTGCCGTTGTGGCGGGCTTTGCTGCCAGACCGTCACAAGCCATTCGAACCCGCGATACCGGATCGCGGCCAATAGGCTTATTGATCGTGATTCCATCAAACCGACTCGCATCGCCATGAACCAGTGCGAGGTAGACCCGATGCGTCTGTCGCGCCGCCAAGGCCTGTTGCAAATGCATGAGGCTTTCATGCTGAAGTCCGACCATCAACAAGCCCGAAGTGTCCCGATCCAGTCGGTGCACAATCCCCGCCCTGGGCAAAGCAGCGAGTTCGGGACGCCAGTGCAGCAAACCATTCATCAGCGTGCCTCGCCAATGCCCCGGCGCCGGATGTACCACGCGGCCGGCCGGTTTATCGACCACCACGAGCTGCTCATCAAGATAGGCGAACTGTAAATCCATCGGGTCAGGGCTAAAGGCGGTCGATGCCTCAAGAGGTTGCGGCCAGACCTCGACTGTCTCGCGCCCGGAGAGCTTTTGCGAGGCGCTGGAAAGCCCGTCGTTCACGCGCACCGCGCCCAGACGGATCCAATCCTGCACCCGGGTTCGTGAGACAACCTCCCCCGCCTGCCTGAGCCTGTCGGTCAAAAAACGATCAAGCCGCAAGCCAGCCGCAGCCTCGGTAGTCCACTGCAATACACGAGATCCAGGCTCGCCGTCGCGACCCTCTGTCAAGTCTTGATCCGCCGTCTGATCAGCGCTGAAATGCATCGGCCATCATCCGTATAATCCAGCCATATGTCGTTTGCCGTGTGGTCGACTGCAGCGAGCCTGTCTGAGCCATCGATGGAAGCGATCGATGAGAAGCCCGATTGTCGCATCTCCATCAAGCAGAGAAAGAGCATGATTAGTCAACGCGCGTGTTCGGGTTCAAGCGCCCTTTTGGCGGGGCTTGTCCTCGGGTTGAGTCTTACGCTGGCTGCCTGCGGTTTGGGCAGTGATGGACCCGATCCAACCTCGGGATGGACCGCCGAAAAGCTTTATGCGGAGGCCAAAGCCGAGTTGTCGGCCGGCAATCTTGCGCAGGCTACTCGGTTGTTTGGACGACTCGAGTCACGCTACCCCTTCGGCCGCTACGCGCAGCAAGCCCAGCTCGAACTCGCTTACGGCCATTACCGCTTGGGCGAAAAAGAGCAGGCGCTTTCGACACTGGATCGGTTCTCCAAAATGTATCCGACCAGTCCAGCGATGGATTATGTGTTCTATCTGCGCGGCCTGGTCCACTTCAATGACCAAATGGGCTTGTTGGTCAAGCTCGGCGGGCAAAGTCTGGCAGACCGCGACCTGAAGGCAACGCGACAGGCCTATGACGCTTTTCGTGTTGTGCTTGAACGGTATCCGGATAGCGCTTATGTGGAGGATTCAAGGCAACGCTTGCGTTACCTCGTCAACACCATGGCCGAAGGCGAGTTGACGATTGCGAAGTTTTACTGGACGCGCGGTGCGCATGTGGCAGCGGCCAATCGCGCGCAGCAGTTGATCCAGCAGTTTCCCGACACGCCGGCTGTCGAAGAGGCGCTGGTGGTCCTCATCCTCGCTGCCCGCGAGCTCGGCCTGAGCCAGCAGGCCGAGGATGCCGAGCGGGTATTTAAGCTGAATTATCCGGAAAGCCGCAAACTCCTCTCGCGCCTGGACAACGAATCGCGCTGGTGGGAGTTCTGGCGCTGAGTCCGGCGCGGTTGCCTGCTGCGGTCTGAACCCGTTTTCCCTTAGGAACTGGTCTCAAGACAAGCCCTGTAGACTGCCCTTTACAAGTTTGCATGGAAAAGGCCCGGTGAGCTGATTGCCGTCTGCATACTCTTGCAGGCTTGCGAGATGAATTTCATGACGAGGCCTGAAGGGTCGAATCGCAAAACCGATGGCTTCGTTTCGCCAGCGAACGATCCCCTTCTCAATCACATAGGCGCTCGGGTGGACAAGCTCGCCGCTATCGGGATCGATCACCCAAATGATGCCGCGGTGCAACACGTAGGTTCGCGAAACCGCTGACACGTGTGCTGTCAGGCTTGGTGCCTGCGCCTGGCTGCACTGAAGCCTCACGCCGGCGGTTGCTGCTTCCTTCGCCCTCAGCCCGAGTGCTTTCTCATCCTGATCGATCACCGAACTGGCCTGCGCCCAGAGCGGAAAGACCCCTATCCATATGCTTAAAAACCTTAGAAGACCGACCATACCTGTGCCTTTGTTCTGTCTGGATTGCCGTCGGATTCAGACTGCGACGCAAGGTTGCCATCGCCCCGCGCCTTGGTCAAGAAGTCCATCGCATCCATGGCATCCCGGATAAGGGGAAAGCCGGGCAGACTGCGCAATAAAAGCTTGCCATAGGAGCGCGTGACCAGCCGCTCATCGCAGACCACCAGAAGACCGATATCGTTTTCGCTACGGATCAGGCGACCAGCCCCTTGCTTGAGGCTCATTGCGGCCTGCGGCAGCTGCCATTGCCCGAATACATCCTCGCCGTTTGCCTTGGCTCGCCGGATCCGGGCCTTGAGCAGCGGCTCATCCGGAGGCGCAAAAGGAAGCTTGTCGATCACAACCAGCGAGAGCTGATCGCCAACCACATCGACCCCCTCCCAAAAGCTTGAACTGCCGATCAACACCGGTGCCCTCCCCTGTTGAAAACGATGCAACATCAAAGCCTTACTCATCGCACCCTGAATCAGCCACTCGATGGGTAAAGCGGCTGACCCCGATGTGGCCTCCAAGCCGAGCAAGGCCTGATGCAGCGCCGCAACCATTCTCAGGCTTGTACAAAGGATGAACGCGCGTCCGCGGTTATGCAGGATCAGCGGCCAAATGTGTTCAGCCATCAGGGCTGCGAATTCGGGATGGTTAGGATCGCCACAGCCTCGCGGCACATAAAGCCGCGCCTGCTCAGCATAATGAAAAGGACTGTCGATACAAAGCGTGTGTGCCGCTTTCAGTCCCAAACGGCCGGCCACATGCTGCAAGTCGCCTGCCATGGCCAGACTCGCCGAGGTCAACACGAGCGATCTTGGACGTTCCCCGAGTGCTTCTTGCATTGCTTTCGCCGCATCCATCGGTGCTTGATGAAAGCTCAGTCCGGTGCGACTGACATCGAGCCACAGCACACGATCTTCCGAAACCGCGGTTGACGGCTCGGCAAGAAAATCGGGCAGGAACTCAGCCATCGAAGCGAGCCTTGCAAGCAAAAGACCAAGCTCTTCGCCTCGGCTTGCCTGCTCGCTTAACAAACTTTGTAATGGTTCTAATTGATCCAACAAGTTTCGCAAGACCGGCACAAGCGCTGCAAATCGGGGATGGTCGACCGACCATTCCAACTTTGAAGGCCCCTCGCCTGCGAGCCGCAGCTCGCGCAGCGACTGCTCCAAAACATCCCGCCAGTGCATCCAATCAGCAGCGTCGGCCGCCTCAGCCAGACCGATTCTCAAGAGGTCACGGGCAAACTCCTGCCCCTGGCGAAGCGACCAGGATCGCCCAAAGAATTGGATCGCGGTGTCAGGCAACTGATGCGCCTCATCCACCACAATACCTTCTACCTCAGGTAGCAAATCGGAAACACCATCGCGTTTGAGCGCCAAGTCGGCGCATAACAAATGATGATTAACGACCACCAGATCAGCCTGATGCGCACGTTGTCGTGCACGCATCACAAAGCACCGCCCGTAGTCTGCGCACTGACTGCCCAGGCAGGTATCGCGTGTGGCCGTTGCCATAGCCCAAACCGCCGAGTCGTCTGGAACCTCTTCGCAAGCGCTACGGTCACCTGAATCGCTTCGCGCGGCGAAGGCGCGAATCCTCATCAGTAATGCGGCTTCCTCGCGGCGTGCAAAGCGACCTTCCCGCAGGTTGCGCTCCAAATGATAGTGGCACACGTAATTGCTGCGGCCCTTGAGCTGGCATACATGCGCCGACACGCTGAGATGTTCAAGCAAGAGCGGTAAATCCCGATGCAGCAGTTGATCTTGCAAGGCCTTGGTGCCGGTTGAAATCAGCAGCTTGCGCCCCGACAGAAGCGCTGGGACCAAATAGGCAAAGGTTTTCCCAACGCCGGTACCTGCTTCAACCACCAGCGCTTCGTTTTTCTCGATGGCCTCAGCAACCGCTACGGCCATCTCAAACTGTTGGCGACGGAATCGAAAGCCGGGCTTTGCGGCAAGCAAGCCATGAGGCCCCAGCACGGCAGCAACCGCGCCTATGACATCGCTCAAGAAAACATCCTCAGGCAGGAACGTCCGGGACAAGCATCATTTGCAGCTGAAAGATGCTGTCTTTGATTTGCAATTTTCGCTTTTTGAGTCGCCTTAACTGCAACTCATCAAAGTGTGTTTGCTCGGAAATCGCCTCGATCATCGCGTCAAGTCCGCGATGTTCAAGCTGCAGTTCTTGAATGCGATGTGCAATGGTCTCAGGATCCATGCGGGATTTTCGCATTCGCCTGCGCTGCTGCCAATCCCCCATGGATGAAATGCCGTCGCGCTCGCCCACGATAGGCCTTGGTTTGCATTTCGATCAGCCGCGAGGCGGTTCGGGCAAACTCATGCGAAAGAGCGCCCTGCCGATAGAGCATCTCCGGTTGATCTTCGGCGCTCACAATCAGCTTGACCGACTGATCGTAAAACACATCGACAAGCCAGACGAAACGACGCGCTTCAGAGGCCATTGCAGCGCTCATCAAAGGTACGGACTGCAACAAGACCGTGTGAAAACGCTCGGCCAATTCGAGGTAGTCGATCTGTGAACGCGGCGAGCCGCAAAGGGCCTGGAAGTCAAGCCAGATAACCCCGCCACCCAGACCCAGACACGGCAGGCTGCGATGCGCAACTTCGATCTCAGCAGGGCGAAGCATCGGCCCGTCTGCCAGCCGCTCAAAGCTTTCACGCATGTGGTGCTCAGTCTCGGGCCCCAATGGGCTGAGGTAGGCAGGCAGGAGTTCAAGCGCGCGGCGACGATAGTCCATGCCGGCGTCAAGCTCATAGCTTTCGAGTTTGTCCTCAAGTAGCGCGATGGCAGGCAGTATGCGATCACGATGCAGACCGTTGGGGTAGAGCATGGCTGGTCGGTAGTTGGAGGTGCAAACAAGCACCATGCCCTGGGCAAACACAGCCTGCAACAAACGCTCAAGAATCATTGCGTCGGCAATGTCGGAGACGTGAAATTCATCGAAACAAAGAATCTGATAACGATTTGCGATTTGCTGACCGACCGCATCCAGCGGATTAGGCTCGCCTTTGAGAAGCCCGAGTTCGCGATGCACTTCGCGCATGAACTCATGAAAGTGAAAACGTGCTTTTTTTTCGACCGAAAGCTGATCAAAAAACAAATCCATCAAAAAAGTCTTACCGCGGCCCACGCCTCCCCAAAGCCATAATCCCTTGGGCGGCTGCGCTAGGGAAAAAATCCGCCCAAGCCAGGAACCTCGCGCTTGATCAAACGCAAGCAACTGCTGTGCAAGACTTTGCAGCCGCTCGATTGCTGCAAGCTGCATCTGATCCTCGAGCAATGACTTGCGCGCGACCTCTGTCCGGTAAGCCTTGAGCAAGTCCATCATCAAGCGGACGCCCTGCCACTGGCGCACCGGCTTGGAGTCGCCTTGTGGCGTGCCGCAAAAGGCTCAATCAAATATTCAGCGCGCGGTTGGCTGTGGCAGCAAGCGCCGCTTCGCGCATGACTTCGGACAATGAGGGATGCGGATGACACACCCTTGCAACGTCCTCGGCTGAGGCTTTGAATTCCATGGCCAGCGCCGCTTCGGCAATCAGATCCGATGCGGTGGCAGCAACGATGTGCACACCGAGGATCTCATCGGTATGCTGATCGCAAAGCATCTTCACGAAACCCTCGCTCGCATCCATACCCAGTGCTCGGCCGTTTGCCGCGAATGGAAACTGCCCGCTCTTGAAGGCCCGACCTTCTTTTACGAGCTCTTGCTCGGTTCGCCCCACCCATGCGATCTCCGGGCTCGTGTAAATCACCCAGGGAACACAGTGATAGTCAATATGCGGTTTCTGCCCAGCCATGATCTCGGCAACCATCACGCCTTCGTCTTCAGCCTTGTGCGCAAGCATCGGGCCGCGCACTACATCACCAATGGCGTACACGCCATCGACCGCGGTTGCACAATGCGAATCGACCGGGATAAATCCGCGCTCGTCGGTTGCCAGTCCAATGGCCTCAAGACCCAGGCCTTCGCTCAGCGGCTGCCTGCCTACCGAGACAATCAGGCGATCAAACTCAGCGCGATGACTTTGGCCTGCCGCGTCGTGGTAATCGAGCACCACATGTTTGCCTTTGCCCTTGCCTTCGACGGCTACGGCGTCGAGCTTTGCACCCAAGTGAATATTCAAACCCTGTCGGGTGAAAAGCTTCCAGGCCTCCTTGGCAACCGATTGATCGGCAGCTGCAAGAAAATCGGGCATAGCCTCGAGGATGGTGACCTCAGCGCCAAGCCTGCGCCAGACCGACCCGAGTTCGAGACCGATCACGCCCGAACCGATCACAGCGAGTCGCTTGGGTGCCGGATCGAAGCAAAGCGCCCCTTCGTTATCACAAATATATTCCTGATCGATCTCGATACCGGGCAAATGGCGCGCTCTGGAACCCGTGGCAATGATGACTTTGTCCGCCTCAATCCTATCCCTGGCCTGCGCGTCTTCAGGACCGCTCTCAAAAACATCAACCGCAAAAACGCTCTCTTGCTTGCCTGCAAAACGCGCATGTCCTTTGAACCAGGTGATTTTGTTCTTCTTGAACAAGTACTCGATACCCTTGGTCATCTTGCCCACGATCTGATCCTTGCGGGCAAGCATTGTGGTCACATCCATCGTGGCTGACGTCACCGAAATACCGTGGACGTTCAGATGCGATTGCACCGCCTCGAAGTGTTCGCTTGAGGCAAGCAATGCCTTTGACGGAATGCAGCCCACGTTGAGACAGGTGCCACCCAACACCCGATCTCCTTGAGGGTTTCGCCACCGCTCAACGCAAGCGACCTTGAAGCCAAGCTGTGCTGCGCGAATCGCGGCGATATAGCCACCCGGTCCCGCCCCGATCACCACCACATCAAACCGCTGACTCATGACAGTGTCCTTTCGACTACAAATCAAGCAGCAAACGCGAGGGATCCTCGAGTGCTTCTTTGATCGCGACCAGAAACAGCACGGCTTCGCGTCCATCAATGATGCGGTGATCGTAGGACACCGCAAAGTAATTGATTGGACGAACCACCACCTGACCGTTTTCCACCACCGCACGCTCCTTGGTCGCGTGCACACCCAGGATTGCCGACTGCGGCGGATTGATAATCGGCGTTGAGAGCATCGAACCGAAAACACCGCCGTTTGAGATGGAGAAGGTACCGCCACTGAGCTCTTCAATGCCGAGCTTGCCGTCCTGAGCGCGTTTGCCAAAATCGGCAATCGTTCGTTCGACCTGCGAAAAGCCAAGCTGATCGGCGTTTCGGATCACCGGAACAACCAGGCCACGGGGTGAACCAACCGCCACACCAATATCAAAATATCCGTGATAAACAATATCACTACCGTCTACCGAGGCATTCACAACCGGATACTTTTTCAGACCGTGGACTACTGCCTTCACGAAAAAGGACATAAACCCGAGACGCACGCCGTGTTCTTTTTCAAAGCGTTCGGCGTACTTCTTACGCAGGTCCATCACAGGCTGCATATTGACTTCATTGAAGGTGGTGAGGATGGCGTTGTTGGCCTGCGATTGCAGCAAACGCTCGGCAACCCGCGCACGCAGCCTTGACATCGGAACCCGCTGCTCAGCGCGGCCTTCAGTGAGTGACTTCAAATCAGCCGGCGCCGGTACAAGCGGCAAACTGGCAGCCGGCGCCTTTTCAGGCGCAGCACGCGAGGCTGTAACGGCCCCGACGTCAGCTGGCGCAGCAGCCCTGTTACTGACGGCGGCAAGCACATCGCCTTTGGTGATGCGCCCGTCGCGACCCGATCCGGTAAGCTCATCGGCACGCAGCGCCTGCTCGGCCATCAACTTGGCCGCAGCCGGCATCGCAAGGCCTTGCTTGGAACCCACCGAACTGCCACTCGCTGCAGCAGCTGCCTGAGTCGGGGCGGGCGCCTCCGGAGCCTTGGCGGTTGCACCCGCAGCGGCAGCCTTGGCCTCGGTATCAATCATGGCAATGACTTCGCCGGCAGCCACGATATCGCCGTCATGCTTGAGAATTTTTGACAAAACGCCGGCGTCCGGAGCCGGAAGCTCCAGCACCACCTTATCGGTTTCGATATCGATCAAATTCTCATCGCGAGACACCGCATCACCGGGTTTTTTATGCCAACTCAAAAGGGTTGCTTCGGCAACCGACTCCGAGAGTTGGGGAACTTTTACTTCAATCAAGGCCATGAAAACACTCCATTGAGGCAAACAATAACGTTACGGAATCTAAACCGTAAATCCAAACCATCATCGACTTGAACCGAATCGCTCAAGCCTTCGCTTTTCTGCTGGCCCGAGCCGTGCGGCGCTCAGGCTTTGCCTCACCGAGTGCGCTTGCAAGCAAATCCTTCAGCTGTGCGTAGTGCTTGTCGTAATAGCCGACTGCGGGCGATGCTGAAGCGGGTCTACCCGCGTAAATCAAAGTCTGTCCGTCCTTGAGCAGCTCTTGAATCTGATGCTGCATTTGAAACCAGGCGCCTTGATTCTGTGGCTCATCCTGGGCCCAGACCCAATCAGTCGCTGCGGCATAACGCTTGACTTCGGCCTCAAAGGCTTTTTGGCCAAAGGGGTAAAGCTGCTCGACCCTGATGATGGCAATGTCCTCACGTTTGGCCTCGCGACGGGCGGCAATCAAGTCAAAGTACACACGTCCCGAACAAGCAACCACCCGTTTGACATGTTTGGGATCGATGCTGTTGTCGGTTTCGCCGATCACCAGCTGGAACGAGCCTTTGGCAAGATCCTCAAGCTGCGATGTCGCTTCCTTGTGCCGCAGCAAAGACTTCGGCGTAAACAAAACCAGGGGTTTGCGAAAGCTGCGAATCATCTGACGCCGCAACACATGAAAGATCTGCGCCGGCGTCGTGGGCTGCACAATTTGCATATTGTGCTCGGCGCACAATTGCAGAAAACGCTCGATACGGGCTGAGGAATGTTCCGGACCCTGTCCCTCGTAGCCGTGTGGAAGCATGAGCGTGAGTCCTGTCACACGGCCCCACTTCGCCTCACCCGAGCTGATGAACTGATCGATCACCACCTGGGCACCGTTGGCAAAATCACCGAACTGGGCCTCCCAAATCACAAGCTTATTGGGCTCTGCGGTCGAGTAGCCATACTCAAAACCGAGCACAGCTTCTTCAGACAGCACCGAATCGATCACCGTGAACTCACCTTGATCGCCGGAAACATGCTGCAAGGGCGTGTAGCTGCCCGAATCCCAACGCTCGCGGGCTTGGTCGTGCAGCACCGCATGGCGATGCGTAAAGGTGCCCCGACCACAATCCTGCCCGGAAAGTCGAACACCGTAGCCGTTTGCAAGCAGACTTGCGTAGGCAAGATGCTCACCCATACCCCAATCAAGCGGCATCTTCCCGTCGGCCATGGCTCGACGATCCTTGATCACCCGATCAACCAGTGGATGAATCGAGAAACCCTCAGGCACCGTGGTGATCCGCTTGCCCAGGCGCTGCAATTCGGTCAGCGGCACCGCGGTATCGGCAAAGTCGGTCCACTGACAGTTGAGAAAAGGGGCCCAGTCGATCGCGAACTTGCTCTTGAAATTGGCAAGCACCGGATCGCTTGTGTGCTTGCCTGCGTCCATGGCTGCGCGAAATGACGCTACCAGCTGATCCGGGTACTCGGGCGGGACAACACCCTGGGCAACCAGATGGTCGCCGAAAATCTTGCGCGTACCGGGGTGTTGCCCGATTTTTTTGTACATCAGCGGTTGCGTGACCGCCGGCGTATCCTGCTCGTTGTGACCAAGCTTGCGAAAACAGACGATGTCGACCACCACGTCTTTTTTGAAGGTATGGCGAAAATCGACGGCAATCTGCGTGGCATAAACCACCGCCTCCGGATCATCCCCATTCACATGCAAAACCGGCACATCGATCATCTTGACCACATCGGTGCAATAAAGCGTGGATCGCGAGTCCCGTGGATCGGAGGTGGTAAATCCGATTTGGTTGTTGATCACAAGATGGACCGTTCCCCAAGTCCCGTAATGGCGTGTTTGCGCAAGATTCAAGGTTTCCATCACCACGCCCTGCCCTGCAAAGGCTGCGTCACCATGAACCAGAATCGACAACACCTGTGCACCCGAATGATCGCCACGGCGGTCCATCCGCGCACGCGCTGAGCCTTCGACCACTGGGTTGACGATTTCAAGATGTGAGGGATTGAACGCGAGCGTGAGGTGCACCGGACCGCCAGGCGTGCTGACATCGCTTGAAAAGCCCTTGTGATACTTCACATCGCCCGAGGGAAGATCGTCAGCATGCTTGCCTTCAAACTCAGCGAACAAATCGCCTGGCATTTTCCCAAGCGTATTCACCAGAACGTTAAGGCGACCTCGGTGCGCCATGCCAATGACGATCTCTTGAACCCCCTGCCCGCCCGCGCGTTGAATCACCTCGTCGATCGCCGCAATGAAACTCTCGCCACCTTCAAGCGAAAAGCGCTTCTGCCCGACATAGCGGGTGTGCAAATAACGCTCCAGGCCTTCGGCAGCGGTAACGCGATCAAGGATTCGCTTTTTCTGATCCACCGTGAAGCTGGGTCGGCCGCGGCTGCTTTCCAAACGCTGCTGCATCCAGCGCTTTTGCTCGGGGTCGGCAATATGCATGAATTCAGCCCCGATGCTGCCTGTGTAGGTATCGCGCAAGGCCGTCATCAAATCCCGCAACGTCATGGATTCTGTACCGAAAAAGGTATTCGCGGTGGAATAAACGTTGGCCTGCTCGCCCTCGGTAAAGTCGTAAAACGCAGGCTCAAGCTCGGGGATCGATTCGCGCGCGTGACGCTTGAGCGGATCAAGATCGGCCCAGCGATTGCCGAGGACGCGGTAGGCAGCAATGAGCTGCTGCACATAAACCTGTTTGCGCGCGCTTGCTGCATCTCCGCCCAACTGCCGGGGCGCAAGACTGCCATCACGTGAGCGCTCGGCAAAGGACTGAACAATCGGGGCGTGAGCCACATCCCTGAACTGGGTCTCACCGGCCGCTGAGGGTACCGACTGCATCCGATCAAAGTAAGTCCGCCACTGTTCGGGCACCGAGCCGGGGTTGCCCAGGTAGCTCTCGTACAACTCCTCGATGTAGGGCGCGTTGCCGCCAAACAAATACGAATTGGATTGAAATTGTTTCATCATGACAAATTACCTTTCAAAACGAGTCGCTCAACCCATCCGGACCACCGGGAGCGCGATCCTGAATTGCATCAGCATCGAAATCCGGGGCGCAGGATACCAGAGGCACATTGTGCTTCATGCTGCGTTTGAAATCGACGCTCATAGACCTTGGCACAAAAAAAGCCGAGGCCCATCGCGGGCTCCCGGCTTTGTCCATCAGTCTCAAGCATCTGCTATCCACAGGGCCTGACTGAGTCAGATTGCGTCGAAGATCTAGCGGCGCTGATCCAGGGGAAGGACTTCACGGCGTACCGCGCCGTCAAAGAGCTGCCTGGGGCGCCCGATCTTGTAGTCGGGGTCGGCAATCATCTCGGTCCATTGAGCAATCCAGCCGACGGTGCGCGCAAGCGCAAACACACAGGTGAACATATCGGTGGGAATACCCATCGCCTTTTGGACGATTCCAGAGTAAAAGTCGACGTTCGGATATAGCTTGCGCTGAATGAAGTAATCATCTTCGAGAGCGATTTGCTCAAGCTTCATCGATAGCTTGAACAAGGGATCATCACCCAGACCGAGTTCACCGAGCACCTCGTGGCAGGTCTCTCGCATCAGTTTTGCGCGCGGGTCATAGTTTTTATAAACACGATGACCAAAACCCATCAGCTTGACGCTTGAGTGCTTGTCTTTGACCTGCGCAATAAATTCGCCAATCTTTTCAACGCCGCCCATTTTCTGAATGTCGCCAAGCATCGACAGACAAGCCTCATTGGCACCGCCGTGCGCCGGACCCCAGAGCGTGGCAATGCCAGCGGCAATGCAAGCAAAAGGGTTCGCCCCCGATGAACCCGCCAGCCTGACGGTTGAGGTTGAGGCATTTTGCTCGTGATCAGCGTGCAGAATGAGGATGCGGTCGAGCGCTCGCACGAGCACGTCGTTGACCACGTAGTCCTCGCAGGGGTTACTGAACATCATCCGCATGAAGTTTGCGCTGAAGGACAGCGAATTTTTCGGATAAATGAAGGGCTGACCGATTGAATACTTGTAGGCCATCGCAACCAGCGTGGGCATTTTGGCGATCAGCCGGATCGCTGAGATTTCGCGATGCGCCGGGTCATTGATATTCAAACTATCATGATAAAAAGCCGACAAGGCGCCGACCACACCCACGAGCACCGCCATCGGATGCGCGTCGCGTCGAAAACCCTGGAAAAAGCGCTGCATTTGCTCGTGCACCATGGTGTGCCGGGTGACCGTTCCAACGAATAAATCGCGCTCTGAGCGCGTTGGCAATTCACCGTGGAGCAGGAGATAACAGGTTTCCAGATAATCACATTGGGTAGCGAGCTGCTCGATCGGATAGCCACGGTAGAGCAGCTCACCCCGGTCACCATCGATGTAGGTGATCTTGGACTCGCAGGCCGCAGTCGACATGAAACCCGGATCGAAGGTGAACTTTCCGGTCTGCCCGTAGAGCTTACGAATGTCGATGACATCAGGACCCATCGAACCTTTGTAAATCGGAAAGTCAACCGAAGGTGTCCCATCGGTGAAGCTGATCGTCGCTTTCGCAGGAGACAACGTGGTATCAGACATGGCAACTCTTTATCTCATTAAAGTTAAAAACAAAGCACCCAGATCGCAGGGCATGGTTCGGCGCGGCGCATCGTCCAGGGCTGGGCCTGATCCATCGCAGGGCGTCAAACCGAACGAAGCGCCTCGAGCACCTCCAGCACACGCGGATCGCACAAATCGCCTTCCGGTTGCTCGCGCTCGAGTACCAGATCGAGCAGCGCATTGTCCGACAGGTTCAAGAGCTGATCGAGCCCGAAAACAAAATTATCGGACAAGTCTTGCTCGAAACGATGAAGAAATCGCGTCAGTAAGAGATCATTTTCGAGCAGCCCGCGACGGCAACGCCAGCGTAAACGCCTGCGGATCGCCTCGGACGTCGTCGATTCTGCAAGCACCGCTCAAACCGCCCGCTTGACCATCAGTTCCTTGATTTTCCCGATTGCCTTGGTTGGGTTCAAACCCTTGGGGCAGACGTCGACACAGTTCATGATGGTGTGGCAGCGAAACAGGCGGTAGGGGTCTTCAAGGTTGTCAAGCCGTGCTGAGGTGGCCTGATCACGGGTGTCTGCAATAAAGCGATAGGCTTGAAGCAAACCCGCGGGGCCCACGAATTTATCCGGATTCCACCAAAAAGAGGGGCAACTGGTTGAGCAGCAGGCGCACAAAATGCACTCATAAAGCCCATCGAGCTCTTCGCGATCTTCTGGCGACTGCAAACGCTCTTTTTCGGGAGGCGGATTCTCGTTGATGAGAAAAGGCTGCACCGAATGGTATTGCTTGAAGAACTGCGTCATATCCACGATCAGATCGCGTACAACCGGCAAACCAGGCAGCGGCTTTAACACAATCGGCTGCCGGAGTTCGCGTAGGTTGGTGATACAGGCAAGTCCGTTCTTGCCATTGATATTCATAGCGTCAGAGCCGCACACCCCTTCCCTGCATGAACGCCGGAAAGACAGACTCGCATCAAAATCGCTTTTGATTCGCATCAAAGCGTCCAGAAGCATCTTGTCGCTGGCTTGCAAGCTCACTTCGAGATCCTGCATATAAGGCTTTGTATCCTTATCGGGATCATAGCGATAAATGGAAAAACGGAGGGTTTTGCTCATGATCAGTTGCGCCTTATGACTTACCCGTTTGAGAGATGAACCACGCAAATAGCCTCAAAAAGCCCTAGACTTAAAAGGTCCGAGCTTTCGGCACAAAGGTTTCGACCGTCATCGGCTTGAGGACCACCGGTTTGTAATCAAGACGGCTACCCTCGGCATACCACAGCGAGTGACGCATCCAATGCGTGTCATCGCGTGTCGGGTAATCACGATGTGCATGGGCCCCACGGCTTTCTTTTCTGGCCTCAGCCGAAACCATGGTCGCCTTGGCGGTCTCCATCAAATTATCAAGTTCGAGGGCCTCAACCCGCGCGGTGTTGAAAACCTTTGACTTGTCCTTGAGGTGAATACTACGGGCACGCTCATCGATTTCAGCGATTTTGCTGACCCCTTCGCTGAGCAAATCCTCGGTTCTGAACACGCCGCAGTGCGCCTGCATCGTTTTGCGCAAATCGTTGGCGACATCCTGAATATTTTCACCGGAACTCGAGCCTTCAAGCCGAGCGAGTCGAGCAAGCGAGGCATCGCCGCTGTCGGCTGGCAGGTCTCTGAACTCTTCGGCGTTGAGTTTGCTCGATACGATATGGTTACCGGCCGCACGCCCAAATACCAGCAAGTCAAGCAGCGAATTGGTGCCCAGACGGTTTGCGCCGTGAACCGACACGCAGGCACATTCGCCGATGGCGTATAAGCCTGCGACCACCGTGTTGGGGTTGCCGCCCTTTGGAACAACGACCTGGCCGTGGTAGTTGGTTGGTATGCCGCCCATTTGATAATGAATCGTGGGCACCACAGGAATGGGATCTTTGATAGGGTCCACGTTGGCGAATTTGATGGCGATTTCACGAATCGAAGGCAAACGCTTCATGATGGTTTCGGCACCCAGATGATCAAGCTTCAAAAGCACATGATCGCCATGCTCACCACAACCACGACCCTCCTTGATCTCCTGATCCATCGAACGCGACACAAAATCGCGCGGCGCAAGATCTTTGAGCGTTGGGGCGTAACGTTCCATGAAACGCTCACCGTGCTTGTTGAGCAAGATCCCGCCCTCGCCGCGAACACCCTCGGTAATCAGCACCCCAGCACCGGCCACGCCCGTGGGATGAAATTGCCAAAATTCCATATCCTCAAGCGGAATACCTGCTCTTGCTGCCATCCCCATGCCATCACCGGTGTTGATGAAGGCATTGGTTGAGGCCTGCCAGATACGACCCGCGCCGCCCGTGGCAAGCACCGTGACCTTTGACTGGAGCAGCATCACTTCGCCGGTTTCCATCTCCAGCGCCACAACGCCGACCACCGCGCCCTGTGCATCTCGGATGAGATCAAGCGCCATCCACTCGACGAAAAACTGTGTGCGCGACTGCACGTTACGTTGGTATAAAGTGTGTAGCAATGCGTGACCGGTGCGGTCGGCCGCTGCGCAAGCGCGTTGCACCGGCTTTTCGCCGAAGTTTGCCGTGTGCCCACCGAAGGGACGCTGATAAATGGTCCCATCCGGATTCCGGTCAAAGGGCATCCCGAAATGCTCCAACTCATAGACGACCTTCGGCGCCTCACGGCACATGAACTCAATGGCGTCCTGATCACCGAGATAATCTGAGCCCTTGACGGTGTCAAACATATGCCAGTACCAACTGTCTTCCGACATGTTGCCAAGCGCTGCACCAATGCCGCCCTGGGCGGCAACCGTGTGGGAACGGGTTGGGAACACTTTGCTGAGTACTGCAACGCTGTAGCCGGCCTGGGCAAGTTGCAGCGAGCAGCGCATGCCCGAACCGCCGGCCCCAACAATGACCGCGTCGAAGCGGCGTCGTGGAAGGTTGTTGGCCAAATGGCTCACGATTTCCGTCATCTTTCAATGCCCCGATGGTTGCAAGATTTCAACGCTTAAACTTTCCAAAGAATCAGAACAGTCCAGCACAAATAGGCAATCAAACCAATGATGGTCAACACTTGAAGGCCCAATCGGATCGCCGTGGGCTTGATGTAGTCCATGTAAATATCACGCACACCAACCCAGGCATGCCAACACAGTGCGAGCATGGCGAGCAAGCTGATGATCTTGAACCAAGCCTGGGCAAACAGGCCTGCCCACTGATCGTAGGTCGAGGCCGCACCCATGCTGATCGCCCCGAGTAACACCAAGGCGTAGACCAGGAGCATCACCGCGGTGATCCGCTGGGCCAGCCAATCCTTGAGCCCGTAGTGCGCGCCGGTCACCACGCGTTGACTACTCATCTTAAAACGCTCCAAAAAGGCGAAGTGCAACCACCGCGGTCATTGCAAGGCTGAGGATCAAGACAAGCCTTGCGCTTGAGCGCGCCTGCTCTTTGGCCGTACCGATATGCAAGTCAAGAACCAGGTAACGAATGCCCGCAATCGCGTGATGCATGAATGCCCAGATCACACCCAGCGCGATCAGTTTGGCCAGCGGATGGCCCAGCACCGCGCTTAGCCTTGCGTGCGTCATCTCCGAAGCAATGCTTTGATCGAGCGTGAAAAGCGCCAAGGGAATTCCGAACAGAAAAAGAAAGGCCCCACTGATGCGATGAAGAATCGATACCACCCCTGCAAGGGGAAGCCGATAGCTTAATATTTGCGAAACATGAATGTTTCGAAATTGCTGACGCGTTGAACTCACCAGAAACACTCCCTCATCAATCAGCCAGGACTCTGCGGCCCTTGGCTGCAAAACCAACTCCGTCTGTCACTACACAGGGAGTCAGGACTTTGCTGCACCTGCATTTTGCGTCAAATCCGCAGCTTTCACAAAGTACCGCTAGGCCAGGGCGTTGAAGTAGTGATGCCTCTCGGTCAGGTAGTAGCCCCTGCGAACCTCAACCGGGCGGTCCTGGTAGGTGGTTGAGAGCCGATCAACCAGCAGCACAGGCGTTGCTTCCGCCACGCGCAAAAGGCTTGCCTGTTCGGCCGGGCAGGCAATCGCTTTGAGTTGCTCGCTCGCCTTGAGCATTCGCGTGCCAAAACTTGCCTCAAAGAGCGCGTAAAGCGGCCCTTTGTAGCTTTGCAAGCGCTCATGCGTGAGGCCTCGAAAGAGATTGCCTGGCAACCACAACTCATCGAGCACAGCGGGCGAGGCATCCACCATCAGGAGTCTGCGAACAAAAATGGCCGAATCGTTGACTCGACAGTGAAGGTCACGCGCCACATCGGCCGGGGGACGCTGTCGTCGACACTCCAAAACATGGCTTTCGGTCTCAGGCACGCCGCCTGCGTCGCGTCGCAACCTCAAAAACCGAAACTGGGCCCGCTCCTCATGGTGGCTTGACACAAAGGTCCCTCTACCCTGGTGCCGGATGAGCACATGCTCGGCTGCCAATGCCTCGATGGCTTTGCGTACCGTGCCCTGACTGACTCCAAAGCGCCTGGCAAGCTCGCTTTCGCTCGGAACCAGCTGTCCTGGTTGCCACTCCCCACGATCAAGCGCGCGCATCAGCCGGTCTTTGATCTGACGATAAAGAGGGCTGAAGGTCGGCACATCGGCTGTTTGCTGATCATGGCGAAGCTGCGACCACTCGGTGGGCTCGCGACCCTCATCAGGCTTTGACGCTTCAGCGTCTTTGCCGCGCAGCAATGGGGACAAAGCGGATGGCTCTCGTGACATAGACTGATTGGAGCACGCCAAGCCAAACCTTGTCTAGTATCTTATCTCTTATATATGACATAAAAGTCTTTGACGTGTTTCGCGCTTCAGCCTACAATCAAAAAAATCAATGCGAACGCCAAAACAATCTATCATCAGGAAGAGTCATGCCTAAGACAGCCAAACGGGTTGCAGTCACCGGCGCAGCCGGACAAATCGGATACGCCCTACTTTTTCGGATCGCATCGGGCGAAATGCTTGGCAAGGACCAAGCGGTCAGCCTCCAGCTGCTGGAAATCCCCGATGAAAAGGCGCAGAAAGCGCTCAAGGGCGTGATGATGGAGCTTGAGGACTGCGCCTTTCCCTTGCTTGCCGGGATGCAAGCCTTCGACGATCCGACCCACGCCTTCAAAGACAGCGACTACGCCTTGCTGGTGGGCGCACGCCCGCGCGGCCCAGGGATGGAGCGTAAAGATCTTTTGAGCGCAAACGCTGCGATTTTTACCGCGCAGGGTAAAGCACTGGATGCTTGGGCATCGCGTGATGTCAAGGTGCTGGTGGTCGGCAATCCGGCCAACACCAACGCATACATCGCAATGAAGTCTGCCCCTTCAATCAACAAACGTCAGTTCACCGCGATGCTTCGACTGGACCACAACCGTGCACTTTCGCAAATCGCAGCGCGGACCGGAAGACCGGTTTCCGACATTCGCAAGCTCTGCGTGTGGGGGAACCATTCGCCCACGATGTACGCCGACTACCGATTCGCGACCATCGGCGCTGAGGCCGTAATGCCGATGATCAATGACGATGCCTGGAATCGTGATGTCTTTCTTCCGACCGTTGGCAAACGCGGGGCTGCGATCATCGAGGCGCGAGGCTTGTCCTCAGCTGCCTCAGCAGCAAACGCCGCGATTGATCACATGCGTGACTGGGCTCTGGGGACCGGTGGCGAATGGACCACGATGGGCATTGCCTCGGACGGCTCCTATGGCATTCCAGAGGATGTGATGTTCGGCTTTCCGGTGATTTGTGCAGATGGCGACTACCACATCGTGCAAGGTCTAGACATCGACAGCTTCAGCCAGCAGCGGATTGCCATCACCTTGAACGAATTGATGGAAGAAAAAGACGCCGTTGCGCACTTGTTGTCCTGAAGCTGACCGCAGCTGCGCAGCCAGGCTGCGGCCGGAGCGGGCTCGCGCACGCTGCGCTTGGCGGCTGTAAACCACAAAGGAAGATCAAGTATGAGCAGTGCAGGCCTGAAGTTTCGCGAAGCGCTGAAGCAGGAGTTGCCGCTTCAAATTGTGGGTGCCATCAACGCAAACCATGCCTTGCTGGCCAAGCGTGCGGGGTATCGGGCAATTTATCTGTCGGGCGGCGGCGTGGCGGCCGGATCGCTGGGTTTGCCGGATTTGGGCATATCTGGGCTAGACGATGTGCTGACCGATGTGCGGCGAATCACCGACGTCTGCGACCTGCCGCTGCTCGTCGATGTCGACACCGGCTTTGGGGCGTCCGCCTTTAACGTTGCGCGTACGGTGAAATCACTGATCAAGTTTGGCGCAGCGGCGATGCACATCGAAGATCAGGTTGGAGCCAAGCGTTGCGGACACCGGCCTAATAAAGAGATCGTTTCCAAAGACGAAATGGTTGATCGGATCAAGGCGGCTGCAGACGCCAAAACCGATACGCACTTTGTGATCATGGCCAGAACCGACGCGATTGCGGTCGAGGGTCTTGATGCGGCGATTGAACGGGCGCGCGCTTGCGTCGAAGCTGGCGCAGACATGATTTTTCCCGAAGCGATCACTGAGCTTGCGATGTACAAGCGATTTTCAGACGCGGTCGGCGTGCCGGTGCTTGCGAACATCACCGAGTTTGGTCAAACACCGCTCTTTCACATCGAAGCGCTTCGGTCATCCGGCTGCGCCATGGTGCTTTATCCGCTGTCAGCGTTTCGCGCCATGAATAAGGCAGCTGAGATGGTCTATCAGGCAATCCGTCGGGATGGTACGCAGTCTGCGGTGATCGATCTGATGCAAACCCGCGAGGAGCTCTACAACGCCATCGGCTATTGGGAATTTGAACACCGCTTGGATGAACTGTTTCACAAAGGAAAACATGGATGAGTGCAAGTAGCGCAGGCAACACTTCGGTGATCAAGGCCAAAAAGTCGGTTGCATTGTCCGGCGTCACCGCTGGCAATACCGCCTTGTGCACCGTGGGCCGGACCGGAAACGATCTTCACTACCGGGGCTACGATATCTTGGATATTGCCGAGCAAACCGAATTCGAAGAGGTCGCCTACTTGCTGATCCACGGCAAGCTGCCCAATGTTGTCGAGCTCCAGGCCTACAAAGGCAAGCTCAAGGCGCTGCGCGGCCTGCCCGCACAACTGAAAGCCGTGTTGGAGGCGCTACCCGCGAGCAGCCATCCGATGGATGTGATGCGAACCGGCGTTTCCACGCTCGGTTGTCTCTTGCCAGAGAAGGATGATCACAACCTTCCGGGGGCCCGCGACATTGCAGACCGCCTGCTCGCGAGCCTGGGTTCGATACTGCTTTACTGGTATCACTATGCCGTCAATGGACGTCGTATCGATGTCGAAACCGACGATGACAGCATCGCAGCCCATGTGTTGCATCTTTTGCACGCACGCCCTCCAGCCGCTCAGTGGGTCCGAGCGATGCACACCAGTTTGAATCTTTATGCCGAACATGAGTACAACGCCTCGACCTTCGCTTGTCGCGTCGTCGCAGGTACCGGATCGGACATGTACTCGGCCCTGACCGGCGGCATTGGCGCCCTGCGTGGCCCAAAGCACGGGGGCGCAAACGAGGCGGCCTTCGACATTCAAAAGCGCTATCAGCATGCAGATGAGGCTGAGGCCGACATCAGGCGCCGGGTTGAGGCCAAGGAAGTGGTCATTGGCTTTGGCCATCCGGTCTACACCATCGCAGATCCGCGAAACAAGGTGATTAAAGAGGTGGCGAGAAGACTTTCGGCAGATGCTGGTGATATGAAAATGTTCCAGATTGCAGAGCGCCTGGAGGCCGTAATGTGGGATGTCAAAAAAATGTTTCCTAATCTGGATTGGTTCTCGGCGGTCTCGTATCACATGATGGGCGTGCCCACCGCGATGTTCACACCGCTTTTTGTGATCTCCCGCACCTCGGGATGGGCAGCGCATGTGATTGAGCAGCGTATGGATAACAAAATCATCCGGCCCTCGGCGAACTATGTGGGGCCGGAAGACCTGAGCTTCGTGCCGCTTGCCGAAAGAACTTAAGCAAAGCCATGCGCCATTTCGCAGGCTTCATCGCGACGCTGACTGTCTCGACAGGCCTTGCGAATACCAATGCGCTGCAGCGAACCGAGGCGGTGCAAAGCGGCCTTTACCGCTGCCATCAGGCCGCGCAAGTGATGGTGAAATCGATCGCACCCGATCAAAGCTCGATCGTGATCCAGTTCAAAGGCAAGGACTATTTGCTTTTTGCCATCGACACCGATACCGGAGCCCTGAGGTATCAGGACCCTCGAAGCGGAATCACCTGGATCAAGATCCCCCTGAAATCAATGCTGCTTGACTCCAGGCTTGGCCGTCAGCTGGCCAACGATTGCATACTTTAATCATGTTTCTTATCAGCACCCTGTCACAAGGAGCACTTCATGAATACCCCGTTTGATACGATCAAACCGTTCACCTACGGCAAAAAAACCGGCCACTTCCACTCACTGGCAGCGCTTGGCGAGCAGCTCGGCAAGGACCTTTCTCGACTACCGATCTCCATTCGAATCGTGCTTGAGTCAGTGCTTCGCAACTGCGACGGCAAGAAGGTGACCGAAAAGCATGTGAAACAGCTCGCAGGCTGGAAGCCGCGTGCGGCACGAACTGCCGAAATCCCCTTTGTGGTCGCGCGTGTTGTGCTACAGGATTTCACAGGCGTGCCCTTGCTCGCTGACCTGGCTGCGATGCGCAACGTAGCCTCAGGTCTTGGCAAAGACCCGAAAACCATTGAGCCTCTGGTACCGGTAGACCTGGTCGTTGATCACTCGGTGATGGTTGACCATTTCGGATCGGGCAAGGCGCTTGATCTCAACATGAAACTTGAGTTCTCGCGAAATCAAGAACGTTATCAATTCATGAAATGGGGTATGAATGCCTTTGATACCTTTGGCGTTGTGCCCCCAGGATTTGGCATCGTCCATCAGGTCAATCTGGAGTACCTGGCGCGCGGCGTGCACCGTAAGGCATCGGGCAGATCGAAAATCTTCTACCCGGACACCCTGGTTGGGACCGACAGTCACACCACCATGATCAACGGTATCGGCGTTGTGGGTTGGGGCGTTGGTGGCATAGAAGCCGAAGCGGGCATGCTCGGTCAGCCGGTTTATTTCCTCACCCCCGATGTCATCGGCGTGGAGCTCACCGGGAGCCTGCGTGAAGGCGTCACGGCAACCGACCTGGTGCTCAGCATCACCGAAATGTTGCGCAAAGAAAAAGTTGTCGGAAAATTTGTCGAGTTTTGCGGCGAAGGCACCCGCAGCCTTGCGCTGCCCGATCGGGCAACGATCGCAAACATGGCGCCTGAATACGGCGCAACCATGGGTTTTTTCCCGGTCGACGAAAAGACCATCGACTACTTCAAGGGCACGGGCAGGACAAAGGACGAAATCGCAGCCTTTGAGGCTTACTTCAAGGCGCAGTCCATGTTTGGCGTTTCGGATGCAAAAGCGATCGACTTCACCAAGTTGCTCAAACTCGATCTTGCCAGCGTTACACCCTCGCTCGCAGGACCGAAACGTCCGCAAGACCGTATTGAAATCGGCAAAGTGAAGGAAGTGTTCACCGATCTCTTTTCAAAACCAACTTCCGAGAACGGGTTCAACCAGGCTGCTCATAAGCTCGATGAGGATTTCCAGGCGGGCAAATCGAGTATTCGCAACGGTGATGTGCTGATTGCAGCGATCACATCCTGCACAAACACCTCCAATCCAGGGGTTTTGCTTGCCGCTGGTTTACTGGCAAAAAGGGCTGTCGAAGCGGGTTTGAAAGTACCCAAACATGTCAAGACCTCGCTCGCCCCGGGTTCGCGGGTCGTGACCGAGTACCTTGAAAAGGCAGGCTTGCTGCCCTTTCTGGAAAAGCTCGGCTTTCACGTGGCTGCATACGGTTGCACCACCTGTATCGGCAATGCCGGCGACTTATTGCCCGAGGTCAATGAAGCGATTTCAAAGAACGATCTGATTTGTGCAGCGGTACTTTCAGGAAACAGAAATTTTGAAGCCCGTATCCACCCCAATCTGAAGGCCAATTTTCTTGCTTCACCGCCGCTCGTGGTTGCCTATGCGATCGCAGGCAATGTGACAAAGGATTTGATGACTGAGCCGGTCGGCATCGGCAAGGGTGGCAAAGCGGTTTACCTTGGCGATATCTGGCCAAGCTCAGACGAAATCCATCACCTGATGAAGCACGCCATGAACCCCAAGGTGTTTCGCGAGAACTACGCCCAGGTCAAAGAAAATCCTGGCAAGCTTTGGGAGAAAATCAAGGGCGGAAAATCACAGGTCTACGACTGGCCAAAATCGACCTATATCGCCAAGCCGCCGTTTTTTGACAGCTTCGATATGCATGCCTCGAGTACGACCTCAACCATCGTCGGTGCGCGTGCCCTCGGACTGTTCGGTGACTCGATCACAACCGACCATATTTCACCTGCCGGATCGATCAAGGAGAGTTCGCCGGCCGGACAGTGGTTACTGGCCAACGGCGTAGCCAAAACAGATTTCAACAGCTACGGGTCACGCAGAGGCAATCACGAGGTCATGATGCGCGGCACCTTTGCCAACGTACGGATCAAAAACCTGATGGTGCCGGCCGCAGAAGACGGTTCGAGGCTTGAAGGCGGTATCACGATTCACCAACCTAGCGGCGAGAGCATGTCGATCTACGACGCAGCCATGCGTTACATCGACGAGCAAACGCCTACGCTCATCTTCGGTGGCGAAGAATACGGCACCGGTTCCTCGCGCGATTGGGCAGCCAAGGGCACGCAACTGCTTGGCGTGAAGGCGGTTGTGGCGAGAAGTTTCGAGCGGATTCATCGCTCCAACCTGGTGGGTATGGGTGTGCTTCCCCTGCAGTTCAAAGGCGAAGACTCATGGCAGTCGCTCGGCATCGTTGGCGATGAGCGCTTTGATCTTGAAATCCCCAGCAAGCTTAAGCCGCAGCAAGACATCACGCTGATCGTCCACCGCCATGACGGTTCGAGCATCACGGTCAAGCTCTTGTCGCGCATCGATACGGCGATTGAAGTGGACTACTACCTTCATGGCGGCATCCTGCCCTTTGTGCTGCGCGATCTTCTCGCTGCCGCCTGATTGAGCTAAGGCCGTGAACCTCGCTGATCAAGCCGCCCATGTCCTTCTTGGCCTTTACGCAAGCGGGAAGGCCTCGCCCGTTGAGGTAACCCGAGAGATACTGCAGCGGATTGAGCGCCTCAACCCCGCGCTCAACGCCTATTGCCTTGTCGACGAGGACGGCGCGATGCAGGCCGCCCGCGAAAGCGAATCCCGATGGATGGCTTGGCGGGCGGATCAACAGGCACAAAGCCTCGCCGAGAAGGCGCCGCGAGCGCTTGAGGGTGTGCCGCTCAGCATCAAAGACCTCATCCTTACGCGTGGCTGGCCAACGCTGCGCGGTTCTCGAACGATCGATCCACAGCAAGACTGGTTGGTCGATGCGCCAGTGACCGCACGCTTTCGAGAAGCCGGCGCGGTGTTGCTCGGGAAAACCACCACCCCCGAATTCGGTTGCAAAGGCGAAACCAACTCGCCACTCACCGGGATCACCCGCAATCCCTGGAACCTGCAAAAAACACCAGGCGGCTCATCCGGAGGCGCAGCCGCAGCGGTCGCAGCAGGCATGGGACCCATCGGCGTGGGTACGGATGGCGCCGGATCGGTTCGCATCCCAGCCGCTTTTTGCGGCAATGTCGGCCTCAAGCCGTCCTTCGGTCGCGTTCCAGCCTACCCGCTGTCACCCTTCGGTTCGGTTGCGCATGTGGGGCCTCACAGCATGAGCGTGGTTGATTGTGCGCTGGTCATGAATGTGATGAAGCAAGCCGATGCACGCGACTGGACGGCGCTGCCGCCCGACCCCAGCGACTATCGGGTGGGTCTCCACGACGGGGTGCGGGGATTGCGCGTGGCCTATTCGCCACGTCTTGGCTATGTCCGTCAGCTTGATCCGGCCATCGAAGCTGCAACCCGTGAAGCCGCTCTCGCACTCCAATCCATGGGCGCGGTCATCGAGTCGATAGACCCGGGAATTGACGATTCGCTCGAGATCAGCTTCGGACTTTGGGTTGCGGGTGCCGCCAGTCTTTGGCGCTCGCTTTCAGAAGTGCAGCGCGAACAAACCGACCCTGATTTTCGCTCCGAAGCTGCATTCGGGATGGCGATGGGTATTGAGCAGATTCACGAGCTGAATCAAAGGCGCGGTTTGCTGGGTTCCAGGCTTCGTCAATTCATGGAACGCGTCGATCTGATCCTCACGCCTGCAACGGCGATCTGTGCCTTTGATTGCCGACCCGCCGGTAGCGCGGGTGATTATGACGCCCAAACCATGCTTGGATGGACGCCCTTTAGCTTTCCCTTCAATCTCTCGCAGCAGCCCGCATTATCCTTTCCCTGGTCACTCAACGAGGAAGGTTTACCGATCGGCGTGCAGCTGGTCGGGCCGATGTTTGGCGACGCCATGGTCTTGCGCGCAGCTCGCGCGCTTGAATCAATCAAACCCGTACAAAGGCCGCACTTCAAGCCTTGAAAAATGCAATCCGTGAAGAAACGCCTGTCACAGGACAGGCATTTTTTCTCATTGCAAATGGTCGGGACGGCGGGATTCGAACTCGCGACCCCTTGCACCCCATGCAAGTGCGCTACCAGGCTGCGCTACGCCCCGAGTCGTCTGAGTATATCAAGCTATCGAAAGGAGACGAAGTGCAGCGCTGAGTTCACTTCGCAACTGCTCGATCATCGATGCGCTTAAGCCCTCTGAATCGGTCTCATTGGTCTGCGCAACAGCTTTCGTCGTTCGCAAGGCATCGCCCTTCTTTGCTTGCAAGGCGTCGCCCTTCTGTGCCTGCAAGACATCGGTTTGCGGTGCTTTTAAAACATCCGGCTGCTGGCTCATCACCGTGGCCCGGGGTACCCCAACGTCGCTCTCGGGATCCATCGCGGGCGTCGGGGTACTGCTGAGTTGCAACAAAGCGCCCTGCGCGCTTTCTTGCTCTGCCAGCTGCAAACGAACCAGAGCGGCAGCCTCAGCCTGAAGGTTCGACAGGGTTTGACGGCCCGATAAACGCATTCTTGCGCCCTGGATGGTGAAGCCTTCGTCATACAAAAGCTCACGGATTTTGCGAATCAACAAGACCTCATGATGCTGATAATAGCGACGATTACCCCGGCGTTTCATCGGGCGCAGTTGCGTGAATTCCTGCTCCCAATAACGCAACACATGCGGTTTGACGGCGCACAAGTCGCTGACTTCGCCGATGGTGAAGTAGCGTTTGGACGGTATCGGCGGAAGCAACTGATCCACCATACCGCGGGTCTTTAAGAAAGCGCTTTCGTCATCCTGACTCATCGCGCCAGCGCCTAAAGCTCGTTGCCTTTAGCAGGCACAAAAAGTCCGGACTCAATCTGGGCCTTGAGTTTCTGACTCGCATGAAAGGTCACCACGCGACGCGCGGAAATCGGGATCACTTCGCCGGTTTTGGGGTTACGACCTGGGCGCTGAGGCTTGTCGCGCAATTGAAAATTACCAAACCCTGAAAGCTTCACCGACAGGCCAGACGCCAGAGCGTCGCTGATTTCCTGAAAAAAGAGATCAACCAAGTCTTTGGACTCCCGCTTGTTCAAACCCACGCGCTCGAAGAGCATTTCAGAAAGCTCGGCTTTGGTGAGGGTGGCGCTGTCGTCGAAAGCCTGCATCATGGTCGTCACCGGAAATTCATGGAGGGCAATCAGCTTCGGAGTCGCGCATCGCAGCGGGATTGCAGCGCCTCGATCATCTGCTCGAGCATAGCCTGAACTTCTAACTCCTCGAGCGTACGTTCAGTATCTTGGAAACGCAACCGGAATGCAAGACTTTTCTCGTTCTCTTTCAGTCCTTTGCCGCGGTATTCATCAAACACACTCACATCTATCAGTCGAGTTCCGCCAACCTGCTCCAACTGCTCTCGCAAGCTTGAAGAAGGCATACGATGGTCGATCACAAAAGCCAGATCACGCACGACCGGAGGAAACCTCGAAGGCGCGATCGGTTCAGGCATTGCCCGTTCGGAAAGCGCCCACAAGGCGATCTCAGCAAGCACCGGGGCATGCGCAAGCTCGAGCGTCTGCTGCAAGCCAGGATGCATCATACCGATCCAACCGGCGACATGCCCCTTACAGGCAATCAAAGCGCTCTGGGTGGGGTGCAGACAGGGCGGCAAGTGCTCGCTGTCTTGTGCGTGCCGAAAGGTCAACCAAGCCTCAGACACCAGGCAGCTCAGATCGCCCTTGAGATCGAAAAAATCTACCAGGCGCTTGCTATCCGACCAGTGTTCTGCGTGCCGCGCACCGTAGGCCAAAAGCGCGACATGGATCGGTTGTCGGATGCCTGCGACCTCAAGCAAGTCCTCGGTGGCTTGTGGTGATTTTTGAAACACACGACCGCATTCAAAAATCCGTACGCGATCGGCTTTTCGATTCAGGTTAAATCGCAGGCTCTCAATCAGCCCGGTCATCACTGCTGTGCGCATCCGGTCAAGCTGAGAAGCGATGGGATTCAGCAGCGCAATCCCCTGCTCGCCTGAAATGCGCTGGTCGAGTTCAGACGATACAAAGCTGTAATTGATGACCTCTTGGTAGCCTCGCGCTGCAATCTGCGATTTGATTTGCAGCAGACTGCGCTTGGTCTCGGGGGCAGCACGCATGATTGCCTGTGCCTTTGGAGGTCGCTGCGGCAAGCGGTCAAATCCCCAAAGCCTGAGTACTTCTTCAATCAAGTCCTCTTCAATCGAAAGATCGAAGCGGTAGCTGGGCGGTTGCACCTCAATGACCGGGCCTGTCGCATCGTCAAGCCAGCGAAAGCGCATGTCAAGCCTTGAGAAAGCGTCCGATAGATCCTGCTCAGTCAGTTCGATTCCAGCGACCTTTCGTGCCCGCGCCAAGCGCAGGCGCACCGGATTGCGCTCGGGAAGCGCTAGCTGCTGATCATCTAGCGGACCGGCTTTTCCGCCACAAATTTGAAGAATCAGCGAGCAGAGATAATCGAGCTCATCGGCCGTGCTGTGCGCATCAACACCACGCTCAAAGCGGTGTGCTGCGTCGGTACTGAAGTTATAGCGTCTAGCCCGACCCGCAACGGCCTGCGGCCACCAAAAAGCTGCTTCAACATAAATATTGCGGGTGTCGTCTGATACCGCGGTCGCATCGCCGCCCATGATGCCAGCCAGACTCTCGATGGCAAGCGCATCGGCGATGACACCAACCGTCTCGTCAAGCTCAATCGTACTGCCGTTGAGCAACTTCAGCTTTTCGCCGCGTCGCGCCCAGCGCACCGTTAAAGACCCCTGGATCCGATCAAGATCAAAGACATGCGTAGGCCTGGAGAGCTCAAGCATCACATAGTTGGAGATATCGACCAGCGCCGAGATGCTGCGCTGCCCGGCGTGCTCAAGCCTTTGCTTCATCCACGCGGGTGTTTGCGCTTTGGCGTCCACGCCACGGATCACCCGACCGCAAAATCGTCCACATAAATCAGCCGCTTCAACGCGAACCGGCAGGCGATCATCGATGCTTACCTCAACGGCATGCTTGGCTTGCGGCACGAGCGCTGCCCCGCTTAAAGCCGCGACTTCGCGCGCAATACCGTAAAGCCCAAGGCAGTCCGGGCGGTTGGGCGTGAGCTTGAGCACAAACTGCTTGTCGTCAAGCCCTAGCGCCAGTCGAACATCGTCGCCTGGCTGCAGCGCATCGTCCAGGAGCATCAAGCCTTGGTGGTCTTGCGATAAGCCAAGCTCTTTGGCCGAACAAAGCATGCCAGCACTTTGCACACCTCGCATCACGACGGGCTTGATATGCAGCCCCCCGGGCAGGGTTGCGCCGGGCAAGGCGCAAGGCACCGTGAGGCCCGCTGCAGCATTGGGTGCGCCGCAAACAATTTGTAGCGGTTGAGCCGCACCAACATCAACCTGGCACAAGCGCAAACGATCCGCCTGCGGGTGTTGCTCAATCGCTTGAATCTTCCCAACAACGACCTGACTGAAGGCCGGCGCAAGCGGCTCGAGTGATTCAACTTCAAGACCAGCCATGGTCAGCGCGTCGGCGAGTTGCTGCGTGGTCCAGTCCGGATTGACGTATTGGCGCAGCCACTGTTCTGAAAATTTCATAAGGTCCTCAATACGAAGCCGTGGAGCTCAAGGAACAAGCTAGCGGTTGAATTGCGCTAAAAATCTCAGATCATTCTCGAAAAAAAGGCGCAAATCAGAAACCGCGTAGCGCAGCATCGCAAGACGCTCCACCCCCGAGCCAAAGGCAAATCCAATGTAGTGCTCCGGGTCCAGACCGACATTTCGAACCACCTGAGGATGAACCTGCCCCGAGCCCGAAACCTCGAGCCAGCGATCTTTCAGCGGTCCCGATGCAAAGCGCATATCAATCTCAGCCGATGGCTCGGTGAAGGGAAAATACGAAGGGCGAAAACGGACATCGATATCGTCGCGCTCGAAAAATTGCCGCAAAAACAAGCTGTAAACCGTTTTCAGATCGGCAAAGCTGATGTCCTCATCAAGCCATAAGCCCTCAAATTGGTGAAACATCGGCGAATGGGTTGCATCGGAATCCACGCGATAAGTCTTGCCGGGTGCGATTACCCGGATCGGGGGTTTGTGCTGTCGGGCATAACGGATTTGCATCGGTGAGGTGTGGGTTCGCAACAAGAGCCCGCCTTCGATGTAAAAGGTATCGTGCATTGAGCGGGCCGGATGATCAAGCGGCGTATTCAGCGCGGTAAAGTTATAGAAATCATCTTCTATCTCGGGACCGTCGGCAACGTCAAAACCAATTGACCGAAAAATCGTCTCGATACGCGCGATCGCAAGGGTGATCGGGTGCAAACCGCCTGCCTCAAGTGCCCTGCCCGGCAAGCTGATATCGATGGACTCCGCCTCGAGTTGCGCGGCCAAAGCTTGGTTCATCAGCGCTCTTTCTTGCGCCTTCCAGGCATTTTCGATGCTTTGTTTGGCCGCATTCAGAGCCTTGCCTGCATGCGAGCGCGCCTCGCCCTTGAGTGCTGAGAGACCTTTCATCAGTGCGGTAAGTTCGCCGTCCCGGCCTAGAAATCGGGCTTTCACATTTGCCAGTTGGGCGGCATCGTCGCAGGCAGAAAAGGCATGCTGTGCGCGAGCGACCATCGCATCCATAGCATTTGGATCGTTCAATGCTTCCATCCGGGACTTCCTTTCATCCAGGGCCACCAAGGCAGCACCTGCACAGCTTGGCCTTCTGGCACTGTCAAGCAAAAGGCCTTCCCGAACAGCAGAAGGCCCTTTTTGATCGCCTGAGTCAAAAAGAATCAGTGCGCGATTGTGGATCTCACCTGCGCCACGATCGAAGCAAAAGCTGCTTTATCGCGTACCGCCAGGTCGGCCAGCACTTTACGGTCAAGTCCGATGGATGCTTTGTTCAGGCCGAAAATAAAGGCTGAATAGGTCATACCATGCTCACGGACTGCTGCGTTAATCCGCGCAATCCACAGTGCACGAAAAACCCGCTTGCGATTGCGACGATCGCGATAGGCATACTGGCCTGCGCGCATGACGGCTTGCTTGGCGATTCGGTAAACATTGCCGCGCCGACCCCGATAACCTTTGGCTGCTGCAAGGACTTTTTTGTGACGCGCTCGGGCCGTCACACCGCGTTTGACTCGTGGCATTTCCGGACTCCTATTTAAGCGTAGGGAAGCATCGCACGCACATGTGCGATATCCACTGCCATCACCTCGGCAGAACCTCGCAACTGGCGCTTGTTCTTCGTTGTCTTCTTCGTGAGGATGTGGCGCTTAAAGGCCTGGCCGCGCTTGATCGAACCCCCAGGACGCACTCGAAAGCGCTTTGCAGCGCCCCGCTTTGTTTTCATTTTGGGCATGATAGCTCCGTCTTCTTCACGATCCCAGGTGTGCGGTTTGTCGTGCCACCGCATGGTCAGCACATCGCCCGCCCTTTTAAGACCCTGACCGCATCGTCTTGATCGCCCGCGCTAGGCCTGCGACCACCGCATCGGCAACAACCCATCAGCCTTGAACTGATGCTGCTAAAAACCTGAGCGAACAGAAGATTATACGCGAAAAAGCTAGTTTTTTCCCGTTTGCAAAGGTTTGCTTTTGATCTACTTTTTCCGCTTTGGCGCGATCACCATGACCATTTGACGACCTTCAAGTTTTGGCATCGCCTCGACTTGGCCGTGCTGATCCAGATCGGTGCGAATCCGCTCAAGCAGACGCACGCCAAACTCCTGGTGGGCCATTTCGCGCCCTCGAAATCGCATGGTGACTTTGGCTTTGTCGCCTTCTTCAAGAAAGCGAATCAGATTGCGCAACTTGACGTGGTAGTCGCCGTCATCGGTACCCGGACGAAACTTGATTTCCTTGACCTGAATTGTTTTTTGTTTTGACTTGGCTTCGGCCGCGCGTTTTTGCTCTTGGTAGCGAAACTTGCCATAGTCCATCAGCTTCACGACGGGCGGCGAAGCTTGCGCTGCAATTTCCACCAGATCAACTTCGGCCTCATCGGCTATTCGAAGTGCTTCCTGGATTCGGACGATTCCAAGCGCTTCATTATCTTTCCCGATCAGTCTGACTTCGGGAACCGTGATTTCAGCGTTAATTCGATGGGTACGTTCAGTAGCGATGCTTGATTCTCCAGTTCATGTTGATCGTGATTTCGATGATGGGGCTAAACGGGCCTCAAGCAACCACGGGCAGCGGGCTTGATCGCTTACTTTGCACATCGTCAGCCAGCCTTTGGGCAAAACCCTCAAGTGTCATTACGCCCAAGTCGACCCCGCCTCTGGCCCGCACCGACACGAGACCAGCCTGCCGTTCCTTCTCGCCGACCACCAGCAAATAAGGAACCTTTTGCAGGCTATTTTCGCGAATTTTATAATTGATCTTCTCATTTCGCAAATCGGATTCGACTCTAAATCCTTGTTTTTTCAGCGTTTGCGCAACGTCGTTGCCGTATTCTGCCTGCACTTCCGTAATGCTCATCACCACACACTGAACCGGCGCGAGCCAAATCGGCATCGCTCCGGCATGGTGCTCGATCAGGATACCGATAAAGCGCTCCATCGACCCGACAATCGCCCGATGCAACATCACCGGATGCTTTCGGGTGTTGTCGATATCGACATACTCTGCGCCTAGCCGCATCGGCATGTTGAAATCGACTTGCATCGTTCCGCACTGCCAGATACGACCGAGCGCATCTTTGAGCGAATACTCAATCTTCGGACCGTAAAAGGCTCCATCACCCTCGCTCACGATAAACGATACGCCCGAGGCGCTCAGGGAATTTGCCAACGCGACCTCAGCCTTATCCCAGAGGGCATCACTACCCACGCGTTTTTCGGGTCGGGTTGCGAGTTTGTAAATAATCTGATCAAAGCCAAAGTCGGCGTAAACCAATTGCAGCAATTGGGTGTAGGTCGCGCATTCGAGCTGAATCTGGTCTTCGGTACAAAAAATATGACCGTCATCTTGCACAAATCCGCGCACCCGCATGATGCCGTGCAAAGCACCCGAAGGTTCGTTGCGATGGCAGGCGCCAAACTCGCCATAACGAAGCGGCAGGTCGCGGTAGCTGCGAAGACCAGCGTTATACACCTGAACATGGCCGGGGCAGTTCATCGGCTTGACAGCGTAGTCTCGATTCTCGGACGCCGTTGTAAACATTGCATCCTTATAGTTTTCCCAATGACCTGAGCGCTCCCATAAGGAACGATCGAGCACCTGAGGGCAGCGTATCTCCTGGTAACCGTGATCCTGATAAATCCTGCGCATGTATTGCTCAACCTGCTGCCAGATCGCAAAACCCTTCGGATGCCAGAAAACCATGCCCGGCGCGTCGTCCTGAAGATGGAACAAATCAAGCTCTCGGCCCAAGCGTCGGTGATCGCGCTTTTCCGCCTCAGCAAGCATGTGCAAATAAGCATCCTGGTCGGCCTGAGTCGCCCAGGCGGTGCCGTAAATGCGCTGAAGCATCGCGTTGCGATGATCGCCTCGCCAATAGGCACCGGCGACTTTCATCAGCTTAAAGACTTTCAACTTACCGGTCGATGGCACATGGGGTCCGCGGCACAAGTCAACGAAGTCACCTTCCCGGTAGAGCGAAATCGTCTGGTCAGCCGGGATACTCTCGATGATTTCGGCCTTGTAGTGCTCACCCTGCGCGCGGAAGAACGCAACCGCGTCGTCGCGCTTCCAGTCTTCACGGGTAACGAGCTCGTCGCGTGCGGCAAGCTCATGCATGCGTGCTTCGATGGCGTTCAAGTCCTCAGGTGTAAACGGCCGATCGTAGGAAAAATCGTAATAAAAACCATGTTCGATCACCGGTCCAATCGTGACCTGCGCCTCGGGATAAAGGGCTTTCACTGCATAGGCAAGCAAGTGAGCGGTCGAGTGACGAATCAGTTCCAGCCCCTCCGGATCTTTCGCTGTGACGATGGCAACGCTGGCATCGTGGTCAAGCAAAAAACTCGTGTCAACCAGTTCGCCGTCAACTTTTCCAGCCAGGGCGGCTTTGGCAAGCCCGGGACCGATAGACTGGGCAAATTCGGCAACGGTGATCGGTTGAGAAAACTGACGTTTAGACCCGTCAGGCAGGCAAACTTGAATCATGCGGTTGGGCCGTTGGGTGGAGCAAAACAGGAAATCGGCAAGCCTTTGGTAGGCGGTATTGGACTCGAACCAACGACCTTTGCGATGTCAACGCAACGCTCTAACCAGCTGAGCTAACCGCCTGAAAGCCTGAGCCTCCGACATCCGAGGAACGCCCAGGATCATGAGCATACATCCGAATTCCGCACGCAAGCCCATGATTACAACCCCAAATCATAACATAAGGGTTTTTCGCTGAACCCGCGCGAGCCACCAAATCGGCACCAGTCCGATCGTCACCATCAGCAAACAGGGCCATGCCGCTTCGCCCAGCCGCTCGTCCGATGCAAACTGATAAGCCACAACCGCAAGCGTATCGAAGTTAAAAGGTCTGAGCACCAAGGTCGCTGGCAACTCCTTTAAAGCGTCGACAAAAACCAGCAAGGCGCAAGCCGTAACTGTGGGCTTGAGCAGCGGCCAATGCACGCGGCGCAGCACCTGCCAGGCGCTATGACCGAGCGACTGCGCGCTTTGATCCATCGATGGTGAGATGCGCTTTAACGCCGCCTCGATCCCCTGGAAACCAACCGAGAAAAAGCGTACGCCGTAAGCGTAAACAAGGAGCAAGAGCCCGAGAAACAAGCCTTGTCCGATCCAGGCGTTCCAGCTCGGGAGCCAATCGCGCAGCCAGGCCGCCGTGCTCAAAATACCCACACCGATCACCACGCCCGGCAATGCATACCCGGCGTTGGCTATCGCAACAATCGATTTCACCCAGGCACTCGGTCTGATCCTTCCGACGTAAGCCAGCAAGACGGCCGCGGGGATGATCACCAGAACCGCGAAAGCTGCAAGCACGAGTGAATGGCGCAACCACTGTGCAAGGCGCGCGAGTTGTTCTGCAGCAAGCGGCTCGAGCGCGTGGATAAGGATGGCAACCGGCGCAATAAACCCCACCAAGATCGGCAGGAAGCAAAGCGTACTGGCCCGCCAGGCTGCCCAATGGATAAGCCGCTGGACTTGCGCCGGGCGCCAGGATCGCGCAGCAAGCGCCCGTTTCGCCCTTTGCCTGCGCTCGATCCAGACCAGCAAGCCCACGGCGATCAGCAAAACAATAGCCAGGCGCGCTGCACTCAGTTTATCGCCCATGCCCTGCCAGGCCTTGTAAATGCCAGCTGTCAGCGTATCGGTTGCAAAGTAGCTGACAGTTCCGAAATCGGCAAGGACTTCCATCAAAACCAGCGCTGAACCCGCCGCGACCGAAGGTCTGGCAATCGGCCAAATCACTTTGGGCCAGACCTGCCAGGACGGCGTGCCGAGGCTACGCGCCGCCTCAGCCAGTGAGGCGCTGCGCTCTGCAAAGGCACCGCGCGCAAGCATGTAAATGTAGGGATAAAGCGCAAGCCCCAGACAGATCCCGGCGCCCCAGGGCGTTCGCACACTCAGGCTGTTGCTTTGGCTGAATTCAATGGCCAAAAAGGCCCGGACCCCCGATTGCAATGGTCCGGAAACATCGAGGAAATCGGTGAAGGCAAAAGCCATCACGTAGGGCGGCATCGCCAATGGCGTGAGCAAGCCCCACGACATCCAGCCTCGCCCGGGGAACTGATAGGCTGCAATAAGCCATCCGGCCAAGACGCCGATCGAGCCGGCAATGGCCATGGCAACAAGACAAACAATCAGGGTGTTGAGCGCATAACGCCCCAGCACATGGTCAAGCAAATGCACCAAGCCTTGTCCGGCAATCGCCTGCTCAATGCTCGCTGACTCAAGCGGGTGCAGACCCGCAGCCAGCATCAGCAGTGCAATTAAAGGTATCGCAACACCCAAACCCATCAGCAATGGGATCATCAGGGTGGCCAGTGAGGAAACAAAGGGGATGCGCATGCCGACTCGATTGTACGGTCGGGCCAAGTGTCAGAGACGCGCAGATGGACTTAAGGACTTGCTATCCTTGTCCACGAGCCAAGCCCATGCATGCACTAAGCCTTGATCAGGTCACCGTTTCTTTTGACGACGGCGCACAGCGCCGAAGCGTATTGGATCGACTTTCCTTTCAGCTTGAAGAAGCTGCGATCGGCTGTCTGCTCGGAGCGTCTGGGTCGGGCAAAACCACCGTGCTGCGCGCCATTGCTGGATTTCAAGCGATCGACCATGGTGAAATTTATATCAAAAAGCAGCTGGTCTCAAGGCACGGCAAAACGCTTGCCCCTGAACGGCGCCAAGTTGGTATTGTCTTTCAGGACTACGCTTTGTTTCCGCACCTTAGCGTCTTGCAAAACATAACGTTTGGACTTCGAAAGCATTCCAAGGAATCGGCCACGACGCAGGCACTCGAATTGCTCGAACTCGTCGGGCTTGAAGGCTTTGAACATCGATTCCCGCACGAACTTTCGGGTGGCCAGCAGCAACGCGTGGCACTAGCTCGAGCGCTTGCTCCGCGACCGCATCTGCTACTGCTCGATGAGCCCTTCTCAAACCTCGACCCTGCGCTGCGCGAGCGACTGGCCATGGATTTGCGCGATCTGCTCAAGCGTCACGGAACCACCGCGCTTCTGGTCACCCATGATCAACACGAAGCCTTTGCCCTGGCCGACTCGGTCGGTGTGATGTCTGCCGGTCGCGTTGAGCAGTGGGACACCGCTTGGCGGCTGTATCACCAGCCGCGGTCGCGGCGGGTGGCGAACTTTGTTGGCCAGGGTTCCTTTTTGCACGCACAAATGATTCAGCGCAACGGCAAAAGCCTGCTGCAAACCGAGCTCGGTGAGCTTTGGATTCAGGACCCTGCCGATCTTGCAATGGCTGCATCATCGAGCGACGCACAGGGCCGCTTGATGGTCCTGCTGCGGCCCGACGACGTGGTGCACGATGACGCCTCAACAATCACCGGTGAAATCGTTCGTAAAGCCTTTCGGGGCGCGCAATTCCTATATGCGCTGCGTTTAGCGTCTGGCAGCGAAGTCCTCACGCTGGTACCAAGCCATCACAATCATGATTATGGCGAAGCCATCGGCGTTCGGCTCGATGCGGATCATGTGGTCACCTTCAAGCCGGAGTGAGTTTGACCCGATTCGTCTCAATCAAATCAGGGCGCAGAATGTCACCCGATTCGCCCGATCAAGTGAAGGCGCCAAAGTCCAAGACGGGCCCACAGCCGATCGCGGTGCACCCCATTCACTACTGCTTGGGATACTGAACCGATTTCGCAAAGTCGGCAGCCGAGTCGGTTTTCCAGGTTTTGCTGAGATCGCCCGTGGTGCCTGCGAAAATCGCCACAAGCACAGCACCGATCACCGCCACGGTAAAGATCGTCAACTTGCCAAAGGCCGCCTTGGTCTGCTTCTCATCCTCATCGGCTAAACGCGCTGCTAAAGGGACCGTGTCGGTTTGCTCGGCTCTGGCAATCTCCCGCTCGGCTTCTTGACGGTGCTTTCGGGCCTGGAATGCGGCCAGATGCGCCTTATCAGCTTCGGTGCGCTGCAAGTGCTCAACGGCCTCACGATAGGCGATAAGCATCTGTTCGTATTCGGCAATAGCTGCTTCGTAATGGCGAATCCGTAGTTTCGGGTTCATGGACATAACGGGTCCCCGGGGAGCGAAAATCAGTCAATCGAGGTGCGCTCAGCGGTGTTTGCAGCACAGCCACAGAGCGCGGCTTTCCATCACATTCTATGATGTCACGATCGCGCAGTAAGCTGATCGCATTATCGGGGAGGCTTGATGAAATTCCAAGTTGGAATGTCCGCCCGTATTGACCGGCATGTCAGCAGGGCCTGGCGTTGCGCCCCTTCGCAGTGGAGGCGTATTGTGAATCAGGCATACTTTCGCCTTATAACAAGAAGTCAGGATCGCCGAGGGCGGCGGGATTTATGAAATGCAGCAAAGTCCCAAGCAACGTTTTTGCTCAAGCTGTCGCGTTGACCGCGATGAGTCCCAAGGCAAGTGGGTGATGACGCGTGGCGGTGTACGTCGATTTATTTGTGCGCATTGCATGGCAAGGCGCAAGGCGCAGGTGCCTGTCAAATCAGGCGATGATGCGCAGATGCCGTCGGCCAAGCCCGTCGATCAATGAAGTAGCGCGCTCAGCTTTCGTCGATACTGGCCCACGAGTTCTTGATCCGGACAAAGCTGAAAAATTGCCAGCATAGACTTCCGGACTCGTTCGCCTTCGGTTTTGCGGTCTGTTGCTAGCACCTCAAGAAACAAATTCATCGCTTCAGCCCAGCAAGCCGAAAGCATCGCCTGTTGCGCACGGCGCAATGTGCGTTGCGGCACACTCGCATCGTCCAGCGAATCGATGCTGTTTGAAGCCGCTAACGAAGCACTGCCGACCGATTGAGCCAAGCCTGTCGCTGCCTGAATCAACACCTCCACCGATCCGATTTTAGGATCGATTCGAGCTTTGGATCGCAAGACTTCAAAGGCCTGCAAAGCCTCCTGCCACATCGATGCCCGTAGCAAAACTTGAACATAAGCCAGCCGCGCCTGCTCCTGGGCAGGGTTTAAGGCAAGTACCCGTTTGTAGGCATCGATCGCATCGTCAAAACGATGCGCCTCGGCAAACTCAATGGCCAGCGCCAAATCGGCATCTTCAAGCCGCGGCAGCTGAGCGTCAATCAATCGCCTGATTTCGGCAGCCTGCCGTAAACCGAGAAACTGATCCGCCACTTTGCCATCCTTAAAAAGTAGAACCATTGGGATGCTGCGGATCTGATATTGCTGGGACAGCTTGGGCGCGTGATCAGCGTTGATCTTCACCATCCGAACGCGGCCCTCGTACTCAGCGCTCAAGCTCTCAAGAATCGGACCCAGTACGCGGCAAGGCCCGCACCAGGGCGCCCAAAAATCGACCAAGACAGGTTGCGTCTTTGAAAACTCAAGGACATCATCCTGAAACGTCGACTCATTCAAGTCCATCAACATACATCCTCCGTTAAGACTTTTGAAGCAATAAGCGCATTAAGCCGCTCACGGTGACCAGGTCCTCGGGTGAACGCTTCTCGTTCAGTACGTCGCAGGCCCAATCGCGAAGCCGCTCGCTGCGCGCCGCCCATTGAATCAGAAGCTCGGCAAGCCATGGCTGACGGTTGATGCGATTCGCTTTCTCATACTGCGCATAGCGTGCACGTAAACCCTGCAGAGATGATTCATACATGGGGCCAGTTTGCGCATTTGCAAGACCTTGGGCTGCATCGGATGACAACATACTCTCAGCGGCCATGATCCCGGTCTCCATCGCTTTTCCGATCCCCTCGCCCGTCAAACCATAGGTGCTGCCGATCGCCTCGCCGCAAATGATCAGCCCCTCTTGCCAGGGCTTTGCACCAACTAAGCCACTGCGTAGCGGCGCTCCTTTGAGCGCAAGGATCGTTTCACCTTCGTTGTGCAGCCGCCCTGCAAGCGGGTTGACGGCCACAAAACGCTCATAAAGACTACGAAGATTGAGCTTGTGCTGCGGCCAAGCCTCGGCCACGTCAAAAACCCCAATACCCATGTTGTAACAGTGCTCAGACATGGGAAAAATCCAAGCATAGCCCGGGCTTAAAGCACGGTGCCAAATCACTTGCAATCCACTGATTTGTCCACGCAGATCCGGGTGTCTTATGATTGTTCTTAACGCCATAGCACTCGGTGCGCGGCGATGGCTCACGCCTGCCGCCCCTAGCGCAGCAGCGGATGCACCCGTGGCTAATACCACGCGCCTTGCGCCGACAAAGACCGCTTCGCCTAGCTTGCGAAACCAGGCACCGTTGACTTGGCCTGCGGGTTCGCTTTCTCGCGACAGCCTTTCAAAATGCATGTTCGACTTAAAGCTTGCACCCTGAGCAAGCGCAGCCTTGAGCAAAATCTCGTCAAGGCAATACCGCGATATCACAGCCATTGGTGCCGAAATCTCAACCGCGCGCGAACTGGGAGCCACGCAGCGAACATGATCGACCAGATGGGCTTTGGCCAACACCTCGTCGAGCAACCCGAGTCGCGCGAGTGCCGCCAGTGCATCAGGAATCAAACCATCACCGCACACTTTGTGGCGCGGAAAGGCACACTGATCAACCAGCAAAACATCCTGACCCTGCCGCGCTAGCCAATGTGCACAACTCGTTCCCGCAGGGCCTGCACCAATCACCAGGTTATCGCAGCTAAACGTCTGCAGCCCGCTTGCACCGATTGCTGAATCGATCGACCTTGCGCGCAAGGCGCTGCGGCCCTCCATCATGGACTCCGTGCTGTATTGAGTTTGTTTCGATGCGCCCCACCCCGCAAAGCCAAGCGCTAGAATCGCCAGAGCATGAACCAACTTGAGCGCCTCTACCGAATCCGCGATATGTTACAGGCTCGCGGCAAGGTACCCATCGTCAGTTTTTTAAATGAGCTTGAGATTTCACGTGCAACGTTCAAACGTGACCTTGAAGTCTTGCGCGATCGCTTTCATGCTCCGATCGTTTATAACGCTTTTGAACGGGCCTACGAGTTTGAGCGCCTGCATCGCGTTGGACCGCGCTTTGAACTGCCTGGGCTGTGGTTTAGTCAGCAAGAAGCACTTGCATTAATCACCATGCACAGCATGCTCTTGCAACTCGATCAGGCAGGCTTTATCGGGCCCCATTTATCGGCACTGATTGAGCGGGTTGAGGCCACCCTGGGTGGCAGCCAAACGCCAGGGCTTGAATTAAGAAAGCGACTGCGCCTGATTTCGCATGCCCAGCGCAGTCCGCAGTTGAGCGCCTTTCAGCAGATCGGCAAAGCCCTTCTTGAGCGAAAACAGCTGCTGATACGCTACGCCTCGCGCAGCAAGAATGAAGTCAGTGAACGCATGATTTCACCGCAACGCCTCACCCATTACCGCGAAAACTGGTACCTCGATGCCTGGTGCCATATGCGTCGAGGCCTGCGAAGCTTTTCGCTTGATCTGATCATGCAATGCCAGCCCACAACTAAAACCTGCAAGGAAGTGAGCAATCGAACGCTTGATGCCCATACAAACGCCGGCTACGGGATTTTTGCCGGCCGGGTGATCGGAACAGCCCGGCTGCGGTTTTCGCCCGAGCGTGCACGATGGGTTCAAAGCGAACAATGGCACCCGAAACAGCGCCTCGCGAGCGACGCCGAGGGTTACGTGCTGATGGAGCTTCCCTTTTCCGATGATCGTGAACTCATCATGGATATTTTGCGTCACGGCGATCAAGTCGAGGTGCTCGCTCCGAAGCATCTCAGGGAAAAAGTCCTCGCGACGCTTGAAAGCGCAAAGGCGCAATATGCATGAACGCCAAACCGGGGCGCGAAATATACTGGCTCACGCTATGAGCCAGTGACCCACTAGCATGAAGGCTCCACACCATCGTTATGGAGCGTCTCATGTTCAAATATCCGCATCGATTTTTTGGCCTCGCCGTCACGGTTGTACTTGGCTTATGCTGCTTGTGGTCGGTCACAACCATATCGTTTTACTATCAAGAAGCCCGCCTGAATCGCCTAAAGTCTCAGAATGAAAAACTCAAATCCCAGGATCGAAGCGCTACCGTGGCCTCAAGGCGAGCTTGCGGTCTACCGCTGGCCTGAGGGCCAAGCGCATCAGCCCCGAGGCGTCGTACTGCTCGTGCATGGACTCGGCGAACATATGGGACGTTATAGCGAAACAGCCCATTTCCTTCAAGAGGAAGGATGGATTTGTATCGGTTATGACCATCTTGGCCACGGTCGCTCGGCGGGCGCACGCGGAACGCTTCCTTCGTCAGATGCGCTGGTTGAAGGGCTGGTCCAGGTTGCGCAGCATGTGGTGGCCGAACTGCCAAGCAAGATTGCCCAGGAGCTGCCCTTGATTCTCCTGGGTCACAGCCTGGGCGGTCTGGTGGTCACCCAAGCGCTTAGCACAGCGAGTGAGCGCATGCCCGAGGTGCGTGCAGCGGTACTGAGCGCTCCGGCACTGGGGATTCATCTAAGCGGCTTGCAGTCGACTTTGCTTAAAACGCTGCCGATTTTTGCACCCAACCTCTGTCTTGACAATGGCTTGGATGCAAACGCCGTCTGTCGCGACCCGGAGGTGGTGAGGCGATACCTGAATGATCCGCTGGTGCATCGCAAGATTTCGCTTCGTCTTGCTGCCTGGATGATGGATTGCGCCAACCACTTACCCCGTCGATTGGCGACCTGGTCCACCCCGGTTTTTTTGCTCTTAGCCCAAAAGGATCGGCTGGTGGATAATCAGGCTGCCGAACGCTTCGCCGCTCTTGTCCCCGCCGATCTCGTGACCGTGCACAGGGAAACGATGATGTTTCATGAAATGCTCAACGACCCTGAAAAACAACGCGTCTTGCAAAAGATTGCCGATTGGATGGACCTGGCGGTATGCTGAGCGCTCTATGACTAATCGAGGCGCTTGCCATGAAAATCCGCCTCACTGTGCCGCTCTGGCACCTGCGTTTCGGGATCACCTGATAACTTGTTGACCGCTCTGCCACGCTGAACCGCTGGTCTTTGCCCAATCTGAAGTGCCCAGCGCATCAGATTTTTATAACTTTGCACATTGAGAAACTCAGCCGCGCCATAAAGCCGGCCAAGCACCAACTGTCCGTACCAGGGCCAAATCGCCATATCGGCAATCGTGTACTGATCGCCAATGATGTGAAGACGCTCAGCCAATGACTGATCGAGCACATCCATTTGACGCTTGACCTCCATGGTGAAGCGATCAATCGGATACTCCATTTTGCTTGGCGCATAGGCATAAAAGTGCCCAAAGCCGCCTCCCAGATAAGGCGCGCTTCCCATTTGCCAAAAAAGCCAGGACAGACACTCGGTTCGCGCAGGTGGCTCAGCGGGTAGAAACTCTCCGAATCGCTCTGCAAGATAGAACAAGATGGCTGCAGACTCAAAAACCCGAACCGGCTCGTCAGCGCTTCTGTCTAGAAGGGCCGGAATTTTGGAATTGGGGTTCAGCGCAACAAAACCGCTGCTGAACTGTTCACCATCGCCGATACGCACAGGCCAGGCGTCGTATTCGGCCGCCTGATGGCCTAAGGCGAGCAGCTCTTCGAGCATGATGGTGACTTTTACACCATTGGGTGTGCCAAGCGAATAAAGCTGCAAGGGATGCTCGCCCACCGGCAGCGCCTTATCGTGGGTGGCTCCTGCGATCGGCCGGTTGATGTTGGCAAAGCGTCCGCCATTGGCTTGCTGCCACAGCCACTGCTTGGGCGGCTCATAGTTTGTTGGCGTCGATACTGGCTGACTGACTTCTGCTTGATTCGTCATAACGATATAATATGTATCAATTAAAGCTCAGGACTGGGATTGGACGCGCGGCATCGAGCTTGAGACCGAGACTGAGAAAGGGTCAATAAAAGCACATTCGCCTGAAAGGTACGCGACTCGCAAGAAATAGTCCAGGATTGCAGGCAAGAGCAAGGGCTTCTAACTTTTTTGAGCCTGCTTACTGGAGGCCTGGACATACGCGAAGGCGCAAAAAGGCCTGCAATCGGATCGGCCCTGCTCACGTATAATTTTGGACACGGAGAGGTGGATGAGTGGTTTA
>DDPV01000018.1:132114-141964 GCA_002342365.1 Burkholderiales bacterium UBA2459 | reverse complement strand
ATTGGCCGAATCGAGCGTCTGGCCAGCGATGTTGCCGGATTCGGTGGTCAGATCCAGTCGCTTGCCCAGACCGCCGAAAAGTTGCAAGCCGACTCCCGGCGCAGTCAGCAGCTTGAAGACCAGATCGTGCGTTTGCAAGCGAGCTTTCAGACCTTTGCCTCATCGATTGCGCGCATCGACACGCTCGGCCCCTACATCGAGCAGCTGCACCAGGAGTCGCTCAAGCAGGTTGACTTCAATGCCTTTCTTGAATCGCTCGATGCCAGGTTTCAGCCGCTCTCCACGCAGGCTTATGCGGAAAAAAGTACCAAGCTGATTGCCACCGACCTCGGCCGTCTGCAGCAGATCTCGGGGGCTTTGCAAAGCCTGATTGAGCAGCATTTGCAACGCTTGCAAGTGCTTGAAATCACCGTCAGTCAGCAAATCGCCGAGCGTATCGAAGAGGGTATCCGGCTGCAAAGCCTGCTGCGCGAAGACTTGCTCAACCGGGCCGCACAACAAGACGATTTGTTGCGTCTGAGCGTGTCGCAGCTGATTCAAAACCTCGAAAAGGCGACTTCGCCGCTGGCGCGTAGTGACCTGATCAACCAAAGTATCAATCAACTCAGAGAGCTGCAGGTCGGTTATCAGGTACAACTTGAGGAAACGAACAAACAACGTCAACGCGAACTGGTCGACTTGCTGCAAGGCGGGCAAGATGCCTTATCGAGCGCGCAACGCGAAGGCTTTCGGCAAGTGCTCGATACCGGCCAGGACCGCTACAGCAAATTGCTGCAGCTGCAAACCCAGCTTTTTGAAAAGCAGCGCGAGCAGCAAACCCAATACCATGAGGGTGGCCAACGCGCGCAGCAGCAGTGGTTCGAACAAGCGCAAACACTGATTCGGCGTAATCACGAGACCCTCACGGGACTTGCTGAGACCCAACACCAGCAGTCCGAATTGCTCGAGCGCGATTTGCATGAGCAGATTCAAAGCCTGCAGCGCCAGCACTTCACTATCCTGAAACAACTTCAGGATCAAAACCACAATCAGGTTCAGTCCTTGCAAAACAGTTTGCAGGAGAAGACCGAGCAGTTGATCCGGCAGCTCAATGCCGATGCGCAGCGCAGTCTCAGTGCGGAATTCAACGACGTTCGGCAAGTGCAAGAGCAGCTCACCAATGCCTTGACCGAACGCTTTGATCAGTCACTTGAGCAAATCATCTCGCGTAGTGAGCGCGGTTTCATGCAGCTTGAGGCTGTGCAACCGCTACTTGACCAGCTGCGCACCGATATGCTGCGACCGCGCCATATCGAGCAAGTGGTTGCCGATGTGCGCAGAGAGCTGGAGTCGGTGCCGCGAAACATCGATATACAAACCCTGCAAGACCGGCTCTCGGCCAAGTTCAATATGTCCAAGGATCAGCTTGGTGCGGCCTTGGTTTCGGTCAAAGACGAGCTGTCCGGGCTTGTGGAAAGCGGCAACAGCCGCTTGTTCGGTATTTCCATGGTCACCGATAAGCTGAGCGAACGCAGCGAAGTGGCCATGGGTAAGCTCGATCACCTTACCGCTGCCTTGGAAAGCGTACGTACCGATACGCTGCGCACGCGCATCAGTGACCAGAACATCGGGTTGGAGCGGGTGACGAATCTTGTGAATGCCTTGCAGGAGCGCTTAGGCGCAGGGCTTGATACGGTGCTCGATCGGGTGATGGGCATGCTCACGCAGCAAGACAAACTTGCAGAGCGGACCGAAGACGCCCAGGGCAGGCTGCAATCGCTGGTTTCGCTGGCTATCGAGCAAGCGGTGGCCGACATACGCCGCGAACTGTATGGCGTGGTGCGCGATTCAGGTCTCACTGCGCTCGAGGACCGCATTCGCACTGCGATCGGCGATTTACAGGATCGGCTCGTCACCCCGAGCGATTTTGCGGCCACGCAGCTCAACGAGCTTCGGGCGCATGCGGATCGGCTCAATGACAGGGTTGATACAAGCTTGCAGCGCGTCGACGTGGTCTTGGGCCTCACCGAGTCGATGCGCGCCGAGGCGCTTCGGCCGCGCCATCTTGACCAGGCGATGAGCGAAATGCGGCGCGAGTTCGGACCGCTTGCGCGCAGTAACGAGATCGAAACCGTATCGGAGCGTTTGCGCACGCTCGGCTTGAGCACCGGCAAGGTTGAAGATCAGGTCACCCGAATTCGTGCCGGTCTTCAGGGACTTGAGAGCACCTTCTCAAAATTGGATGTGTTGTCGTCACAGGTTGAGCAATCGCGCGCAGAAACCGTTAAAGAGCAACACATCGTGGAGGCTGTTGCGGTCATCCGCCGCGATGTTGAGCCCTTGGTCAAAGCCGGCGAGTTATCGAGCATGATGGTCAACACGCTTCTTGAGCGTTTGAATGCGGTCAGTGCGTCCAACGCCAAACTCGAAGACCGCGCCCAGCGTTTGCAATCGGAACTGCAGATGATGCATAGCGAAATGTCAGAGTTGCGAAGCATGCTCTCGCGGATCGAATCGAAGCTCGAGCGCTAATTGAAGCTCGAGTTCTCATGGCTTGTTTTTGATCGGGTTTGATTCCAGGTGATCAAGGCGCTCTGACAGACTCATGCTAGAGGCCAGAACACTGACCGTCGGATTCAGCGATTCTGAAGACCGCCTATGGTTGCGACTCGGTACCGATCGGGACGGTGCGGTGCAGCTCTGGCTCACGCGTCGCGTGCTGAGCCAGCTGCTGCCTCAAGTGTGGGACCTGCTTGCGCGCAGCTTACTGTTGCCACCGGACTTCTCAGGTCCCGGGCAAGCCGAAACCTCCGCGACCCTCCCGCAAGCCGGCGAGGCGGAGACGATCGATGCTGTGGGCAAACGCGGGCAAACCCAGAACGATCAAGAGAATCTGCGACGACGACAGCTCTTGATTGAGCACGAACTCGCTTTAGAAAGCAGCCCACCGCTTGACGATGAGGCGGCGCGCGAACGCTATCCGCAAGCGATGGACGCAAGCCCGAAGCCAGAGGGCTTGCTCAGCCGCGTTCATGTATCGGCTGACGACCGAACGGTACGTTTTCAGTTCGACGGGCCGCACCGGAGTTTGCAGTTTGCCGGATCGCGGACCGACGCGCATCGCGTGTTGCGCATGATCTGGAATGTCCAGGCCCAAGCAGCCTGGGGTCTGGCAGAGCCCTGGGTAGAAGGCGATGGCGCCGCTGGGTGAGCGCTGCGGGGTGGGTATCGCTTGATGGAAGCAAGGCTACAATCAGTCTCTACTTTTGGGGATTTGTGATGAATAAGCTCTATCCCAGCGCGAAAGCCGCACTTGAGGACATTGCGCGCGACGGTCAGACCCTTGCGGTCGGCGGTTTTGGTTTATGTGGTATTCCGGAAGCCTTGATTGCTGCGATTCGTGATTTGGGCGTTCGTGAGCTTACGGCGATATCGAACAACGCCGGTGTGGACGGATTCGGTTTAGGCTTGCTGCTCGCCACCCGGCAGATCCGCAAAATGATTGCCAGTTATGTCGGCGAGAACAAAGAGTTTGAGCGTCAGTACCTCGCCGGTGAACTTGAGCTTGAATTCACCCCGCAGGGCACGCTGGCCGAAAAATTGCGCGCCGGCGGCGCTGGAATACCGGCGTTTTACACCCGCACCGGCGTTGGCACCCTGGTTGCCGAAGGTAAAGAGATCAAGCAGTTCGACGGGGAGGACTACGTTCTGGAGCGCGCTCTGGTTCCGGATCTGTCGCTTGTGAAGGCGCATATTGCCGACCGGGCTGGCAATCTCATGTTTCGCCGCACTGCGCGAAACTTTAATCCGAACGTGGCTATGGCGGGCCGTTTGACCGTCGTTGAGGTCGAGCAACTGGTCGACACCGGCGCACTCGACCCTGATCAGATCCATTTGCCAGGGATTTTCGTGCACCGGATTGTTGTGAACCCTTCACCCGAAAAACGTATTGAGCAACGGACAACGCGTCCGGACTAATCAGCACAGGGAGTCAGCGATGGCCTGGACACGCGATGAAATGGCAGCGCGCGCTGCACAAGAACTGCAAGATGGCTTCTACGTCAATCTTGGGATTGGCCTGCCAACGCTGGTCGCCAATCATGTTCCGCCAGAGATGGAAGTCTGGCTTCAGAGTGAGAATGGACTGCTTGGGATCGGGCCGTTTCCGCGTGAGTCGGAAGTCGATCCGGATATGATCAACGCGGGCAAGCAGACGGTGACCACCTTGCCCGGCTCGGCGATTTTTTCCTCGGCCGATTCTTTTGCCATGATTCGCGGCGGGAAAATCAACCTGGCCATTCTCGGTGCGATGCAAGTAAGTGCCAGGGGTGATCTGGCCAACTGGATGATTCCAGGCAAGATGGTGAAGGGTATGGGTGGTGCGATGGATCTTGTAGCCGGCGTCGGGCGGGTCTTGGTCCTGATGGAACACACCGCAAAGCGTAAAGATGGTGGCGAAGATTTAAAAATCCTCGAGCAGTGCAGCCTGCCACTGACCGGGGTGGCGGTTGTGAATCGGATGATTACCGACCTGGCGGTGATCGACGTCACCCCAGACGGTTTGAAACTGATCGAATGCGCACCGGATATCTCGGCGGCGCTGGTTCAAAGCAAGACCGGCGCAGCCTTAATCATTTAGGCGGCGGGCGGAAGCCATTGCCGGCTGCGAAGTCCCTGCAAAAAAGCTGCAACCATGCCTTCAAGGTCAGGCCTGAGGTTATAGGTGTTGCTGCTGACATGGCTTGCACCCCATAGCATCCGCTTGCTGCCCGCTTCATAGAGGCTAGCTGAGGTGGTGATGGTGGTGACTGGCACTTGCGCCCACACTGTTCCGCCATAAAATCGAGAACGTCCGTAGCCGTACCAGCGACGGTAGGGACCCCAGTAGCCAAGCCCGGTGTGCGTGATCGGCGCTAACTGGCTGCTTTGCTGCGGCGGCAAGGTTTGTATCAACAAGACGTGACTGGCCTTGGATTGCGTGACAGCGAGTTGAAGACTTTGTTCATCCGGCGGCCCGCTTCGCTCTGGCAGCAATCGCCATCCAGCGACGGCTGCAACGCCAGCCTTACCGATCGCCTCACTCATCAGATCCTCGCACACCCGTTCAATCACCACATCCGGATGCTGAGCGAGGATGATGATCTTGGAGGCGGTGACCGGCTTGACTGCTTCGTCGCGCCACTCGAGTGCGAGTTGCGGACTGGCGCAGCCCGCAAGGCCAAAGCTTGACCCAAGCGCTGCTGCGGCCACGGCCGACAGGCAAAGGCGTCGACGCGTATCGGTGGGCGTCTGATCCGAGCTATCGAGATACAAGCTGGTTTGCGTTTCAGCGTTCATACCATCTTTCCCCTGTTGAGAGCGCTAGCCCGCTCTTGCGTCGTCGTCTGTGTTGAGCAACCGTTTGGCGCGTTGTAGCGATGCTTCGCGTCCTGCCCTAGCAAAACCGTCTGCCTGAGCAGCTTGGTCTTGCGGCGCCATTGCCGCGATTTGCCTTTTGCGTTGGACGAGCCTCCAAACTAACGCGCCCGCGGCTAAACCGACAAATGGCCCTAGCCACAAAATGGCGGTTGTCGCCTGCATCTGGGGCCTGTAGAGCACAAAGTCGCCGTACCGTTCGACAAGCCAGCGCTTGATCTGCTCGTCACTCGAACCCTTGGCGAGTTGGCTTTGCACCTCGTGGCGCAGGTCAATCGCCAGGTCCGCAGCCGAGTCGGCAAGGCTTTGGTTCTGGCAGACGAGGCAGCGGATTTCACCGTAGAGCTTGCGCAAGCGCTGTGTTTGCGCCTCGTCGAGCGCAACAGGCTCAAGCGTGTTGGGAACCGGCTGACTCATGGTCTGCTGCCTGCGATGTTCACTGCTTCAGGCGCTCAATCATCGGGCGCAGCTGCCGGTCGATTACCTCAGCCGTCAGGGGTCCCACATGCTTGAATCGGATCGTATTGGTTTTATCGATCAAAAAAGTTTCCGGTGCACCGTAAACGCCCCATTCAATCGCCGCCTTGCCTTGCAAATCCATCAGCACCGTTGCATAAGGATTACCCAGACGGGAGAGCCACTGCTTTGACTGCGCAGGCGCATCCTTCCACGCCAAGCCGACAATCGGCAGCAAGCGCTCTTGCGCCATGTGATTGAGCAAGGGATGTTCGATTTGGCAACCGCTGCACCAGGATCCCCAGACGTTAAGCATCCACACCTGACCGCTGAGTTCCTGAAACTGCAGCGGATGCTCAAACCCCTCAAGAGGACTCAGGTTTGCAAGTGCCCCGGTGGGTGCGGCCCGGTTGAGAAGCGCTGAGGGAATTTCGCGGGGATTTCGGTCCAATCCCTTGAGCAAGAAGAAAGCAATCAGCAAAAACACAAGAAGCGGCAAACCCGCCCGCAGCCACCGGCTCATCCGGTCTGTCCCTCGGCTTTGCTGCTTGCCTGATGCAAGCCGGGTGCAGCGAATCGGGTGACAGGGCTTCGTCGATAGCGTGCATCACCCGCTGCCCAAAAACCACCCAGTCCCATCATCAGCACACCAATCCAGATCCAATTGACTGCCGGTTTTCGCTGAACCCTCGTCAGCCAGCCATCGCCGTGGGCCTCGCCCAGCGCGATATAGAGATCGCCGAGCAGACTGCGGCGAATGCCCGCCTCAGTCATCACCATTTTCGAGCTGTTGTAGCGCCGTTTTTCAGGCCTTAGCTCGCCAACGACGCGTTGACCCTCAAGCAATTCAAAACGGACCTGTATCGCCTCGTAATTCGGTCCGCGACGCTGCAAGGTTTCGGCATAACGCAGGCTCAGGTCTTTGTCGATTTTCAGAACATCGCCCGGCGCCAACTTCTTTTCGATCTCGATTTCGTAACTGTTAACAAGACTTACCCCCATCACGAAGCTGGCAACCCCAAGGTGCGCAAGCTGCATGCCCCACCACGATCCTGGCTGCAGCAGCAGTCTGGAGGCATCCATGCGGGCGCTGGGTGACTTCATGTTTTCAGCCGCATTCAAGAGCACCGCAGCTGCAATCCACAAAGCCAGCCAGAGTCCAAGCGCCGTCATCGGCTTGTAGTCCTCCGAGGCAGTGAAAGGCAAGAGGAGCGCGATCAGCAGGCTGGCGGCAAAGGCCCAGCGCATACGGTCGATCAGAGGCAGCATCGGCGTATCGCGCCAGCGAGACAAAGGCCCGATTGCCATCAGGAACAAGGCCGGCAGCATCAAGGGTACAAAAACTGCATCGAAATAGGGCGGGCCTACCGAAATCTTGCCCAGATCGAGGCTATCGAGTGCCAAGGGATAGAGCGTTCCCAACAGCACTGCAAACATGGCAACCACCATCACGATGTTGTTTGCTAACAGCATCGACTCGCGCGATAGCAAACCGTAAGCTTGGCTGCTGTGCACCGTATGAGCTCGGAGCGCATAAAGGCTGAGCGAGCCGCCGATCACGATACAAAGAAAAATCAGGATGAACACGCCGCGCGTTGGGTCTGTGGCAAAGGCATGGACCGAGGTCAAAACCCCTGAACGAACCAGGAAGGTTCCCAAAAGGCTCAGGCTAAAACTCATGATCGCGAGCAAGACCGTCCAACTACGGAAGTTGCCGCGTTTTTCAGTCACTGCAAGCGAATGGATCAGCGCGGTGCCGGTAAGCCAGGGCATAAATGAGGCGTTTTCAACAGGATCCCAGAACCACCAGCCTCCCCAGCCAAGCTCATAGTAAGCCCAGAACGAACCCAGGCAAATGCCAAGCGACAAAAAGCCCCAGGCGATGTTGGTCCATGGCCTGACCCATCGCGCCCAGGCGCTGTCAAAGCGGCCTTCGATCAGACCGGCAATGGCAAAGGCGAAAGCAACCGCAAAACCCACGTAGCCCATGTAAAGCAGGGGTGGATGGAACACCATCCCCGGGTCCTGTAGCAGGGGATTGAGATCGCGGCCGTTAATGGGCGCCGGCACGACGCGTTCAAAAGGGTTGGACGTGAGCAGGGCAAAGAGATAAAACCCGATGCTCACCGCACCGAGTACCGCCAGCACCCGCGCACGCATGCTTTGCGGAAGTTTGCCCGAAAACGCCGCAAGCGCTGCGGTCCACAGGGCGAGCATCAAAATCCATAACAACATCGAACCCTCGTGCGATCCCCAACTGGCTGCGACGCGGTACCAAAAAGGCAGATCACGATTGGAGTGGTTCGCAACCAGCTGGTTGCTGAAGTCGTGGCTGATAAAGTTTTCGATCAAGCAGACGAAGGCAATCAACACCAAAAGCAGCTGCCAGTAGGCAACCGGTGAGGCCATTGCCATCAGGCGCGTATCGCGTCTCCACACGCCAAGGCTGGGAAAAACCGCAAGGCACAGTCCGCTAAGCATCGCCAGGGCAAGCGCGAGGTGGCCGAGTTCAGCCGTCATGGCTTGGTCGGTGCCTTTTGAAATTGTGCGGGCGCACCAACCGGATGCCCTGCTTTTTTCAAGGCTTCAGCAGCTTCTGGCGGCATGTAGTTCTCATCGTGTTTGGCAAGCACTTCCTTAGCGATGAAGCGCCCGTCGGTTTGCATCATGCCTTGCGCGACCACACCGGCACCCTCTTTGAACAAGTCCGGCAAGATGCCCTGGTAGTGTACCTGGACGGTCTTCGCTTGATCGGTCACTGCAAACTGCATCCGAATCCCATCGCCTTCACGCTTTAAGGAGCCAGGAACGACCAAGCCGCCAATCCGAAAACTCTTGCCCTGCGGCGCTTCACCGTTGGCGACCTGGCTGGGTGTGAAAAAGAACACCAAATTGCTCTGGAAGGCGTTGAGCACCAGTGCAAGTGCGACCACAATCGCACTGATCAGTCCGGCGATCAGGCTAAGTCGCTTTTGTCGCGGACTCATCGCGGCTTGGCAGCAGCCCCTTGGGGGGCTTGCTGGGAAGCAGTCGGGTTCTCGGGCCGAGCCTGCAGCGCAGTCGGGTTCTCGCCGGCCTGCGGCGCTATCGAGTTATCTCCGGCCAGCAAAGCCTCATGATCGGCGGCATCGCTCGCTCTATTCACCTCAGCATCCCTCGTGCTATCCATCGATTCATCCATGCGCTTTGCCTCCTTGACGGCCCGTGTTCGTTGCATGCGCAATGCATATAACTCGATTAACAGCACCAGTGCAAACGCCCCGTAAGACATCAGGATATAAAAGCTGTGATCTTTCACGGCCAGTGATCCCAGGCCGATCGCGGCTCGCGCTCGATAATCAGGCTGCGAACCCGAACAAGGCTGTTGGCGATGCTGTAAAGCCAGGCTGCGGCGGTCATGATCAGCATGGCAGTCAGCATGGTTTGCGCCATTTTGGGCGCTGCGGTGACTGAGACGGTGGCGCCTTGGTGCAAGGTGTTCCACCATTTCACCGAGAAATAGATAATCGGGACGTTGACCGCACCGACAATCGCCATCAGCGCGCAGGCCTTGTCGGCTTTCCGGTCGTCTTCGATTGAGGCTCTCAATCCGATCACGCCGAAGTAAAGAAACAAGAGGATCAATTCCGAGGTGATGCGCGCGTCCCAAACCCAATAAGTACCCCAGGTGGGTTTGCCCCAAAAGGCTCCGGTCCAGAGCGCGATACATGTCATCCAGGCACCAGTAGGCGCAAGTGCTTGCAACATCATGGCCGAGAGTCTCGTCTTGAAGACCAGCGCGAGCACACCCCAAAAGGCCATGGCCAGAAAAATGATCATCGACATCCAGGCTGCCGGTACGTGGATGAAAATGATCCGGTAGGCTTCGCCTTGCTGCCAGTCGGTCGGCGCGACGAAAAACCCCATGTAGAGCCCCACACAGGCGAGCAAGGCAGCCAATGTGTAAAGCGGCATCACGAACCTCCCGGCAAGCGGGAAGAAACGCGCCGGTGCGGCATAG
>DDPV01000018.1:95390-132061 GCA_002342365.1 Burkholderiales bacterium UBA2459 | reverse complement strand
CAAGATCAGTCCGGCGGCGAGCAGCGACAAGTGGGCCTGCGCGCCGAGTCCTGACTGCTGGGCTTCAACAGCGCCGGCGCCAAAGACAAGCACCGGAACGCAAAGTGGCAGCATCAACAGTGCAAGCAGGGCACCGCCGCCGCGTGCCGACAGATTAAGGGCGGCAGCGATGGCCCCAAGCAAAGTGAGCGCCGGTGTCCCGATACAAAGGCTGAGCACGAGGACCACGATTGCTTCGCGCTCGAGTCCGTACTGCAATCCGATGAAGGGTGCAACCAGACTCAGGGGCAGACCGCTGGCAAGCCAGTGCGCCAGCAGCTTTCCGAGCAGTACCGGCATCCAGACCTCGGACTGCAAGAGCATTTGTTCCAGGCTACCGTCTTGCGCATCGGCCGCAAACATGCGCGGCATGGATAACAAGACCGCCAGCAAGGCCGAAACCCAGGCAACGCCAGGACCGATGGCAAGCAAGATGCCCGGATCCGGCTCCATCGCAAGCGGAAACAGGCTTGCGATCAGCAAGAAAAACACGAGGACGAGCCAGGCCTCGCTACCCTGCCTTAACAGGAGCCTGAGATCACGCCGGATACTCTCGCGAAACATCAGGAGCGCTTGCATTCAATGGCCGCGCAGTCGCAACAGCTTGGCAGGCGGTGTTTGTGGAATNNGAGCAAGCGGCCCATCAGCGTCTGACCTTCATCGTCCAAGGCGGTAGTCGGCTCATCGAGAAGCCAGCATGATTTGCGGGCGTTTGCATCGCCTTCGTCCCCAGCAGCCTGGGCCCTGAGGCCTAGCCAGAGTCGGCTCATCGACAGGCGGCGCCTCTGGCCGGCTGACAGCACCGCGAAGGGAAGTTCACGCTGTGTCGCAATTCCGCAGGCATCGAGCGCAGCGACCAAGTCATGATCATCGATCGGCCTCGCGCCTTGCTGGTCCAGGCCCGCCTGCCAGCGCAAATTCTCAAGCGTGGTGAGTCCATCCTTCCAGCCCGAGGCGTGGCCCTGAAAGAGCAGCCGGAGCTTGCTGCAGCCTGCCAGGTTTTCAATCGGCTGCCCGGCATAACGCAGCGCAGGCTGCACATCAAAACTGCTCAGTCCGCAAAGCGCGCGCAAAAGCGATGACTTGCCGGAGCCATTGGGCCCGGTTAGCGCAAGCCATTGGCCGCTTTCAAGCGAAAAGCTGACATCGTGCATGAGGCGACGTCGACCGCGAGACAGGCTGATTCCTGCGCCGCTCAAAACGCTTGTCTCGGAGCTTGTTGATGCGCTCAATCCCTGTCCTCAGGTCTTGTTGCTGCGCTCAAAGGGTTGCCTGCAAGCTTATTGCTGTTTTCATGGTTTATAACGTTCATCGATATTTAGCCGCACACTGGCCTGAGCCTTGCCCTGCCCCAGTGCGGCGGAAGCCCCTTGCGCAAAGGGATCACCGGCCTGCCTGCCTGCAAGCCCCGATTGCGAAATATGCGCTTCAACCCACAGGGCTCCGTCAAGCGCTCGCGCAGGGTCTAGTCGCTCGGCGTTGGAGAGTTTGACCTGCAGCGTCTTTTGCGCGTGAGATTGTTCGGGCCCTGCGCCTTGGTCCGCTTGCGCATCAAACTTGAGCTCCGATACCCTGGCACGCCACACGGCAATCGGCATTCGGGGGCCCTGTGCGGCGCGCGCGCTGACATAAAGCACCGCTGCGGGTGCCAGGCCCTGCAGCATCGCCGGCGAAATCGCGAGACTGACCGTGATGGTGGTCTCGGTCGCGCTTGCAGCGCCTGGAAGGCTAGCGATCAGGGCGCGCAGTTGTTCGGCCTGAGCGGATTCTGGGGGCATGGCAGCTAGAAGTTGCTCAAGCAGCGCCCGCGCTTGCGCTTTCTCTCCGACCTGGTAGTGCGCAGCGGCCATCAGTGAGACGACTTTTGAATCGTTTGGATCGATCGTCATGGCGCGTTTGAGCAGTTCATAAGGCTCGCCCTCAAAGCGTTTATCGCGCGCCAGGGCGATCGTTTCGGCAAACTCGGCAAGGCTGCGGGCGTCTTGATCAGCACCGCGCCTGAGGGCTTCCCCGAAGCTTTGTAAGGCCTCGCCGTAATCACCCGCTGCCTTGTGCAAGAGCGCAAGGCTGAGCCAGGTATTGACCGCATCAGGCTTTGCAACAAGATCCTGCTTCCATTGTGCGACCTGGGCCTGGTAGCCGGCCTTGTCCTGCGCCAGCAGCTCGAGGGAACGCAAACCGGCTTGTTCGGTACCCGAGAGGTTTGCGCCGGGTATGGCGAGCTCGGGGTTGCCCTTAATCAGGTAAAGGCATATTCCGATGATAGGAAGGCACAAGCCCATGCTCGCGGCAAGCCAGGGTCGTCTTGCCTCAGCGCTTGCCCTCGCTTTTTCGACCGATGTTTCCTTTGGACTTTCAAGAGCTGATGTTTGAAGGCGGTCGGCCAGTTCCTGAGCCAGTGCCTCTTCGGCGCGCTGCGCTTCGTGGGGTTCAATCAGACCGCTTTGAAGCTCCTGTTGAATCAGGACGCGCCGATCTTTGAATACCCGGGCCAACGCCTCGTCGTCGGGGCCGGTATCAGCGGCAGGGCTGCGCCTGAGCAGCGGCCAAATCATGACCGCTGTCGTCGCGAGGACGAGCAACAGTCCGATCAGCAAAAACATCGTCGATTAAAAAAAGCAGGAGGGATCGCGCTCGAGTTGGCCGCGTAATTGCCCAAGATAGTGAAGGCAGGCCTTGAGCTGACTGATCTCCACGAATTCGTCGGCTTGATGCGCAACGCTGATTTGCCCCGGACCGCAAATAATGGTCGGAATCCCAGCATCCTGCAAAATGCCGCCCTCGGTTCCAAAGCTCACCCGCCCCGTGGCATGGCAAGCACAAAGCGGCATCATGGCGCGAGCAAGTCGGTTGTTGCCGCGTTCGTCGAGACTGGGGCTGTCGGTGATTTCTTCGATTTGCACATCGCTTACCGAAGCAATCGAGCGCATCGCGGGCAAAAGCTCCTGCTCACACCAAAGCTTGAGTTCGGCGATGAACGGAGCGGCAGCGCGACCCGGAAGGGCCCGGATCTCGAGCATGAATTCGCAGTCTTTCGCAGTGATGTTGTGCGCGGTGCCACCGGCAATGCGACCAACGTGAATGCTTGAGTAGGGAAAGTCAAAGCCATCGTGGCGCAGGTCCTGCCGCATACGATCCTGAATCATTTGTGAGCGGACGATGATTTGCGCCGCAGCCTCCACCGCACTGACACCCTGATCGCGCAACGAGGAATGCACTTCAAAACCGCGAACTTTGAAGCGGTAGATCGCGGCGCCTTTATTGGCCACGACCACTTGCATGCTGGTGGGCTCGCCGATCACGCAGGCCCGCGGCGGATGGGCTGTCTGGGCAAGCGCAGCGGCGAGTTGTTTCATCCCGCCCATGTTGGTTTCTTCGTTGTAGGACAAAGCCAAATGCACCGGCGCCTTGAGCGCGCTGGCAGCAAAATGCGGTGCGGCTTGCAGCATGCAGGCGATAAAGCCTTTCATGTCGGCAGAGCCGCGGCCATAAAGACGGCCATCGGCTTCACGCAGCACGAAGGGATCGCTTTGCCAGTTTTGACCGGCAACCGGCACCACATCCGAATGCGCTGAAAGCATCAAGCCGCCCTGATCCTCCGGGCCAATGCTGGCAAAGAGATTGGCTTTATCCTCATCCGGCGCTTGCTGCACCATCACCCGATAGCCCTGTCCCTCGAGGCGGTTGGCGACCCAGTCGATGAGTGGCCGATTCGAGCGATGGCTGGTGGTGTCGAAAGCGAGCAGCGTGCCTAGATCATCGATACAGGCTTGAAGGTTCATGGCGTGGTCGTTCATGACTTTGGATGATACGCGTTGTCAGCGCTTGAGCCTTTGACCATCGTCGACGTCATGGCTTCGTTCGCTGAGAAAGCGGCTCAGTAGACGTCCGGTGTGTCCTTGGTGTCTGGCTACCAGCTCGGGTGGGCCTTGCGTGGTGATTTCGCCGCCGCCATCGCCGCCCTCGGGTCCGAGGTCGATCAGCCAGTCGGCTTCGGCCCATAAATCCATGTCGTGTTCAACCACCACCAGGCTGTGACCTGCATCAACGAGCCGGTGAAACACCCGGATAAGTTTTTCAACATCAGCCATGTGTAATCCGACGGTAGGCTCATCGAGCACATAAAGCGTCTTGGGTCCGTCGTTCGCTTTTGCCTTTGCCAGTTCAGTCACAAGCTTGATTCGCTGCGCCTCACCCCCGGAAAGGCTGGGGCTTGCTTGGCCCAGACTGAGGTATCCAAGTCCAACGTCTTGCAATAACTGCAAAGGACGATGAATTGAAGGGTGGGCCTCAAAGCGTTCAAGGGCTTCGTCCACCGACGCAGCGAGCACATCGCCAATCGTGAATCCCTGCCAACGTACGTCCAGCGTGGCAGGGTTAAAGCGTGCGCCTTTGCAGGCCTCGCAGAGCATTTTTACGTCAGGCAAAAAGTTCATCGCCACCGTTTGCATGCCCTGTCCCTCGCAAACGCTGCAGCGTCCCGCGCCGGTGTTGAAGGAAAAGCGGCTCGCGTCCCAGCCACGGATTCGCGCTTCCTGGGTGTCGGCAAAGAGGCGGCGAATCGCATCCCAGAATCCGATGTACGTGGCAGGGCAGGATCGTGGGGTTTTTCCGATCGGCGCCTGGTCGACCTCAAGGACCCGGTCGATAGCCTCAAGGCCGGTCAGTTTGAATAAGTCCTGTGGCACGGGCGCTGCGATCCCATCGCGGCGCTGCAAATGGTGTTGGCAGCCGCGCAACAGCACGTCGCGAGCCAGCGTTGATTTACCCGATCCGGATACGCCGGTGATCACGCTCAGTCGCCCCAGCGGAATACGCGCGTTGATGGATTTGAGGTTATGCAAGCGGATGCCCGAAAGCCTGATGCAGGGGTGATTCGCAGGGACCGGCCTGCGCGGTTGGGTTGGATGTTTGAGGGGTTGGCGCAGAAAACGCGCGGTCAAACTTTCCGGATGTTGCAACACCTGATCCGGCTTGCCGCTTGCCATCAAATGTCCACCGAGCCTTCCTGCTCCAGGTCCGATATCGATCAGGTAGTCCGCGCGACGAATGGTTTCTTCGTCATGTTCGACCACCAGCAAGGTGTTGCCGCGATCACGAAGCCTTTGCAAGGTATCGACAAGAATCTTGTTATCGCGGGGATGAAGTCCGATGGTGGGCTCATCAAGCACGTAGCAAACACCCTGCAAATTGGACCCCAGTTGGGCTGCGAGCCGGATGCGCTGCGCCTCGCCTCCCGACAAGGTCGGAGCCGCGCGATTCAAGCTCAAATAACCGAGCCCAACGCGCTCCAAAAACTCTAGCCTTGCATGAACTTCACTGAGTACGTCTTTGGCAATACTGCTGGCTCGCTCGTCGAGCTTCAAGGCCTCAAACCAGGCCCGGGCTGCACTGACTGAAAGCCCACTGACTTCACCCAGGCTGCGCTCGCCAAGCAGCACTGCGCGAGCCACCGGATTGAGCCTTTCGCCTTGGCAGCTCGCGCATGCGCTGCCGGCCTCAAGATGATCGATCAGCGCCTCGCTACGGGTCAGGGTTTCTTCAGTCTGAGCGCCGAATTGTTGATGTTCATCAAGCTTTTTGCGGATCGCCTGGCTCAGATGCAGCCCAGTGCCCTGGCAATCGGGGCAGGCGCCCATTTTCGAGTTGAAGGAAAAAAGGCGCGGATCGGGTTCCGGCAGGCTCAAGCCGCATTGTGAGCACGCTCTTCGGGTTGAAAAGAGCCTGCTTGGCCGACTTGCAAAAGCATCGCTCGCGTCGCTTGGACTTAATTGATAAAAATCTGAACGGACAACCGTTTGCAGGTCTTCAAGAACCAGAACATTGCCCTTGCCGAGCTCAAGACATCGCTCAAGCGCATCGCGCAAGGCTTCGTCGCAAGCACTATCGATGCGAAGACTCGCCACCGGAAGTTCAATGTTGTGTTCTTGATAACGGTCAAGAGCGGGAAACCTGGAAAGTGGCAGCATTTTGCCGTCAACACGAAAGTGGCTGTAGCCCTTATCCAGCGCCCAGCGCGCCAGGTCTTTGTAGCTGCCCTTGCGTGCGCTGACAAGCACCGCGCAAAGTCCTATCCATCGCCCCTTGTAGTCCCGCATCAAACGCGCTGCCAACTGGTCAAAGCTTTGGGGCTCAACCGCAATCTTGCAGTCAGGGCAATGCGCTGTTCCAAGGCGCATCCACAAAAGGCGCAGAAAGTGGTAGACCTCCGTGAGCGTGGCAACCGTGCTTTTTTGGCCGCCGCGGCTGCTGCGCTGCTCGATTGCGACCGTCGGCGGTATGCCGTACAAGCCTTCAACATCGGGCTTTGACGCCGGCTGCACAAATTGCCGCGCATAGGCATTCAAGGATTCCAGATAACGGCGCTGGCCTTCACCGAAAATCACATCAAAAGCGAGGCTTGACTTTCCCGAACCCGAGGGCCCTGTGATGACCGTCATCTGATTGCGCGGAATTTGCACGTCAAGTTGTTTTAAATTGTTTTCGCGAGCGCGATGCACAACAATCGCGTCGCTGGCCTGCAGGCGAATGGCACTTTCTTCAAGCAGGACTGGTTGCCTTTGAACGCTTGGTTCATTCAGCCTTCGGTAATTGGCAAGCGCGAGGCCGGTGTGCGAGTCGCTGCGGGCTGCAAGCTCCTGCGGCGTTTCGCAAGCTACAAGAAAGCCTCCGGCATCGCCCGCCTCGGGGCCGAGGTCAATCACCCAGTCGCTTGCAGCGATCACATCAAGGTTATGTTCGATCACCAGCAGCGAATGGCCTGCGTCTAGCAGCTGGTCGAAGGCCTGAAGCAATTTGCGGATGTCGTCAAAGTGCAGACCGGTTGTGGGTTCGTCAAACATGAAAAGCGTGCCAGCGCGACGGCCCGCTTGCGTCAGGCGCCGCGGGCTTCGGGCGTCAGCGGCTGCCTGGGCGAGAAAGCCAGCCAGCTTTAAGCGTTGCGCCTCTCCACCCGAGAGGCTGGGTACGGGCTGTCCGAGGCGTAAATACTCGAGCCCCACGTCCACCAAGGGCTGCAGCCGGCTGCGGATCTCCGGGTCGCGCGCATAAAAATGCAAAGCCTCACCCACCGTCATGTCCAGCACATCGGCCACGCTGCGGCCTCGTTCCTTGACCTCGAGCACCTCGGCACGGAAACGACGACCGTCGCAATCGGAGCAACGCAAGTACACGTCTGACAAAAACTGCATTTCGATGTGTTCAAACCCGCTGCCTGAGCAAGCAGGACATCGACCGTTACCGCTGTTAAAGCTGAAAGTGCCCGCGGTGTAGGAACGTTCGCGCGACAGGGAAAGCGCAGCAAATCGCTTTCGAACGCCGTCAAAGGCACCGACGTAGCTGACCGGGTTTGATCGCGCTGTCTTGCCGATCGGCGATTGGTCGACATGAACCACATCGTCAAGCCAGTCTTCACCCAGCACGCGATCATGATCGCCGGGTGCTTCGGTTGGCTTGCCCTTTGCCTTCAACAGTGCAGGCAAAAGTATGCCTTGCATCAGCGTCGATTTGCCCGAGCCAGACACGCCGGTCAGGCAGACCAGGGCGCGCAAGGGTATTGACACGGATACATTTTTAAGATTGTTTTCGCGCGCGCCTTCGATCAGCAGCTTGGGCGTTTTTTCGGTGATCTTTTGGGCGAGCTTTTGCGGCGTCGTTCGCGTTTGAGCCAGATCGCGACGTCCAAGCAAGTAGTCTGCCGTCAGGCCCCTGGCCTGCGCAAGTTCAGCGGGTTGACCCCAAAAAAGAATTTCACCGCCCCGCTCGCCGGGTCCGGGTCCGATGTCAAGCAGACGATCCGCGGCCCACATCACAGCGGGGTCGTGTTCCACCACCACCAGGGAATTGCCGGCGTCACGCAGCCGCTGCATCACCGCGATAATGCGATTCATATCCCGAGGGTGCAAACCGATGGAGGGCTCATCGAGCACAAAGAGGGTGTTGACCAGCGAGGTGCCGAGCGCGGTGGTGAGATTGATCCGCTGGACCTCGCCTCCTGACAGGCTGCGTGACTGGCGGTCAAGACTGAGGTAGCCGAGGCCGACCTCGCACAAAAAACTCAGGCGTGTGCGGATCTCGGAGGTCAAGAGCTCGGCGGCCTCGTCGCGCGGCAGTTGTCCCTGCAAGCCGAAAAACCAATCCCGGACTTGCGCGATCGGCTCGACCATCAAGTCATGCAAGCCCTTGTTGGCAACCCTCCAGTGCGCTGCCTCGGGCTTTAAGCGTGTGCCCGAGCAGGCGCTGCAAGGGCTATAGGCGCGGTAGCGCGAAAGCAGCACCCGGACATGCATTTTGTATGCCTTGGTTTCGAGCCATTCGAAAAATCGCTTGGCGCCATACCACTGCCGTTTCCAGTCTCCGCGCCAATGAGGATCGCCCTCGAGCACCCAGTGCTTGGCGGCCGGACTGAGATCGCGCCAGGGGCGGTACGCATCGATCGCCTGCAGCGCTGCAAACCTCATAAGGTCGGCTTGACAGTCCTTGAAGCTTTCGGTTTGCCAGGGCTTGACTGCGCCTTGCGCGAGGCTTTTGCTCGCATCAGGTATGACCAGACCCCAGTCAATCCCGATGACGCGGCCAAAACCCCGGCAGCTTTCGCAGGCGCCAATCGGGGAGTTGAAGCTGAAATGGCTCGGCGTGACGGGTGCAAAGCGGTGGTCGCAGAGAGCACACTGTTGTTTCCCGCTCCAGCGCCAATTTGCATCGTGTTGGGGCGTGCAGTGGACAATCAAGCGCCCCTCGGGCTTGCTGAGGCAGGCCTCGACCGCTTCGCGGAGCCGACCCTGGTCGACTTGCGAGGCGCGAAAGCGGTCCTGCACCACGTCGATAAATCGGCGCCCGCGCGCTTCATAGGGCTGACCCTCGGTTCTTGTGTAGCCCTCCGATAGCAGCATGGCTTCAACCTCCTGCTGACTGAAGGCCTGCGGGATTGGCACCGGAAAGCACAGGATCAGGCGCGGATCACCCGCCTCTGAAGCCTTGATGAGCAGCTCCTTGCAGACCTCAGCTGCGCTTGATGCTCGCACCGGACCGTGGCCCTGGGGGCAGTGGGGTTCAGCAAAACGCGCCCACAAGAGCTTTACATGGTCGTTGATTTCGGTCATCGTCCCCACGGTTGAGCGCGAGGTTCGAACCGGATTGGTCTGGTCGATCGCGATGGCTGGCGGAACGCCCTCGATCCGATCGACCTGAGGTCGGTCCATCCGGTCAAGAAACTGCCGGGCGTAGGCCGAGAAGGTTTCCACGTAACGACGCTGACCCTCGGCATAAAGCGTGTCAAAAACCAGAGAGGACTTGCCTGAACCGGAAACGCCGGTCACCACGACCAGCTCACCGGTCGGGATGTCCAAATCGAGGTTTTTGAGGTTGTTCTGTCGTGCGCCGCGAATACGGATGGGGGGACGGTTGCTTGATTCCATGGGTGTCAGGCGCAAATTGGGCTAGCATTGTCCCATCAAGTGCTTGCCCCAGCCGGCTTTTGAGCCTACCTGCCCTACGCCCATCAACATGAGGAACGCATGATGTCGCGACAAACCATACACAGCCCAGCAGCGCCTGCTGCTATCGGTCCCTACTCCCAAGCGGTTGCGGTAGGCCAGATGGTGTTTTTATCCGGTCAAATCCCGCTCGACCCGCTAAGTGGCCAATTGGTCGAAGGCGGCATCGAGGTCCAGGCCCGCCAGGCCTTTGCCAATTTGCAAGCGGTTTGCGAGGCCGCCGGCGGTCAGTTGGCTGATTGCGTGAAGCTCACGCTTTTTCTTACCGATTTGCAAGACTTCGCGACCGTGAACCAGACCATGCAGGCTTTTTTTGAAGCGCCATACCCGGCGCGTTCAACCATTCAGGTCGCGGCACTGCCCCGTGGCGCAAGCTTTGAGGTTGAGGCCATCATGATCCTCCCGCTTGTGCATGGCAGTGAACCGCCAAACCCCGCATGAAAGTGAGCGTCGCTTCAAGCTCCTCGGTCTGATCCGGGACGAGGATTTTGCGCTCCACTTTCCCTTGCGTTATGAAGACTGGACGCGAATAACGCCGTTGAAGGAGGCCAAAGACGGCCAAAGTGTTCAGTGCGACTTGCAAATTCTTTCGGTGCAGGCGCCGCAACCGGGCAGGCAGACCTGCCGTCTGACGGCCGCAGATGCGCAAGGCACGCCTCTGCAGCTGAGCTTTTTCAAGGTGTTTCCATCGCAGTTAGCGCAATGGCAACCCGGGCGGCATATCCGGGTGCAAGGTGAAATCAAGCTTGGCATCCTTGGCCTTGAAATGGCGCATCCAAGCCTGCGCTTGATCAGGCGTTTTGGCGAAGCGCTTGAAAAGCAGCTCACAGCGGTTTACCCAACAACCGCCGGGCTGACGCAGTGGGTTTTGCGCCGAGCGGTTCAACAGGCCTTGGAGCGCCTTCAGTGGCCTGAGCCTGCTTCTGCAGCGCGTTTGCAGCATGTGCTCGGGAGCAAGCAAGCGCTTGTGGGCATGATGCAAGCCCTGATTTTCATCCACCAGCCTCCGGCAAGCGCAGCCTTGGCCCTGATCGAGGAGCGCAGCGATCCGCACTGTTTGCGGGTGATTTGCGATGAGTTACTCGCTCAGCAACTCGGCCTTCAGCGGGCCAGAAGGCGCCGCGCAACACGCGCTGCGCCGACCATGCTCGCGATGACAGAACGGCTTGATGAGGCGCTGAGCCATTTGCCCTTTGCGCTCACCGAAGCTCAAAGCCGGGTGCTGCGCGAGATCAACGCTGACCTCCAAAGACCGATCCCGATGCATCGTTTGCTGCAAGGCGATGTTGGAAGCGGCAAAACGGTGATCGCCTTGCTCGCGGCGCTGCAAGCGATTGCCTGCGGCTACCAGGTCGCCTTGCTTGCACCCACCGAGATACTCGCCGAGCAGCACGCCGCCAAGTGCCTGCCCCTGCTGCAAAAACTTGGCCTGCGAAGTGCCCGGCTCAGTGGCGGGCTCAAGGCAAGCGCGAAACGCCAGCTCAGGGAAGCCATCGCCGCGCAGGAACTTGATCTGGTGATTGGAACCCATGCCTTGCTTGAGGCGTCGATTCACTTTGCCAATTTGGGTTTGGCGATTGTGGATGAGCAACATCGTTTCGGGGTGAATCAGCGCTTGAGTCTGCGCCACAAGCGTGAGGACGGCCTAGAGCCGCACTTGCTGATGATGAGCGCAACGCCGATCCCTCGGACACTGGCGATGAGTTACCTCGCCGATCTCGATGTCTCGGTGATCGACGAGCTACCGCCGGGTCGTTCGCCGATTCGAACCCGCTTGCTCAAGGCCTCCAAACGCATGGAATTGATGCAAATGATCAGGCAGGAAGTCGAAGCCTTGCATCAGGTGTACTGGGTCTGCCCCCTGATTGAGGAAAGTGAGGTACTTGATTTGCGGCACGCTGAAGAAAGTTTCGAGCAACTCACGCAGGCGCTTGTCGGCATCAAGGTGGGACTGGTGCACGGGCGACTCACTGCGGATGAAAAGCAGAGCGTGATGCAGGCCTTTCAGTCGGGCGAGGTGAAAGTCCTGGTCGCAACCACGGTAATTGAAGTCGGTGTTGACGTGCCGCAGGCAAGCCTGATGGTGATTGAACACGCTGAGCGTTTTGGCTTGGCGCAACTCCATCAACTGCGCGGGCGGGTGGGCCGGGGTCGCGCGCAAAGTCAATGCCTGTTGCTTTACGGAGAATCGCTGGGCCCGGCGGCAAAGGCCCGGCTTAAGGCGATCTATCAGCACCAGGACGGCTTTGCGATCGCCCAAGAGGACTTGCGCATCCGCGGTCCCGGCGAGTTCCTTGGCTTGCGACAATCGGGGCTGTCGCTGCTGCGTTTTGCCGATCTTGAGCGCGATGCCGGGATCCTTCCGGCGATGCGTGAACTTGCAACTGCCTTGCTCGACGAAAGGGGCTGTGACGATCCGACCATCACCGCGCTCATCGCCTGCTGGCAGGGTGGTATTGAGGATCGTCTGAAAGTCTGAGCTTGCGATAATGAAGCGACCATGACCCTGACCGAATTGAAATACATCGTCGCGCTGGCACGAGAAAAACACTTCGGCCGCGCTGCTGAGGCCTGTTTTGTCAGTCAACCAACCCTGTCGGTCGCCATCCGCAAGCTTGAAGATGAGCTGGGCGTGCAGCTTTTCGAACGCGGGGCAGCGGGTATACAGACGACTTCGATCGGCGATCAACTCATCGAGCAAGCACAAAAAGTGCTCGATGAAGCAAGTTACCTGAAGGATCTGGCCCGGCAAGGCCGCGACCCTTTAGTGGGTCCCTTGCGCGTGGGCGTGATTTTCACCATCGGCCCTTATGTGCTTCCCTGGCTGGTGCCTCAGATGATCCAGGCGCACCCGGCCATGCCGATGCTCTTGCATGAAAACTACACCGTCAAGTTGCTGGAGGTGCTCAGACAGGGCGAGATCGATGTGCTCATGCTTGCCGAGCCCTTTGATGCTCAGGGGCTGATGATTGAGCCGGTGTACGACGAGCATTTCGTGGTCGCGGTGCCGCGGCAACACCCTTGGGCGAAGCGCCGCCGGATTGCCTCGTCTGAGCTGGCTCAGCAAACCATGCTGCTGCTTGGAACCGGACACTGTTTCCGCGACCAGGTGATCGAAATCTGTCCAGAGCTTTCGCGGTTTTCCCAGGCAACATCCGGTATCCAGAAGACCTTCGAAGGCTCATCGCTCGAGACCATCCGACACATGGTGGCATCAGGCCTGGGGATTACAGTCCTGCCCCAGACCGCTTGCCCAAGGGCACGTGATGACGGCTTTCTGTGCTACCTGGCCTTTGAGTCGCCAGCGCCGAGCCGGCGGATCGTCCTTGCCTGGCGCAAGAGCTTTGCCCGTCCGGCAGCAGTCGCCGCGCTCAAGCAACAGCTGCGCTTGTTGGATTTACCGATTCAGTTGCTTGAAGCCAACAAAACTTTGTGAGGTCGCTGAACCATGTCCGATCAACCGCTATCCCCCGAGTCAACCTCTCTCGAAGCAGGGTCGAACGCATCGTTATCGGCGAAGCCCGCTTTGGGAGAACCGTCGGCCAGCGTCGCGATTCGTGGTGAGCGCAGCAGCGCTTATCCCACGGTTGAGCAGGCGATTGGCAAGACACCCCTGGTTCGCTTGCAGCGCATGATCGCGCCCAGCGCCAGCGAGCGGGGGAATATCGTTTTAGGCAAGCTCGAAGGCAACAACCCTGCGGGTTCGGTGAAGGACCGTCCGGCTCTGTCGATGATCGCACGCGCCGAAGCCCGCGGCGAGATCAAGCCAGGCGATTGCCTGATTGAGGCGACTTCAGGCAACACCGGCATTGCCTTGGCCATGGCGGCAGCGATCCGGGGTTATCGGATGGTGCTCATCATGCCTGACAACCTCTCGGTTGAGCGGCGCCAAACCATGAAAGCTTACGGCGCAGAACTCATTCTTGTCAGCCAGCAGCAGGGGATGGAGCATGCTCGCGATCTGGCGCTCGAGATGCAGGCCAAAGGCGAAGGACGCGTTCTGGATCAGTTTTCAAACGATGACAATTGGATTGCCCACTACGAAACCACAGGCCCTGAAATCTGGGACGACACCCGGGGTGAGGTCAGCCATTTTGTATCGTCCATGGGCACAACCGGCACGATAACCGGTGTGTCGAGGTATCTGAAGGCCCGCAAGCCTTCGATCCAGATCATCGGCGCGCAACCCGAGGAAGGTTCATCGATTCCTGGCATTCGCAAGTGGCCCGATGCCTATTTGCCGTCGATTTACAAGCATGCGATTGTCGACGAGGTAGCCTACGTCTCGCAGGCGCAGGCCGAATCGACGGCGCGTGAACTGGCAGCGAAAGAGGGGATTTTTTGCGGTATCTCGGCTGCGGGCGCTTGCGTGATCGCTCAGCGAATTGCAGAACGTTCTGAAAATGCAACCATCGTCTTCATTGTTTGTGACCGCGGGGATCGCTATTTGTCGACCGGTGTTTTCCCCGGATGACCGCAGGTTCGCAGCGACGCGGCATCGTATTGTTTATCAGCGCCCTGGTGCTTTTCAGTGTGATGGATGCGATTGCCAAGTGGGCGAGTATGCGTTACCCGCCGGTACAGGTTGCCTGGGCGCGCTACTTTTTTAACCTCTTCATCATGCTTGCGCTTTTTGCACCGCGTATGGGTTTCAAGCTGGTGCAAACCACCGCGCCTGTCCTTCAGGTCGCCAGAGGCATGGCGCTTGGCCTGTCGACGCTTTGCTTTTTCTCGGCGCTCAGTTTGATGCCGTTGGCAGAAGCTTCGACGATTGCGCAGATCGCGCCAATCCTTGTCACCGGTTTGGCGATTGCTTTACTCGGCGAACGACCCAACCCCAGGGTGTGGTTTGCGCTTGCCTTGAGCTTTGCCGGCGTGCTCATGATCATGAAGCCTGGCTTTGCGGCCTTCACCTGGGCAGCGGTTTTGCCTTTGCTGACGGCATTTTGTTTCGCAGCCTATGCCATCCTCACGCGAAAGCTCTCGACCCGCGATCCCGCTACCCCAACGCTGTTCATTGGCGCTTTGGTGGCCACCTGTCTGCTGAGCCTGATTGCGCCGGGATACTGGCTGTGGCCGTCCGATTTCATCGATTGGTGTGCTTTCTTTACGATGGGCGCAATCGGTGCTTATGGTCATCACCTGATGGTGAAAGCCTATGCGGCGGCACCGGTTTCCACGCTTGCGCCTTACAGTTACAGTCAAGCGCTATCAGCGCTGTTGATGGGCTGGCTTGTTTTTGACCACTTTCCGGACCGCTGGTCACTGATCGGCATGGCCTTGATTGTGGCAACCGGTGTGGTGAATGCTGTTTTCAGCCACCGGGCTTCGCGCCGCCTGGTTTAGCCGTTTGTCGGCGACGCTCATCGCGAACCGACTCGCCCAGTTCAAGCACTGCCATCGCATAAAAAGGCGATTGGTTATAACGGGTGATCACCCAAAAATTATGGTCGGCGGCAATCCAGGTGCTGGGGGCGTCAGCGTTTGGGAGTTCATACACCGCCCATTGTTGATCGACTGCAGGGCGCTTTTTAGGCGATGCATCCTTGGGAAATCCAAGGCCTGCTCGTTCGATCTCGCGACGTTCAAGCCGCGGTTGCCAGCCGGCTTCAAGCAGTTTGGCAAGCGCTTCTTCGTTTGCCGCGTCTGGCAGCATCCGCAGCTGAATCCGTATTTTTTGTGCCGATGGGCTGCGCCAGCCGTGTCGCTTCAAAAACGAGGCCACGCTGCCAATAGCATCGGCACTGCTGCCGGCAAGATCGATGCTTCCATCGCCATCAAAGTCAACTGCATGCCGTCTGATGCTGCCGGGCATGAATTGCGGCAAGCCTATCGCGCCTGCAAATGAGCCGCGCAGCGCCTTCGGGTCGAGACCTTGCTCCTGCGTCCACAGCAGGAAATGTTCAAGTTCGCGGGCAAAGAAGGCCCCCCGTCGGGGGTAGTCAAAGCTGAGGGTGGCAAGTGCATCAAGCACCTGGAAGTTGCCGGTGTTGCGCCCGTAAATCGACTCAACGCCGATGATCCCGACAATCACGTAGGCCGGCACGCCAAAACGCTTGCTTGCGCGCTCAAGAGCCGACTGGTTCTCGCTCCAGAAGGCCAAGCCTGCGGCAATCCGCTTGGGGTCGATAAATCGCTTGCGGTAGCTCTGCCAGGATCGTTTAAACCCTTGCGGCGCTGGCTCCATCAGGCGAATCACCTGAGCGTTGGGTCGGTAGTCCGCAAACAGGGCATCGAGGCGGTCACGCGGCCAGGCGTGACGGGATTGCATGTAGGCTGCAAAGTCAGCCGGACGAACAAAGGGAACCGGCGACCAGGCTGGAAGCGGAACATCCTCAGCGTCGAGGTTAGCGGCAACAGCCGAGGCAATCCAAGGCATCAGGATCAGGCTGGCTAGCAGCGACGGTCGGAAAAACGACTTAGTCATTGAATTGATTCAAATCGTCGTCCAAAAGGCATTATGAAGGCTGTAAGGATGATAGCGTTCGCCATGGCTTGGCATGGTGCCAAATAGTCACCCTCAAGCGCAACGGCATCGGATCACATGAGAAAGGCGAAACGATGAATCAAAGCGATCAACAAGCAGCGTTCGATCAATTCGAAATGACCGGTCAACAAGCAGCGATCGATCAACACGCAAAGACCGATCAACAGGCAAGCTGCGATCAACACGCAAAGACCGATCGCTCAGAGCCTGCTGATTTCGCCGACGATGCGATCCTGAAATTTTCCTGTAACGATGCGATTGCGCGCTTGACCCTTGCGCGGCCCAAGCAGTTCAACGCCTTATCGGGAGCCTTGCTTGAGGCGATGACAGCGCAACTGCAGGCCATTGCAAACGATGAAGCCATTCGTGTGGTGGTGATTGAGGCCGAGGGGCGGGCCTTTTGCGCAGGCCACGACTTGCGTGAAATGCTGGCTTTGGAAACACAAGACCAGTACCGGGAGCTTTTTGCAGCCTGTAGCCGCATGATGATGACGATTCATCGCATGCCGCAGCCGGTGATCGCCAAGGTTCAAGGGATAGCCACCGCGGCTGGTTGCCAGCTGGTGGCGATGTGTGACCTCGCGCTTGCATCGCGTGATGCGCAATTTGCTGTCTCAGGCGTGAACCTGGGTCTTTTTTGCTCCACGCCCTCGGTGCCTTTGTCGCGCAATCTGTCGCGCAAGCAAGCCTTCGAGATGCTGGTCACCGGTGACTTCATCAGCGCGGATGAGGCAAAGGCCCGCGGCCTTGTCAATCAGGTGGTCGATCCATCCGAGCTCGACGCGGCAAGCTTCGCGCTGTGTCAGCGAATCATCAGCAAGCCCCAAGTTGCTATCACGGCCGGTAAACAATTGTTTTACCGGCAGCTTGACATGGGGATCGAGGCGGCCTATCAACTCGCCGGCCAAACCATGGCTTGCAACATGATGGACGCGCAGACCCGGGAGGGGGTGGGCGCCTTCGTCGAAAAGCGCAAGCCGCGTTGGGCTCAGGACACATCGGCTCAAGCTGAAGAGAGCTCCAGTAGAATCGGGTGATTACTCAGGAGGAAGTCGCGCATGAAGGTTTTGGTACCGGTAAAGCGGGTGGTCGACTACAACGTCAAGGTTCGGGTGAAAAGTGATCAAACCGGCGTGGATATCGCCAATGTGAAAATGTCGATGAACCCCTTTGATGAAATCGCAGTGGAAGAGGCGGTGAGACTCAAGGAAAAGGGACAGGTGAGCGAGATCATCGCGGTCTCAGCGGGAACTGTCGCTTGCCAGGAGACGCTGCGAACCGCGATGGCCATCGGCGCAGACCGGGCTATTTTGATCCAGACCGATGTCGAACTTCAGCCTTTGGCGGTAGCCAAGCTGTTGAAGGCGGTGGTCGATCGCGAGCAGCCCGGCCTGATCATTCTTGGTAAGCAGGCGATCGACGATGATGCCAATCAGACAGGGCAAATGCTTGCGGCACTGGCTGACTACCCGCAGGCCACTTTTGCTTCAAAGCTTGAATGTCAGGACGATAGCCTCTACGTCACCCGCGAAGTTGACGGTGGCCTTGAAACGCTGAAAATGCGCATGCCAGCGGTGGTGACCACCGATTTGCGCCTCAACGAGCCGCGTTATGTGACCCTGCCCAACATCATGAAGGCAAAGAAAAAGCAACTCGACCAGCTCACGCCGCAAGACTTGGGCGTTGATGTCACGCCGCGGCTGAAGATGCTGAAAGTAACCGATCCTGCAGGCCGTTCTGCGGGTGTCAAGGTCGCTGATGTGGCGGCACTGGTTGACAAACTGAAAAACGAAGCGAAGGTGATTTGATATGAGCGCACTTGTTATTGCCGAACACGAAGCCGGTCAACTCAAACCCAGCACCCTCAACACCGTCAGCGCAGCGCTTTTGGTTTCTCATGAGGTTCATGTTTTAGTGGCCGGCGCAGGCTGTGCCGCGGTCGCGCAGGCTGCAGCCGGGATCGCTGGTGTGTCGCGGGTTTTGTATGCCGAGGCTGAGCACTTTGCAGCACAAACCGCAGAAAACATCGCTGAGCAGGTCTTGGCGCTTGCCGCTTCCTACAGCCATATTCTTGCGCCTGCGACAGCCTTTGGCAAAAACCTCTCACCAAGGATTGCTGCGCGGCTGGATGTTGCGCAAATCAGCGACATCACGGCGGTTCACAGCCCCGATGCCTTCACCCGTCCGATCTACGCCGGCAACGCAATCGCCACCGTAGAGTCGATGGATCCGGTCAAGGTGATCACGGTTCGGACCACGGGATTTGATGCAGCCGCAGCCGCGTCGAGCCCGGCCGAGATTGTGGCGGTCAGCCCGGTCGCCGACACCGGCAAGAGTCAGTTTGTGTCACGCGAGCTTGCCAAGTCCGATCGACCTGAGCTCACTTCAGCAAAGGTTGTGGTCTCAGGGGGACGAGGCATGGGATCAGCCGATAACTTCAAGATTCTTGAGCCGATCGCCGACCGGCTCGGGGCGGCTATGGGCGCATCCCGCGCTGCGGTCGATGCCGGTTATGCGCCGAATGACTGGCAAGTGGGGCAAACCGGGAAAATCGTTGCCCCGCAGCTTTACGTGGCGATCGGAATTTCTGGAGCGATTCAGCATCTGGCAGGCATGAAGGATTCGAAGGTGATTGTTGCGATCAATAAAGACGCTGAGGCACCGATTTTCGGCGTTGCCGACTATGGACTGGTCGCCGATTTGTTTCAGGCTTTGCCTGAATTGCAAACTGCGCTGGGGTAATCGATGAGCTATGCAGCACCTGTGGCCGATATGCTTTTTAACATGGAGCATGTGGCCGATCTTGCGGAGATCAGCCAACTGCCAGGATTTGAAGACGCAAGCCTCGAGACCGCCGCAGCGGTGCTTCAGGAGTGTGCGAAATTTAATCAGGATGTGATCGCGCCACTGAACTGGCTCGGCGATCAAGAGCCAAGTACGGTGAGCGATGGGGTTGTCAGCACCACCCCAGGCTTTAAAGAAGCCTTTGCCCAGTACGCCGCAGCCGGGTGGCAGGGCGTGCAGCACGGCTCGCACTTTGGTGGCCAGGGCTTGCCCAAACTCATCGCCTCATGCTGTGGGGAAATGTTGAATGCGGCGAATCTGAGTTTTGCCCTTTGTCCCTTGCTTACCGACGGTGCGATCGAAGCGCTTGATACTGCAGGGTCCGATGCGCAAAAACAGCGTTTCATTCCCTCGATGATTGCCGGCGAGTGGACCGGCACCATGAATCTGACCGAGCCGCAGGCAGGCTCGGATTTATCGATGGTGCGCACCCGGGCGGTGCCACAAGCGGATGGCAGCTATCGCGTCTTTGGCCAAAAGATCTACATCACCTACGGTGAACACGATATGGCGGCCAACATCATTCACCTGGTGTTGGCGCGCACGCCGGATGCACCCGAGGGGGTGAAGGGGATTTCCTTATTTATCGTTCCAAAATTTTTGGTCAAGCCTGACGGCACGCTTGGGGCGCGAAACGACGTGTTTTGCACATCCATCGAGCACAAACTTGGCATCAAGGCTTCACCGACGGCGGTCTTGCTATACGGCGACGGCAAGTTTCCGCTTGCCGCCGACGCGCAGAGCGAGGCTCAAGCCGGTGCCATCGGCTATCTGGTTGGTGAGGAAAACCGCGGACTTGAGTATATGTTCGTGATGATGAACGCGGCCCGGTTTGCGGTTGGCGTGCAAGGCATTGCGGTGGCCGATCGCGCCTACCAAAAGGCTGCAAGCTTTTCCAAAGACCGGGTACAAAGCCGCGATGTTGGCGGCTCGCCGGCGCCGGTAGCGATCGCAAACCACCCCGATGTTCGACGTATGCTGATGACGATGCGCGCACAGGTCGAAGGGGCAAGAGCCATGGCCATGGCGACTGCCGCAGCTTTTGATGTGTCCCGCCAGCACCCGGATGAACAAAAGCGTCAATCTGCGCAACGCATGTATGAGTTCATGGTTCCGATTGTTAAGGGATGGTCCACCGAGATGTCGCTTGAGGTGACTTCGCTGGGCGTGCAAGTACACGGCGGTATGGGTTTTATCGAAGAGACAGGGGCGGCGCAGTTTTACCGCGACGCAAGAATCCTGCCGATTTACGAGGGAACCACCGCGATTCAGGCCAATGACCTGATCGGTCGTAAGACCTTGCGCGAAGGCGGTGCAACCGCGCTTGCGATTGCTGCTGAAATTCGAGCCACCGCCAAGCAACTGCGTGAAGCGGAGCCCCTGCCTGAAATGTCTCCATCCGATCGGGCAACGAAGACACTTTCAAGCGCCCCCGCGGCTATTGCCATGCAGCTTGAGCTGGCTGCTGAAGCGATGGAAAAGACCGTGGCGTGGATGCTTTCCGTGGGTCGCTCGGATATCCACGCGATTTTTTCTGGATCGGTCAATTTTCTAAAACTTTGTGGGCTTGCCTGCTCAGGATGGCAACTGGCCCGTGCTGGTCTGGGAGCTCATCAGGGCCTGCGGGCGCAAAGCGGTGACGCGGCGTTTTTGCGTGCCAAGCTTTTGACCGCCCGCTTTTACGCCGATCATTTGTTGCCCCAAACCGGCGCTCTGGCTCATGCAATATGTGCCGGTGCAGATGCGGTGATGGCGCTCGAGGTCGAAGCGCTTTAACTGACGGTCGTTAGCATTTAATCATTGGGCCTTGGGTCGGATGCGGAGCGGCCCGCCTGCAGTCTGGCCATCAGCCGCTCGTCTTCTGCGCTTAAAAGATTGTTCGATCTGGCTTGGTTGATCAGATCGGGCCGCACACGGGCGGTGTTTGTCAAGGCCGCGTTTCGGCGCCATCGGGAGATGGCGTCATGATGGCCACCCAAGAGTACGGACGGCACCTCGATGCCTTCCCAGGACTCCGGTCTGGTGTAATGCGGGCAGTCCAGAAGGCCGTCAACAAAGGAGTCTTGCTGGGCTGATTGTTCGTCGTGCAACACGCCAGGTAACCAGCGCACGATCGCATCAATCAGCATCATTGCAGGCAACTCGCCACCCGAGACCACCAGATCTCCGAGGCTCACACATTCATCAACTTCCCGATCGATGAAACGCTGATCGATGCCTTCATAGCGGCCGGCGATCAGGCAGATGCTTGCTTGGCCCGCGAGTCGCATGATGTCTTCCTGCCTGGCCGGTTTTGCAGCCGGCGTGAGCAAGATGCGGTGCTGGCGTTGGCCGAGGCTCGCTTCAAGGTGGGCAAGACAGGCCATCAAGGGTTCGGCCTGCATCACCATGCCCGGGCCGCCGCCAAAGGGCCTGTCGTCGACGTAGCCGGTTTTTCGCGCTGTAAAGTCACGGGGATTCCAACAATGAAGCTGCCAAAGCGATGCAGCATAGGCACGTCCGCTGATACCGTAGTCAGTAAGTGCAGCGAACATGGCCGGAAACAGGGTCAGGACGTCAAAGCGCATGGGCCTTCAAATTCCGGTGCAGTGCTTGAGTTTTTCAAAGCCATTCGCTCGACCAGTCAACCTGAATGCAACGCTCGTTCACATCCACCTGATCCACATACTGTCCTACAAATGGGATGAAAAAATCAGGCGCGGCGTCCTGGTTTTGCTTCACATGAAGGATCGGGTGCGCGCCGTGATCGTCCATCGCAACCACCTCGCCCAGCAACTCATCGGCGCGATTCAGCACCCGACAACCGATGAGATCAACCCAGTAGTATTCACCCTTGGGCAGGCGGGGGAAGTCCTCACGCCGCACCGCAACCTCAAAGCCCTTGAGGGCTAGTGCCTGATTGCGGTCGTCAAAACCCTCAAACTGTGCAAGCCAACCCGAACTATGGGGGCGGGATGCGACCACTGCAACTTCGACTGCGACTTCGACGCAAGCGGATGGCAGAGCGCTACTTTGATCGCTTGAAGCCCGGATGGTTGCAAGCCTTTGCGGAGGGGAGACGAGCCATCGTTTGGCTTTTCTCAGAACCGAGCTTTGTCGGTCGCCATAAAGATCAAGCTTGACCCAGCCCGCAAGGCCCCATGCATCGATCACACGGGCCACCGAAATCCAGGGATCGAGCCCCGGCGCCGCGAGGCCGCGATCGAGCCTTAGTGCTTGGGTGCCCGGATTAAGCGGCAACGCCCGCTTGTTTGGCGGCAAAAGTTTTCACCAGTCGATCAACCGCGGGTGAGAGCTCAGCACCGTGCTGTTTCCAGTGATGGACTCGATCAAGTGCGATTTGTAAGCCCTGTTCGGCGCCGGAGGCAACCGGGTTGTAGTAGCCCAGTCGTTCAATGAAAGCCCCGTCGCGCCGGTTACGCTTGCTGGTCGCAACAATATTGTAAAAAGGGCGCTTTTTTGCACCGCCTCGGGAAAGTCGGATCACGACCATAGAATGTCCTCGAAAACCCGCGATGATAGCGCCCAAACAGCAAGCAGACAAGTAAAAGTTGGCGCCCGTGCATTTCCGGGTTATACTTTTAGGCTGTCATCCTCTTTGCGTGCAACGAGCCGCGTTCGACTCACAAGCTAGATCCTGTGAAAGCAGGGCCTCAAAGCCCTTGGGTCGACTCCGAGCTTTTGAAGCTTGGCTCAAAAACTTCGGCCACACCTACAACCCGCAGCGCTAACGATGACCGGAGACCGTATGGATATCATCAAGCAGCTTGAGCAAGAAGAAATTGCGCGCCTCGGCAAAACGATTCCTCCGTTTTCACCGGGCGACACCGTGATCGTCAGCGTGAATGTCGTTGAGGGTAATCGAAAGCGTGTGCAGGCCTACGAGGGCGTGGTGATTGCTAAACGCAATCGCGGATTGAATTCGTCCTTCATCGTCCGGAAGATTTCTTCGGGCGAGGGGGTTGAAAGAACCTTTCAAACCTATTCACCGCTGATCGCCTCCATTGAAATCAAGCGTCGCGGCGACGTCCGTCGCGCCAAGCTTTACTACCTGCGCGATCGTTCCGGCAAGTCGGCAAGAATCAAGGAAAAGCTGCCTGGCCGAGCGCCTGTCGCGCCGAAGGCAAGCGCCTGAGTCAGCGCCGCGTCGGGGATCCCCGCGCGGTCCCCTTCGAGTTGGCCGATGACGGTCTGCCCGCCATTGACTTGCCCAGACTCCCGGCGAGCGACTGGCTCCAGATTTTTTCCAGTCAGCGGCCATGGGCGCCTGTTTTGGACGGTGATCGCAGCCTTTGGGTAAAGGGCCCGATCCGGGATGCATCGGTACTGATCGCGCTGACGGTGCGAGGTGGTGTTTTGCTTACCGAACGCAGCCCCTCGATGCGCCAGCATCCCAGTCAGGTCGCGTTTCCCGGCGGACGCATCGAAGCGCAGGATCGTAACGCCACTGAGGCAGCCTGTCGCGAGGCCCAGGAGGAGATCGGGCTTGACCCGCGGCGTCTTCGGCCGGTTGGCGCTTTACCGCCTTATCTGACCGGCTCGGCCTATAGGGTGCATGCGGTCGTTGCCTTGCTTGACGATGCGCTGGATTTGCACCGGCAGCTTGAGCCAGACCCGAACGAGGTCGCCTCGGTGTTTGAGGTGCCCCTTGCCTTCTTGCTCAATCCACGCAACCACCGGCGGCACTACTGGGAGGCGCAGGAGGGACGTCGCGCTTTTTATTCGATGCCCTGGCTTTGCGATCAACCCGACGCGATGCGTTTTGTGAGGACTGCAAACCACCAGGTCGACCGGCCGGTGGACTGGCCGCATGAGTTTTTTATCTGGGGTGCCACCGCTGCCATGCTGCGAAATTTTTATCAACTGCTTCACGCGCACCGCGATCTTATTCCGATCGGGTGCTAGGCACTTCCTGCCCCGCAGGCTGCTGGCCTCAGGCAAAATCAGGCGATGGGATTTCTCGCACTCATCTTCGCGCTGCTGATCGATCAGGGACGAAATCTCCCGATTCGGCAAGCGGTTATCGAACAACTCGAGACTGCCGCCGACGCCGTGCGGCGGCTGACCGATATGGGCGGTCTTTACGACGGTTGGAAAGCCTGGGCGTTGATGATGGGTCTGGCTACGCTGCTTGCGATCGGTCTTGATCTTATAGCCTCCCGCAGCCATGTCTTGCTGCAATTTGCCTTACATGTTGCCGTGCTCTATTTGTTTATCGGATTTCGGCGTTTTAGTAGCCCGTTTTCGGCGATTCAGAGGGCGTTCTCCGAAGGCGACGCCTCGCGTGCCTTTGTCATTTTGCAAGCCTGGTTGCGTGGTCGTGATCTGGAGGATCCGGCGGTTCTTGCCTCGGGTTCTGTTGCAGAGGATTTTGATTCCAGCGCTGTGTGCAGGCAGGCAATCGACCAGGCGCTGATTGCTTCGCATCGCCATGTCTTTGGGCCGCTGCTTGCTTATGTTTTGCTGCCGGGAATTCTTGGTCCGGTGCTTTACCGGCTTGCCGAGGTGATGCTGAACCGATGGCAGCATCCTGCGGTCGAAGCATCCGGCGATGGGTCGCTGTCGATTGAGGATTCGGATCGTCACCGCCTGGCCGCGCAACGCGGATTTTCCTGGTTCGACTGGATACCGGTGCGCCTGAACGCTGCCGGGTTGACCGTCGTGGGCAATTTTGAAGACGCGGTTTTTTGCTGGCGGGGTGCGGTGTCTGCCAGGGTCTCACTGGCTGCTAGGCAACCCGAGGCGGCTGCTGCGATGGATGAGTCGCGCGCGATTTTGCTGGCCACTGCAAGCGGTGCGCTGGGCTTGCGTCTGGCAGACCCGGCGCTTGAGGGACATTGGGTGAGCGAAGGATTCGAGTGGCAGGGTGCCTTGCCGGATCCGGGCGGTTTGCGCAGCGCCGTTGGGCTGGTTTGGCGAAACGCTGTCTTGTGGGTGAGCTTTTTTGCGATCCTGACTATGGCAGGTTGGCTGGGACGCTAGCATCGGGCCATTGGGCGAGCTTGTGCAGAGCTTGCAATCCTGACAGAGCCTCAGCTTAGCGGCTGTGATCCTGCTCGCTGATCACATCAGTCCAGATTGCATAACGCTGTTGGTCGATCTGACCTTGCTCGAGCGCCGCATGAATCGCACAGCCAGGCTCTTGCAGATGTTTGCAATTGTTGTAACGGCACTGTCCTAATCGTTCGGCCCATTCCGGCAGACTGTGCTCGATTTCAGAACGAGAGCAGTGGGCGAGCCCAAACTGCTGAAAACCGGGTGAATCGATGATGCGGCTACCCGGCGCAAAGCGCGTCTCGGGCAAATCGAAGCATTTTGAAAAGCTAGTGGTGTGTTTGCCCGATTGCAAGGCGCGCGACCACTGCTGGGTCTTGAGGTCGGCATCAGGAACGAGTCGATTGACCAGGGTGGATTTACCCATGCCGGACTGGCCAAGCAACAAACTCGTTTTGCCCTGTAACCATCCAGCGAGCTCACCTTCAAGCAAATCTTCATTGGCATCATGGCGTGCGGATAAGCGAATCATTGGCATGCTGAGCGATTGATACAAGCGCAGTCTTGGTTCGATAAGTGCAAGCGCCTCGATGCGGTCGGATTTGTTGATCAGCCAGGTCACCGGAATCGACGCAATCGCGGCTGCGAGGCCAACGCGGACTGCCAGGGCTTCGGAAAACGGTGGTTCGGCAGCCAGCACCAATCCGATTTGATCGATGTTGGCAGCAATTTGCTTGCGCCGGTACTGATCACTTCGAAGCAAGAGATTACGCCTTGGCAGGATTGCGTTAATCACCGCCTGGTCTTCGCCAATCGGATCGATCTGCACCCGGTCGCCCACGCAAAAGTCTTGTTTGCGCCCGCGCGTGACTGCGATGCGCTGCCGTGCTCTCGCCGCCCCACTCTCCGGGCCCGGCAATTCCCGAATCCAGTGTTGACGGCCAAAACTTGCCAGGATCTCGGCGAGCATCCTGACTTACCTTGGGCCCGTGATCATCGGGCTGCCGGTACAGTGCTTCCGAGCTCAAGCCTGAGCTGTTGCAGGCGGGCAATACGAATCGGCGCAGGCGGATGCGAATCATAAACCGCTGAATGCAGTGGGTCGGGGGTGAGCGTTGCCGCGTTGTCTTTCACGAGCTTGATCAATGCGCTTTCAAGGTCGGCTGCATCGGTTTGTGAGGCGGCGTAGGCGTCTGCTTCGAACTCGTGTTGACGCGACCACCAGCTCATCAGCGGCTGCAACGGAAACAAGAACACCGACAACACCAGTGAAAACAAAAGCAAAGCGGCGGCGTTTTGCGATCCGGGCAGCGGGATCAACCCAAGCCCGCGGTAAAACCAGCTTTGGTCCATCACCCAGGCCAGTAGGGCGAGGGCAGCAAAGCTAAAAGCCGCGCTTAAAAGCAAACGCTTCACGAGATGTCGGTGCTTGAAATGTCCCAATTCGTGGGCCAGAACCGCTTCAATTTCTCGCGGACTGAGTTGCGCAAGCAAGGTATCGAAAAACACAATGCGCTTGGCCTTCCCCATGCCGGTGAAGTAAGCGTTACCGTGCGAGGAACGTTTGCTGCCGTCCATTACAAAAAGCCCCTGGCTTGAAAATCCGCAGCGCGCAAGAAGCGATTCAACCGCGGTTTTCACATCGCCCTCTTGCAAAGGTTCAAAGCGGTTAAACAGCGGGGCAATCCAGCTTGGCCAAAGCACCATCACACCGAGCTGAAAAAGCATCCAGCTCGCCCAAACCCACAGCCACCAGCGGGCTCCGCTTTGTTCCATCATCCAGAGCACGAACAACAAGAACGGAACACCCAGGAGAACGCTGATCACAAGCGACTTGATCTGGTCGCTGCACCACAGCGCCAAGCTCATTCGGTTAAAGCCAAAGCGCTGATCGATCACAAATTGGCGCCACAAGGAAAACCCGACATCGATCAATGATCCAAGCACCATCACGGTCATCATCAGACTGACCTGAAAGGCCAGGCCAGGACCGGGCAGCTCATCGGGCATCCAAACCAGCCAGACGCTTGCGATCCATGACTGAATTTGTGTCAGGAGTCCACCCAGCGTCAGCACGATCAACCAAAGGCTGTGAACCAGCATCTCGAATATCGTCGCCGATACTTTCGCGCGGGTGTAATCGGCTGCCCGCTGATGGTTTTCAATCGAGATTCGCTCACCAAAGGCGATCGGAACCTGATCGCGGTGTTGCATCACGTGGCGAAGCTGTCGTTGCGCCAAATAGAGCCTGACGCTGAACTGCGTGGCGAGTAAAAGCACAAAGATCAGGCTGAAATCGAATGGCGTCATGAGCGCTTGCTTGAGTCGGTGATAATCCTCATCTTAAACCCAACCCTGAAAGCGATTGATGAGCACTGTTGATTCGCAAGCTGCAGCCCAGGCGGCTGCAAGGCCCAACGTGACCCATTTGATCTGGCTGGATATGGAAATGAGCGGCCTTCGTCCTGAGGTCGACCGAATTCTGGAAGTCGCAGTCATCATCACCGATACCGACCTCAACCCGCTGGCAGAAAGTGAAGCGATTGCCATTCGACAGCCCGAGGAGCTGCTGGATGGCATGGACGCATGGAACAAAGGCACTCACGGTCGCAGCGGTCTGATCGAGCGGGTCAGGCATAGCATGCACAGCGAACGCGATGCTGAGCTTTATTTGTTGGGCTTTCTTGCGGCTTGGGTTCCTTCGGGAAAGTCACCGATGTGTGGCAACAGCATCGGGCAGGATCGACGGTTCATGGCCCGCTATATGCCGGAATTAGAGCGTTATTTTCATTATCGCAATCTGGATGTCAGCACGCTCAAGGAGCTTTGCAAGCGCTGGCGTCCTGATCTCATCAAGGGTTTTGACAAGCGTTCGGCGCACACCGCACTGGCTGATATTCGCGAGTCGATTGAGGAGTTGCAGTACTACAAGACGCATTTTCTCCGGCACGAACGCTAAGCGCTCGGCGCTAGCGCACGCCGCCAGGTCTGTTGGCTGAGTATCCGCAGGGCGATCGCCGCCGCTGCGCAGGCAACAATCCCGGCCCACCAGAAGGCCCTCGCATCCTGAAAGGGTCCAAACCAACCGGAAAAGCTCAGCCAAGCGCCGCCGCCCAGCCCGATACCCCATAAACAGGCCACATAAATCCAAAAGGGCAGGTTTGCGATTTTGTGGGCCCTCAGCACAAAGGCGTATTGCAATTGCAGGCTGTCGAGCCACTGGTGAATGGCTAGCCAGGCAATCAGTATCGCTGCAGTTTGGGCGACCTCAGGATCGCTGGCATAAGCGTTCGCAATCAGGTCGTTGCCAAGTAAGAGCACGAGCGCGATACAGGCAGCCGTGATCATTGCGGTGCGCATCCCGAGCCCTGCCACCTCGCGCGCGGCCTGCATCTGGCCTGCGCCAAGGCTTTGCGCGGTCAGCACCATGGTTGCGTTGGCCAAAGCCAGCGAGAACATATAGGCCACACCGGTGAGGCTGGATGCGACTTGTTGGCTCGCCGACGCCGCTGCACCGAAGGGAGCAATCAAAAGCGCAATAGAGGCAAAGGCGCTGACGTCGATGAAGGCGGTGCCACCAATGGGTAGCCCGAGCTTTAATAGTTCGAGTAATTGCTTTGGCTGCGGGCGAAAACTGCCAAAGAGCTTAAAGGGGCGCATGGCTCGATCGCGTCTGGCGACCAAAAGCACCGCGACGGCGCAGGCATAGGACAGCAAACAGCTGCTGCAGGCCGCGCCTGCCGCACCCATGGGATCGATGACTAAGGCGTCCGAACCGTACATCAGGATGGCGTTTAGCGGGACTTTCGCGCAAAGACTTGCGAGGTTGATCCACATCACCAGACGCGGGCGAGATACTGCGGTGCACAAGGCCGAAAAGGCGCGCACGATCAGTGCCGGAATCACCCCGAGCGCACACCAGAACAAATAGGACTTGACCTTGTCGGCGACCTCAGGCGGTGCGCCGCTGAGGTGGGTCCAGTTCGTCGCTCCCAGTAAAAGCATGCTGCCCAAAGCCCCAAGAAGAATCGACAACAGCAGTGATTGACCGAAAGCGATTCCGATCGCATCAATGCGACCAGCACCAAAGTGCTGTGCGACGATCGGCGACAGCCCAAGCAGCACGCTTAGCAAACTCACGTAGGCGATGATGTAAATGCTGGTGCCAAGTCCCAGGCTGGCGAGCTCGGTCGGCGACAAGTGGCCAGCCATCACCGTATCGATCACGCCATTGGCCATCACCGCAAGCTGGCTGACCAGAACCGGACCTGCAAGCCGCAAGAGTTGCTTGAGCCTCGTCCGCTGAGGCGCAAGCGGGCCGTCTGGGTTCATCGGTCGGACTCTGCTGAAGGACTGCGAAGGTATAAACGGAATCGTTCCTGTTTTTCACCGCGCCGGGCTCCAACCCATTGCAGTTGCCAGCCTGCAAGCCTTGGGGCGATCCTGCGAAGTGCTTCGCCGCTGTCCTGGATGATCAACCACTGGCATTTGCCAGACTCAGCGAACTGGATGCCGGCAAACCACTGCAGACTGGCCTGAACCCCTGGTCGAAGATCCTCAGCGTGCACGCAGCCATCCGATGCTCGCATCGACTCGCTGACCTGAGCCGCCATTTCGCGGTAGGAGTTTCGTCTGTTGTGTCCCTCCAGAAACAGAATCTGGAACAGAAACCAAATAAGCACAAGACCACTTGAGGCAAGGAGCACCGGTTTCCAGAGCACCGAGGGTTGGCGTGATAAGCGCCATCTGACCAAAAGGACCCAGGCCAGACTGATGGCAAGCCCAGCCAGCAATCCGGGCCAGTAGTCGGCTGCCTGCTCGCTGCGGGCCAAAATGCCCATGCGATAGGCCATCGGTTCGGGCCATCCGATTAACCAGGCCAGGAAATAGGCCCAGAACATGAACGCGATCAGGCCATAAATCAGCACCGCGTACCAATCCATGAATTGAACCAGGCCTTGGCGAAGCGTTGGCAAGCCGAGCGCTGCCAGCGCTGCCAGCGGTACTGCAAGCGGCATCAGCCATGCGAGGCTCGAGCCTGGGGCAAAGGGGCTAAGGAAGATGATCGTGCTGATCAGGCTCGCAGGAGCGATCAGGCTTGGCTCTCGAATCCGATCGCGCAACTGCCAAAGCGCCCAGACTGCCGCCGGCCAGACCGGCCAGAAAAACCACCAAGGCTCACGCGCAAGATCATAAAGACGTACCCCAAGACCCTTGGCAGGTCCACTGAACTGCAAGGCCCACCAAGCTGCCATCCAGTCAAGTCGCTGCGCGTTTGCCCTGAGGTTTTCAGCCAGGCCGGCCTCGCTGCCATCGCGATACATTAACCCAAACCAGAGCGCGAGCATTGCCGCCACGGTGAGCGCGGCGCGCAGGATCATGGCTTTTGCGATACTTTGCCAATGTGCTGAGGCCTGCGCCAGAATCATGAGACTTAGGCTCAGGGCTAGACCGAACCATAAACCTTTACTGAGCCAGGCGGCCACGATGACCGTCCCGAAGGCCCATCCCGCCTTTCGGGGTGAATCAAGGCTCCACGCCAGACAGTAAAACGCTGCGGCCATGATGAGGATTGCGAAAGCCTCCGGCGAGGTTTCGTGAACTCTTTCGACCAGTCCTACAGTCGCAAGCAAGAAAAGCACGCTGCTGTCGGCCAGCGCTGCTGCAAGTTTGCGCGGGCTTGCCGCAATGCCGATCGGATCGTGGGGAATCCACTCGGGGCGTTTGCTCAGACGATAGACCGCACGCCAGCAAAGCAGCAGGCTCGCAAGCCAACAGGCGACCCACAGCAAGCGCACAAGCAAGGCGAAGTCCAGCGGTAAGGCTTGGGTCAACCAGCCCAGCAGTGATGCGATCCAAAACGGAAAGGGGCCCTCATCGGGTAGCAAAACGCCCGGGAGTCGGCTGAGAAGCCAGTTATCGAACTCGCCGGCCCGCAAGGCGAGCAGCATGTTGTAGGCAACCCCAAGGCCTACGGCGTCATCACCACGCCAGGGATCGCGCCCAATCAGACCCGGTAGGGCGTAAAGCAAAGCCAAAAACAACAAACCCCAGAAGGGAACGCGTCCCGCCTGGGGTTCGGTGACAAGAAAGGGCTTCAAGCGTTGCGCTTGGCGCCGCCTGCCCGTGCGAATTTCTGACGAAATTTCTCAACACGACCTGTTTCGAGCACGCGCGACTGCGCCCCGGTGTAGAAGGGGTGCGACTCGGAGCTGATGTCAAGTTTGAACCAGGGGTATTCCTTGCCGTCAATCGTGATCTTCTCGCGCGCCGGAGCGGTTGAGCGGATGATGAACTGCTTGCCGTTGGTCATGTCCTGAAACACAACTTCACGAAAATTGGGGTGAATGCCTTCTTTCATAGCGAAGTCCCGTCAAGAAAACCTTTGATTATACAGGTTGAAAACGTGTTTTTACACAAAAGGCGACGTGAAGCTCGCACCAAGGCCTGGTCAACCGCCCCTGCGCATCAGATCGAAAAACTCGCCATTATTTTTGGTCATCTTCATTTTGTCGAGCATGAATTCCATGGCTTCGATCTCATCCATGTCGTGGAGCAACTTGCGCAAAATCCAAATCTTTTGCAGCATGTCCTTGGGTATCAGAAGTTCCTCGCGCCTGGTGCCTGAGCGATTGATATCCATCGCCGGGTAGACGCGCTTTTCCATCATGCGCCGATTCAGCAAGATCTCCATGTTTCCGGTGCCCTTGAACTCCTCATAAATCACCTCATCCATTCGGGAGCCGGTGTCGATCAGGGCAGTGGCGATGATCGTGAGTGAACCGCCTTCTTCGATGTTTCGCGCCGCACCGAAGAAACGCTTCGGCCTTTGGAGCGCATTGGCATCAACGCCGCCGGTGAGGACCTTGCCCGAGGAAGGAACTACCGTGTTGTAGGCGCGTGCAAGCCGGGTAATTGAATCCAGAAGAATCACCACATCGCGTTTGTGTTCAACCAGCCGCTTGGCCTTTTCAATCACCATTTCGGCCACCTGAACATGGCGGGTTGCAGGCTCGTCAAAGGTCGAGGCCACAACTTCGCCGCGAACCGAGCGCTGCATTTCAGTCACCTCCTCCGGACGCTCATCGATCAGAAGCACGATCAAGACAATGTCAGGATGGTTTGCCTTCAGCGCATGTGCGATGTGCTGCATCATCACCGTTTTACCGCTTTTCGGTGGCGCAACAATCAGCCCTCGCTGCCCCTTGCCGATCGGTGCAACCATGTCGATGATCCTGCCGGTGATACTCTCATCGCCCTTGATCTCGCGTTCGAGATGGAGCATTTGATCCGGGTGAAGCGGGATCAGGTTTTCGAACAGAATCTTATTCTTTGAAGCTTCGGGCGCCTGGTCGTTGATCTTGTCGACCTTGACCAGGGCGAAGTAGCGTTCGCCATCTTTGGGGGTGCGTACCTCGCCTTCGATCGCATCACCGGTATGGAGGTTGAATCGTCTGATTTGCGAGGGCGAAATGTAAATGTCGTCCGGACTCGCCAGGTAGGACGTTTCGGGTGTTCTTAAAAAACCGAAGCCATCGGGCAGGATTTCGAGCACGCCATCGCCGAAAATCGATTCACCGAGCTTGGCTTTTCGCTTGAGGATGGCAAACATCAGTTCCTGTTTGCGCATGCGGTTAGCATTTTCGATCTCGAGGCCTTGGGCCATCTCGATCAGTTGCGATATGTGCAATGCCTTAAGGTCGGATAAATGCATGGAACTCAGTTTATTAGGCGGTCGCGGCGCGCACAGGGCGCATACCCGTTGGGTGACGACAAGCATTGGGTGGGTTTTGGTTCGTGCGTCCGTTGGTGCAAGCCACGAGAACCTCACAAACCGGCTATCGCTTCAGCGATGCTGGAGCGGCTTTGAAGTCACAAGAACATTGCCAAGACGTAAATCTTGCCAACGCGAAGCATGTTCTTGTTACTAACGGCTCGCGAACTATAAACGCAAGTTCGCCAAAGGGCAATTCAAGCGGTGCAAACCATTGGCCTGCCGGGTCGCGCCGGCTCAATCCATCCGCGTTGCCCCGATTAAATCCCTATGCGTTCCCCCGATTAAATCCATCCGCGTTGCGCAAACGATAAGCATGCGTTGGGGGCTACGATCATGTGATCAAGCAGCTGAATATCGAGTGTTTGCAGGGCGCGATTGATGGCCTCGGTGAGCCTTCGGTCGGCCTGGCTGGCTTCAAGAAGGCCCGACGGGTGGTTGTGCGCCAAGATGACTGCAGTCGCATGAACACCCAGCGCGCGGGCAGCGATTTCACGCGGGTAGACCGCGGTTTGGTTGACCGTGCCGCGGAACATGACCTCAGCGCAAATCAAGCGATGCTGGGCATTTAAGTAAAGCGCAGCAAAACATTCAACGCTGCGATCGCCAAGCCAGAGCGCGAGGAATCGCTCCAGTTGCTGCGGGTTGTGGAACACCGGGCTATTTCTCATGTCCTCTTCGAGCGAGCGCCGAATCAGCTCGCGCGCCGCAGCAAGCGGCTCAGAGGTCTGCACAAGCCTGCGCAGCGATCCGGCTTGTTTCAGCGCCTGAGCAGCCCGCCGCAGCCCAGACGCTGAAGAGGGTGCCGCAGAGGGCTGCATCGATGGCCTTTGAAAGCAGCGGGCGACCAACTCCAGATTGCTCAGTTGGTCAAGCAAGGCATCCTGAACACCATGGTGCTCGCGGTTTGCAGCGCCATGTGCGTTCAACGCGCCTGCATCGCGTACGAGGACACCACACGCCGGTTGGTGCTGCGTTGCGCTTGTGGCTTTGGGTTTGACAGTGCCGCTGAGGAACCGGGTTTGGGCAGATACGGATGCCATCGCTTAAACTCCTTGCTGAAGGCGCGAACTCCAGGCCTTGTGGGGGCCGCAGTGCTTGGATTGGGGAGGTGTCAGTTGGCAGTGCAGCAGGATTCTTTCTTAACGCTTCACTATCGGATCAGTCTGCTCAACACAGCTGAGCCTGTCATGAGCACCTTTGGCGATCGGCCGGCTACGATTCAGATGGGCGGCGGGCAGCTTGCACAAGCCCTGGAAGACTGTCTCATCGGACTTGAGGAAGGCGAAAGGCGACTTTTTCAATTGCCTGAGGGTGCTGCCTTCGGTCCGAGAAATCCGCAGCTTTTGCAGCGCTTAAAGCGCAGCCTGGTCGATGATCACAGCGATCGATCCGACCCGATCCACCCGGGGGATTTGTTGGACTTCCCAAGACCCGACGGCGGACGCTATGCTGGGGTAGTCAAGGAAATCAATCAGGACTATGCCTTGATCGATTTCAATCATCCTTTGGCGGGCCAGGCCATAAACTTCGAAGTGGAGTTAATCAGTGTCCTCTGATCTGTCAGCCGTATCCATGCAGTCTCAGGTCTCACAAAGCCAAGCGCAGCCCGTCGATATTCAGGGCTTTGAGGTCTTGCTGGCCCAACCCCGTGGATTTTGTGCAGGGGTTGACCGGGCTATTGAGATTGTTGAGCGTGCGCTTGCGCAGTGTGGCGCGCCGATTTATGTTCGGCACGAAATTGTGCATAACCGCTATGTAGTTGAAAGCTTGCGCGACCGTGGGGCTGTATTTGTCGAATCGCTCGACGAGGTCCCTCGGGGCAGCACGCTGGTGTTTTCCGCACATGGGGTGTCGCAGGCGGTGCGACGAGAGGCGCTGCAGCGCGGACTTCGAGTTTTTGACGCCACCTGTCCGCTGGTGACCAAAGTCCATGTTGAAGTCTCAAAAATGCGTCGCGATGGCTATGAGCTGGTGATGATCGGTCATGCCGGTCATCCCGAAGTCGAAGGCACGATGGGACAGGCCGACGCCGGAATCCACCTGATTGAGTCGCTCGAAGACGTCGAAAACCTGAGCGTCGGAAATCCTCAGCGTTTAGCCTACGTGACGCAAACCACCTTGTCGGTGGATGATTGTGCGGACATCATTGCGGCTTTACGCAAGCGTTTTCCGGATATCGCTGAACCCAAGAAACAGGATATTTGTTACGCCACCCAAAATCGCCAGGATGCGGTGAAGTTCATGGCGCCGCAATGCGATTTGGTCCTGGTCGTCGGTTCTGCCAACAGTTCAAACAGCAATCGCTTGCGCGAAGTGGCACAAAAAATGGGTTGCGACGCTTATCTGGTTGACGGCCTGGAAGCCGTGGATCCTGCCTGGCTTGTCGGTCGCAGGCGTATCGGCGTGACGGCCGGTGCATCAGCGCCTGAGTCTTTGGTCCAGGAGTTGGTCGAGGGTCTCAAAAAGCGCGGTGCAAAGTCTGTGCGCGCTTTGGATGGGATCCAGGAAGATGTGAGCTTTCCGCTGCCAAAGGGCCTTGGAATCAGCCCGCCGGTCGCTGACCAAGGCTGATCCTTTTGGCTTTGCCTGACTTTTCGCCGCTTTGGCGCGCGAATTAAAGCAGTTAGAATACCGACGATGCCGCTTTAGCTCAGTCGGTAGAGCAGCTCCTTCGTAAGGAGAAGGTCGACAGTTCGAGTCCGTCAAGCGGCACCAAACCCGGCACGTAAACCGGCACTAAATCCGGCGCATAAACCGGCACTCAATACGGCCCTAAAACCACGAAGCGCTCACTTTTTCGTTATAAGTATTTAAACGCGATAGCCGCAACCAGCGTGGGCAGCGCGGCAGCAGCGAACAAGCCTACGGCGCTAATCGCCTCATCGCTGAAGTAGCGCTTCAGGATCGCAAAGCCGGCAGGATTTGGCGCATTTGCGATCACCGTAAGTCCGCCGCCCGTCACTGCTCCGGCAACAAGCGCGTACTTGAACTCGTCGCTCAATCCCTCGACCAGCGAACCGAGATAGGTTAGTGCGGCGTTGTCGGTGATTGCGGTAAGACCGGTTGCAGCCCAGAAAACCGTATCAGGTGACATGCTCTTGAGTAAGCCCTCAAGCCACCATTGCTGTTGGCCGCCAAGCACAACCAGGCCCGCAAGAAAAAAGGCGACGAGCAGCCCCTCGCGTAAGATCAACCGGTCTTGGTACTGGGGGTAGGCGGTTGCGACACCCATAAAAAGCAGAAACAGGCCCATAAATGCTGACGGATGATGCGCAAAAACCACCACGCCGGCGAGCAACAGGATGTGGAAAGCATAAATGGCAAACGGAATCGCCTCGTGTTGCGTCGTGATGGGATTGGGTCCCGACTGCGAATCATCCGAGAGTTGGATCGTTGCGAGTTCGCGGTAAAACAGCAAAGTCACCACGAAGGCATTGATCGCAACTGCGAGGGCCGCGCGCCATCCGAAATGGGTCAACATGAAGGGCAGATCCCAGCCCCATTTCGCTGCCACCATCAGCACGGGCGGGGCTGCAAAGGGTGTAAGCGTGCCGCCAATCGAAATGTTGACAAAAAGCACGCCAAGCACCGCATATTTCAGACGATCCGAGGGGTTTCGGATGTAGAGTCCATCGCGAAGCATCAGCGCTGCCAGCGTCATCGCGGCCGGCTCCGTAATGAACGAACCAAGCAGGGGAATCGCTGAGAGCCCGAGAAAAACGTAGGCCACCGCGCCCGGAAGGGGCATTCGATTCGCCATCGCAGTAACGAGCGAGCGGGTGAGTTCCAGAATCGGCCGGCTCGCGGCGATCACCATAATGGCGAAGACGAACATGGGTTCGGTGAAGTTTCGGGTATCCAGATACTCGGTGGCTGGTTTAAAGCCTAAGGTGGCCAGCATCACCGCGACAAGCACAATCGCCCAAAAGCCAAACACCACCTCAACTTCGCCGAGCAAGTGCCAAACGCCTGCATGACGGGGCCTCGTGTGGGCTAGATGTTCAAAAAACTTGGTAGAAAAAGTGTGCAAAACGGC
>DDPV01000018.1:39634-95357 GCA_002342365.1 Burkholderiales bacterium UBA2459 | reverse complement strand
ATGAAACAGATTCCCGCTTCGCCGCCTGCGGTTTAAGAATCGCCCAAAGCCAACTCGTGGCACCATATTTCCCGAGATAGCAACAAAGCTTTTACGGGGAGCATCGCGCAATCATGTACGCATTTCGATACCAACGGCCCGCAAGTGTTGAGGCTGCGATTGAGCTGGCGCGTGCTGACGAGGACGCGAAATACCTCGCGGGCGGGATGACCTTGATTCCGGCCATGAAGCACCGTCTTGCCGCTCCCAGCCAGCTGATTGACCTTGCAAGGCTTGCGCAGCTCAAACAGTGCGAGCGCATCATTACCGGCGATCAAAAGGCTTGGCGCATTGGCGCGGGGCTCAGGCACGTTGAAGTCGCAACGCATGCGGACATGGCCAAGGATTTGCCTGCTTTGGCAGCGCTTGCCGGCGGTATCGGAGACCCGCAGGTTCGAGCCCGAGGCAGCCTTGGCGGTTCGGTTGCCAACAATGACCCCGCAGCGGATTATCCGAGTGCCTTGCTTGCGCTCAATGCCGTAGTCATGACCGATCAACGGCGAATTGCTGCAAATGCGTTTTTCACGGGCATGTTTACAACGGCACTCGAGGCCCAGGAAATGATTCTCGCTGTTGAATTTCCGGTACCGCTTCGTGCGGCCTATGCCAAGTTTCCCCACCCGGCAACCGGTTATGCGATGGCTGGCGTGTTTGTTGCGGAGCTCACGGCAGGACACTGGCAGGTTGCGGTAACCGGTGTTGCCGCCGGTGCCTTCCGCTGGCACCAGGCTGAGACGGCGATTGCCACTGGCCAAGCGGTGCCGGCGCTTGATCGCGACGATTTGATGGAGGATATGCACGCGCCAGGCGCTTATCGCGCCCACCTCGCCAGCGTGATGCTTGCCAAGGCGCGCAGCCAATTGTCTGACGGAGTAGGCATGTGATGAATATTCAACTGATGATCAACGGAATTGCCTGTAGCGCTGATGTGGAGGACCGCACCCTGCTGATCGACCTCTTGCGCGATGGCTATGGACTGACCGGCACCCACGTGGGATGCGACACCAGCCAGTGCGGTTGTTGCACCGTCCATGTGGATGGGGAAGCGGTCAAGTCCTGCACGATGCTGGCGGTTCAAGCCGATGGATCGGAGATTCTCACGATTGAAGGTCTGGCAATCGGGTCATCCGGCGCAGCGCGGGAAGTTCACCCGGTTCAGGCCGCCTTTGCTGCTTGTCACGGCTTGCAGTGCGGGTTTTGCACGCCCGGCATGATCATGGCCAGTTGTGATTTGCTCAATCGTCACCCGGATCCCACCGAGGCGCAAATTCTTGAAGGCTTATCAGGCAACCTTTGCCGCTGCACCGGCTATGTCAACATCGTGAAGGCCGTCAGGCAGGCAGCAACGCAGATGCGAAATCAGCCTTCCTCAAGGAGCGCGCCATGAACAGCTTGTCATCGATCCATGCGCTGCCCTCCTTGGAGCCGCCGCACACGGCGCTGTACCGTTTTCCGCAGGGCACAGAGGCTGCGCGCCAGGAGGACTTGCGCTTGGTCACCGGTACCGGGCGCTATGCTGCGGACTGGACGTATCCGGGGATGCTGCATGCTTATGTCATCCGAGCAAATGTTGCGCATGCACGAATCACCGAGGCAGACTTCTCAGCGGTGCGCGCTGCACCCGGCGTTGCGGCGGTATTGACCGCGAAGGAGGTTGCAGCCGCAGGCTTTGCGCCGCTCCCTAATGCGGTCACCAACAAGGCTCGAGATGGCAGTCCGCAAAAGCAGGCACTCATGCCTGTGCTTGCCTCAGATCGGGTGCACTTCGCCGGTCAACCGATCGCGATGGTGATTGCAAGCAGTGCCCGTGCGGCGCAAGACGCAGCCGATCTCGCGCAACTTCGCTTCGAGGAAATGCCGGCCGTTGCCGATCCGCGCGATGCACTGGCCGCTGATGCACCGCAACTTCATCCCGATGCGCCCGGCAACCTCTCGCTACGCTTTGAGGCGGGCGATCAGGATGCGGTTGAGCGCGCGTTTACCAGTGCTCGTTACGTCAGCAAGATCAGGGTCGAAAGCCAGCGACTGATCGCCTCGCCGATGGAGCCGCGCGCTGTGGTTGCGATCCATGATGCCAACAAGCGAAAAACCCGCCTTCACGCGCCGAATCAAGGCATGGTGGGCATGCTCGGTTACGTGGCGGCGATCACCCGATGGCCGGCTGAATCGATCGAAATTGTCGCGCAGGATGTTGGCGGATCGTTCGGCATTCGCAGCGGCGCATTCAGCGAACATGTACTGGTGATGCTGGCAGCCCGCACGCTCGGCCGACCGGTGCGCTGGGTCGGTTCACGCTCCGAAGTGTTTCTCTCGGATTTCCATGGCCGCGCACTGGTGCTTGAGGGCTCCCTTGCGATGGACGACCAAGGGCGTTTTCTGGCGTTCCGTTTTGAGGATAGGGTCGATTTGGGCGCTTACAACTGCTACTTCAGCACCCATATCGGCACGCGTAACCTGTCGATCACCATGGGCGGGGTTTACAAGGTCCCCGCCCTGGCCATGCGATCCGATCTGGTGTTTACCAATACGGTGCCGATTTCGGCTTACCGCGGCGCAGGCCGCCCCGATATTGCCTATGCCATTGAGCGCCTTGTGGATCACGCCGCGCACGAACACGGCTTTGACCCGGTGGCGCTGCGCAGGCTCAACTTCGTCGCGAAGGAGGCGTTTCCTTACACCACCGCCAATGGGACGGTGTACGACAGTGGCGATTTTGAGCAGGTCATGGATCGGGCGCTTGCGATGGCGGATTACGCCGGTTTTCGGTCGCGGCAAAGGCAATCGGCGGCGCAGGGTAAATTGCGTGGCATAGGTCTGGCCTGCTATCTCGAGGCCTCGGGCCCTGGGGGTGCGCCGAAGGATCAGGTCGAGGCAAGTTTCGGATCTGACGGTCTAATGACCGTGTATGCGGTGACCGGCGCTTCCGGTCAGGGTCACGAAACCTCGTTTGCGCAAATTATCGAGTCGGAACTGGGCTGGCCGGCGTCGCAGGTGCGATACCGCGCGGGCGACCCTGCGCATCAGCTTGTGGGCAACGGCACCGGAGGCTCCAGAACCCTGTACGGTGCCGGCAGCGCGGTGAAGGCGATGTGTGCAGCGTTGATTGAGAAGCTCAAACCCATCGCTGCGGCAAAGCTTGGCACCGCGATTGAGGATGTCTTCGTGGCGAATGCCTGCTTCAGCACAACTGCGGCCGCCGCGGCGACCAACAGCCCAAAGCTTCGCGCAAGCGATCTGATCGAAGCCATGATTGAGGCCGGGCAACTGGCCGAACTGGCTGTGATCGGCGAGGCAAGCTCAGGCGCTACCTTCCCAAATGGCTGCCATTGCGCTGAAGTTGAAATCGATCCGGATACCGGGGTCACGACCCTCATCAACTACGTTGCAGTTGACGATTTGGGTAAGGTGATTTCACCGCTCCTCGTCCAGGGTCAGGTTCACGGTGGTGTGGTGCAGGGTTGGGGACAGGCATTTTGCGAGCATGCGATCTATGATCCGGGCAGTGCGCAACTGCTCACCGGCTCCTACATGGACTATGCGATGCCGCGCGCGGGTTGCGTTCCTTCGATTCACAACGACACGATCAATGTTCCGACCAGCCTGAATTTGCTCGGATCCAAGGGCGTTGGCGAATCGGGCTGTTCCGGGTCGCTGCCTGCACTGGCTAATGCGCTTATCGATGCCTTGCGTCCCCTGGGTATCAGCACGATGGATATGCCGTTTACGCCTGCCAAGGTTTGGGCCGCGATCAGACAAGCCGCTCAGGCATCCTGAATCTTCTGCCTTGCGGGCCCTGGATTCAGTCCTTGATCGCTTTGGGCGGCCAACTGATGAAAATCAGGGCGGCAACCACCACCGCCGCACCGAGGATTTGGATCGACTTGACGGCTTGACCCAGAATCAGCCAGCCCATGGCCATGGCAGCAATCGGTTCGAAGTTAAAAAATGGAGCGGCCTTGACCGGCCCAATTTTTGGTACGGCAATCAAGAGCGTTGTGAAGGCGCTTCCGTACAAAAGGGTGAGCACGGCCACCGCAAGCCATCCGCTGAGGTCCGTCGGTGTTTGCAAACCACCGAGGCTTAGACCCACGCTCAGGCTTGTTACCGCGACAATGCTCAGCGTGCTGAGGGCGCGTATGCGGCCTTCAATCGGCGTTAACCAGCGTTGCGTGAGCACCATGATCGAGGCCATGCTAAATGCCGCTGCAAGTCCAAAGCCGATACCTGCAAGAAAGCTCTCATCCCATGATGCGATTTGAAGGCCGCGGGCTGGTGCATCGAGCACCAGGATCAGTCCGCCCAGTGCAATTGGCATGCCTATCCAGGCGCGCCGGCTTGGCCGGTCTCCTCCCAGACCCCAGGAAATGAAGCCAAGCATCATCGGAAACAGGTTAAACACCAAAAGCGCAAGCGCCACCGGCATGCGCTGCACCGCCGAGTAAAGAAAAAAACTCTGGGCACTGACCAGCAGCCCGACGGCAAGCGTTTTGCCCCGCAGCGCAGCCGGGATACGGAGCGACTGCCGGCTGATAAAGAGCCAGATGGCCAGCACCAGGGCGGTGCCGGCCGAGCGCATGCTCACCGCAAAAAGAACGCTTGCTCCATGATCAAAAGCGAGCCGGGCCGCGATGTGATTTGCGCCAAAAGTGGTCGCAAGCAGCAAAATCAGTGCGATCTGGCTTGGTGTGGCTGGCGTCAACGCAGCCAGCCTTTGCTGCGGAACCACCAGAAGGGAACGACCACCGAAACGACCATCAAGCCCAGTGCAAACGGATAGCCCCACTCTTTTCCAAGTTCGGGCATGTATTGAAAGTTCATCCCGTAAATGCTGGCAATCAGCGTGGGTGGCAACATCGCCACCGAGGCCACCGAGAAGATTTTGATGATCTTGTTTTGGTTGATGTTCACAAAACCGATGGTTGCGTCCATCAAGAAGTTGAGCTTGTCAAACAAGAACTCGGTATGACTATCCAGCGAATCGATGTCGCGCAAAATTTGACGGGCGTCTTCAAACTGATCGGCGCTTAACAGGCGCGCCCGCATCAGAAACGACACCGCGCGTCGGGTGTCCATCACGTTGCGGCGGATGCGCCCATTCAAGTCTTCCTCTTTGGCGATGCTCGCCAAAATCGAGGCAGCGACGCTGTCGTTGAGCTCGTCATCGAGCACCCGCCGGGAAAACTCATCAAGCCGTTCGTACATGTCCTCCAGCGCATCGGCTGAGTATTCGACGTCCACCGAATACAGTTCCAGCAACACATCTTTCGCGTCGCCGACGTAGCCGGGTTGGCGGCGGGCGCGCATGCGCAGCAGGCGAAACACCGGCAAATCCTCACGGTGAACCGAAAACAGGATCTCGTTACGGATGACGAAGGCAACCCGGACGTTTTCGCTGCCCGCTTCGTCGTCCTGCAAGATGAAGTCGGTGCGGATATGCAGCTCGCCCTCGGGCTCTTCGAAAAAACGCGCGCTTGCCTCAATATCGCCCGAATCGGCCTCATCTGGGAGCCGAAATCCGAACACCTGTTCAGCCCAGGCGTGCTCTTCGTCGGTGGCGTCGACAAAATCCACCCACACCGGCTTGCAGCGCAGGAGGTCCTCCAAGGCATCGATTTGCACCTGCTGCAATCGGCCCTGTTCAAGGGAAAAAGCGTTGATCATGATGGGTTTCGCGTCGCGCGATTGTAGGCCCTAATCGGGCTTGTTTCGCGGCTCCGAGATCGCCAGCGCCTCATCCAAAAAGGTCGTTGCGCAGGGCGCCTTGAGCCTTGGCTGAATCTCCCGGCGCATGCGCAGGTTGCGAATGCGGCGCGACTCCTGCATGAAAGACCACATCATCGGACTTACAGCCGACTGAACCTCCAGACGCGATAAGCGGGGCACTGGCGGCAAAGCGTGGCGCTTGGCGATGTGGTCGAACCACTGGCCCATCTTCAGCGGTTCGTTATCCACCAGCGCATACAAACGCGACGCCGGGGCGCGGAACAGGCAAAGCCACAAGAGGTAGGCCAGATCATCCGCATGAATATGATTACTGTAGCCATCCTCGTCGTGTTGCAAACAGGGCTTTGCATCGCGGATCCGTGCAAGCGGCAGCCGGTCCTCAGCGTAGATCCCTGGAACGCGCAGCCTTACCGCGAAACACCGCTGGCGAAACTGAAGCTCAGCGTGAAGACGGCGCAGGCTGCGTGCTTGCGTGGCGCATGCCTTGGCGGTCTCGTCGATCCAGGCGCCGTTCCAGTCACCAAACACGCCGGTGGTGCTGATGTAGAGCAGCTTTGGCACCGCAGCAGGCCAGGCGGGCTTTGCCGGCGTCAAGGCCTTGGGCTGCATCGGAATGCCGCGTGTGCCTGAAGCCAGAAAAAGCCCGCCAGTTCGACTCAGACCGGCAATGATGCGTTGTGCCCTTTGATCGGTTGACGCTGATCGATCCGAGGGTGGGACAAGTACAACGATCCACGATGCCAGCGCTGTCAATCGATGCAAGGTTTTCGGGTCATCGAAGTCAAGAGTCAAGGCCATCGCGCCGGCCTCGCGAATCGCATGCGCTTGCGCGTTGCGACGGGCGCTGGCAAGGATTTGCAAGCGCTGCGGAGGATGCCTTTGTCGCAACCAGCGAATCAGCCGCAGCCCGACATCGCCACATCCGAGAATCAACAATCGAGCAGGCGAGGGATAATTCGGCGCCAAGCGAAGATTTGAATGCCTCATCCAATCACTTCCTAAACGAGATTTGTTATGACATGGACCGTCACGATTGAACCTGCCGGCAAGCAGTTTATGGCCGAAGCCGATGAAACGCTGCTCGAGGCTGCCTTGCGCCAGGGCATCGTGTTGCCTTACGGATGCAAAGACGGAGCTTGCGGTTCATGCAAGGCTAAGGCTTTGGAGGGGAACTGGGATCAAGCTGCGCATCAGCCCTCGGCGCTGAAAACTGACGAAGCATCGCAGGGCTACTTGCTGACCTGCTGCTCGCGGGCTAGCAGTGATTTACGGCTGGAGTGCCGGACGATCGCAGCCCTGTCTGACATCCCGGTTCGCAAAATGCCCTGCCGCGTCGCCTCGATTGAAAAGCCCCTGGATGATGTGGCGATTTTGCGCTTGCAATTGCCCGCCAACGAGCGCCTGAAGTACCTGGCGGGGCAGTATTTGGAGATCCTGATGCGCGACGGCTCAAGGCGCGCTTATTCAATGGCCAGTGCGCCTGATGCCGGCGATGCAATCGAGCTGCATGTCCGACATATGCCGGGAGGCAAGTTCACCGATCCGCTTTTTGGTACAGGTTCAACACGCATCAAGGAAAAGGATATCTTGCGCTTCGAGGGTCCGATGGGCAGCTTTTTTCTGCGCGAAGACAGCGCCAAGCCCATGATTTTGCTCGCCAGCGGTACCGGCTTTGCGCCGATCAAGGCGATCGTCGAGCATGCCCGGATGAAATCGATTGAACGGCCGATGTATCTTTACTGGGGTGGCCGGCGTCCGAAGGACCTTTATCAGCAAGCGATCTGCGAGCGTTGGGCTGTTGATTTGCCTTACTTGCGCTTTGTTCCGGTGATATCCGACGCATGGGCAGAGGACGGCTGGCAGGGCCGCAGCGGATGGGTCCATCAGGCGGTGATCGACGATTTTCCGGATTTGTCGAATTTTGAGGTCTACGCCTGCGGCGCTCCGGTCATGGTCGACGCTGCGCGCAGGGACTTCGTTGAGCGTTGCAGCCTTGATCCCAAGCTCTTTTTTGCCGATGCCTTCACCTCCGCGGCAGATTGAGCGGCCCGGCCGTCAACCCGATCCTTTCAGGCCCTGGCCCGAGCTGCATTTTCCCGAGTCGCTTCCGGTAAGCGGTCGGCGAGAGGAACTGGCAAGCTGTATCCGGGATAACCCGGTTGTGATCGTCTGCGGGGAGACCGGTTCCGGCAAGACGACCCAACTGCCGAAAATCTGTGCACTTGCCGGGCGTGGAAAGCAGGCATTGATCGGGCACACGCAGCCGCGACGCCTGGCGGCAACCACGGTTGCCAAACGGATTGCCGAAGAGCTAGGCACGCCGCTTGGCTGCCATGTGGGCTATAAAATTCGGTTTCAGGAAAGTCTTGCGCCCGGAGCGCGGATCAAGCTGATGACCGACGGAATCTTGCTTGCTGAGACGCAAACCGATCCGCAGTTAAGGGCCTACGACACCCTGATCATCGATGAGGCGCACGAACGTAGTCTCAACATCGACTTTCTGCTGGGTTACCTCAAGCGCTTGATCCTTGGTCCGCGTCGTCAGGATTTGAAGCTCATCATCACTTCAGCCACCATCGACGCCGCACGCTTGGCTGCGCACTTTACCTTGCCCGGCGCAAAAGCTGCACCGGTGATCGAAGTCTCGGGTCGCACCTATCCGGTTGACATTCGCTATCAGCCGCCTCCCGAGTCCGAAGAAATGGATCTGGCGGAGCAGATCGAATCGGTACTTGAAAGTTTGTGGCGGGAGGCCGATGGCGATGTGCTGGTGTTTTTGCCCGGTGAGCGCGAAATTCGCGAAGTTGCCGAGCATTTGCGCGGGGTAGCCGCAAGGGCAGCCAACGCCGGCGAACGCTCGGGACTTCGGCGGGTGCTCGGCACGGCCCCGGTTGAAATCCTGCCCTTGTTTGCAAGGCTTTCGGCAAGCGATCAGCAAAGGGTGTTTGCGGGTCCTTCCGGACGCCGAGTCGTTCTGGCCACCAATGTTGCGGAGACTTCGCTGACGGTGCCTGGCATCCGATACGTGATTGACAGCGGCGTGGCGCGGGTGAAGCGTTATCGATTCCGCGGCAAGCTCGAGCAGTTGCAAATCGAATCCGTCTCCCAGGCTTCGGCCAACCAGCGTGCCGGTCGATGCGGCCGTGTGATGCACGGCATTTGTGTGCGGCTTTATAGCGAAGAGGACTTCCTTTCGCGGCCGCGATTCACCGATCCGGAGATTTTGAGGGTGTCGCTAGCTGGGGTGGTTTTGCGCATGAAGGCCTTGCGGCTGGGCGCACTGCATGAGTTTCCTTTTCTCGATCCGCCACAAGCCAAGGCGATTGCCGACGGGCTGGCAAGTCTTCACGAGCTTGGCGCCATCGATGAGCAAGGCGAGCTCACGCCGCTTGGCGTGCGCCTTGCGAGGCTGCCGCTTGATCCGCGGATCGGCCGCATGCTGCTTGCCGGCCACGAGTTTCAATGCTTGCGTGACGTGATGATTATCGCCAGTGCTTTGTCGGTGCAGGATCCGCGAGAGCGCCCGATTGATCAGCAGCAGGCTGCCGATGAACAGCATCGCCGGTTCCAGGACGATCGCTCTGATTTTTTGAGTTGGATCAAGCTTTGGGATTATGTCTTTGTAGCGGATACGGGCGCCGGAACCCCAGCGCATGCCTCAAAGCGGCAACGCGAGCGTCAGTGGCAGCGCGAGTTCATCAATCCGCGACGGCTGCGCGAATGGGCAGATGTGTATCAACAACTTGAACAATCACTGGCCGAACTGCAGCTTCAACCCAAAGCGTTCAGCGGCAGCGACGATGCCCGCTACGGGGCGGTTCATCAGGCCTTGCTTTCAGGGTTGCTGGGTCATGTCGGATTTTGTTCGGGCGAGTCAACCCAGTACAGCGGGGCACATGAAACGCGTTTTTTGATTCACCCCGGATCGGTCTTGCAGCGCAAAACGCCACGCTGGGTTGTGGCAGCCGAGGTTGTTGAAACGACGCGTGTGTACGCGCGGACGCTGGCGCGGATCGATCCGACCTGGGTTGAGCGAGGAGCTGCGCATTTGTTGCGCCGAAGCTGGTCAGATCCGCACTGGGAAAAGAAAGCCGCACAGGTTGTCGCCTTTGAAAAAGCGAGCTTGTACGGCTTGGTTCTGTACGCGCAGCGTCGGGTGCACTATGCGCATCGGGATCCGGCCTTGGCCCGAGAGATTCTGATCCGCGAGGCGCTGGTCAACCTGGACTGGGATTCAAACCTGCCCTTCATGCAGCACAACCGGCGCTTGATGCTGGAGGCCCAGCAACTCGAACAAAAGATGCGGCGCCCCGATGTGATCGCGGACCTGCATTTGCTTCACGCATGGTTTGACCAGCGTATTCCGGCTCAGGTTTGCACCGGCCAGCAGCTCGAGCAATGGTGGCACAAAGCTTCAAAAGACGATCCCAGCCTGCTTTGCTTGCCCAGGGAGGCGCTGCTACGCAAGCAGATCGACGGGCTTGACGATGCGCGCTTTCCGCGTTTGTGGCGCAGCCGCGGACTTGCGCTCGATCTTGCCTATCGCTTTGAGCCCGGAGCCACCGACGACGGCGTGACCTTAGGGGTTCCGCTTGCCTTGCTTTCGCAAGTCGATGAGTTGCAATGCGAATGGTTGGTTCCCGGCTTGCTGCCTGAAAAAGTGCTCGCACTCATGAAGTCGCTGCCGCAACGCTTGCGACGCAATTTGGTGCCTTTGCAAGCCTGGGTCGATCGTTTTCTCAGCCTGCAGGGGCAGTCAGCGCCTCAGGGATCGGCGCGCAGGGGTTTGATTGAAGCGCTCATTGTGCAGGCGCGCGAAGACGGGAGCGCAAGCTTGAGCCCGCATGACTTCCGCCTGGAGCAATTAGCCAGGCATTTGCTTATGCATTTTCGCTTGCTTGATCAGCACGGCGCGGTACTTGCTCAGTCGCGGTCCCTGGCTGAGCTGAAGGCCGAGTTCGGAACCCGCGCGCAGACCGCGCTGCAAGCGGCCTTTCAAGGCCTTGAGGTTGCGACGCGATCGGCAGCACCTGAGGCCAAGGATCGAGCTGAGGCATCGAGCTCGTCGCTTGCGCGCCCAGCAATCGTTTCCGCAAGCGCCTTTGATGCCAGCGAACGTTATAAGGAATGGACTATTGAGACCCTTCCCGAGCTGATGGAACTTCGGCACGAAGGCCAGTTGATCATCGGCTTTCCAGCGCTTGTTGACCACGGCGATGCGGTGGGGCTGCAGGTATTTGACGATCTCGATAGGGCACAGGCAGCACACGAAGCCGGTGTGATACGCCTGTTAGCGATCCATTTTCGTGAGCCTTTGCGCTTTTTTCTCAAACAAATGCCCGACGGACAACGCATCGAGGTGCTTTACAGCCAGTGGGGCCCATCCAAATCGCTGCATGAGGATCTTTGCCATGCGTTGTTGCAACGAGCCTGTCTTGGCAGTGAGCGACCCCGTTCGATGCAAGCTTTTGAGAGCTTGTGCGCCTCCGTGCGACCTCGAATCGGCCTTATCGGGCAGGAACTTGCGCGTTTGTTGTTGAGCATCCTTACCGAGTATTCGCAGCTTGCCAAGCGTTTGCCGCAGCTGCGCGGTAGCAGCGCTCAGGTCGATATCGATCAGCAACTGCAGTTTTTGCTTCCGAAATATTTTTTAAAACAGACAGCGCCTTCTCAGTTAAGCCATATCCCGCGGTACCTGCAAGCGATCGCCCAGCGCATCGAGCGATGTCGCCTGGATCCGCAACGCGACCGTGAACTGACGCAGCAACTCGCGGGGGTTGAGGCGCCCTATCGCAAGGCGCTTGTCGCAAGGCGTGGGAGGCATGATGAAAATCTGGAGCGCTTTGCCTGGATGTTGCAAGAACTTCGGGTGTCGCTTTTTGCTCAGAGTCTGAAAACGCCGATACCGGTATCGGTCAAGCGTTTGGAACGATGGTGGCAGGCTAACGTAATCCGGTAAGTCCGATCACGGCGCTGACGCTCAGCACGGCAAGCATGCTGCCTGCGACAATCGACTGCGCCACGGCTGAGGTATCCACGCCGTAGCGGTTGCCGATAATGAAGGTATTGCTCGCTGATGGCAGCGCAGCAGCCATGATGCCAAGCGCGACCGCCTTGCTGTCGATGTTCGGCATGCAAAGCAATACGCCTGCTGCAATCAAGGGGTGTACCAGCAATTTCCAGCCCACCATGGAGGCGCTGAAGCGATTCAGGCGTAGCGCTGAACGACCGATGGAAGCGCCGATGGCAAACAAGGCAACCGGTGCTGCGGCCGCCCCTAAAAGGCGTGAGAAGTGATCGAGAAGCGGTGGCACCGGGAGGGCAAGCACTGAGACGATCAAGCCCAGCAGTGACACGATCACCAAGGGCGATCGGGACAGGCCTTGCAACACCGTGAACGTGATGCTTCGCATAGCCGGTCTGCCGCGGTAAAGGCCAAAGCCTTGCGCCTCTGAAAATATCTGCGCATCCGCGCTCCGGGTACGGATTTCAAGCAGAACAATGCTCAAGACCACCACAACAAAAAGGTCGCTCAAGATGGCGATCACCATCAACGGCACAAAGTCTCGGCCAAGTTCCAGCGCCAAAGGCAAACCCATATAGCCAACGTTGGGATGGGTCACATTCATGGCGGTAAGGGTCGCGGCCATCGGAGCTTTTTGGAGATAGCGGGTTGCAAAGGCGTAGGCAAGCGTAAAGCAAGCAAGCGCGCTGATGACCCATGCGGCAAGAAAGGACCATTGTGTGAAGGCGCTCAGCGGTTGAAAGGCGATTGCCCTAAAGAGCATCGCGGGAAGCGCAAAGTAAAAGAGAAAGCGGTTTAAGGCGTCGACACTCCCTTCGGGAAGCAGACGCAATCGTTGTCCGAAAAAGCCACAAAAAACCAGACCGAACAATGGGAGGGTGACTTCGAGCACCGTGAGCATGGCCTTTGCATTTTAAACGCCCAGCCTCGCTACAATCGGATCATTCCAAAAATCGAGATCGCAGGGGGTTGATTGTGCGTGGTGCGCGGGCGCGCTCAAGGCTCTTGGCTGCTGCCGGAATTGCGGGCAGCGCATGGTCTTTGGGTCTGGCTGATGATCTTTTCGCGTTCCCGTCGTTCAACGCTGGGGATTTGCCCAAGTCCCAGTCCGGCCCCTTGCAAAGCGCAGGCCATCCGACACAAAGCCGCGGTCCGGTCTTTGTGCTCAATTCCCGCGATGCAACTGTCAGTTTGATTGATCCGGCGAAAATGGTCGTGCTTCGCGAAGTTGGCGTGGGTAAGGAACCGCATCATTTGTTTCCAACCCCGGACGCCTCGCAGCTTATTGTGGCTTCGGCGATGAGCAATGAGCTCCATATCTTCGATCCGCTTGGGGCACAGATCACGCAAAGAATCCGTCAAATCGACGATCCCTACCAACTCGGGTTTTCACCCGACCGCAAATGGTTTGCTACCGCGGCGCTGAGGCTTGATCGGGTTGATGTGTACCGCTACAGCCCCGGTACTGCCGATCCTTTTCAACTGGTAAAACGGATTGCGTTGTCCAAAGCGCCCAGTCATTTGTGGTTTTCGGCAGACAGTCGTAGCCTGCTCGTGACTTTGCAAGACTCAGGCGAGCTTGCGCTTATCGATTTGATCCGCCAGGAAATGGTGTGGAAAATGTCCATTGGCGCGCTCGCTGCCGGAGTGATCATCACGGCCGACGATCAGCATGCCTTGGTCGGGGTGATGGGCGAGGATCATGTTGCGGTGCTCGACTGGCGTCAGCGGCAGTTGATAGCCCGTATTCCCACCGGCAAAGGCGCCCACAACTTTCGCGGCGCTGGCGACCGCCGACATATTTATGTGTCCAACCGGGTCGAAAACACAATTTCCTTGCTCGACACGAAACAATGGCGGGTGGTGTCAAACATCGCCGTGCCCGGTGGGCCCGATTGCATGGAAATCGCAGCCGATCTCAAAACGATGTGGGTCACCAGCCGTTTTGCCCGCGCTGTGCAGGTGCTCGATTTGCCAAGTGGCAGGATTGTGCAACGCATTGCGGTGGGCCGATCGCCGCACGGCATTTTCATGCATCAGCGTGCGCCATGGCTATAAACTTGATGGTGGCAAGCGGCTTCAAGCCCGGGGCTATTTTGAAGGCTTTGCGCGCTTGCGCTGCGCACATCGCTGGCTGTCGTTTGGCGATACCGGTGGGTTTGCTGGTCGCTGCGCTGAGCTTGATTGACGCTGCGCTGGCCACAACAGCCCATCAAAGCCGCCAATCGCCGCATCTGCTTCCGACCCGATCCGACATCACCACGGCCTGTTCCAAGCCTCTTTACCTCACGCTTGACACCGGCAACATGGCCTCGGCTGAGTTGATTGCAGAGATTTTGAACAAACATCAGGTGAAAGCAAGCTTTTTTCTTGCAAACGAGCGCACCCCATGGGGAAACTTCGCGCTTGATGAGGCTTGGGCGCCCTATTGGCGCGAGCGGGTGCGCGAAGGGCATGCTTTTGGCAATCACACCTATGATCACGTTTATTTTCCGCCGCAGCCTGCAAGCGATTCGCCAGGTCAGGACAAAGGCTTTAAGGCCAGGCCGCAGTTTGGTGAGCACGCCGGCAAAACCCAGCTTTGGACCGGCGAGCAATTGTGCAAGGAGCTTGGGCGGGTGGCCAGCCGCTTTGAATCGATGACCGGTACCGGCTTGAGCAACTGGTGGCGCGCTCCTGGTGGTAAGGCTTCTGAAGCGGCTTTTGCTGCGGCCAGACACTGCGGTTATCAGCATGTGCACTGGGCAAGCGCAGGTTTTTTGGGCGACGAGTTGCCAAGCGAACGTTTCTCCAATGCAGCCCTGTTGAAAAAGGCGCTTGATCAGATCAGGCCAGGCGATATTCTGATGGCGCACCTGGGGATTTGGTCACGAAAGGAAGCCTTTGCACCCAGCCTTGATCCCTTGATCGCGGGACTCAAGAGCAAGGGCTTTTGCTTTCGCACGCTCAAGGACCACCCGGCGTATTGAGCGCTCCGCGCGCACGCTGGCCAACTGAACGCAGACATCGAAGGGCAGAACCTCATGGCATGGGACGATCTCATCGACTTGCGAAACCTGATTGCCTTGCCGCAGCAATGGCTATTCGAGCACTGGATTCAGCCTTTCATGTTTGCGCTTGGCTGGGGGCAGGGGCTGGATGCCGCCTTTGACGCCACCGAATGGCTGGTCTGGGGTGTTTACGAGTTGCTGTTCATGATGCTTGTCCTCGGCTGGCTTGAGCGGCGCTGGCCGGCCGAGCCGATTCGCGACAAGTCAGCGCCCCGCCTTGATATGCTTTTCACCTGCTTGCACCGACTGGGACTTTTTCCCCTGATCGCCTTTGCACTGCTGGTTCCCTTGATGGACAGTCTTGAAGCAAGCCTTCGCTGGTGGGGTGTTTCGCGACCAAACATCGATCAGTGGTTGTCGATCGAATCCTTACCCTGGCTCTCCTGGCTGCTTTATTTGCTGGTGTTTGACCTGATCGACTACTGGATTCACCGTTTTCAGCATCGCTGGCGTTGGTGGTGGGCACTCCACGCGGTGCACCACAGTCAGCGCCAGATGACTTTCTGGACCGATCAGCGCAATCACCTGCTCGATGATTTGATTCGCGACTTGATCATCGCGATGGCCGCGTTGTTGCTCGGCGCGGCACCGTCTCAGTTCGTCGCTTTTGTCGTGCTATCGCGCATTGTTCAAAGCTTTCAACACGTCAATGCGCTTGTTTGGATGCCGGGCTGGCTGCAAAGGCTTGTCGTCTCACCGCAGTTTCATCGCGTTCATCATGCGATGGGTGTCGGCCATGAAGGCAGGGCGATGGGTTGCAATTTTGGCGTGCTCTTTCCATGGTGGGACATGATTTTTCGCACCGCAGACTTTGATCAGCGATACCACATGACGGGCATCGCCGATCAGCTTGAGGGCAGACAATACGGTACAGGCTTTTGGTCCTTGCACTGGCTTGCAATCTTGCGCATGGTTGGCCGATGACGCAGCAACCGAAAGCCTTGGTGCACTGTTTGTTTCTCGGCCTGCGCGCGATGTTCAGGCCGGCTTACTGGTGGCTGGCGCTTTGGCCGGTTGGCTTATCGATTGCGATCGTGGGACTTTTGTTGTGGTGGGCCTTGCCCGCCTTGCTGGAAAGCATTCAAGAGGGCGTGAGGTTCTGGCAGGCTGAGCTGGTGCCTTATTCCCAAGATGGATACGCCGGTAGCGCTCAGCCAGGTGGTGATCCGACCGATGCAGCCAAGGCGGTTGTGCTGCCGAGTTGGCTCTGGCCGGCCTTGCTGGTCGTGATAAAGGCACTGGGCTCGCCGGCCGCAATGTCGGTTCTCGGCTGGGTACTGGGCCTGCTTGCTGCACTTCCCCTGTCGTGGCTCTTTGTGTTGCTGATTTCAGGGCTTATCGTCACGCCCGCGATTCGTGCCCATTTGCTGCAAAGCGATTACCCCGGGCTTGCGGGGCGCAGCGGTGGCTCCTTGCTTGGTGAGCTCGCCCAATCCTTTTGGGTTTTCGCAAGGCTTGCCGCGGGCCTGTTGCTGTTGCTGCCGCTTTGGTTTCTCGCGCCCTGGTTTGCGGCCTTGGCCTTAATCGCTTTGATGGCGTGGTCGACCGCTTCGGTGTTCGTCATCGATTGCCTTGGCGGTCTGAGCAATGCTCAGGAACGAAAACGGATGATGCAATCCGAGCGCTTTGCGCTTTTGTCGCTCGGCGCTTTGGTCTCGGCCATGGGCACCTTTCCGCTGATGTGGCTTGTTGCGCCGATTTTTGCTTCGGTGGTGTTTGGTCACTTCACGCTTTCACGGCTTGAGTCATCGGCTGCGAAGCTTTCAGCAAACGACCCTTCGGGTTTTAAGTCGATCGGGATAAACCATGAGTAAGCATCTGCAACAAGGAGCAGGCATTGAACGCGAAGGATCGTCAGTCGGTTTGATGATCATTGGCGATGAGATCCTTTCGGGTAAACGCCAGGACAAGCATTTCCCGAGCCTGTTGCAAAAACTCAAGGACCGGGGCATCAGCCTCGATTGGGTGCAATACCTTGGAGACGACAGACAAAGGCTCTGCCATGCCCTACGGTCAAGTTTTGATCGCGGTGATTGGGTGATCAGTTGCGGTGGGATCGGTGCAACGCCGGATGACCATACCCGACAGGCAGCGGCTGCGGCCCTCGGCCTGGAGTTGGTGCTGCATCCCGAAGCCGGCCAGCTGATTGCCGAACGATGCGCTGATATGGCCGCCGAGGGTCGCGGCAGTGCCGATATGCGTGTTCCCGAGAATCAACAAAGGCTCAAAATGGGGGAGTTTCCTGCAGGTGCCAGCATCATTCCGAATCCGTTCAACAAGATTCCCGGGTTTTCGATCCGTAATCATTGCTTTGTACCGGGATTTCCGGTCATGGCATGGCCGATGGTCGACTGGGTGCTTGATCACTTATGGACTGGCCTGCATCATCGGATAGCGTGGGCCGAACGCTCATGGATCGTTTACGAGTTACCGGAATCGCTTGCCACACCGGTGATGGAATCGGTCGAACAGGAGTTCCCGGGTGTCAAGGTTTTTTGTTTGCCCTCGTTGGGCGCCGGAAGCGAGCGTCGGCACCTTGAGCTTGGGGTGAAGGCGCACCCGTCACGGCTGGATGCAGCCTTTGAAGCACTCCGGCAGGGCATTGAAGCGTTAGAGGTTCAGACTCAGGCTGAGTCTGTGTCAAAGGGAGTTACCGCAACATGAACCATCCCCACGAACTTCGTATGCAGCAGATGACGCTCGATGATCGCTACGAGGCGATCGAGGGTCTGGTGTTTCTCACCGGCACACAGGCGCTGGTTCGATTACCGATGATGCAAAGGCAGCGGGATCTCGCAGCAGGCTTAAACACCGCCGGCTATATCAGCGGCTATCGTGGCTCGCCCGTTGGCGGTTACGACCAGGCGCTTTACAAGGCCTCCAAGCAACTCAAGACCCACCATATCAAGTTTCAGCCTGGGCTTAATGAAGACCTTGCGGCCACCGCCTTGTGGGGCACGCAGCAATTGCACATTCACGGCGACGCCAAGTACGACGGCGTCTTCGGTATCTGGTACGGCAAAGGGCCCGGGGTTGACCGAAGCGGCGACGTGCTGCGGCACGCCAACCAGGCAGGAACTGCAGCTTACGGCGGCGTACTGGCGATTGCCGGGGATGACCACGGCGCGAAATCGTCCACCGTTGCCGCTCAAGTCGATCATGTATTTATCGCGGTCTCCATGCCGGTGCTGGCGCCAGCGAGCGTTCAGGATTACATCGATTACGGTTTGCATGGTTTTGCGATGTCACGCTTTGCAAGCGTGTGGGTTGCGATCAAGGCGGTCACCGACACGATCGAGGCAGCCGGCATCGTCGATGTCAGCCCCAGCAGGCTTGTGCCTATCCTGCCCAGCGGCTTGGACATGCCGCCTGGGGGTCTCCACGGGCGCTGGCCCGAAGAGCCATTCCCGAAGCTCGAAGAGCGGTTGGTGCGCTACAAGATCCCCGCTGCGCTGGCTTACGCCCGAGCGAACCGGCTCGACCGCAATCTTTTTGGGGTGGCCGACACCGAGCGCGGAGGCGCTGCCGCTAAGCTTGCGATCGTCTCAAGCGGTAAGGCCTGGCTTGACAGCATGCAGGCGCTGCAAGATCTCGGCATCGATCAAGTCAGTGCTGAACGCATCGGGCTTAAGGCCTACAAGGTGGCCATGCCCTGGCCGCTTGAGCCCCTTGGTGCTGCGGCCTTCGTCGACGGCGCAGGCGAGGTGTTGGTGATTGAAGAAAAGCGCTCGCTGATCGAGAGTCAGCTCAAGGAGCAGTGTTACGGCAAGGCCGCTGCTCCCAGGATCGTCGGCAAGCGCGACGATCGGGGGCAGGCACTGGTTCCCGAAGCGGGCGAACTCTCGCCTGCGCTTTGCGCAAGGCTGATTGCCCAGCGCTTGCTGCCGCTTTTCGATTCGGATGATCCGCAGCAGCGTGAGGTCATGGAGCGCATGCAAGCCCACCTGAAGGCCTTGCAGGCGCGTGAGGAAGGCGGCGGTAAACAGGTTCAGACCATCGAGCGCATTCCCTATTTTTGCTCTGGTTGTCCCCACAACTCCTCGACCAAGGTGCCCGAAGGCTCACGGGCCCACGCCGGGATCGGTTGTCACTACATGGCGATGTGGATGGATCGCTCCACCACCACTTTTTCGCAAATGGGCGGCGAGGGGATGACCTGGGTGGGCCAGGCACCCTTCAGTACAACCGAGCATGTGTTTCAAAACCTGGGCGATGGCACCTTTTTTCACTCGGGTTCACTCGCCATCCGGCATGCGCTTGCAAGCCGTACTCGGATCACCTTCAAGATTCTTTTTAACGATGCGGTTGCGATGACTGGCGGTCAGCGTCACGATGGGCTGTTGAGCCCACAAATGATTGCTCAGCTGGTCCGCGCAGAGGGCGTGGAACGCATCGAAGTGGTAAGCGATGAGCCGGAAAAATATCCGGTGGGTTACTTCCCAGCGGGCGTGTCCACCCACCATCGTCGCGACCTTGATGCGGTGCAGCGCGGGCTGCGCGACTTCGATGGCGTTTCAGTCCTGATCTATGACCAGACCTGCGCCGCTGAGAAGCGCAGACGCCGCAAGCGCGGCGCCTTTCCCGACCCGCAGCGGCGGGTTTTCATCAACGATGCGGTCTGCGAAGGTTGCGGCGATTGTGGCGTGCAGGCTAATTGTGTGTCGATCGAACCGCTTGAGACCGAAATGGGTCGGAAGCGAAGGATCAATCAAAGCAGTTGCAACAAGGATTTTTCTTGTGTGGAGGGCTTTTGTCCCTCCTTTGTGAGCGTTGAGGGCGCCAAACCACGGCGCGGTAAGGCCAGTAAGGTCGCTGACGATGCCTTGAATTTCTCCTTGCCTGAGGTGCAGTTACCGGGTCTGGAAAAACCCTATGCGCTTTTGGTCACCGGAATTGGCGGCACTGGCGTGGTGACCATCGGCGCTTTGCTTGGCATGGCTGCCCATCTGGAGGCCAAGGCCGTCACGGTCTTGGACATGGCCGGCCTTGCCCAGAAAAACGGCGCGGTGATGAGCTTTGTGCGCTTTGCCGATCAGATCGATGAGTTGCATGCGCCGCGAATCGGCCTTGCTGCCGCCGACGCGGTACTCGGTTGCGATGTGGTGGTGACCTCGGGCAAGGATGCCCTCTCAAAACTCAGGTCGGGAACGCGGGTCGTGGCCAATGTGGCCGCCATCCCCACCGCAGACTTCACACGCAATGCCGATTGGAAGTTTCCGCTCGGTTCGATGGAATCGGCCATTCTTGATGTGGTGGGCGAGGGTCAGGCTGACTTTGTCGACGCCACCAGGTTGGCCGAGGCCTTGCTTGGCGACTCGATTGCGGCCAATTTGTTTTTGCTTGGTTACGCCTGGCAAAAAGGCATGATCCCGGTCAGCGCGCAAGCGATCGATCGTGCGATTGAACTGAACGACACCGCGGTCGAGCAAAACCGACAAGCCTTTTTGTGGGGAAGGCGCGCCGCGGTGGATTTGTACGCCGTGACTGCGCTTGCGCTTCAGGCGCGATCCGGTTCGAGTGCTGTCCCGCAAAGCCGGGCCATTGCTTCAACACGCAGCAAGGGCGAAGCCCTGGCGAGCCAGACGAGTTTTTCGGGCTTGCTCAAGCACCGTAAGCAACATTTGCTGGCCTATCAGGATCAGGGTCTTGTGGATCGCTATGAGCAATTGGTCGAGCGTGCCTTGAAGGTGGAGGCTGCGGTTCGCGACCGGGCCAAGCTTTCTGCAGCAAGCGATCCGGACAGCGCTGATTCGATCGATACCCGACCGCTTGCGACCGCGGTGGCTCGCTACTTTGCCAAACTGCTCGCCTACAAGGATGAGTATGAAGTCGCAAGGCTGTACGCAGACCCCGCCTTTGCCGTCAAACTTCAGGACCACTTTGAAGGTCCGATGCGTTTACGCTTTCACCTGGCCCCGCCGCTGCTGTCAAAAATGGACGCGAACGGCCATTTGATCAAGTCCGATTATGGTCCCTGGATGATGAAGGCCTTTGGCTTGCTTCAACACTTGAAGTTTTTGCGTGGCACTGCTCTTGATCCCTTTGGCTACAGCGAGGAACGGAAAAAAGAGCGGGCTTGGATTGCGCAGTATGAAGCCGGACTTCGCCGTGCGCTTGAGCGCTTGGAGGAAACACTAGCCCCACCACAGGCAAGAGTTCGACTTGCGGAGGCTTATCAAGCGCTGGTTGTGCTCGCTCAGATTCCCGAGCATATCCGTGGCTTTGGTCATGTGAAAGAGCGCCATTTCAAAGACGCTCAAGCGCGATGGAAGCAATCAGTCGAGCGGTTTGATCAGGCTTTCGCTGAGGATCCACCCCAGGACCCAAACAACACGTCGATCGCTTCAAACCATCAGGTCAAGGAGCAGGTGGTAGAACTGCACCGGCATCGCGAAAGCGTAGTCACTCGCGCCGGGTAGCGGAGCACTGAAGCAAATGGCGCTTCACGGCTCGGCGCTGAAGCGGCCAGATCGACTGATCCGGCCGCTTCATTCCCGTTAAATGCCTCAGGCGGCTTTGCGGGCGGCGGCGCGGGGCGCCTTGGCTACGGCGGCAACGTTGGCTTCTGCCATTTCAACAACCTGGCGGGTCGTCTTGCTGACCTGGTCCCAGGCGCTGTTGGATGCGGCCATGGCTGTCTTCACAAAAGACACAACGCCTTCGGACCCAGCGGGTGCATTCTTGGCGATGCTTTCGATGGAGGCAAAAACCTGCTTGTTGGCTTCGCTCATTTGGGTTTCGTAGAGCTTGGCAATTTCAGCGCTGGTTTCGCGGGCGATGTCATAAACATGCTTGGCGTAGGATGTGGCTTTGTCCGAAGCAGGCTGCATGCCTTGGGCAGCAAGGTCGCTGAGCGCCTTGGCGTCCTTGGCCGACAACAGGGCTTTGACCTGCTCGTTGCTCTCAGCCATGGAGGCTTTGGTTGCCTGGAGCTGGAGCTCCATCATGCGCTCGAAACCTTCGACCGACTTCATCGCAACAGCGTGAAGGGTGTCGATGGCGGCCTTGTGTGCGGCGATGTATTGTTCAGGGGTCGTAAACATGATGATCCTTTCAAAGAAGTAAAAAGAGAAGCCAGTCAAGAGCATTCAATCCGAAGAAAAGCCTAGGGCCTGGATTCGAGGAGGATGAGGGTTTTGCGGCCGTTTCAGTTCGGATGGTGCAATGCACAAATTGAAGTTTAGCGCAATGAATCAACATGTCAAGTGATTTTGTTGCAACGCAACAAGGGTTGGGAATATTGCAGTGCAACCTGGTTGATTCTGAGCCACCGGTGAAAACGATGAAGGCCTTTTACAGTGACCATTTCGTCTTGCCCCTGCCGCCTGGGCATCGTTTCCCGATGCAAAAGTACCGCCGTCTGCGGGAGCGGCTGCTGAACGAACTCCCTGGGGTCGAGCTTTGCGAAGCGCCGGCCGCAAGCGATGGTCAGCTTGCACTTGCGCATCACCCACGCTGGATCGACAAGATGACTCAGGGAAAGCTCTCGGCTGCCGAAGAGCGTGCAATCGGTTTTCCCTGGTCCGAGGCGATGGCCGAGCGCTCACGCCGCTCGGTGGGTGCAACGCTGGCAGCCTGCGCGGCGGCCCAAACTGCCAACTATGCCGCAAATCTTGCGGGGGGTACCCACCACGCCTATGCCGAACGCGGAGAGGGCTTTTGCTGTTTCAACGATGTTGCGGTTGCCGCGCGATGGGTACAGTCCAGACGCTGGGCCCGACAGGTCTTGTGCATCGACCTTGATGTTCACCAGGGCAACGGCACCGCCCGTATTTTTGCAGACGATTCCAGCGTGTTTACCCTGTCGCTGCATGCTGAGCGCAACTACCCTTTTACCAAAGAACAAAGCGATGCGGACTGGCCCCTCGCTGACGGGACCGGCGATGAGGCCTATCTCGACTGCCTGGAACAAGCCCTCGAGACGGCCTGGAAGCGCTTTCAATGCGATTGGGTGTTCTACATCGCGGGTGCCGATGTTTATCAAGGTGATCGGCTCGGTCGTCTGGCGCTTAGCCTTGAGGGGATTGCCATGCGCGATCGCATGGTGTTTGACTGGTGTCACCGCAGGGGTCTGCCCTGTGTGATCACGATGGGTGGCGGTTACGCCGATCCCATCGATGACACGGTGTCGATTCATTACCAGACCCTTGCGATTGCCTTTCAGATGCGATTGATCACATGAGACAATAAGGGCGCTTGAGGTTGTCTGGCTGCGATGATTTGAAGCCGGTCACTCCATCAGCGTCGATGGTCTAACGTTATGAATGCCAAAACAGAACGAAGCGCCCGCAGCCACTACCCACAGCTGCATCTCATCACCACGCGGTGGCATGACAACGACGTCTATGGACACATCAACAATGTCCAGTACTACGCGTTTTTTGACACCACAGTCAATTATTTTCTGTTGCAAAACCAGGTTCTCGATCTGCAACACGGCGAAGTGATTGGTTTGGTGGCTGAGACGGGCTGCCGATACTTCGCGCCAATTGCTTTTCCCGAGCTTGTGATCGCAGGTCTGCGCGTCGCCCATATAGGCAATAGCAGCGTTCGCTACGAAATTGGACTTTTTCGCGGCGAAGCAGGCGACCGCTTGGGGCATCATGCCGCCGGCGAGCAGTTGGCGGTTGCCGAGGGTTACTTTGTTCATGTTTATGTCGATCGGCGGAGCCGGCGTCCATGCAGCATTCCTGCCAGCTTGCGACAAACGCTCGAATCGATCATGCCAAGCTCTTCGTGAAGGAATGCCTCGTGGACGCTACCCACCATCCGGTTGACCAGGCGCTTGTGACGCGTCGCTCGGTGCGCGCTTTTTTGCCCAAGGCTGTACCCGATGAACTGCTGTTGCATTTGCTTGACCTTGCCGCCCGTGCGCCTTCCGGCACCAATACCCAGCCCTGGCAGGTCCATATCCTCAAAGGCAATGGGCTTGCGCAATTTGTCAAGCAGGCGCAGGCCTGTTTTGATGATCCGCAGGCGATGGCCGCTCAGCCCGAAGCCTACGACTATTACCCCAAACAATGGGTGTCGCCTTATGTCGATCGGCGCCGAAAAGTCGGCTATGACCTCTATGCACTGCTTGGCATTGCCAAGGGTGATAAAGCGGCGATGCATCGCCAGCACGCCCGCAATTACTGTTTTTTTGACGCGCCGGTAGGCTTGTTTTTCACGATCGATAAGGTTTTGTCGCAGGGCAGCTGGCTTGACTACGGCATGTTTTTGCAATCCTTGATGATTGCAGCGCGTGGCCACGGGCTTGACACCTGTCCGCAAGCGGCCTGGTTGAGTTTGCAGGGACTGGTCAACGACTTTCTGGGGCTTGATGCGTCAACGCAACTGGTTTGTGGGATGGCACTGGGCTACGCCGATGAGGCGGCCATCGAAAACCGTTTGGTCACCGAAAGGGTTCCGGCGCATGCCTTTGCCCGTTTTGTCTCGGCACACAACAGTCCTTGAGTTAGTCATTGTGGTTTTTTCGGGTTGAAGGCATTGAAGACGACGACTAAACACCTCGGGGTGCTTTCCCTTTGGCTTTGTCTGGTGTTGCTGGGCTTTGCGCCAGGACTTGCGGCACAGCAACAGCCCTTGAAAGATAGGGCAACTGGGCTGACCTTTACGGTGAAAAATCAGGACAGTGCAAAAAAGAAGGCGACGCAGCCTGCATCAAAAAAGCCAGCACCGCCATCCGGTGGCTTTGCGGCCAAACCCGCACGCAAGGACATCAAACGAAGCGGAGGCGGCCCAAGCCTGCTCAACAAGAAAAAAACGCTGGCTGCTGCGGCTGGAAGTGCAGCCGCCGCAGCGGCGCAGGCCTCGAAGTCAGCCGGCGCAGCGACCGAAGTGCCCGAAGGCAGACCGTCCAATGGTCAAAAGCTCGGCTTGCATGGCACCGATGACCCGCTTGATTTGCGCTCATCAGTGGCTTACGTCATGGACGCCGATAGCGGCCATGTTGTTTTTGAAAAGAACGCCGGCATCGTGCTTCCAATCGCATCGATCAGCAAGCTGATGACATCGATGGTGGTGATCGATGCACAGCAGGATTTGCAGCAAATTCTCGAAATCACCCAGGACGATATCGATAACGAAAAAGGAACCCGTTCGCGGCTTCGCGTGGGCACAAGACTGAGCCGGGCCGAGCTGCTTCATCTGGCGCTGATGTCTTCGGAAAACCGTGCGGCCAACGCCCTGGGTCGCAACTACCCTGGCGGGCTCGCGGCCTTTGTCTCGGCCATGAACGCCAAGTCACGGCTTCTTGGGATGAGCGATACCCGCTTTGTTGAACCCACCGGTTTATCGAGTCGAAATGTTTCTACCGCCAGGGACCTGGCTAAAATGGTCCAGGCTGCGGGCGACTACCCCTTGATTCGCCAGTATTCCACCTCGCCCGGCCTGCATGTTGATGCAGGCAGCGCAGCGCTTGCTTACCGTAACACCAATCGACTCACGCACAACCCCAAATGGGATATCGAGCTACAAAAGACGGGATATATTTCAGAGGCCGGCAATTGCCTCGTGATGCAAGTGCGCATCGAAGGCAAGGCGATGGTGATGGTGCTTCTCGATGCCAAGCAAAAGCTCGCGCGCTTTGCCGATGCCCAAAGGCTGCGACACTGGATCGAGTTGAAGTTTTCCTAGCAGGCTCCTTGTGACGTCCTGGCGTGCCCGGCCCCGCAGTCAAAGGGCGATGGCTGTCTAATCCCGCCGGGTTTTCGACGGACCGTCGTAGCCCAGCGAAGCGGAGATTTTGCGTGCGGTGTCGCAAATCCAGCTCACCCAGGCATCCTGGCCCTGATGGGCCGGCGCCGATATCGACAAACCGGCGACCAGCCGACCGGCATCGTCATAAATGCCGGCAGCGATGCAGCGCACACCCGGCTCGAGCTCTTCATTGTCGCGGGCAAAACCCATGGTCCTGACCTGCGATAGTTCTTGCTCGAGCCGGCTGAGTTCGGTAATCGAGTTGGCGGTCTGCCCGCTGAGTTCGGTGCGCATCGCATAGGAACGCAGCGTCTTCACATCGTCGGCTGCAAGAAAGAGCTTGCCAACCGAGGTGAGATGTAGCGGTGCCCGTCCCCCTACCGCCCGCACCACTTGCATGCCCGAGCGCTCCGACACTGCGCGCTCAATATAAACAATTTCATCAGCTTGCCGAATCGAGAGGTTGATCGGCTGGCCCGTTTTCAAGTGCAACTCGCGCATGGGGCCCATCGCAGCGTCTCGAATACTCAGGCGGGCTTTAACCAAATTGCCAAGCTCAAGCAGCCGCATGCCAAGTTGGTAGCTGCCGGTGTCGATTCTTTCGACAAAACGCGCGCCCACGAGATCATTGAGGATCCGGTGCGTGGTTGAGGGATGCAGTCCGGTGGATAGGCTGAGTGTTTTAAGCGATACCGGATCACTTGACTGCGACAAGACATCGAGCAGACTTACCATTCGGTCAATCACCTGAATGGCTCCCGATTTACGCTGCGGTTCGATCAGCGCAGGATGAGAAAGCTTGCCGCGTGCCATGTTCTTCCGGACTATATATCATTGGGCTATGGAAACCATTGCTGACCCGGTAAAGCTCAGTCAGGCGCGGCCGCGCGTAGGATTCTTTTACACCTGTCTGGTCGACATGATGCGGCCTGAAATCGGCTTTGCCAGCGTGCGCCTGCTCGAAGACGCTGGCTGTCAAGTCGACGTGCCGATCGCGCAAACCTGTTGCGGCCAGCCCGGTTATAACGCCGGTGATCAGCGGGTTGCGCGCGATCTTGCGCTGCAATGGCTGCAACTTTTTGAGGCCTTCGATTATGTGGTTGTGCCTAGCGGCTCCTGTGCCGGCATGATCAGGCAGCACTATCCTGATCTTTTCCGTAACGATCCTGATTTGCGAATACGGATGCAAAACCTAAGCGAGCGCACCTGGGAACTCAGCAGCTTTTTGGTCGAAGTCTGTGGCATGCAAAAGCCGCCAGGCCACTTTCCGGCTGAAATCACTTATCACGACGCTTGCAGCGGCTTGCGTGAGCTTGGTGTTCAACATCAGCCGCGTCTGCTTTTGCGCAGCATGCCAGGACTTGAGCTCAAAGAAATGCAGGATTCAAGGGCTTGTTGCGGCTTTGGTGGAACCTTCGCGGTGAAGTATGGCGCAATCAGCGCTTCGATCGCCGATGAGAAAATCGCGCAAATCGAACAAACCGGTGCAAGCTGTGTGGTGATGGGCGATCTCGGATGCATGCTGCATCTGGAGGGTCGGCTGCGTCGATGCGGCGATACGCGCATTCGCGTGATGCATGTTGCTGAAGTGCTGGCCGCGCAGGACAGGCCAGCGCCTGAGGGGATGTAATGCAGGTTCAATCGATGCACTTCAAAGCGCGCAGCGGCCAGAAGCTTGCCGATTTGCGCTTGCAAGCCAACCTGAAAAAGCTTTCAAGCAAGTGGGTGGCAGGACGGCAAGCGGCGATTGCCGAACTCGACGACTTTGAGGCAACGCGTGATGATGCGGTGCAACGTCGGGACCGTGGGCTTGCCGACCTTGACTTATGGCTTGAGCGTTTCGAACAAGAAGCTACCCGGCGCGGAACGGTCGTGCTCTGGGCCGAGACGCCGGCCGAAGCGTCCAAGCTGGTGGTTGCGATTGCCAAGCAGCATCAGGTGCGCAAGGTCACCAAATCCAAGTCGATGGTCTCCGAAGAGATGGCGTTGAATCGTGCACTCGAAGCAGCCGGCATCCAGCCAGTAGAGACTGATTTGGGCGAATACATTTTGCAGATCAACAACAACGAGCCGCCTTCGCATATTGTTGCACCGGTGCTTCACAAGGACAAAGATGAGGTGTCCGACCTCTTTGCCAAAGTGCATCAAAAGCCACGGCTCAGCGAAGTTAACCAAATGACACGTGAGGCGCGCGAGGTCTTGAGGCCGCATTTTCTGAGCAGCGATATGGGCGTGTCGGGCGGCAATTTCCTCATCGCCGAGACGGGTTCGGTTGCATTGTTCACCAATGAGGGTAACGAGGGCATGTGCACCATCATGCCGCGCGTTCATGTTGCTGTGACCGGCATCGAGAAGCTGTTGCCCACGCTTGAAGACCTGGCAACGATCGCCCGCTTACTGCCCCGATCAGCAACCGGTCAGTCGATTTCAAACTACTTTTCAATCCTCACCGGCACCCGTGCCGAAGGCGAGTCCGACGGGCCCGAGCATCACTATGTGATTCTGGTTGACGGCGGACGCAGCGGGCTTTTGGGCGGCGATTTTGAATCCATGCTGCGTTGTATACGCTGTGGCGCTTGCATGAATCATTGTCCGGTCTATCAGAAAGTGGGCGGGCATGCCTATGGCTGGGTGTATCCAGGGCCGATGGGTTCTGTGCTCACGCCCGCTTATGTGGGCCTGGAGAAAACCCTCGATTTGCCGCAGGCTGCTACCTTGTGCGGCGAGTGTCATGTGGTGTGTCCGATGAAGATTCCCTTGCCCGATCTTTTGCGCAAGCTGCGCGAAAGACAATTCGATCGCGGTTTGCGGCCCTACAGCGAACGGATCGGGCTGGCAGCTTGGGGTTTTGTTGCGCGCAGGCCACTGCTTTATCGGTGGCTGACCCGGGCCGCGTCGACAGCTTTGCGCTGGATCGCGGGAGCCAAGCCTCAGCTGCGTTCCATGCCGGGTGCGGGCGCATGGACCGAACACCGCGACCTACTGGTCCCCACAGGCAAACCCTTCAGCGCTCAGTGGGCGGCGCGCAAATCGACCAGATCATAGCGACGATCGGCTGTTGCACAGGCTGGCATCCCTTATTTTTTTGGCAGCCTCGTGAATCAGTTTTGGGCCTTCGTAAATCAGGCCAGTATAGATTTGCACCACATCTGCGCCAGCCTGCAGCTTTGAAAGCGCATCATCGGCACTGAGAATACCGCCCACGCCAATAATCGGATAGCCGGGGCCGAGCAATGACCTCAGCGCCCTGATTACCTGATTAGAGGCTTCAAGCAAGGGTGCCCCCGACAGCCCCCCAGCCTGCTGCGCATGTCTTGCTTGCTTGACTGCATCGCGCGACAGGGTGGTATTGGTGGCAATCACGCCGTCGATTCGGTGATGGCGCAGTAAGGAGGCGATTGACTCGAGTTGTCCGCGTTTAAGGTCAGGCGCAATTTTGACCACCATCGGCACCTTGCGTGCCCCATTGTGGTCAAGCTCATCGCAGCGTGTGCGCAATTGCCTCAGCAGCTGATCAAGCGCATCGCTTTCTTGCAAGGCGCGCAACTGGCTTGTGTTGGGTGATGAGATGTTGATGCTGATGTAGTCGGCATAGGGGTGCACCGCGTCGAGGCAGGCCAGGTAGTCGCGATCGGCCTGCTCAATTGGGGTGGCAGCATTTTTGCCGATGTTGAGGCCGATCGGGCCTTGCCACTGGCGAAGCTTCACATGACGCAAGAAGGCATCGAGTCCCTCATTGTTAAACCCGAGTCTGTTGATCAGCGCTTGATGTTCTTGAATCCGAAACATTCGAGGTTTGGGATTTCCGGCTTGGGCAAGCGGCGTCACCGTTCCAACTTCGATAAATCCAAAACCGAGCCGTCCAAGCGCATCGATATGTGCAGCCTGTTTGTCGAGGCCGGCTGCGAGTCCGACACGATTCATCAAGCGCAGACCCATCAAGTCAAGCGGATCGTCAATCCGGGGATCGACCAGATGCTTGAGCAAGCCGACCGCTTCAGCGGCGTCCAGTTGCGCCAGCGCAAACCGATGCGCCTGTTCGGCCTCGAGCCGAAACAGAAACATCCTCAGTGCAGGGTACCAGTTCAACATGGTCGCCGTCTCCGCATCGGGGGCAACGCACTAGCCGGTGACAAGCGGCATCCATCGTCCCTGGATCAGGCCTTGCATCGGCTGAAAGGCTGACTTGTAAGACATCTTCGGACTCTCACGGATCCAGTAGCCCAGGTATAAGTAGGGAAGACCGCATTGTTGTGCCCAGCGGATTTGCCATACGATGTTATAGATTCCGTATTTGCTTCCGGCTTCATCGGCATCATAAAAGGTGTAAACCGACGATAAGCCGTCAGCAAGCTGGTCGACGATCGACACCATTTTGAGGCTGTGGTCGGAGGGATCCCGAAATTCAATCAAGTGGGTACGCACCCGGCTTTGCAAAAGGAATTGTGCGTACTGGTCGCGGCTGTCCTGATCCATGCCCCCGCCCGCGTGGCGAAGCGTTTGGTACTTCAGGTAGAGCGCATAGTGCTCTTGGGAAAAGGTCAGTGGAACAAAGTGGGTGCTCAGTGGCGCATGAGCCTTCCATGCGCGTCGTTGACTTCGATTCGGTCTGAAGTCGGCAGCCTGCACACGCACCGGAATACAGGCCTTGCAATCGTCGCACCAAGGTCGGTAGGTAAATACGCCGCTGCGCCGAAAACCTACCCGCACAAGATCGCTATAAACATCATGATGAATCAGATGATTCGGCGTTGCAACCTGGGAGCGTGCCGCCTTGCCCGGCAGATAACTGCAGGGATAGGGTGCGGTTGCATAAAATTGCAAGGTCGAAAACGGAGCTTCGTGTGGGTGCGTCATGGCCAGTCAAGCGAGCGAGTCGACCAATCCGGCGGACTGCGCTGACACAAGTCCTTGATTTGCTCCAAGTAGTGCTGTCTCGGAATCGGCCTTGCGCCCATCAGCGCCAAATGTTCAGTCTGTTGCTGGCAGTCTATCATTGTGAAGTGTTCGTTCACCAGAAGCTTAATCAGCGCCGCAAGCGCAATTTTCGATCCATCTTTCACCCGCGTGAACATGGACTCGCCGAAAAACATCCGTCCGATACACACCCCGTAAAGGCCGGCCATGAGTTCGTCGCCATGGCGCAGTTCAATACTTTGCGCATAGCCTAGCCTTTGCAAACCACTGTAGGCCGAAATCATCGCGGGGGTGATCCATGTCCCGGACTGCGCGCTGCGCGGGGCTGCGCAAGCTTTCATCACCCCAACAAAGTCACGGCTGATTTGCAAGGACCAGGACGGATCCGCGTGGAACGCGCGGACGCGCTTTTGCAGCGAGCGGTGAAAGCGAAAAGCATCGCAATACAAAACCATACGGGGATCGGGGCTCCACCAAAGCACCGGCTGACCCTCGCTGTACCAAGGGAAAATGCCCTTTTGATAGGCCTCGATCAAGCGTGCGGCGCTCAGATCAAGCCCTGCACAGAGCAGCCCGTTGGGTTCGCAAAGCGCCTGCGATGGCTCAGGGAGCGCTTCGTTGGCCAGAACCCAGGGCAATGGCATCGTAATGAAAAACCGATCGTTCGAAGGACGGGTCTTGGGCGTGGTCCTCCAGGAACCACCGCAAGGCCTTGTGGACTGTTCGAAAGGCAATCTGCTCCCAAGGGATTTCCTCAGCCTTGAAAAGCTTCGCTTCCAAGCTCTCTTCTCCAGGGTCAAGCGCTTCCTCAAGCATTTGTGCTCGGTAAAACAAGTGCACTTGATTCACGTGCGGAACGTCGATCATCGCAAAGGGTTTAAGTCGATCGATGCGTGCGCCAGCTTCTTCAAGCGTTTCACGCTCGGCGCCTTGGGCGGTTGTTTCGTCGTTTTCCAGGAATCCTGCAGGCAAGGTCCAAAATCCATAACGCGGTTCAATCGCGCGGCGACAAAGCAAAATATGATCGTTCCATGTACTGATCGTGCCGACAACCATGTTCGGATTTTGATAATGGATCGCTTTGCAGTGTGCACACACCCATCGCAAACGGTTGTCACCAGCCGGTATAACTTGTTGAACAGGACTGGCACAGCTCGAACAAAATTTCATAAGGACTGCCTCAGAGGTGCCATCGACACGGGATTGACCCGGCTGTCAGCTCAGGCTTGCGGCGCCGGTAAGTGCGCAGTTTATCTTGCTCACCGCATCTCTGTTACACTTCCGACATCTGACGCGGGGTGGAGCAGCCCGGTAGCTCGTCGGGCTCATAACCCGAAGGTCGCAGGTTCAAATCCTGCCCCCGCAACCAATCTAGACTTCAGTGCGCGAATAACCGGCACCCGATCGTGCCTGTTCGGCGTTGACGCTCGCGTTTTTCTGACGTCGACCGCGGAGGTCGCGATTTGGCTCATGGCAGGGCGTTGCGAAAGCCGAGCCTTGGGCCAGGATTCGCTGCGCTCACGAGCCTGGTTTCTTCCGATCTAACAACAGGAAACGATCTGGTCCATCATGAACACCTCGCAGGTGATGCGGATTTTGGAAGCGGCTTTACTGAGCAGTCGCGAACCGATGAGTGTTGCGCGATTGCGAGCCTTGTTCGGCGATCAGGTAGGTCCTGACAGCCTGCGACAAATGCTTGAGCAGTTGCGCGAGGTCTGGAAGGGTCGAAGTGTTGAACTGGTGGCGGTTGCAAGCGGCTGGCGTTTTCAGACTGCGGCCGATGTTTCCGCTTATCTTGCAAGCGTACATCCCGACAAGCCCCCTAAGTATTCGCGCGCCGTGATGGAGACCCTCGCAATCATCGCCTACCGGCAGCCCGTCACCCGGGGCGATATCGAATCGGTTCGTGGCGTCACCGTCTCAAGTCAGGTCATCAAGACCCTTGAGGAGCGCGGATGGATTGAGACCATCGGTCACAGAGAGGTACTCGGCCGACCGGCTTTGCTGGCCACCACGCGCCAGTTTCTTGACGATTTGGGACTGGCGTCGCTGACTCAATTACCCAGTATTGACACCCAGCGGGTGATTGGCGATCTGATCGATGCGGCTGATTCTGCAGAGCTCAGATCGCAAGGCGCTCAAACCGCAGACGATTGTCATCTTCTTCCCACCGATTCTGCCCGGCAGGCTGCTGAGGAGTGTTTGAGCCATGAACAAACCCACGGATGAAGCTTCATCAGCTGCGCCGGCGCCAGCAAGACCCGAAATGCCCAGTGAGGTCCCTGTGGAGAAAAAGCCGCGCAAACGCCGCAAGCCTGCCGAGACTGTAGCCTCCGAGGCGAGTCCTGCAGTGGCCGCCTCAGCCGCCGGGCCGACCCTTGCTGCAGTACCCGCATCCAGTCCCGCAGCCGGCCTTTCTGCCGATAGGCCGCGTTTTGATGAAAGCAGATCGCCGCGCCGTGGGCCTCGAGGTCGTCGGCCGCGAAGGGATAAGGAACGAAGCCGTGAACCCTCTTCGGATTTTGTCCAAGCAAGCCAGGAGCAGCTCATCGAAGGAGAGCTTTCTGGACGGCGGGCCGCAGGGGCACTGCACCCTGGGGGGCAGGCGATCGATCAGCAAACCAAAGCCGCGGCCCAGGACAAGGATCCGCTACCCATTCGCAGCAAAGCAGCTCCGATTCTCCCGACGCCCGGCGCGAAACCGACGGCTGACGCAGACTACGGAAGCTTGAAGATCCAAAAAGTGCTCGCTGATGCGGGAATCGGCTCGCGACGCGATATGGAAGAGTTGATTCTCGCCGGCCGGGTTTCGGTCAACGGTCTACCGGCACATATCGGGCAGCGTATTGGGCCCAACGATCAGGTACGCATCAACGGCCGGACCTTGCAGCGCAAGCTTGCCGCGCTGCCCCCACGCGTGTTGCTCTACCACAAGCCATCGGGTGAGATTTGTTCGCGCGATGACCCTGAGCAACGTCCAACGGTGTTTCATCGCCTGCCTCGGCTCAAAGGTGCGCGATGGGTCGCGGTCGGGCGTCTTGATTTCAATACGGAGGGTCTGCTGATCTTTACCACCTCCGGCGATATCGCTAACCGTCTGATGCATCCGCGTTATGGCTGGGAGCGCGAATATGCCGTGCGCATCCTTGGTCGTATCGATGAGGCAAGCGCTCGGCAATTGCTCGAAGGGGTAAGGCTTGAAGACGGTCTTGCACGCTTTAACAGCCTTGAAGACGTTGGCGGCGACGGGGCAAACCACTGGTATCGTGTGACGCTCTCAGAGGGAAGAAATCGCGAGATTCGAAGAATCTTTGAGGCTCTGGGTTTGGTGGTGAGCCGGCTGGCGAGGATTCGCTTTGGTCCGATCGGCTTACCCGAGGGGTTGGTTCGGGCTCGTTACGTCGAGCTGTCCGAGGCCGAGGTGCAGCGTTTGCAGCAGCTGATGCGCGAAGCTGATCCAAACCGCAGCGGCGATGCCGTCTCCTCTCCGCAAGAGGCCTTCGGTGAGCACGATGAGCCGCAAGATGGCGACGACGATGAAGGACCGCCGCCTGGTTTCGACCCCTCGGCTTACCTGCCGCGTTACGCCGACGAGCCAGAGGATCAACCGGAATTGCAAGACGATGAGTGGCAACCGCGTCGGGCCAACGCGCACCTAGAAGGGATCACTCGCTCGGTCCGTAAGGCGATTCGTGCGCCCTCGGCACTGCCGCCCGGTATGCGACCGCCGGGTCAGAGCGCCGGAATTTCTGCGCCCTCGAAGAAAAAGCACCGCGGGAACAAGCCGGCAGCTAAATTCAACCTCACGCCTGGGATTTACCAGCCCGCAGGCGATGGAATGCCCAACACCGCTTACCCAGCAGCAAGGCCCAAGTCCGGAAAGCGCGGCGGGACGGGTGGCAGCGCTGGCCCCGGGGGAGCTCGAAGCGGGCCAAAACCGAATCGGTCGCGACGAAAATCGCAGCGACCCCTGCCAAAACCTGAGTAAAAGGCTATACTCGAGGGCTAAGCTTGCAAGCAAACTAAGCTTGCACGCAAACGTTTGTCGGCAGCTTGGTAATCAAAAGCCTGGTTCGTCACGCGTGAAACAAAAAAGAATGGGCTGGGCGGCAGCCCATTTTTTTTTGATATCAGTCCCGACGGGCTTGGCAAATTGTGAGGAGTTGGTAGGTCAGTGAGTGTGCAAGTGTTCGAGGTGATTGAGCGATCAGTGCTCGCACTGGGCTACGAGCTTGTTGATGTTGAGCTCGCAGCCGGCACCCTCCGCGTATTTATCGACTGGCCTGCGGAAAAACAGGCCAGGGTCACCATAGAGGACTGCGAGCTGGTCTCGCGTCAACTCAGCCAAGTGATGATGGTGGAAGCAATCGACTACAAGCGACTCGAGGTGTCTTCACCCGGCGTGGATCGGCGTTTGCGGCGGGCCAGTGACTTTGAACGCTTCGTCGGGCATCGGATCAGCTTGCGGCTTCGTCATCCGCTCGGTGGTCGGCGTCAATGGGAGGGCGAGCTTGCCCGAGGCCGCGGAGACTCGGGCCAGGACTGGGTTTTGTTGCTTAGCGAGGCCACGCCCTCGGGCAAGTCGGCTGAACGGATGCGTCTGAAGGCTACCGCAAAGAAAGCAAAGCAAAAAGAGCAGGCCGAACCTGCTGTCACGCTTGCGAACCCGGTTAATGTACTGAATTTTAATTTGGATGAAATTGAACGTGCGCACCTGGTGCCGCATTTGGTGTTCTGAACGATGTGTGAGGAGAGTGGGTCATGAGCCGCGAGGTTTTGCTACTGGTTGATGCGTTGGCACGCGAGAAAAATGTGCCGAGGGAAACCGTTTTTATCGCGCTTGAACTGGCCTTGGCGTCGGCGACCAAAAAACTGTTCAAAGACGAAGTCGATGTCCGCGTGCAAATCACTCGAAGCTCAGGCGACTACGAAGCCTTCAGGCGATGGTTGGTGGTACCCGATGGCGAGCTTGAGGATCACGATTTGCAAATCATCTTGAGCGAGGCTCGCAAGCAAGTCACTGAGGTTGAGCTCGGCGATTACATCGAAGAAGGACTTGAAGCGATCGACCTTGGACGAATTGGTGCGCAAGCTGCCAAACAAGTGATTTTGCAGCGTATCCGGGATGCTGAACGCGAGCAAATCATCAGCGATTATTTGGCCCGGAATGAGCCGATCGTGTCGGGTACTGTCAAGCGTGTTGACCGCGAGGGCGCAATCATCGAATCGGGAAAGCTCGAGGCGAGATTGCAACGCGATCAGATGATTCCGAAGGAGAATCTGCGTACCGGTGATCGGGTTCGGGCCGCGATTTTGCGGGTTAACCGCGAAGGACGTGGTCCCCAGTTGCTGCTGTCAAGAACCTCGCCCGAGTTCATCAAGTATCTTTTCTCAAACGAAGTGCCGGAAATCGAACAAGGTCTGCTTGAGATCAAAGCAGCGGCACGCGATCCGGGTGTTCGGGCAAAAATAGCGGTGCTCAGTCATGATCGAAGGGTTGATCCCATCGGTACCTGCGTGGGAGTTCGCGGCTCGAGGGTTCAGGCGGTCACGCAGGAACTTGCCGGTGAACGGGTTGATATCGTGCTTTGGTCTGAAGATCCTGCGCAGTTTGTGATCGGTGCATTGGCTCCAGCCAACATCAGCTCGATTGTGGTTGATGAGGAATCGCACGCGATGGATGTGGTTGTCGATGAAGATAATCTTGCACTCGCAATTGGTACCGGAGGCCGCAATGTGCGGCTGGCATCCGAACTCACCGGCTGGACCATCAACATCATGACGGCGGAAGAATCGGCCCAGAAGTCTGAGACCGAGCGCTCAGAAATTCGCCAAACGCTCATGGCCAAGCTTGATGTCGATGAAGAGGTCGCTGATATTCTGATTGATGAAGGTTTCACCAGCATTGAAGAAGTAGCCTATGTTCCCATCAACGAAATGTTGGAGATCGACGCATTCGATGAGGAGACCGTCAACGAACTTCGTTCCAGGGCGCGTAATGTTCTATTAACAGAAGCGATTGCCAAGGAAGAGAAGATAGATCAGTCCTCGGATGATTTGTTGTCGCTTGAGGGAATGGACAATGAACTCGCTGCCAAGCTTGCTGATGCCAACATTCACACGCGTGATGATCTGGCCGAATTGGCGGTCGACGAGCTGCAAGAAGCCACCGGTGTTGACGAAGCGCGAGCCCGAGACCTGATCATGAAGGCAAGGGCGCATTGGTTTGCCGATCAGCATTGAGTTGGCCCCTAGCTTGCAATCGAGGCCTGGGTCAATAATCGCTATGGTTTTTGCAATTTCGCTGGTTCTGTTCTTTTTTTAGGAAGTACACATGTCCGCAAACAACGTCGCCAATTTCGCTGCCGAGCTCAAAATGCCGGCCGACGTGCTGTTGCAACAACTCAAAGCGGCCGGGGTTGGCAAGCAGTCGGTGGACGACCCGGTGTCGGAGTCTGATAAGGAACACCTTTTGAATGCGCTGCGTCGAGCCCACGGCTCAGACGAGGCGCCCAAGAAAAAGATCACGCTCACAAGAAAGCAAACCAGCGAGATCAAGCAGGCCGATGCAACCGGTAAGGCGCGGACCATTCAGGTGGAGGTTCGCAAAAAGCGGGTTTTCGTCAAGCGCGATGCGCCTGAGAGCCAGGAGGTTGCGCTTGCCCCCGAGCCTGATTTATCGCCCGAGGAAAGCGCTGCCCGCCTCGAGGAGGAAAGGCAGCATCAGGCCTTGCTTGAGCGGCAGGAGGCTGAGTTACGCGAGAAGCAGGAGCGGCTTGAACGCGAGCGTGAACGGGAGATTCAAGCGGCAGCCGAAGCATTAGCCCGCGAGGAAACTGCGCGTCGCGAACGCGAACGCCTCGCTGCGCTCGAATTTGCTCAGGTCGAAGAGGACAAGGCGCGTGCTCAGGCAGAGACGGCTGCAGCCCTGGAAGAGGCCCGCCGCGCCAAGGAAGCGGCAGAGGCCCAGGCGCGGGCACGTCGCGCGGTGGAAAGCGAAGTGGCTGAAATCAATCGCTTGATGAGTTTGCAGCGCAAGCCGATTCCCAAACCGGTTGTCAAGCCGCCCGAGCCCGAAGCCAAGCCTGTCGAGCCTGCAAAGAAGGAAGGGCCTTCAGGCACCTTGCACAAGCCAAGCGCACAAAAGGCTGCCGAGAGCAAGGACGTGGCGGCCGCAGCCAAGCCCAAAGAGAAAGACGCCAAAGACAGCAAAGACGCAAAAGACACCAAGGATAAAAAGCACCTCAAGTCGGAAAAACTCTCTTCGAGTTGGGCCGATGAAGCGAGCAAGCGCCGCGCGCTCAAGACCCGAGGCGATACCAGCATGGGCAACAACAGCTGGCGGGCTTCCAAGGGCGGCGGACGTCGCGGTCATGCCGATCGTCAGGAGCAGGCGCCTGCGCAAGCCGAGTTCGTGTCGCGTGAGATTCATGTTGCTGAGACGATCACGGTGGCCGACTTGGCCCACAAGATGTCCGTCAAAGCAGCCGAGGTGATCAAGCACATGATGAAGCTTGGCCAAATGGTCACGATCAACCAAGTACTCGACCAGGAGACAGCGATGATTGTGGTCGAAGAAATGGGGCATAAGGCGCTGGCGGCCAAGCTCGATGATCCCGAAGCCCTGCTCGAGGAAGCACCGAGCTATGACGGGATACTCTTGCCGAGGCCGCCGGTGGTCACGGTGATGGGGCATGTGGATCACGGCAAAACCTCGCTGCTTGACTATATTCGGCGCGCAAAGGTTGCTGCCGGCGAAGCGGGCGGAATCACGCAGCATATCGGTGCTTATCATGTGAAAACAGAGCGCGGTGTGATTACCTTTCTCGACACACCGGGTCACGAAGCATTTACCGCGATGCGAGCACGCGGTGCCAAAGCGACCGACCTGGTGATTTTGGTGGTTGCAGCCGACGATGGTGTGATGCCACAAACCGTTGAAGCGATTGCTCACGCCAGGGCTGCGAAGGTCCCGCTGGTGGTGGCGATGAACAAAATGGACAAGCCCGAAGCAAACCCGGATCGGGTGAAGCAGGAACTGGTTGTGCACGAAGTGGTCCCGGAAGACTACGGCGGCGAGTCGCCGTTTATCGCGGTGTCGGCGAAAACCGGCGACGGTATCGATGACTTGCTTGAAAATGTCCTATTGCAAGCGGAAGTGCTTGAGCTGAGAGCACCCAAGGATGCGCCTGCAAAAGGGCTGGTGATTGAGGCGCGCCTGGATCGCGGACGCGGTCCGGTCGCGACCGTCCTTGTGCAAAGCGGCACGCTTCGGAAAGGCGATGTGGTGCTTGCCGGCAGTTCCTGGGGCCGGGTGCGGGCAATGCTCGATGAAAACGGACGTCCGATTGACGAAGCAGGACCTTCGATTCCCGTGGAAATTCAGGGTTTGCAGGAAGTGCCATCAGCAGGCGAAGAGGTGTTATCGCTGGCAGACGAGCGAAAAGCGCGCGAGATTGCGCTCTTCAGGCAGGGTAAGTTCCGTGATGTGAAGCTGGCCAAGCAGCAGGCGGCCAAGCTCGAAAACATCTTTGACGCGATGACCGAGGGTGAGACCAAGACGCTCAACCTGATCATCAAGGCAGACGTCCAAGGCTCCCAGGAGGCGTTGGTCCACGCGATGCAAAAACTCAGCACCGATGAGATCAAGGTGCTCGTGGTTCACGGACAGGTGGGCGGCATAACCGAGAGCGACATCAATCTTGCGATGGCCTCCAATGCCGTGGTCATCGGCTTTAACGTCAGAGCGGACCAGCAGGCCAAGCGGGTGGCTGAGGGTAACGGCGTTGATATCCGCTACTACAACATTATTTACGATGCGGTCGACGAGATTAAAGCGGCAATGGCTGGCATGTTGTCGCCTGACCGCAAGGAGGAGATCATCGGACTGGTTGAGATTCGACAAGTCTTCAGGGTCTCTAAAGTTGGTAACGTTGCAGGATGTATGGTGCTTGAAGGGCTGGTGCGACGCTCTGCCCGCGTACGCTTGTTGCGCGACTCGGTTGTTTTATTTACCGGTGAGCTCGACAGTTTGAAGCGCTTCAAAGACGATGTTCGCGAGGTGAAGGAAGGCTTTGAGTGCGGACTTTCTGTCAAGAACTATGACGATATCAAAGAAGGGGATCAGCTCGAGGTCTTTGAAATCAAAGAGGTTGCTCGCAGTCTTTGAACTGCGAAGCGATCCTTGGACTTATGCGACGCCATTTTTCATCAGGCTCGGGCGGTGCGCGCGGCGCGCGTATCGCCGATCAGATCCAGCAGGAATTGGCCGAACTCATTCAGCGTCAAATCAAGGACCCGCGGATTGGATTCGCAACCTTGACAGGCGTGGATCTGACACCGGACTATGCCTATGCGACGGTTTTTTTCACCGTCCTGCCTGATACCGAGCAACAGATCAGCAACACCTTGTTGGGCTTGCGTTCGGCAGCAGGCTTTATGCGCGCCGAGCTCGGGCGGCGAATCCGGATCCACACCACACCTGAGCTGCGCTTTCGTTACGACGCCTCCACCGAGCGTGGCATGGCGATGTCACGACTGATCGATCAGGCTTTAGGCGATCGTCCGGCTGCCGTCGACGATCCGCAGGCATGAGCCGGCGCAGCGACGGCGGCCTTGACGGTTTGATGCTTCTCGACAAGCCACTGGGTTGCTCATCCAACCATGCCCTGCAGCAGTTAAGGCGCCTTTTTGCCCGCGCCAAAGCGGGGCACGGCGGCACGCTTGATCCGCTGGCCACCGGCATGCTGCCGGTTGCGCTTGGCGAAGCGACCAAGTTTTTGCACGGCTTACTCGAGGCTGACAAGACCTACGAGGCGGGCATGATGCTCGGGCGCTCAAGCAGCACCGGCGATGCGGAAGGCGAACTCAGCGCCTGGTCTGACCCCACACCACATCTTCACCGATTGGTATCGATTGTTGAACGGTTCAAAGGGCCTCAGCAGCAGATTCCCCCGATGTATGCGGCGCTCAAGCACCAGGGTAAGGCGCTTTACGCCTGGGCACGTGAGGGCGTGGACGTTCCCCGTGAGCCCCGCGCGATTGTGATTCATCACTTAGACATCTTGGACGTGATTCAATTGAATGTTGGGCCGCAAGCGATGGTTCGTGTCGGTCTACGGGTGCGTTGCAGCAAAGGAACTTATATTCGCAGCCTTGCACAAGACATCGGTGCTGCGCTCGGTTGTGGCGCCTTCCTGTCGGACTTGCGACGCGTCGCGGTGGGTCGATTTGAGGCGGAAGACATGATTGCGTTTGAAACGCTTGAGCCTTTGAGCTTGGGTGAGCGCTGCTTGCGCTTACTCCCAACGGATTCATTATTGTTACATTTGGAACGGATTGATCTTGATCGCGATGCAGCGCAGCGCCTTTTGCAAGGCCAGCGATTACCCCAGACTGCGTATGGCAGGCGAGCAAACCTTGGCACGGTAAGGCTTTACCGCTGCGACGGCCAACTACTCGGAACCGGGACGGTGGATGATCGCGGCTTACTCACCGCGCAGCGACTGATTGCACAAACCAGCATTTCACAATAGGAATAAGCTATGAGCCTCATCCCCGCCATCCGTAATGTGGCGATCATCGCCCACGTTGACCATGGCAAAACAACTCTGGTTGATCAATTGCTGCGCCAATCGGGAACCTTCCGTTCCAATCAGCAGGTTGCCGAGCGAATCATGGATTCCAATGATCTTGAGCGCGAACGCGGTATTACGATTTTGGCCAAGAATTGCGCGGTTACCTATAACGATACAAGAATTAACATTGTCGATACGCCTGGCCACGCCGACTTTGGCGGTGAGGTGGAGCGGGCGCTTTCGATGGTCGACGGGGTGGTGCTTCTTGTCGATGCGGTCGAAGGTCCGATGCCTCAAACCCGATTCGTCACCCGCAAGGCGCTTGCTCTGGGTTTGCGTCCGATTGTTGTTGTCAACAAAGTCGACCGTCCGGGAGCGCGGCCCGATTGGGTGGTCAACCAGACCTTCGATTTGTTTGATCGGCTTGGCGCAAGCGAAGCGCAACTCGACTTTGCGGTGGTGTATTGCTCGGCGCTTGCTGGTTATGCCAGTGAGGACCTGAATGTGATTGAAGCAGGCAAGGCCGACACCATGAAACCCTTGTTCGATGCGATCCTGCGTCATGTGCCGGCACGAGCCGACGATATCGATGGCCCACTGCAGTTACAAATTTCAGCGCTGGACTACTCCAGCTATGTCGGTAAGATCGGCATCGGCCGTATTCAGCGGGGCCGCATCCGAACCGGACAGCAGGTGCTGGTGTTGCAGGGGCGTGATGAGGATTATCCGGAAGGCAAGGCGCCTGAGGCAGTCAACGGAAAAATCGGCCAGGTGCTTTGTTACCGCGGTCTTGAGCGTGCGCCCATGGATGAGGCCTTTGCCGGAGATATCGTGGCAATTACCGGCATCGACGAACTCGGCATCGGCAGCACGCTGGCCGATGCTTCGGCGGCACAAGCTTTGCCTATGCTTCGGGTTGACGAGCCCACGATGACCATGGAGTTTCTGGTCAACGGCTCACCGCTTGCTGGTCGTGAAGGCAAGTATGTGACGAGCCGTCAGATCCGCGACCGGCTTGAGCGTGAACTGAAAAGCAATGTGGCATTGCGCGTCGAATTCAGTCCCGACGGCGAGTCCTTTCTGGTGTCAGGTCGCGGTGAATTGCATTTGACGATTCTTCTGGAGAATATGCGCAGAGAAGGTTATGAGCTTGCTGTATCGAGACCCAAACCCCGTTTGCGTATGGTCGACGGCGAAAAGCTTGAGCCCTACGAAACGCTCACGATGGATGTCGAAGAGAGCCATCAGGGTTCGGTGATGGAGTTTATCGGCCAGCGCAAAGGCGAACTGCAAGACATGGTGCCCGACGGCCAGGGTCGTGTGCGACTCGACTACCGGGTGCCTGCTCGCGGTCTGATCGGATTTCACGGCGAATTCTTGAACATGACCCGCGGAACCGGCATCATCAGTCATGTGTTTGACGATTACGACAGTTGGGCGGGAAGTATCGAGGGCCGACGCAATGGCGTTCTAATCTCGCAAGACGATGGCCAGGCGGTGGCCTATGCGCTATGGAAACTTCAGGACCGCGGCCGTATGTTCGTTTCGCCGGGTGAGGCGCTTTACGAGGGCATGGTGATTGGCATACACACCCGAGACAATGACCTGGTGGTGAATCCGGTACGCGAAAAGAAACTGACCAATGTGCGTGCTTCCGGAAAGGACGAAGCGATTGTGCTCACGCCGCCGATTGCGCTCACCCTGGAGCGTGCCGTAGAGTTCATCGAAGACGATGAACTTGTTGAGATTACGCCGCAAAGCATACGCTTGCGCAAGCGCCATTTGAAGGAACATGAGCGCAAACGCGCATCGCGTGAGGATGCTGCGGCCTGATTCGGAGGCCTAATGATGTTTCCCGTGATTGATGTTCGAGCGCTTGATTCGGCCCGCGCGCGCGGCGAGCGCTATGGGAGTCGTGCCCGCGAGCGGGTCATCCATTCGGTACAGACCTATGCCCGTTTGTTTGCCGATTGTGGTCTCGATTGGACCGAGGCGGGGCGCCGCGCGATGGGCTATCGCGATGCAATTCACGCAACGGATCCGGATCTGCTCGCTGAAATGGAAGGCATCGCGCAGGGTGCCAGGCTGGTGTTCAGCGATATTTTGGCGCTTAACTGTCGCAGCGAACTGCTGCCCCCGAGCTTTTTGTCCCAGGTCAGCGATCAGGCCGATGAGGCGCGTTTGCACAATCAGGCACTTGGCCTTGTTGATTGGGGCGAGTGCACAGCGATTGCGGTTTCGGCAAGTGCGTCAAGCGATGCGCATACCTGGCTTGCGCAAAACTGGGATTGGATCGGAAGACAACGCGCAGCCTTGGTTGTTTTACACACACGCGACGCGCAGGGTCAAGCGATCGCAACGCTGACCGAGGCGGGGATGCTTGCGAAAATCGGCTTGAACGACCAGGGTATGGCCGTAGGCTTGAATATCCTGCGTTCAATCGCCGACGGAACAAAACCCGGTGTTCCTGTTCATGTCCTGTTGCGCCACGCCTTATCCTTTGAATCGCTCCATGCGTTCCGCAGCCGTCTTGCGGCGTTGGCCAATGGTCCAGGCTTTGGCGCTGCGTCCAACATTCCCGCTGCCGATGCAAGCGGTGACATCGGCTCGTTTGAAATCGCACCGGGTGGCTGGTCTGAGTATCAGGCGCAGGACGGCGTGGTGGTGCATACCAATCATTTTCTGTGCGATCGTCTGGCTGATCAGCAGGCGGTCATGGCCTCTTCGCTTTCGACCGAAGCGAGGCTTCGCTGCGCGCAAGCCTACGCGCGCACTCGGCCCATCGGCGTTGCGGCCATCGAGGCTTTGCTTCGCGATGAATCCGACGGCTTCTTGTCGGTGTGCCGGCGGCCTGATCCGGCACTTCCTGAGCAGGCGCGGGTTGAAAGCGTTGCCGCTGTGCGCATCGATTGCAGCACGCAACGCTGGTGGATTGCCCCCGGTGTGCCCAGTCAGGTTGCATTTGAGGAGGTGGCTACCGGATTTCCGGCAGTCCGGCAACTGGGGTCGGCCTGAATTCGCCTGTGCGAATCGGCTTTTGCGCTTGGCGCAAAAACAGTCAAAACGATCGGGGCATGCCGAGCACATGTTCGGCGATGTAGGCAAAGATCAGGTTGGTCGAGATCGGCGCAACCTGATAAAGCCTTGTCTCGCGAAACTTGCGCTCGACATCGTATTCGCAGGCAAAGCCAAATCCGCCGTGAAACTGCAAACAAGCATTGGCAGCTTCCCAACTGGCCTTGGCGGCGAGGTACTTCGCCATGTTGGCCTGAGCGCCGCAAGCCTTGGCTTCATCAAAGAGATCGCAGGCTGCATAACGCATCAAATTGGCGGCTTCCACTTCGATGAAGGATTCGGCAATCGGAAACTGAACGCCTTGATTTTGCGCCAGCGGCCTTCCAAAAACATGCCTGTCTTTCACATAGGCTGTGACGCGATCGATGAACCAGTAACCATCGCCGATACATTCGGCAGCGATCAAAATGCGCTCGGCATTGAGCCCATCAAGGATGTACTTGAATCCCTTGCCTTCTTCGCCAATCAAGTTGTCCTGCGGAATTTCGAGGTTCTCAAAAAAGAGCTCGTTGGTCTCATGGTTCACCATGTTGCGAATCGGGCGCACTGTCATGCCTTTGCCAATCGCATCATGGAGGTCGACCAGAAAAATCGACATGCCTTCAGATTTGCGCCCGACTTCGGAAAGAGGCGTGGTCCTGGCGAGCAGGATCATATAGTCGGAGTGTTGGATCCGCGATATCCAGACCTTTTGACCGTTGACCACATAACGATCATCAAGCTTGCGCGCTGTGGTTTTCAGCGCGGTGGTATCGGTACCTGTGGTGGGCTCGGTAACCGCCATGGATTGCAGTCTCAGTCGTCCTGCAGCAATCTCGGGCAGAAACTTACGTTTTTGGGCCTCGGATCCATGCCTTAAAAGGGTGCCCATGTTGTACATCTGACCGTGACAGGCCCCCGCATTGCCTCCGCAGCGGTTAATCGCTTCCATGATCACGGAGGCCTCGGAAAGACCAAGTCCGGAGCCACCGTATTCCTGAGGGATTAGCGCTGCGAGCCAGCCCGCATGGGTCAGCGCGTCGACGAAGGCTTCGGGGTAGCCACGTGCCTCGTCGATGCTCCTATGGTAAGCGTCCGGAAAATGGCTGCAAAGATCGGCGATCGCATCGCGGATCTCGTGGTGACGGTCAAGGCTTGACTGCATGATGTCTTCCTGTTGCTGCGCTGTGCAAAGCCTTGCATAGTAAGGCCAGCCTGCTGGGGTCAAGCCGATCTGGGGTTTTGTGCTGACCAAAAAAGCGGATTGTGGCGACTTGTGCGAGGACCTTCGAAGACCACAAGATGTACGACTGTTTGCTCAGGATATCGTTATGAATTTTTCAGTCACCGACGACCAGCTTGCGATAATCGATGCGGTTCAAGCCCTATGCCGCGATTTCGATGCCGATTACTGGGCCGATCGCGACCAAAGTGGCCAGTTTCCCCACGATTTTCATCAGGCCATGGCAAGCGCCGGTTGGCTTGGGATTGCGATGCCTGAAGCCTATGGCGGCGCGGGTCTGGGAATTCTCGAGGCTTCTTTGATGGTCCAGGCTGTTGCAGCCTCGGGCGCTGGCATGAGCGGCGCATCGGCAATCCATATGAATATCTTTGGCCTGCATCCTGTTGTTGTTTTTGGAACCGATGCGCAAAAAATGAACTGGCTTCCGCCGCTGATCCGAGGCGAGCATAAAGCTTGCTTTGCGGTGACCGAACCCGATACCGGCCTTAACACGCTCAAGCTCAAGACGCTGGCCAAGCGCGAAGGCGACCATTATGTTGTCCATGGTCAGAAGATTTGGATCTCAACGGCTCAGGTTGCGGACAAGTTGCTCTTGCTTGCGCGAACCGGTGCTGAGAGCAGCACAAAATCCGGTGAGGGACTCAGTCTTTTTTACACCGATCTGGATCGATCGCGAGTCGCTGTTCACGAGATCGCAAAAATGGGTCGCAAAGCGGTTGACTCCAATCAGCTTTTTATCGATGGCCTGAGGATTCCGGTCAGCGATCGCATTGGCGAGGAGGGTCAGGGTTTTCGTTATATTTTGCATGGCTTGAACCCGGAGCGCATTTTGATCGCCGCCGAAGCCGTGGGTTTGGGACGCGCAGCGCTTGCGCGGGCCCAGGGCTATGCGCGCGAGCGCGTGGTCTTTGATCGCCCCATCGGGCAAAACCAGGCGATTGCGCACCCCTTGGCCCAACGCTGGATCGAGCTCGAAGCTGCACACTGGCTCACCATGCGGGCGGCATGGCTCTACGATCAAGGTCAGTCCTGCGGCGCTGAAGCCAACAGTGCCAAATTCCTTGCTGCAGAAGCCGGGTACAAAGCCTGCGAGACCGCGGTGATGACGCATGGCGGCATGGGCTATGCCAGGGAATACCATGTTGAGCGCTATTTCCGGGAAAGCCTTATTCCCCGGATCGCTCCGGTGAGTCGTGAACTGATTCTCAGTTTTATCGCCGAAAAGGTGCTTGGTCTGCCTAAATCCTACTAGTTTTGCTGTGACCACCCCCTCAGCTCGTGTGATCAGTCATGCTCAGTGGCCTCGCCAAGAGGCGCAAGCCTTGGGCGATGAATCTCGGATTCGCCCTCTGCGACCCAGCGCTCGCAAAGCCACTGAAAGCGCACTGAACTCTGGCTGAGAATATGCAGCCCGAAGCGGGTCGAACATGTTTTTGCAAGGCCTAACAACTGACGATCCTTGCTGATCAGATAAGGCGCTTTCGCTGTCAGGGCAAGATCCAGAAACATTTGATCGTCGGGGTCTGCGCAGGCAATCTGCAAGCGTTGCGATGGCGGATCCGGATGCAGTCTTGCGAGCCGATCGTAGTTAAGCATGACAGCGAGCGGATTGCATCGCTTGCTGATCGAAGGCCGATTAAGTACACGGATCAATTCATCGCGCATGCTCAGACAGCTGATCGCATCAGCCTGATTGCCTTCGAGCAGCTTTTCAAGCGCAGCAACCGAGGGGTCGGCGAAAACCAGCAGGTCAAGCCAGCAGTTGCAGTCCAGAACCAGCGTGTTGGCTTGCGGCATGGCAAGCTTATCGATTCGCTTCACGGTGCGCGGGGCGCGCAGCGGCGACTTGGGAGCGACTAAGGGCATTGCAGCTTGGGATTTGCAGCATCAAACTATGATGGACGGACAAACAAAGCGAGGTGGTTCAGGATGCTGATGGTGCTTTCTCCCGCAAAGTCATTGGATTATGAGTCTTCCACGGTCACAGTCAAAGCCAGCAAGCCACGCTGGATGGACGAATCGGCCAAGCTGGTTGCGCAGCTGAGGACCTTGGAGCCAAAAGCGCTCGGGGCTTTGATGGACATCAGTCAACCCCTGGCTATGCTCAATCATGAACGCTATAAACACTGGAAAACGAAGCCTGCTGCTTTGAGCGTGCGACCCGCGATTTTTGCTTTCGATGGCGACGTGTACGATGGCTTGAGAGCGCGCGAATTCGACCTGGATCAAGTCGCTTGGGCTCAGGACCACGTTCGAATTTTATCGGGACTCTACGGTGTCTTGCGGCCGCTTGATCAGCTCCAAGCCTACCGACTCGAAATGGGAACCCGCCTAGCCAACGAGAAGGGTAAGGATCTCTATGACTTTTGGGGATCAAGGCTCGCCGAATCGCTTGATCGTGACTTGAAGGGTCACGCAAGCAAACTCATCGTGAACCTGGCCTCAGAAGAGTATTTCAGCGCTGTTGAGCCCCGGCATTTGAAGGCCAAGGTGCTTCAGCTCGTGTTTCAGGAGTCCAAGGGCGGCCCTTTTAAGGTCGTGAGCTTTTCAGCAAAACGCGCACGCGGTGCGATTTGTCGCTGGGCGATTGAACATCGCATTGACCGCCCGGATGCGTTCAAGGATTTTGATCGTGATGGATATCAGTACTGTAAAGAAGCCTCAGAACCGCTTCGGTGGGTGTTTCGTCGCAAGCTTGATGCCTCATCAAACAAAGCCTAATGCGGCCGCTTCGTCGAAAGCGTATTCGCCAACGCCAAATGGCAGTAAGACCCGCCGATGCTTTCGTTTAACGGAGTAAAACGCGCGGCTCGATGCTCAGCGTTAAACCGAATCGCTGCTGCACCGCTTGGATGATTGTTTGAGCAAAAGCAAGCAAGCTTTCACCGCTTGCCTGACCGTAGTTCACAAGCACCAGCGCATGTTTGTCCGACACGCCGACATCGCCTTGTCGCTGCCCTTTCAGACCGCAGCGCTCAATCATCCAGGCAGCAGGGATTTTGTGGTGATGCGCACCGTCGGGATAGATCGGCAGTTCCGGGAAGCGAGCCTTTAAATCCATCACGATCGGGTTACTTAGCCTTGGGTTGTGGAAAAAACTTCCCGCGTTGGGTTCGATGTTTGGATCGGGCAGTTTGTGGCTTCGAATGCTTCGAACCGCCTGAGCAAGTTCGCGTGCGTTGCGCGGTGCAGCGCAAGCAAAGCGCTGCATGAGGTCTGGATAAGCATAATGGAGCACCGAGCTTGGGTCGCCGGCATCTTGCGGATTGAGCTGAAAATCGACCTGGCTGATGATCCAGCCCTGATGCGATAACTGCTTAAAGATACTGGAGCGGTAGGAAAAGAAACAATCTGCGAGGCGAAAACGCTTTCTCTCATGATGCTCCCAGTGAACCGCCTCGAGTTCGCTAAAACGCTGCGACAGTTCCACGCCGTAGGCGCCGATGTTTTGGATCGGAGCAGCGCCCACCGAACCGGGAATCATGCTGAGGTTTTCCAGTCCCTGAAGTTCCTGACACAGGCTCCATTGAACAAGTTCGTCCCAGTTTTCGCCGGCTTGTGCGCGTACCTGATTCGGACTGATTCGCTCGATGCCTCGCCAGGCGATCTGAATCATGCTTCCCTGGATGTGCGATCCGAATACGCTGTTAGTTCCTTCCCCGAGCAGCCCACGAAAAGCACCGCGCAAGGCCCTCTTGGCATCGGCAAGCTCTGTCGGGTGATGCACGCGAATCAGTCTGTCAACCCGCCCCTGAAGCCTGAGGCTTGTGTGCGCCGATAAATCAGCGTTATCAATAATCTCAAGCAAGCTCGATGCGCCTCATCGCGAAAGCGCGCAAAGGATTGCCAAAGAAGCTTGCATCGAATTTTTCGGATAAGTTCAGATCGGCGTGTAGCTTAGCCGAGCATAAATCGGTGCGTAGCATTCGGCTTGCGTGAGCTCAACCAGCGACTCCTTACTCAACTCAAGCAGCGCAAGAAAGGTCACGACTGCCTGGGGCAGGCCCTTGTTGACGTCAAACAAATCCTGGAACTCAGAGAATCGTTGCTGCTGCAGCTTGCGCAAAACAACCGTCATCACTTCCCGCACCGACAAGGCTTCTCGGGTGATCTTATGGTGTTGGACAAGCTTGGCTCGGCGCACGATGTCGGCCCAGGCAGCGCGTAAATCCTCGGCGTGGATTTGCGGCAGGCGGGCGGTCAGCGCATGATCGAGATGAATCTGGGTGACCAAAAAATCTCGGCCGCTCTGAGGAAGCTGATCAAGTTGATAGGCGCCTTGCTTGATGGCTTCGTATTCGAGAAGTCTGCGCGCAAGCTCAGCACGAGGATCCTCGGGTTCGGCCTCACCTTGATGGTGTTGTATCGGCAATAACATACGCGATTTAATATCGATCAACATGGCGGCCATCAACAAGTACTCGGCTGCGAGCTCCAGATGATGCGAACGAATCTCTTCCACATAGGCAAGATACTGGCGCGTGACTTCAGCCATCGGAATGTCGAGAATATTGAAATTCTGCCGCCGGATAAGGTAGAGCAGCAAATCCAGCGGGCCCTCAAAGGCGTCAAGAAAAACCTCAAGCGCATCGGGCGGGATATACAAGTCCCTGGGCAAATGCAACATCGGCTCGCCGTAGAGCCTTGCAATGCCCTTGAGCTCAAGCTGTTCACCCGGTCCAGGCAATTCGGGGTCAAGACCCATCGGACTTTTCGACGCGGTCAGCAGCCCCGCGCCTTCAAAGCGGGCTGACGGCGCCGCCAACAAGGCCATTCCACCTCAGGCATTGTGGTAGACATAGGGTTTTTGCGGCACTTTGGCCGACGCTCTTTCTTCAGCACTGTCCAGGTCCTGGGGTTTATCCCACCAAATGCTTCGACCCTTTTGCTGCTGCTCTTCCAGATGGGGCCGTTGCGCCTTGAGTTGTTCGATGAACAACGTGGCTTCCGAACGATAACTGCGTTGTTTCATGCCATCTCCAAAAATGGGCAGGCGATGGACCTGTATCAGGCGGATCACCCATGCAAGCTGAGCCTTGCCTGAGGAATCGACCGCAAGATCACTCACAAACCCTATTGTAATCGCAAGCCGTGCAGCGTGCTGATTGAAGGCGGGGCTTTGCGGTGATTGGCGGCGGCGTACCACGGTGATTGGCCACGGGTACTTGGTTGATTGGCCTCCGCTTGCTGCGGCGATTCAGCGAAGCTTCATGCCAGGGACTGCCCCTGGCTCCGCCTCGAGCAAAAACATGCCCGCATGCTTTCCGCTTTCGTCAGCGGCGGTGAGTAACATACCCTCGGATACACCAAACTTCATGCGGCGCGGCGCAAGGTTAGCCACCACGGCGGTCAGCTTGCCGACGAGCCGGTCCACGGCGATTGACGCTTTGATGCCCGAGAAGATGGTTCGCGGCTTGTCCTCGCCGATATCGATCAGCAGTCGGAGAAGTTTGTCTGAGCCCTCTACCGGATGCGCTTCGATGATCAATCCCAAGCGCAAGTCAATTGCAGCGAAGGCGTCGATGTTGATGACGGCAGGCCTATTGCCCGCAGGCTTTTCCGGGTCTGATTGGGCAGCCTTGGCGACTTCGCCTTGCGAGCTTGAACTTTGTGACTTTGAATTTTCAAGACCATGTTGTTGGCCTGCCGCTGCGCCCGGGCTGGGCATCTGGCCGCCTTGGCCTGTGATCGCAAGCTGTGCCTCTTGTGCGCTCCGGTTAGCCTCAAGCAGCGCATCGATCTGTTTTCGCTCAACGCGGTTAATTAAATGTTGGAACGAAACGATGCGATGCCCCGTAGGCAAGTCGCCCTCGGTCTCAAAGTCAATCGCGCTCCAATCGCGTTTCACCACCCCAAGGCGATCCATGGCGAGCGCACTGGTGCTTGGCAGCACCGGATGGAGCAGGCGCATCAAATGGGCAAACACGCGCATGGCGGTGCTGCAAACCGTTTGCAAGCGATCGGATTGCTCGGGGTGCTTTGCCAGTTCCCAGGGTTTGTTCTGATCGATATATTGATTGACAGCGTCACACAGCGCCATCACTTCGCGCATCGCGCGGCCGAATTCGCGGCTTTCATAATGCTGAGCCAAGGCATTCGGACCGCACCAAGACCTTGAAAAATCGGCCATTGCGTCCATGTCGCTCGGCCCGAGGCAGCCATCAAAACGCTTGATCAAAAAGCCAGAACAGCGTGAGGCAATATTGACAAGTTTTCCCACCAGATCCGAATTGACGCGCGCGATAAAGTCGTCCAGATTGAGATCGATATCTTCCATCGACCCGTTGAGCTTGGCTGCAAAGTAGTAGCGCAGCCATTCCGGGTTGAGTCCTTGATCGATATAACTTTTTGCATTGATGAAAGTGCCGCGCGACTTGCTCATTTTCTGGCCGTCGACGGTCAGAAACCCATGCGCAAACACATTGCTTGGTGCCCGAAAGCCTGAAAAATGAAGCATTGCGGGCCAGAACAAACTGTGGAAGTACAGAATATCCTTGCCAATGAAGTGATACTGCTCACAGCGGCTGTCTGCCGCGGTGAAATCATCAAAATCGATGCCCTGATCCTTGGCATAGCGCTGAAAGCTTGCGTAGTAGCCGATCGGCGCATCGAGCCAGACGTAAAAATATTTGCCGGGTGCGTCGGGAATTTCAAAGCCAAAATAGGGTGCATCGCGCGAAATATCCCAATCCGCAAGCTTGCTGGCGCTTGAATCGGTTGCTGAGGCGTCATCGCCAAGCCACTCTTTGAGCTTGTTGCGGGCTTCAATTTGCAAGCGATCGTCGGCAAGTGCCCACTGTCGCAAAAAACCGCTGCATCGCGGATCCGACAGCTTGAAGAAAAAGTGATCCGAGGTTTTACGAATTGGTGTTGCCCCAGAGACAACCGAACGCGGATCGATCAACTCCGTTGGGCTGTAGGTGGCACCACAAGCCTCGCATGAATCCCCGTACTGATCGGCTGCTCGACAGCGCGGACAAATGCCCTTGATGAAGCGATCCGGCAAAAACATGGAACGTTCCGGATCGTACATCTGTTCGATGGCGCGTTTTTCAATCAAACCTTTATCGCGCAGCGACGCATAAATCTGATTGGCGAGCGCCTGGTTTTCGGGGCGGTGGGTGCTGTAGTAGTGATCAAAGGCAACGCCAAAGGCTGCGAAATCCCGGGTATGCTCTTGCCAGACGCTCTCAATCAAATCTTCCGGCGCAATGCCCAAGGATTCGGCCCGCAACATCACAGGCGTGCCGTGGGTGTCGTCAGCGCAAACATAATGCACCTCATGACCACACATCTTTTGGAATCTCACCCAGATATCGGTCTGGATGTACTCAACAAGATGGCCAAGGTGGATATCGCCGTTTGCGTAGGGCAGGGCAGAGGTCACCAGCATCCTTCGCTTGGCGGGGTCTGGCGCAAGGACTTCGGCTTGCAAATTGGCCGGCCCGGGATTCGTCATGGTTTCATGGGTAAAGTGCCGAGTGTAGCAAGGCGATCGATTAGACTGCCTCAACACTTTTGCTGGCTTACTCGACCTGCTTAAACCTTTTATCAAAGCATCCATCATGACTCCGAGCGAAGATCACCTGCGGGACTTGTTGCGATCGGTCGTCGATCCCAATACCGGTAAAGATTTGGTCAGCAGTAAGTCACTCAAAAGGCTGCGCATCGATCAAACCGAAGTCAGCGTCGACATCGAACTGGGCTACCCCGCGCGTACGCAGATCGAGGTGATTCGTGGCGCGGTTGAACAAGCGCTTCAGGCTTGCGAAGGACTTCGCCGCGTGAGTGTGCATGTTTATCAGCGCATCGTCGCGCACGCCTTCTCGCCATCAGCCAAACCGATTGCTTCGGTGAGGAACGTCATCGCGGTGGCTTCGGGCAAAGGCGGCGTCGGCAAAAGCACGACAGCGGTCAATCTCGCGCTCGCATTGGCCTACGAGGGCGCCCGCGTGGGCATGCTCGATGCAGATATTTACGGCCCATCGCAGCCCACGATGCTGGGCTTATCGGGCAAGCCCAAGAGTCGCGATGGGAAAACCATGGAGCCGCATCTCGGCCATGGTTTGCAGGTGAACTCGATTGGTTTTTTGATCGCCGAAGACACCCCGATGATTTGGCGCGGTCCGATGGCAACCCAGGCGCTTGAGCAATTGATTCGCGATACGCGATGGGATGATCTTGACTATCTGGTGGTTGATATGCCCCCAGGCACTGGCGATATTCACCTGACGCTGGCACAAAAAATCCCGGTGACGGGCGCGATCATTGTGACCACGCCCCAGGATATTGCTTTGCTTGATGCGCGCAAGGGCCTGAAAATGTTTGAAAAAGTTGGCATTCCGGTCTTGGGTCTTGTGGAAAACATGGCGATGCATCAGTGCAGCGGTTGCGGCAGGATTGAACACATCTTCGGCGATGGTGGTGGCGTTCGGATGGCCGAGCAGTACCAGGTTCCCTACCTTGGCGCATTACCGCTTGAGATCAAGATCAGACAACAAAGCGATGAGGGCTGTCCGACGGTTGCTGCTGAGCCTGAATCAGCGATTGCTCAAAGCTACCGCAGCATTGCGCGCAAACTTGCGGTTGCTCTTGCTGCCCAAGCCCAGAGCCATGCATCGAAATTTCCAAGCATCGTGGTGCAAAACACCTGAGCCGCGTGCTGTAGCTGAGATCAACAGGGGTCTGTCAACAAACCAAGGGGGATGTATGAGTGTGAAATCTGACCACTGGATCCGGCGCATGGCGAACGAACAGCGGATGATCGAGCCCTTCAGTCCTTCTCAGGTGCGCGAAGGCGATGAGGGCCAGCGCATCGTTTCTTACGGCACCTCCAGCTATGGCTATGATGTGCGCTGCGCTGATGAATTCAAGATTTTCACCAACATCAACGCATCGATCGTGGATCCCAAGGCTTTTGATCAGGGCTCCTTCGTTGATTTTAAAGGCCCAGTCTGCATTATTCCGCCAAACTCCTTCGCTCTGGCGCGCACCATGGAGTACTTTCGAATTCCACGCACGGTGCTCACCATTTGCCTGGGCAAAAGCACTTACGCGCGCTGCGGGATTATCGTGAATGTGACACCGCTCGAACCCGAGTGGGAAGGCCATGTCACCTTGGAGTTCTCCAACAGCACGCCTTTGCCCGCGCGTATTTACGCTGGCGAGGGCTGTGCCCAGATGGTGTTTCTTGAGTCCGACGAGGTATGCGGCACGAGTTACGCTGACCGGGGTGGCAAGTATCAGGGGCAACGAGGAGTCACGCTGCCTCGTACCTGAGCGAAGGCGGTTTGCTCGAGCAAAAAGCGGCTTGCGCCCATGCAAAGTGCTGGCAAAGGTCCCTGGCTTGCGCTGTGTATTGGGGTTGGGGTGGTATCGACGGCAGCCCTGCTTATTCGCTGGGCGCTTCAGGAAGGCGCCTCGGCGCTTGAAATTGCGGCTGCTCGCCTTTGTCTTGCTGCCCTTGCCGTCTGGCCGATTGCTTTATGGACCCACGGGCAAGGGGCAATCGCTCAATTATTGAGAACAGCCGATCCCACGTTGTTGCGATGGACCCTGGTTGCCGGCCTCTCACTGGCTGCACATTTCGCCCTGTGGATCAGTTCCTTGGACCATACCTCGGTTGCCTCCAGCGTGGCTCTGGTCACAACCAACCCGATCTGGGTCGCACTTGCGGCCTGGTTGTGGCTGGGCGAGCGGCCCGGACGCAAGCTTTGGATCGCAATCGGCTTGTCGATGCTGGGAAGCCTGCTGATTTCCTGGAAGGATTTACAGGCGCAGGCCAGTGATTCCGAACTGTGGGGCAATCTGCTGGCTTTGATGGGCGCTATGGCGATGTCCGGTTACATGCTGGCTGCCAAAGTCGTGCAAGAACGCAGACCCGACTTGCCTTTGCTGCCCTATGTGGCTGCGGTTTACAGCCTCGCAGCGTTTGCGCTGACTCTGATGCTTTCCACGCTTGCACGACCATGGTGGCATGTGAGCAGCGCCGTCTGGCCTGCCCTTCTTCTGCTGGCCCTGGGCCCGCAACTGATTGGGCATACGCTGATCAACTTTGCGCTTCGAAAGCTCTCGCCAACGCTGGTGGCGATTGCCATTCTTGGCGAGCCGATTGCTGCAGCCTTGCTCGCCTGGTTCTTGCTTGCTGAGTCGCTCGCGCCTGGTCAGCTGGTGGGCTTTGCGCTGATCATCATCGCGGTCTTGCTCGCCCGCTAATCCGGAGATGCTCACCTGCTCATGCGGTGTTGCTCACCCGCTGATTCAGGCTGTGTTACCGTCACGAGAAGTGCAAGGGCTTCGGGCTCGGACTGTGCTTCGCCTTCTCGCATATGGCGCAGCCGGCGAGCTTGGTGCTTGGGCGAAGCCATGTTTGCTTCAAGGGCCTTGTCTGCTT
>DDPV01000018.1:34412-39620 GCA_002342365.1 Burkholderiales bacterium UBA2459 | reverse complement strand
CTGCTTCTGTGAAATACCTGCCGCACTAAACCTTCGATGAGAAATCCATGAGCGATCGTTTAATCATTTTTGACACAACCTTGCGCGACGGTGAACAAAGCCCCGGCGCTTCGATGACCCGTGATGAGAAATTAAGGATTGCCAAGCAACTCGAGCGCCTGAAAGTCGATGTAATCGAAGCCGGTTTTGCCGCGTCGTCCAACGGGGATTTTGATGCGGTCCGATCGATTGCTCAGCATGTGAAAGACTCGGTGGTTTGTTCGCTGGCAAGGGCTAATGACCGCGATATTGCAAGGGCGGCTGAAGCGCTCGAGCCTGCAAGGGCAAAGCGCATCCACACCTTCATCGCAACCAGTGCCTTGCATATGGAAAAAAAGCTGCGTCTGACGCCTGATCAGGTTTATGAGCAAGCACGCCTGGCGGTGCGCTTTGCTCGCAAGTTCACCGATGATGTGGAGTTTTCGCCCGAAGACGGAAGCCGCTCGGATCCGGAGTTTCTCTGCCGGGTGCTTGAGGCTGTGATCGATGAGGGCGCGCGCACAATCAACATTCCGGATACCGTGGGCTATGCGGTTCCTGAGCTTTTTGCAGACATGATCCTCGAGTTGCGTCGTCGCGTACCCAATTCGGATAAGGCCATTTGGTCGGTCCATTGCCACAATGATCTCGGCATGGCCGTGGCTAATTCATTGGCTGCCGTGAAACGTGCCGGCGCTCGCCAAATCGAATGCACCGTCAATGGGCTGGGAGAGCGTGCGGGCAACACTTCGCTTGAAGAAGTTGTCATGGCCTTGAAGACCCGTCGCGATTATTTCGATTTGACCTTGGGCATCGACACCACCCAGATCGTTCCCTCGAGCAAACTCGTCTCCGGCATTACTGGTTTTCCAGTCCAACCCAATAAAGCCGTCGTCGGAGCGAACGCCTTTGCGCATGCTTCGGGTATTCATCAAGACGGCGTACTCAAGGCACGCGACACCTATGAAATCATGCGCGCCGAGGACGTCGGCTGGACGACGAACCGCATTGTCTTGGGAAAGCTCTCAGGCCGCAACGCGTTCAAACAACGCTTGCAAGAACTGGGTATCGAGATGGAAAGCGACCAGGCGGTGAACGCCGCCTTCATGCGATTTAAAGAACTCGCGGATCGCAAAGCTGAGATTCTTGATGAAGATATCCAGGCACTGGTGTCGGATCAGGCCATGCAAATGGCCACCCATGACTGCTACCGGCTGCTGTCGCTTGAGCAATCGTCAAAAACCGGCGGTCGGCCTCATGGACAAGTGGTGATGACGGTTGACGGGCGAGAGGTGAGTAGCGAGGCTGAGGGTAACGGTCCGGTCGATGCGGTTTTTAAAGCGATCGAATCAGAGATCGGTTCGGGCGCAGAACTTTTGCTTTATTCGGTGAACGCCATTACCACCGGAACCGAATCGCAGGGCGAAGTCACTGTGCGATTGTCGCGAGGCGGGCGGATCGTCAACGGTGTTGGGGCTGACCCGGACATTATCGTGGCCTCAGCTAAAGCTTATATCGGTGCATTGAACAAGTTGCAAGACAAGCATGAGCGGCTCAACCCGCAGGCCTAGCGTTAGTTGATCGGATGCATCCGTAGGGCTTGCTGCCGCCAGCGGTTTGCGCCCTTTTTGCGGTTTTGAAGTCGCAGATTGCAGCTTCATTTCACTCAGGCTATACTCTCGGGTTCAGCACGTCTTGGCATTCCCAGCCAAGACGCAAGTTAATCGGGGCTTTCCACGCGTCTATGCGTTCAAGCCCGATAATCAAGGGGACTTAGCATGGCTGTCGCGACCATCGACAAACAAAAAATCATGGGCGATTACCAGCGTAAAGCTGGCGATACAGGTTCACCCGAAGTTCAGGTTGCCTTGCTCACCGCTCGGATCATCGAGTTGACCGAGCACTTCAAACAGCACAAAAAGGACTTCCATTCCCGGCGTGGTCTGCTCAAAATGGTGAGTCGACGCCGCAAATTGCTCGACTACCTCAAGCGCACGAATCTGGCGGGCTACCGGGCCCTGATCGAACGATTAGGCTTGCGCAACTAAGCCCAATCAAAACCCGCAAGCCAACTTGCGGGTTTTTTGTTGTCTGGCGAACCGCGCCGCCTGATGATTCGCGCGGGCCTTTATGAGGATGTCAAAACGTGTTCGAAATTGCAAAAAAATCATTCATGTACGGTTCAAATACTGTAACGATTGAAACCGGCGAGATTGCGCGCCAGGCCGGTGGTGCGGTGATGGTCAATGTGGACGATACCGTGGTGCTGGCTACCGTGGTCGGTGCAAAACATGCAAAACCTGGCCAGGACTTTTTTCCGCTGACCGTCGATTACATCGAAAAGTTCTACGCAGCCGGAAGAATTCCAGGCGGGTTTTTCAAGCGTGAGGGTCGTCCGACCGAGCGCGAGACCTTGATTTCGCGCTTGATTGATCGTCCGATTCGACCTTTATTTCCTGAAGGTTTTTATAACGAAGTGCAAGTGGTGGTTACCTTGATGTCGAGCAATCCCGAGGTTGACTCAGACATTGCAGCGATGATTGCTGCCGCTGCGGCGCTTTCAATTTCTGGCATACCGTTCAACGGCCCGCTCGGCGCTGCGCGCGTTGGCTATATCGACGGTCAGTTTGTGCTCAACCCTGCTGTGTCGCAAATGTCTGCCTCCAAACTCGATTTGGTGGTGGCCGGAACCGAGGCGGCCGTGTTGATGGTGGAATCCGAAGCGCATGAGTTATCCGAAGACCTGATGCTGGCTGCGGTGGTCTTTGGCCATGAGCAAATGCAAACGGTGATCAACGCTATTCACGAGTTGGTTGAAGCCGGGGGTAAACCCGAATGGGAATGGCAGGCTGCCGCACGAAACGAGGCGATGCTTGCCAGAATCAACGAACTGGCCGAGGCTGACATGCGTGCAGCCTACAGCCTGCGCGATAAGCAGGCGCGCACGGCGCAAGTCGCTGCGGTCGAAAAAGCGCTTGCCAAGGCGCTTGCTGACGAGGCGGCGAGTCAAGGTCTGGCTGCGCCCGACAGTACCGAGGTCGGCAACATGCTCTTTGAGTTGCAGTCCCGAATTGTCCGCTCACAGATTCTTTCGGGCGAACCGCGAATCGATGGCCGCGACACGAGAACCGTTCGTCCCATAGCGATCCGCACTGGGGTATTGCCACGAGCTCATGGCTCAGCGCTCTTCACCCGAGGAGAAACCCAGGCGCTGGTTGTTGCAACCCTCGGAACCAACCGCGATGAGCAGGTGATTGATGCGATCAATGGCGAGTATCGTGAACGGTTCATGCTTCACTACAACATGCCACCCTATGCCACCGGCGAAACCGGCAGGGTAGGTAGTCCCAAGCGCCGCGAAATCGGGCACGGAAGGCTAGCCAAGCGTGCGCTTTCACCTTTGTTGCCTGATGTGGCGAGTTTTGGCTATTCCATCCGCGTGGTGTCCGAAATCACCGAATCGAATGGCTCATCGTCCATGGCCTCTGTGTGTGGCGGTTGCCTTGCGATGATGGACGCTGGTGTTCCGATCAAAGCGCATGTGGCTGGGATTGCCATGGGCTTGATCAAAGAGGGATCGCGATTTGCGGTGCTGTCAGACATTCTCGGTGATGAGGATCATCTCGGGGACATGGACTTCAAGGTTGCCGGGACCGAGCAAGGTGTTACCGCCTTGCAAATGGATATCAAGATTCAGGGCATTACCAAGGAAATCATGCAGGTGGCGCTTGCGCAGGCGAAAGAAGGTCGCTTGCACATTCTTGGCAAAATGCGCGACGCTGTTTCTGGCGCTCGTAGCGAACTGTCGGACTTTGCGCCCCGTATGTACACCATGAAGATCAATCCGGAGCGTATCCGCGATGTGATCGGAAAAGGTGGCGCAACCATTCGTCAGATTACCGAGGAAACCGGCACGCAGATCGATATCCAGGACGACGGTTCGATCACGATCGCTGCAGTCGACGCACAGGCGGCCAAGCGGGCGCAACAGATGATCGAGAACCTCACCGCGGAAGTCGAAGTCGGCAAGATTTACGAAGGTCCGGTGCTACGAATTCTGGATTTTGGAGCGATTGTTCAGGTGATGCCTGGCCGCGACGGCCTCTTGCATGTATCGCAAATCGCGCAGGAGCGGGTCAACAATGTCGGCGACTATGTGAAAGAGGGCCAGATTGTTCGGGTCAAAGTGATTGAAGCTGACGACAAGGGGCGTTTGCGCTTATCCATGAAGGCTGCTGCTGCGGATGAAGCAGCGCCGCATGCCGCACCCGATGAGACAGCGCCTCACTGAGTCGATGAGTCGTTCAAGGCTGCGCGGGCAAAAGCTCGGAAGGCTCCTGCCCGAGGCTGCAGGCATGCTTTGGAGGGGGTTGAGCCGTTGAAAGCCTGGATGCTCGACCCGCTTACCCAGGCCTTGTCGCTGGTCGACAGACCAAGGCCCGAACCCGGTCCTCAGCAGGTGCTGATTCAGGTACGGGCAGCTTCGCTGAATCGGGGTGAGTTTCTCGTCGGCATGGCGGTGGCGGGCGGCGCTGCTGCCCCCAAACCCTGTGGCATGGAGGCCACTGGCGAGGTGATCGCCATCGGTGCTGAAGCCGCCACAACCCTGCGCTTCCCGCTCCAGATCGGGTCGCGGGTGATGGGCCGTTCCCCGGGCGGATTTGCTCAGTACGCCTTGATCGAGGCGCAGGATCTTTTACCGGTTCCCGATCAACTCTCCTGGTTCGAGGCCGCCTGCATTCCGATTGCCTATTTGGTTGCATACGACATGGTCGTGGTTGGGGGTGATCTCAAACCAGGGCAATCCTGCCTGGTCACCGCTGTGAGCTCGGGTGTGGGTGTGGCCTGCCTGCAAATGGCGCAAGCGCTCGGCGCCCATGTTATCGGTACCTCGAGCTCGGATGAAAAATTAGATCGGTTAAAGTCTTTTGGGCTTCAGAACGCTATCCTGAGTCGCGGCGCTGACTTTGTCGATGCGGTCATGGCAGTGACGAAGGGCAAAGGCGTTGAGCTTGCCATCAACAATGTGGGCGGCTCGGTTGCCGAGGCCTGCTTGCGATCACTTGCCTATCAGGGAAGACTTGCGCTGGTGGGATTCGTGGACGCGGTCAAATCGGTGTCGATGGATCTTGACCGGATTCATGCCTATCGCTTGACCATCTTTGGAGTCAGCAACAAATTGCGCAGCGC
>DDPV01000018.1:0-34276 GCA_002342365.1 Burkholderiales bacterium UBA2459 | reverse complement strand
TGAAGGACCTGACCATCGTGCTCAAGCTTCAGAAGATGGGCGAGTAAAGAGCGGGCAGCCAGGGGATACAAGGCCGCGGGCACATCCGGGTAGGCTCCCGGAACGATCGCTTCGACCGAAAAGGCTTCAGACGAATCGCCAGCGTCGCATAGCCGTCTGAGCGATTCGAGCACTTTGCTTTCGCGCAAAAGTCGGTGGTCAATCAGCTTGCGGATTTCTCGCGCAGGTGCGCCCAGAACATAGCCGTGCGCCGGAAGAATATAGTTCAAGTCTAAACGCTCTAGTCGTTTGAGCGAATCGATATAGGCTTGCATATCGCCGTCGGGCGGGTTGATCACCACAGTGGAACCGTTCATCACATGATCGCCGGTCAGCAAAATCCCATCTTCTTCGATCAGAAAGCACAAGTGATTGGAGGCATGGCCCGGCGTATGAATCACCCGAAGATGCACTTCATCACAAACAGCGATGAGATCGCCGTCCTCGAGCGTTTGATCGGGGCTGAAGGCCTGATTCGCATCAACGCTTGGTCCCGAGGCTCTGCCAAGAATCGGCACATGAAGGCCGTTGGCGTCTTGAATCGCTGCCTGCAGCGAAAAAGCCGCTGGTGAATGATCCAGATGCGAATGGGTACAAAGAATGCGCGTGATCTGATCCTTGGTAAAGGCGCGTATGCCTTGTACATGCGCGGCAAGATCAGGACCCGGGTCAATCACGGTCCAGTTTCCAGGTTGGCCAAGCAGATAGGTATTTGTGCCTGGCCCGGTCATCCGGCCGGGATTGCCAGCGGTATAACGATACAAATAACGAAGCAATGCAACCGGCTTGTCGTGTTGCCAGTCGATCGGGTGCAACAGCTGTCCATCAGGACAGACAAGCTCAAGTTCTGCAAAGGGCATATCGTCTTCAGTGAATCGCACCTCTTTCGATGCAAGGTATGCGCCTCGCGGGCAACTCCGCCAAAGTCTGCCTTCCTCAAAGCTTTGCTCGGCTTGCTTGACCACCTGATCGACGGTTTGAAACCGTACCAGTTGTTCGAGCGTTTTAATGGTTGGAAAAATCATCAAAAAGGACCCTTGCGCATGTCGCGCAAGGGCCTCATTCGGACGGACCCAACAGGGTTCAAACTGCTCTCCCTCATCAGCAACCGCGACTTGTCCTTCTGGTGCTCTTGCAACAAGAAAGCGCACATCAAAACGCTTGGCAAGATCGCGGTCGGTGGTCCAGTGCGAGAAGCTGCGTACCTGATCGATCGCAGCGACAAGACCGCGCTTGAACAAGGCCTGCGAGAATCCTTCTGCAGGCTGCCTTTGGAGCCCATCCATTCGCTCATTCAAGCCTGCAGCGTTGATCCGCTCGCCGTCGCTCGATGACTTGGCCAGCAGAATCTGCAACTCCTCCCAGCACTCGCGTACTGCCGCTTGTGCGTAGACTTGGTGGAGTTGACGATGTTCAAGCCTTGAAAGGCTTTGCCAGCACGCCAGCCGAGCAGGCTCAAGCAGTGCCGGGTCAAGTCCTTGCGCCAGTGCATCGCTTGGATCGACCACGCCGCCGGGAAACACGAAGGCACCGGGTGCAAAACTTGCCTTTGTGGAGCGGCGCGTCATCAGCACTTCAACACCATCGGATGTGTCACGCAGCAACAGCAGGGTTGCAGCGGGTAGCGGCAAAACCGGTGCACGCCATGGGTGTACATGCTGCGCCAGTCGCACTCCAGACTCGCTTCGCAGAGCTTGATTCATCGGGTTGAGCCTTGCGCAAGCCGATCCAGCAGCTCGGGCGGACTAAAGCGATCACCATAACGCGCTTGCAGTTCCTGCGCGCGCGTCAAAAAGGCCTTTGCGCCCCAATGATGCACAAATTGTAAACATCCGCCGGTGTAGGCTGGAAAACCCCAACCCATGATCGATCCGATGTTGACATCGTGATCATGCTGCACCACGCCCTCTTGCAGGCAGCGCAGGCTTTCCAGCGACTGAATCATGCTGAGCCGGTCGCGGATGTCTGCATCGGTGATCGGTTTGGCACCGCGGGCAAAGACGGACAGTCCGCTCCAGAGGTGTTTCTCGGCATCTTCAGGGTACTCATAAAAGCCAGCGCCTGCAGCCCTTCCAAGCCGTTTAAAGCCATGCGCCATTTTCTCCAGCACGTAAACCGCCGATTCTGCCATGCGCAGCGACTGAACCTTGTGCTGATGCTTGTGAGCTTGTTCGTGGGCCTGCTCATGCGCCTGTCCGTCTTCATGCTTGTGATCGTGATGATGATCGTGGTGATGCGACTGACCGTGATGGTGATCGTGGTCATGCGCCTGCCCGTGGTGATGATCGTGGCCGTGATCATGATCATGATCACGATTGTGATTGTGACCATGACCGCTTGCATGCGCCAGCGCATCAAGCTCTTGATGCAGCACCTGATCGGCAAGCTTGAGCGACACTTCATCAAGCACAGCAAGTGGTCCGACCGGCATACCCCATTGCATCGCTATATTTTCAATACGGGCAGCGCTCACACCCTCGCCAAGCAAAGCCATGCCTTCATTGACGTAGGCCCCAAAAACCCGCGAAGTGAAAAATCCGCGCGAATCCTGCACCACGATGGGTGTTTTGGCGATTTGCTTGACAAAGTCATAGGCCTTCGCAAGCGTTGCCTCGCTCGTTGCTCTTCCGCGAATGATTTCGACAAGCGGCATTTTTTCCACCGGCGAGAAAAAATGCAGCCCGATGAACTGCTCGGGTCGGGTACTTGCCTTGGCAAGCTCGCTGATCGGAATAGTCGATGTATTGGAGGCAAAGACGCATGATTCGCCGAGCAGATCAAGCGCTGCCCGGGTGACTTTCGCTTTCAACGCCTGATCTTCGTAAACCGTTTCGATCACCAGGTCGCAGCCACCCAGGTCCTTGATCGACTCGGTGGCTTGAATACGCTGCAAGATGGCCTGGGCTTTGTCGGGCGCCATCTTTCCAGACTCCACGCGCTTGGCAAGCAGCCTGGCGCTATAAGCTTTGCCCTGTTCTGCTTTTTCTCGGGTTAAATCCTGTAGGACAACTGACAAGCCTCGAGAGGCCGCGGCCCAGGCGATGCCAGCGCCCATCATGCCGGCTCCCAGGATGCCCAGCTTGATCGTCATACGGGCAGCTTCGCCTTGCGGCCTGCTTCGATCCGCCTTGATGTTGTTCAGGTGAAAGAAAACGCTCTGAATCATGTTTTTTGCAACCTGTCCGGTGGCAAGCCGCGTGAGCCAACGCGATTCGATCCGCAGCGCGGTGTCAAAGTCAACCTGCGCGCCCTCAACAGCCACTGCAAGAACGGCCTCTTGCGCAGGGAAGTTACCTCGGGTCTTTTCAATGAGCATCGCGGGCGCAAGGCTCAGCATTGAAGCGATTGCGGCGTGGCTTGGTGTGCCACCGGGAATTCGATGCTTGGGATCATCCCAGGGCTGGGTGCAGTCACCGCAACGCAGCGCCTGAATCGCCGCCGGCATCAAGTCCTCGACATCTGACACCAGCTGGGTGATCCAGCCTATGTCCTTGGCCTCCCGCGCGCTGAGTCGCTTGGACTCGGCGATCAGCTCAAAAGCCTGCTGCAGCCCTTTGAGTCTGACGGTCTTTATCACACCGCCCGCCCCGGGCAGCAAGCCAAGGCTGACTTCGGGAAAGCCGATTTCCAGACCCGGCTTGTCAACCGCGATGCGGTGATGACAAGACAGGGCAAGTTCAAGTCCGCCGCCAAGGGCTGAGCCCTGAATGGCTGCGACGACGGGTTTGCCAAGTTTTTCGAGCCGCCGCAGATCGGACTTGAGCGCCTGGATTTGCTCGAAAAACGCGCCAGCCTGCGAGGCGTCAAGATCAAGCATCGCCTTTAAGTCAGCACCTGCGAAAAAGCTGGTTTTCGCAGAGGTCATGACCACGCCGAGCAGATCGGGTTGCGCTTTGAGGTCTTGTTCAAGCCTATTCACCGCTTGGTGAAAATCCTCACGAAACGCTGCGTTCATCAAATTGACCGGCGATCCAGGAGCGTCAAGCGTTAGAACGATCGCCCGATCGGGGCTTAGCTCATAGCGAATCGATGACATGTTTCAGACCCGTTCAATAATCGTTGCAATGCCCATCCCGCCGCCCACACAAAGGGTGGCAAGTCCGCGCTTGAGCTTGCGGCGCTCGAGTTCATCAATCAGCGTCCCCAGGATCATGCAGCCTGTGGCTCCGAGTGGATGCCCCATGGCGATCGCACCGCCGTTGACGTTGATCTTTTCCTCAGGCAGCTTGAGCTCGCGCATAAAGCGCATCACAACGGCCGCGAAGGCTTCATTGACCTCAAAAAGATCAATGTCATCAACAGCCAGTCCCGCCTTGGCCAGCGCTTTTCTCGCCGCGGGTGCAGGGCCGGTGAGCATGATTGTGGGATCGGTACCGGTCAGCGCGGTCGCAAGCACCCGCGCGCGAGGGCTCAGGCCAAGGGCCTTGCCGATCTGCTCCTGACCCAGCAGCATCAGGGCTGCGCCGTCCACAATGCCAGAACTGTTGCCGGCATGATGCACATGATGGATACGTTCAACCTCGGGATATTTTCTCAGGGCCATCGCGTCAAAGCCCATAGCACCGAGCTTTTCAAAGGAGGGCTTGAGCGCGGCAAGGCTTTCTGTGCTCGTTTCGGGTCGGATTGTTTCGTCCCGTGCAAGGATCGGCAAACCGAGTTCGTCGACCACCGGAACCAGCGAACGATCAAAGTAACCGGCTGCCTGCGCCTTGGCAGCCTTGTGATGGGACATCGCTCCAAACGCATCCACATCCTCGCGATCGTAACCGTCCAGGGTTGCGATCAGGTCCGCACCGATGCCTTGCGGTACGAAGCCGGTCTGAATATTGGTTTCGGGGTCCTGGGCCCAGGCGCCGCCATCGGATCCCATCGGGACTCTTGACATCGACTCAACACCGCCTGCCACCACAAAATCCTCCCATCCGGATGCGACCTTTTGAGCAGCGAGGTTGACCGCTTCAAGCCCTGATGCACAAAAGCGATTGACCTGAATCCCCGCGGCCTTCAAATCCCATCCAGCGCTCAAGGCGGCGGTTCTTGCGATGACCGAGCCCTGCTCGCCCACCGGACTCACGCATCCAATCACCACATCGTCAACCCTGGACGTGTCGAGCTGATGCTTTTGCGCCAGATGCTGCATCAAGCCGCTGAGCAAGCGCACCGGTTTGACCTCGTAGAGCGAACCGCTTGACTTACCGCGGCCTCGGGGTGTGCGGACCGCATCAAAAATAAAAACCTCAGTCATGAGAGCCTCCAGAGCCTTTGCAGTGTTCGGGTGCAAGTCTATCCGAGCCTGCTCGCATCGGGCTCAGTTGGTGTACATTGCGCTCTAGAAAAAGAAGGACAAAATGCCGTTACGGGAGAGACAGTCAAAATGATTGCGCGTGAGCTATTTCGCGAAGAGCACGAGCTTTACCGTCAAACCACCAGACGGTTTCTCGAACAAGAGGTCGTCCCCCATCACGATCGATGGGAGGACCAAGGCTATGTTGATCGCGAGGTCTGGCTTAAAGCCGGCGCGCTGGGATTGCTTTGTCCGACCATGCCTGAGGAATTTGGCGGCTCCGGTGTTGACCGTTTGTACTCTGTGGTGCTGATGGAAGAGATTGCCCGGGTCAACGCGACCGGTCTGGGCTTTGGCTTGCATTCGGATATTGTTGCGCCTTATTTGCTGCACTATGGCAGCGCCGAACAAAAGCAGCACTATTTACCCGCGATGGCGCGTGGTGAGATTATTGGCGCGATTGCGATGACCGAGCCGTCAGCAGGATCAGATCTGCAGGGCATTCACACGACCGCCATCGACGCAGGTGATCACTTTGTGGTGAACGGTTCTAAAACCTTTATCACCAACGGATGGCACGCCGACTTGGTGATCACCGTGGTGAAAACCATGCCTTCAGCCGGCGCCAAAGGTACCAGCTTGTTGCTGATCGAGCAGGGTATGCAGGGTTTCGAAAAAGGCCGTCGCCTGAAAAAGGTTGGTATGAAGGCGCAGGATACCGCTGAGTTGTTTTTCGATCAGGTCAAGGTTCCAAAAACCCAATTGCTTGGGGCGCTCAATCAGGGCTTTGCCTATCTGATGGAGGAGTTGCCCTGGGAACGCCTGCAGATTGCCATCAGTGCCGTGAGTTCGGCTCAGGCTGCGATTGACTGGACGCTTGCCTACACCACGCAGCGAAAGGCCTTTGGCAAGGCGGTTTCGGAGTTTCAAAACACCCGGTTCACCCTGGCAGCCTTGCAAACCGAAGTCCAGGTCGCGCAGGTCTTTGTCGACCGCTGCACAAGCCTTCTGCTCACGCAGCAACTGGACACGGCCACTGCTTCGATGGCGAAGTATTGGTGTTCTGATTTGCAGTGCAAAGTGTTGGACGCCTGCGTGCAACTTCATGGCGGTTATGGCTACATGTGGGAATACCCTGTGGCACGAGCCTGGGCCGATGCCCGGGTGCAGCGCATTTACGGAGGTACCAACGAAATCATGAAGGAAGTGATCGCGCGTTCCATGGGGCTGGGAGCGAAGGCTGCCTCATGATTGAGGTTGCGCAGCTCCTGATCTCAGGCGCGGCGATCGGTTGTATTTATGCCTTGATCGCGCTTGGCTTTGTGCTGATCTACAAGGCCACTGAAGTGGTCAATTTTGCCCAGGGCGATTTGATGATGCTGGGGGCATTTGTTGCATTCAGTTTTTCAAGTCTGATGGGACTGGGTTTTTGGGCAGCCCTGCCACTGACACTCATCGTCATGGCCTTGTTCGGCGCGATCTTTGATCGCTTGCTGTTGCGACCGATCATCGGGATGCCCGGATTTTCTGCGGTCATGGTCACGATTGCCGCTGGCTTTGCGATGCGCGGCATCGCATCCATGATTCCTGGCTGGGGTACCGACACGCATTCGTTCAGGGCACCCTGGTCCGAAGAGGTGCTGCGCTGGGGCGAGCTCGTGGTGTCAACCGACCATCTGGCGATCCTTGTTCTCACCGCATTGCTGTGCATGCTGCTCTATGCCTTTTTCAAAGGGACTCGGGTGGGCATTGCGATGCAGGCTGCCTCGCAAAACCAGCTTGCCGCCTATTACATGGGCATCCCGGTTCGCCGCATCAATAGCCTGATTTGGGGGATCGCTGCCGGCGTTGCCGGTCTTGCCGCTGTCTTGCTGGCGCCGATTACCTTCGTTCACAACAACATGGGTTTCATCGGCATCAAGGCCTTTCCCGCTGCGGTGGTCGGCGGTTTCGGTTCGATTCCTGGCGCCATTGTTGGCGGACTGGTAATCGGCTGGGTCGAGGCCTTCGCCGGATTTTATTTGCCAGAGGGTTTCAAGGATATCGCCGCCTATGTGGTCGTGCTGATGGTCTTGATGGTCAAGCCGTCGGGTATTTTCGGCCAGATGCGGCGCAAGAAAGTTTGAGACCCTTTGGATTTTCGATCGATCTAAGAGCTGTATAGACCTATGCGTTTTATTTTCAAAACCCGCTACGAACAAGACTTGCAGTTTTTCAAGGACCGTCACCACGCCTTTTGGTATGCGCTTTTGTTGATGGCTTTGTTGATGGCGCCATGGCTTGGCTCGGAGTACTTTCAGACGCAGCTGATTTTCATTTTTATCAGCGCGCTTGTGGGCTATGGACTGATGCTGCTTGCAGGCTTCACCGGTCAGATGTCGATGGGACATGCTGCATTTTTGGCCATCGGTGCTTATGCTGAAGCCTATTTGCAAGCCAGGGGACTGCCGTTTATCGTCTCGGCACCTTGTGCGATGCTTGCCAGTGCCTTTGCAGGGATTTTGATCGGTTTACCGGCCTTGCGTTTAAGCGGTCTTTACCTGGCCATCGCAACGCTTGCCTTTGGTTTCATCGTCGAAGAGGCGCTTGCCCGCTGGGAATCGGTTACAGGCGGCAATGCCGGCATGATGCTCGCTCCCCTGAAGCTCGTCTTTGCGCCGCTTGAATCGGATACCGGGTTTTATTACCTCTGTCTTGCATTGCTCATCCTCGTCGGAATCGGGATGAAAAATCTCTTGCGCGCCCCAACCGGGAGAGCGCTGATTGCCATTCGAGACTCCGAAGTTTCAGCACAGAGCATGGGCGTGAACCTGGCCCGCTTCAAGACGCTCAGTTTCGCGCTCTCGGCGGCGGTAACCGGATTAGCCGGGGCGCTTTACGCGCATCAGATCAAGTTCTTAAGTCCAGAACAGTTTACCGTGCTCGTTTCAATTGAGTTCCTGATGATGGTCGTCATTGGTGGTCTTGGCTCCTTGCACGGTGCAGTTTTTGGCGCCATGTTCATCATCTTGTTGCCTGAAGCGATCTCGATGGTCAAGGATTGGTTGCCCGAATCGATCGCGGGTCAGACCGGATTGAAAGCAACACTCTTTGGCTTGATCATGATTTTATTTGTGATTTTTGAACCGCTGGGGCTTTACGGAGCTTGGTTGAAAATGCGGACGTATTTTTCGCTTTTCCCGCTCTACAAGCGCGGCCTTTTCAAGCGACAGCGCAGCTACACCCGCTCGGAGCGGGTGCATTAGGAGCGCGATCAAGTGGAGGCCTTTTTTGAGATCGAACACCTGAGCAAAAGTTTTGGCGGTTTGCTTGCGGTCGATGACGTGAGTTTTTCGGTTAAAGCGGGCGAGATCTACACCATCATCGGCCCCAATGGTGCTGGCAAGACGACGATCTTTAATCTCATCAGCCTGATTTATCCAGCCAGTTCAGGAACGATCCGGTTTCGGGGTCAGGATCTCACGAAGCTCACGCCAGACCAGGTGGTGAGCCTTGGTATTGGCCGAACTTTTCAAAACATCGAACTCTTCGCGCAGGCCACGGTGTTACAAAATTTGCTGATTGGGAGACATGTACACACGCCCAAAAATCCGCTTGCGGAGATCTTTTTCACGCCAGCGGTTCGCAAGCGTGAAATGGCCAACCGCCGTGCCGTTGAAAAGGTCATCGACTTTCTGGATCTTGCAAGCTACCGCGATGCAACCGTCGCAGGGCTGCCCTACGGGGTGCGCAAAGTGGTTGAGCTGGCCCGCGCGCTTTGCACCGACCCCAAGCTGCTGCTGCTCGATGAACCGTCTTCCGGCTTGAATGTTGAAGAAACCGACGACATGGCCTATTGGATTCAGGATATTCGCGATGAGCTGGGGGTGACGGTGCTGATGGTCGAGCACGACATGTCGCTAGTGTCTCGGGTGTCCGATCGGGTGCTGGCGCTCAACTTTGGCAAGCCGATCGCCGAGGGAAGCCCCGCTGAGGTGCAAGCCCATCCGGATGTGCTTGCCGCGTATCTTGGATTGGCCTCATGAAGCCCGCAACACCCATCCTCAGCGTCAAGAATGTCGAGGCAAGTTATGGCCCGGTGCAGGCGATCCGTGGCGTATCCCTGCAAGTGCCCCAAGGTTCGATCGTGACCGTGCTGGGTTCAAACGGCGCAGGAAAAACAACGATTCTTAAAACGATATCGGGGATTTTGGATCCACGCAAAGGAACGATCGATTTTGCAGGCCAGGCGATTGCCGGCTTGCAACCTGATGCCATCGTACGGCTTGGATTAAGTCATGTGCCTGAGGGCCGCGAAGTCTTCCCTCTGCTTACGGTGCGCGAGAATCTGCTGATGGGTGCATTCACCCGCAGCGATGCGCGCATCCTGGACGATATCGAACGGATGTATGGCTATTTTCCTATCCTCAAAGAACGCGCTAACCAGGAAGCGGGCCAGCTTTCGGGGGGGCAGCAGCAGATGCTGGCGATCGCAAGAGCTTTGATGTCAAGACCGAAAATGCTGTTACTCGACGAACCAAGCCTGGGGTTGTCGCCCAAGCTGGTGAAGGAGATTTTTGCCATCATCCGGCGCGTGAATCAAGAGGAGGGCACAACCATGCTGTTGGTCGAGCAAAATGCGCAAATTGCGCTGCAGACCGCAGACTTCGGTTATGTGCTTGAGGTGGGCCGCATTGTTCTTGAGGGCGAAACCGCCGTGCTGCTGCAAAAGGATGACATCAGGGAGTTTTATCTCGGCATGAAGGCCGATGCGGTTCGCGGCGAGCGTCGTTGGAAAAAGAAAAAACAATGGCGCTAGAGCCTATGAATCGATCCATCGTCCCAGGAGAGACCGTCGGCCAAAAATTCTGGCACGCCGTGTGTGAGCGCGGCCCTCAGGTCGCGATGCGGCAGAAGGTTTTAGGGATCTGGGATGAGGTGAGCTGGTCCGCCTACGGTAGCCATGCCAGACGAATCGGCATGGGGCTTGCGGCCTTGGGTCTTGAGCCGGGCGATTGTCTGTCGATCCTTGCAAACACCCGCCGCGAGTGGGTTTACTGCGATTTCGGCGCCTTGATGTCGGGCTTGGTGGTCTCTGGTGTTTACCCCACCGATTCACCCGAACAGCTCGCGTTTCTCTGCAGCGATTCACGTAGCAAAGTGTTGATTGTTGAAGACGACGAACAGCTCGATAAAGCCTTGCAGGTGCGCGATCGCTTGCCCGACTTGCTCCGCATTGTGGTGATGGATATGGAGGGGCTGCGTGATCTGAAGGATCCGCAGATCATGTCGCTTGCGGCGCTTGAAAAGCTTGGCCAGTCTTTCGATGAGCAAGACAGCACGCGCTTTGAGACGCGCTTGCATGCGCGCCGGGCCGATGATGTCGCTATCCTGGTTTACACATCAGGCACCACCGGTAAGCCCAAGGGAGCGATGATCAGCCATCGCAACCTGCGTGCTGTGATGGAGCAGTTTCCGGTCGAGCTCTTCCAGGGGCCAGACGACGATAAGGTGTCCTTTTTGCCACTGTGTCATATCGCCGAGCGTATGTTCGGATCCATGCTCTCGCTTGAGCACGGATCGCGGATGAATTTTGTTGAAAACCCTGATACGGTTGCTGAAAACGTCCGTGAAATCTCGCCCTCGGTCATGCTTGGCGTGCCCAGGGTCTGGGAGAAGTTTTATTCGGCGATCAATTTGCGGATGAAGGAATCAACACCGCTGCAACGTGCTGCTTATCGCCTGGCGCTTGCCGTTGGCGAGAAGCATGCCGGCTATGCGATGGCAGCAAAGCCAGCGCCTTGGCATCTTGTACTTCTCAACGCCACGCTGCGCAGGCTTGTGCTCGGTAATGTGCGGCGGGCGATCGGCCTGGACCGTGTGCGTTGGGCAGCCACTGGCGCTGCCCCGATTTCGCCCGATCTGATTCGCTGGTATTGGGCAATTGGTGTGCCGCTTTTTGAAGTCTGGGGGATGACCGAGACCACCGGCGGTGGCACGATCAATTTGCCTGGCGCACTCAAAATCGGATCGATTGGCAAGCCGCAATCAGGCATGAATGAAATCAGGATTTCAGAGCAGGGTGAAATCCTCACCCGAGGCCCGAACGTTTTTCTTGGCTACTTGAATCTGCCTGAAAAAACCGCAGAGGCCATCGATGCAGAAGGCTGGCTTCATACCGGCGATGTGGGTGAGATGGATCAGGATGGATTTGTGCGCATTACCGACCGCATGAAAGACATCATCATTACCGCTGGCGGGAAAAACATCACCCCGAGCGAAATCGAAAACGAACTGAAGTTTTCACCCTACATCACCGATGCGGTTGTGGTGGGCGATCGCAAGCCCTTTCTTGCGCTTTTGGTGATGATCGATCATGAAAACGTCGAACAATTTGCTCAAGAGCGCAACATTCCCTTTTCGGACTTCGCAAGTCTTTGCAGGGCTGCCGAAGTTCAGGCCTTGATTCAGTCCGAAATCGACCGGGTCAATGCTAAATTTGCGCGTGTTGAACAAGTCAAAAAGTTTCGACTGATTGAGCAAAAGCTCACTGCAGAGGATGAAGAGCTGACCCCTACCATGAAGCTCAAGCGCAAGCTCGTTCATGAGAAATATAAAGATTTGATCGGACAAATGTATGCTTCTGCCTGACAGGCAGCAGCCTTAAGCCTCAACAAAAGGAGACCATGATGTCAATCGATAAGCAATCGGAGTCACAAGCGCTTGTAAACGCGCTGCGATCGCACGCGGATCGCAGAGCTTTTCTTCAACTGACCGCAGCTGGCGCATCGCTTGCATCAATGACGCTGCCGGCGGCATGGTCTCAAAGCGCCACGCAGGGTGTTTCTAAAGATCAGATCGTTCTAGGCCATATTGGCGATTTATCAGGACCGCTTGTGTCCTTGTCCAAGCCCTCGGTCAACGGCATGCGGATGCGCGTCAGTGAGATTAACGAGCAAGGCGGTATCAACGGCCGCAAAATCAAACTCAATATCGAAGATTCTGGCTACGATCCTAAAAAGGGTGTACTGGCTGCGCAAAAACTGCTCACCCAGGACAAGGTTTTTGCAATGATCGGCACGCTCGGTACCGTGATTTCACTGCCAACGATTCAGCTTTGCCTGCAACGCGGTGTGCCGCATCTCTTTCCGATCACCGCACACCACGGAAACTACGAGCCCTTTCATAAGCTCAAGTTTGCTTCGTTTGCACCGTATCCGGACAGCACCGCTGCAGGTTTGAAAGAGATCCTGCGCCAAAGGTCGGTGAAGCGGATCGGTATTCTTTATCAGGACGATGAGTTTGGCCTGGAGATTCTGCGCGGAACCGAAATGGCGCTCAAAACCATGCCTGGAATCGAGTTGGTTGAAAAAACCTCTTACAAGCGCGGCGCTACGGATTTCTCCTCGCAAATGCAAAAACTCTTGGCTGCCAAGGTTGACTTCATTGTGCTTGGCACCATCATTCGTGAAACCATCGGTGCGATCGCTACGGGACGAAAAATGGGATATGCCGGTGAATTTTTTGGCTCCTCGGCAGCCTACATGCCAGCTGTAGCCAAAGCAGGCGGCAAAGTGGTCGAGGGTTTTTACGCCTTGTCTGAGGCACCCACGCCTTATCGGGATGATCCCAAAAACAATAAGCTTCTCAACGATTGGATGGACCGCTACAAAAAGGAATTCAACGAGGATGCCGATCTCTGGTCAGTGGTGGGCTGGGTGTTAATCGACATGTTTGCCAAGACGGCAGAAAAAGCGGGCTCTGGCCTGGATACCGACCGATTTGTCAAAGCGCTTGAAACCAATCCCTATCCCCGCACCTTCCTCGGAACACCGGACTACGCCTGGGGACCGGATAAGCGGCTTGGCAATACGCAAATACGTATTTCCCAAATCCAGAACGGACGTTGGGTGACCATCAGCGACTTCATCAAGGCCTGAGAAAACCGATACCGAGATCGTTTTCAGGAACCGCGGCAGGCCTTTGCTTCGGCTTTGCCGCGACTTGAGGAGCCAGCGTCCCCTTCTTAGCTGATGATGTAGCTTGCCGCGCCGGTTGCGATCAACAGGGCTTCATCGTTATGTAAAGCCATTTGCGCAGAGGCAATGCGTCCGCCGATGCGGGTGAGCTTGGCGCTTGCGGTGAAGTACTGACCAAGCCCTTGGCGCAAGTAATCAACTCTCAAGTCGATCGTGCCCACTTTTGCAAAGCGGGCAATCACCTGTTGTGCCGATTCGTCCGGGTGTTTTTCAGCAAGTCCGACCATGACGGCGCAACCTGCGGTGGCATCAAGCGTCGCCGAGATCACGCCTCCGTGAAGCCTTCCATAAGCGAAATGTCCAATCAGATCAGGGCGCATCGCAAAGCGAATCTCGGTTTGTTCGGGCTTGAGCGCAATCACGGTCAAACCCAAAACCTGATTGAAGCAAATATGCCTTTCAAAGATTTCGGTCAGCGATTGTTCAAAGGCTTGTTGCTCATCCTGAGATCGGCGCATGCATGAAATCCTTATCGACCCTTGAACACCGCTTGGCGTTTCTCAAGAAACGCAAGGATGCCTTCGCGACAATCTTCGGTTGCGGCGGCCCGGGCCTGAAGCGCAGCCTCGCGGTCAAGCTGCTCGCTCAAGCTCGCATCGTGGCTCAGATTCATCGCCTCTTTGATCAACCCATAGGCCTTGGTCGGCATGGCGGCGAGAAAGTGGCCGAGCCTGAGGCTTTCAGTGGCAAGTTCGGCATCGGGCACCACCTTGTAAACAAGTCCGATGCGCTCGGCTTCTTGCGCGGGTAGTTTTTCGGCAAGCATGACCAGCGCGCGGGCCTTGGCATCGCCCACCAAGCGGGGAAGAAACCAGGTGCTACCGGCGTCTGGGATCAGTCCGATTTTTGTGAAGGCTTGAAGAAAGCTCGCAGACTCGGCGCACACAATAATGTCACCGGCCATCGCAAGGCTCATTCCTGCGCCTGCGGCGACGCCGTTAATCGCTGTAACGATCGGTTTGGGCATTTGCCGCATTTGTTCGATCACCGGATTAAAAACCAGCCGCAGCTTGTCGCCAACATCCGATCCCATGGCATCAGGGCCCGATGCCCTTGTGCTGTCGCCCGAACCCTCGGAGGATGCATCCCTGGGTGACGCCAGTGCGCTTGCGGCAAGATCGGCTCCCGCACAAAACCCCCGGCCTTCGCCGGTGATCAGGATGGCTCGGATCTGCTCATCATGGCGCGCGTGCTCAAGCGCGGCATGGAGTTCGCGCATCAGTTCGTCGCTTAGGGCATTCAACACCGAGGGACGATTCAAGCGGATGATGAAAAGTGCCTGATCCTGCGCGGTCAATACATTGGCTTGTGGGTTCATGGTCTAGTCCTTGAAAAAAATATACGAGCCTTGGCCTGAAAATCCATTGGAGGGGAAGCATTTCGATGCGCAAGGGGCAGAAAAGCGATGACTTGCTTGCTCATGGCTGCTGCATCAATCCGACGCCTCGATCCGCATCAAGGACTGACCGGCTGCCACCTGTTGCCCGGCTTGCACCATCACGTCAGCGACTAAACCTTGCTGTGGGGCAGCGATATGGTGTTGCATCTTCATCGCTTCAATGTGCATGAGGGTTTGACCCTGATCAACGCGATCGCCCACTTGCACGCTCAGCGCGGTGATACGTCCGTGCATTCGGCTTCGCACATGGCTGATTGCAGCCTGGCTCTGCGCGCTTGAGGGTTTGCCCGATCCTTGAATACGCAAGACATCCTGATGGCCCATGCCGTCGATATGCCAATATCCGTTCACCTTTCGGCATAGCCACAAAGCGTAGTGCTGACCGATTGAAATGCGATAACGATGCTCGGCAACCGATACGACGCTGACCGGGTGCCAGGTCATGGCAGTCTTATGGTCCATGGCCATCATCCAGCTACCCTGGGCAAGCGATCGCAAACGAATCGAGACCTGTCGAGCACTGCGTTGCGCCTCAATTTGAAGCAGCGAGCTGATTGCCGCCTTGCTATCGGTTTCGCTGCCTGTGCTTTGGAACCCTGCCGCCGCGCCATGGATGCGGATGTAGGTATCGAGCATGCAAGCGGCCGCAGCGAAAAACCAAGGATCGTCGATAACAGGTTTGGGCCGCTCTGCCATCCAGCGTTCAAGCCATGTGGTATCGGCGCTTGATTCGCCGTTCCAGGCCGGCTGCTGCAAGGCTTCAAGGAGCAGTTGTCGGTTATCAATCGGGCCAATGAATCTGAGCTGCTCAAGCGCGCGTTGCAGGCGTTGCCTTGCCTGATGACGGTCCTCACCCCAGGCGATGATCTTGGCCATCATCGAGTCGTAATGAACAGGTAGGTCGCCACCCGCAAGCAAGCCATGATCGACGCGAACCGCTTCAAGCTTTGGCCATTCAACATCAATTACCGGACCTGACTGGGGTAAACAAGCAGTGTCAGGATCTTCGGCGCAGAGTCTGGCTTCGATCGCATGACCCCGCACGGCAAGGTCCTCAGCCTTCAGTGCAAGCGGCTGGCCCTGCGCAATCCCTAACTGCAGCGCGACCAGGTCCAGACCGGTAACCGCTTCGGTCACCGGGTGCTCGACTTGTAGCCGCGTATTCATCTCAAGAAAGGTAAAGCAAGCGTCGGGTGCAAGAAGGAACTCCACCGTTCCTGCCCCGCAATAGCCAACTGCCTTGGCAAGGCGAATCGCTGCCTGGTGCATGGCCTCGCGCGTGGACGCGTTCAGACCCGGCGCTGGGGCTTCTTCCATGATTTTCTGATGCCGTCGCTGTGTGGAGCAATCGCGCTCACCCAGCGCCACAACATGTCCCGTCTGATCGGCAAGCAGTTGAACTTCAATGTGGCGCGCATTGCTGATCAGCGCTTCAAGCAAAAGCTGAGCATCACCAAAGGCAGCTTGCGCTTCACTGCGGGCAGCGTGCAATGCACGCAGAAACTGATCCGGATGGTCCACAGCGCGCATGCCGCGTCCGCCTCCGCCGGCAGCGGCCTTGATCATCAAGGGAAAACCGGTGCGATGTGCCTGGGCAATCAGCACATCATCGCTCTGTTGGTCGCCCTCGTAACCGGGTCGGACCGGGATGCCCAGGCTGATGGCAAGTTGTCTGGCTGCTGATTTGTTGCCTATTGCACGCATCGAAGCAGCGCTGGGGCCAACGAAAACAAGCTCGGCGTCTTCGCAGGCTTGGGCAAACAAAGGGTTTTCGGACAAGAAACCATAACCCGGATGGATTGCATCGGCGCACTGCTGCTTTGCCAGCGCGATGATCGAGTCGATTTGCAGGTACGAATCCGCAGCCTCAGCTGGACCGATTCGATAAGCTTCATCAGCAAGCAGAGCGTGTCGTGCTCTAGCGTCGGCATCGCTATAAATCGCAATCGTTTGGATGCCCATTGCAGCCGCGGTTTGCATGATGCGGCAGGCTATCTCACCACGGTTGGCAATCAACAATCTTCGGATGAGTTTTGAGGGCATCGGCCTTCCCGCATCAGGCTTCACGCGAGCGAACCATCACGCCCATGGTTTTTGCAATGATACCGAGCATCACCTCATCGGCGCCGCCGCCAATCGATCCAAGTCTTGTATCGCGCCAGAATCGGTTAACGCGGGTCTCCTCGATGTAGCCCATACCGCCCCAAAACTGCACGCACCAATCGGCGACCTCGCGCGATACCCGGCCAGACTTGAGCTTTGCCATCGACGCCAGTTGCAGAACATCTTCGCCCGCTACATAAAGCGCTGTGGCCCGATAAAGCAGTGCGCGAAGGCATTCGACCTCGGTTTGCAGTTCCGCTAGCTTGTACTGAATAAACTGGTTATCAAGCAAGGGCCTTCCAAAGGCGACGCGTTCGCGCAAATAGTCGATAGTTTCAAGAATGACAAGGCTTGCCGCAGACGAGCTTGCAGCGGCCCAAAGGCGCTCTTCCTGGAATTGTTGCATTTGGTAAATGAAACCCATGCCCTCCTCGCCAATGCGAAAGCGCTGCGGCACTCTGACATCGTCAAAATGAATTTGCGCGGTATCGGAGGAGTTCATCCCCGCTTTCTTGAGCTTTTTGGCAACCGATACACCTTTTGTTTTCATCGGAAGACAGATCAAGCTTTTATTGCGATGTGCAGCGCCCTCTGAGGTGTTGGCCAGCAAACACATCCAGTCAGCCTGGGTGCCATTGGTTGTCCACATCTTGCCGCCATTGATCACATAATCATCACCGTCCTTGCGCGCCACGGTTTTTATCGAGGCGACATCCGATCCGGCACCCGGTTCCGAGACGCCAAGACAGGCCACGTAATCGCCGCTGATCGAAGGCTCGAGAAATAACTGTTTGAGCTCATCGGAGCCATAGCGGGCCAACGCCGGCGTTGCCATATCGGTTTGTACCCCAATAGCCATAGGGATGCCGCCGCAATTGATATAACGCAAAGCCTCGGCGAAAGCGACCGAATACGAGTAATCAAGGCCGAGACCGCCGTATTGCTGCGGTTTGGTGATGCCGAGAAAGCCAAGCTTGCCCATTTTTTTGAACACTTCATGGGCAGGAAAAATTTCAGCCTTTTCCCATGCATCCACATGGGGGTTGATTTCACTGTCGATGAATTTGCGCAGGGCATCTTGAATCGCACGATGTTCATCGGTAAACAGCATTTGAGAGGTCTCCTTTAGGCGATTGTGTGCGTCGAAATCGAGCGGGCCCATGCCTCATCAAGGTCTGGCCACGCCAAACTGTATCGTTTGAAGCTTACGGTCTGCCTGTTCCTTGCAGCTGGCAAGCACGAAGGCAAGCACCTTGCGCGTGTCACGGGGATCGATCAACCCGTCATCAAGCAACCGTGCGCTGGTGTAAAAAGCGCTGGCCTGACGCTCAAAGTTATCGATAATTTTTTGTTCCATTTGTTGTAGCGATTTTTCATCGACAAGCTCAGCTTTTCGCGCCGCAGCCGCTTGAGCGACGATGCTCATGGTTTTGGCAGCCTGTTGGGCACCCATCACCGCTGTTTGAGCCTGCGGCCAGGAAAAAATGAAACGCGGATCAAATCCCCGTCCGCACATGCCGTAGTTGCCCGCCCCAAACGAAGCGCCGCAATGGATCGTGATCGAAGGCACCGTCGCGTTGGCAACCGCCTGGATCATTTTCGAGCCATGTTTGATCATGCCAGCCTGTTCACTGGCCTTCCCGACGATGTAACCGGTGGTGTTTTGTAAATAAATCAGCGGGATGTTGGCCTGGCAGCAGGCTTGAATGAAATGGGTAGCCTTATGGCTGCCAGCCGGGTCGATCGGGCCGTTGTTGCTGAGAATACCGACGGGAAAGCCCTCGATGGCTGCATGTCCGGCCAGGGTTTGCGGTCCGTAGTCGGCCTGAAAGTCGAGAAAATCGGAGTCATCGACCAGACGAACAATCACCTCGCGCATATCCACCGGTTCGCGGAAATCGGCAGGCATGATGCCGAGCAAATCTTCGGCCGGGTAACGGGGGGCAAGCCATCCGCTGCGTGCAACCGGTCTTGCAATCCCGTCAACATTGCCCTGCCAGCCGAGCCTTCTGAGCAAATCGCGTGCAATGCCGATGGCCTGGGCGTCGTCGCCAGCCAGATACTCACCCAGTCCGCTCACCTGGGTGTGCATTTCGGCACCGCCAAGTTCTTCATCGCTTGCGATTTCGCCGGTCGCAGCCTTGAGCAAGGGTGGTCCGGCAAGAAATGCTTTCGCACGTCCGCGAACCATGATCACATAGTCCGACAAGCCTGGCATATAGGCGCCGCCGGCAGTCGATGCACCGTGCACAATCGCAATCACCGGAAGGCCTGCCGCAGAGAGCCTGGCGAGATTGGCAAAAATTCGGCCGCCTTCGATAAATCCTTCAACCTCATAGCGCAGCAGGTTTGCGCCTGCGGACTCGATGAGTTGTACATAGGGCAAGCGGTTTTCCAGGGCGATGTGCTGACCGCGAAGAATCTTCTCACGCCCCATCGGTTGGATGGCGCCGGCTTCGATCCCCGCATCACTGATGTTGATGAGGCTTCGCACGCCGCTTATAAAACCGATGCCGGTGATCACCCCGCCGCCCGGTACCGAGTCTGCCGAGGCGTTTCGGTCCATGCCATAACCGGCAAGGGTTGAGAATTCGAGCCAGGGCGCGCCCGGGTCAAGCAAGCGTGCCAGACGCTCTCGAGGGAGCAACTGGCCACGCCGATCGAACAAGGTTTTTGCCGCTGCAGATTGCTGCACCGTTCTTGCCTCAAGCGCTCGCAAGCGCCCGAGTTGTTCCAGCATTGCCTGCTTGCGCGCTTCAAAGACTGGACTGCCCGGTTGGATCTGGGGTTCGAACATAGGAAGGGTCAAGCATCAAAAATAGGCGATGAAGGGCTCTGGCAAGCCAAAGGCGTGGTATCAATAGCGCATGGACAGCCACTTCATACCATAGCAGCAAGGCATGAGAAATCACATCCGAATCGCTGGTGCTTCTGGATTTTGGGGGGACACCGCCATGGCTGTCCCGCAACTTTTGACGGTGGCCGATCTCGATTTCCTGGTCTTTGACTATTTGGCCGAGGTCACGCTCTCGATCATGGCGGCGCAAAAAGCGAAATCGGCTGAGGCAGGTTATGCCCGTGATTTCGTCGACATGACACTCAAACCGCATCTCGGTACCCTACTTGAGCGCGGAATTCGAGTGGTTTCGAATGCGGGAGGACTCAATCCGGCTGCCTGTGTGACGGCGATCAAGGCCTTAGCGCAAGAGCAGGGGTTGACGGTCAAAATCGCCTGGGTGATCGGGGACGATTTGATGCACGCAGAGGCAAGGTTCCGGGAAGCACAACGAACAGAAATGTATAGCGGTGCGAGTTTTCCTGATCAGGTCTTGAGCATCAATGCCTATCTGGGCGCCGAGCCAATTGCACGCGCGCTTGATGAGGGTGCGCACATCGTCATTACCGGACGATGTGTCGATTCGGCGGTCACGCTCGGTGCGATGATGCATGCCTTCGGATGGCATCGCTCGCAACAGTCTCGTCCTTCAGCGGCGCTTCTTGACTGTTACGCGCAGGCAAGCCTGGCCGGACACCTCATTGAATGCGGCGCGCAGTGTACCGGCGGCCTTTTTACAGACTGGCAAACCGTGCCGGACTGGGAAAACATCGGGTTTCCGGTTCTCGATGCCTATGCCGATGGACAGTTCGAGATCTTCAAACCCGAGGGTACCGGTGGCCTGATCAGCCCCGCGACGGTCAGCGAGCAATTGCTTTACGAAATTGGAGACCCGGCCGCCTATCGGGTCCCGGACGTCGTTTGTGATTGGAGCAAGGTTCAGATTCGCGCCTGCGGCCTTGATCGGGTTCGGGTGGAAGGGGCCGTCGGTTATCCGGCGCCCACGCAGTACAAAGTAAGCCTCACTGCAAGCGAAGGCTGGAAGAACCAGGCCCTGCTTGTGATTGCCGGTGAGCAAGCCCACGCAAAAGCGCAGCGTACCGCCGAGGCCTTGCTTGGGCGAATCGCAAAAATGCTCGAGCAACAGGGCCTTGCGCCCTTGAGCGAAACCCATGTCGAAATTGTCGGTGCGGAGTCGATGTACGGCAACGCCAGTCGCGCCCTGCAAGCGCGTGAAGTCGTTTTGAAGATTGCGGTGAAATCAAGATCAAAGGCCAGCCTGGAATTATTTGCCCGGGAGTTTGCGCCTGCGGCCACTTCAATGGCGCCGGGAACGACCGGATTCGGGCAGGGGCGCCCAAGCCCAAGCCCGGTGATCCGGTTGTTCTCATTTCTTGAAGATAAAAAACAGGTTCCGGTCAAGGTGATGCTTGACGGGGAGTGTGTGGCCGAAATCAACAGTCTGACCGCTGAGGAGCCTGACGGCGCTTCATCGCAAACGCTTAGGCAACAAGCGCCCGCCGATCCGTCTGCGATCGTCCAGCGCACGCCCAGAGCCAATAGACCGCTTGATGCGATGCTTGAGGCAGGCCTTGACTCGCGTTTGATCGCGACCGCAGCAAAGGCTTGGATGGACCCGCACTGGCCAAGGCTTGATCTACTGGAGATCGCGCATGGTCGGTCGGGGGATAAGGGCAACATCGCCAACATTGGTCTTGTTGCACGGCATGCCGAGGACTGGACCTGGCTGCTTGCGATCATTGACGAGTCCTTGCTGCGACGGGTTTTTGCGCACCGCCAGCCCTTGCGTATCCACCGCTATCCGCTTGCAGGCACCCAGGCGCTCAATCTTGTTCTTGAGGGGGTGCTCGGTGGCGGTGGGATGATGTCCTTGCACACCGATAATCTTGCAAAAGCCTATGCGCAAATCCTGTTGGGTGCCCAGGTGCCTTGTCCGCCGCGTTTGCTTCGGAACTGGCGCCCCCGGCAGGAATCGAACCTGCGACCTTCCCCTTAGGAGGGGGACGCTCTATCCACTGAGCTACAGGGGCGGCGGGTCTTGCGCCTATGACCGCATCCGACGTCAACGATGTTCACGTCGCGCGCGAATCTATCATGAAACAATCAGCCCACGGCTAGCTCTTGCACCTCATCGGGCGATAAGTTCAGTTTTTGTGCCGCAAGCAAGATGTCCTGCCAGGTATTAGCATCGACCGAAAAGCCCTCCTGCTCGCGTCGGGCCATGGCCTCTCGCTCAGGTTCGCCTGCCACCCGAAGCTTGTCAAAACCCGGTGCAACCGGTGCGGAGCGCAACCAGGCCATGAAGGCCTCGCTTTCGCTGAAAAAGTGATCATTCTGATCAAGCCGCATCGGATCAATCAGAATGCTTAGCATACCGTTATAGACCTTTTTTTCACCCTGATAGGGCTTATGCCAGGTTCCACCACAGGTGAGGGCGCCGCCGAGCAGCTCGCAAATCAGCGCCATGCCAAAGCCTTTGTGCTCTCCGAAGGTGAGCAAGGCACCCAGGGGTTCGACCACCACCACCGCCGGATCATCGGTCGGATGACCGGACTGATCAATCAGCATGCCTTCGCGTACGCGTTCGCCTTTGTTGTGAGCAACCCGCATTTTGCCCTGGGCCACCATGCTCGTTGCGTAATCGAGAATGATCGGCGCCTCACTTCGCATCGGAATGCCGATGCAACAGGGATTAGTGCCGAAGCGCCCGGCAGCCCCGCCCCAGGGCGCCACCGTCGGACGCGATAAGACATTGACAAAATGTATCGCGATCAAGCCCTGGCTCACCGCCTGCTCTGCCCAATGACCGATACGACCGAGATGATGCGCATGACCCAGGCCCATCACACAAACCCCGTGAACTTGGGCCCGTTCAATTGCCATGTCCATCGCTGCCTCGCCAACCGATTGTCCGAAGCCGGCCTGACCGTCAAGGCCGAGCAAGGGGCCCGCGTCGATTCTGGTCAGGGGCTGTTGATTGGTCTGTAGACCACCTTCAAGAAAAGAATCAATGTAGCGCGGCACCATGCCGATGCCATGGGAATCATGTCCTTTAAGATTGGCAAGCACCAAGTTATGAGCGACCTGATCGGGTTCGCGGCCGCTTGAGCCGGTTGCCGCAATCACCATCGCGATGGCTTTGCGCATCGCATCTGCTTTGAATACCCGATCGTCCGAGTGGCTCATGTCATTGTTCTCCGGTAGTCGATGAAACGGTAAACCAGGCCCTGGCTACTTAACCCCTTTATATGGCCAATCGCATGCCAGTCTACTTTCGGAAGTTCCGGAAAATAGGCGTCGCCCGGCACATCGAGTTCGATTTCGGTCACAACCGCACGGTCCGCGAAGGCGAGGGCAAGCGCATAAATCTGTCCGCCGCCGATCACATAGGTTTCGCCAGCACCAGCCAAATCAAAGGCTTCAAGAAGGTTTGATGCGCGAAAAACACCCTGATGCTGCCAGCTGCTGCTGCGGGTAATCACAATATTGCGCCGCTGCGGCAGCCCCTTGCCGATCGCCTCAAAGGTTTTCCTTCCCATCACAACGCTGGCGTTGAGCGTTTGCGCACGAAAGTGCCTCAGGTCTTCAGGCAGCTGCCATGGCATAGCGCCATCGCAACCGATGACGCGTTGCCTGGCGTGGGCAACGATCAGACAAATGCCGCTGCTGCGACGTTCAAAGGACATGATGCCTCGGCCTGATGGTGCTGATCCCCTTAGACCGCAATCGGAGCCTTGATCGCCGGATGGCATTGATAATCGCTGATTTCAATATCGTCATAACGGTATGAAAACAAGTCGGGCGGTTTGCGCTTAAAGCTCAGCGTGGGCAAGTCAAATGGGCTGCGCGCAAGCTGTGCTTTGGCCTGCTCCAGATGGTTCAAATACAAATGACAGTCGCCACCGGTCCAGATAAAGTCCCCGGGCGCAAGATCTGCTTGCTGGGCCACCATATGAGTGAGCAAAGCGTAGGAGGCGATGTTGAAGGGAAGGCCAAGAAAGATGTCTGCGCTGCGCTGGTAGAGTTGGCAGGACAACTGGCCCTTGGCCACGTAAAACTGAAACATCGCATGGCATGGAGCAAGCGCCATCTTGGGAAGATCGGCAACATTCCAGGCTGATACGATCAAACGCCTTGAGTCGGGATCATTGCGCAAGCGCTCCATCAGCAATCGCAGTTGATCAATCGACTGGCCGTCGGCCGTGGTCCATGACCGCCACTGATAGCCGTAAACCGGTCCAAGTTCGCCTGTTGAGTCGGCCCATTCGTCCCAAATGCTCACACCCTGCGCTTTCAGGTAGTCGATGTTGGTCGATCCTGATAAAAACCATATCAATTCATGAATGATCGATTTCAGGTGCAGCTTTTTCGTGGTTACCAAAGGAAAGCCCTTCTGAAGCGAAAAGCGCATTTGCCAGCCAAACACCGACCTTGTGCCGACTCCGGTGCGATCCCTTTTTTCGGTGCCGTGATCAAGAACGTGTTGCATCAGTTCGTGATAAGCCTGCATGGGAAAAACCTTTTAATCTCTTGAATAATTATGAAATGTGGACTGATCTATAAACGCATCGGTTTGTCATAGCCTGTCAATTCGAGGTAACCGCGACCGATCAGCTCGCCTTGTTCGCTGTGGGCAGTCACTGCACCTTCCCAATAGCGATTCCCGGTGCTCGCACGCGCATCGATTTCCTGGTCAGGGACCAAAGCCCGAAGAATCAACGAGCCGCGTTTTGACTGCACCCGAAGCACCACCGGATAGCGGGCGCCGCTTGAAGGCGATCGCCAACTTTGTAGGGTTTCCAACAACAAACCGGATTCAGAATGCCACAAATCGCCAGCCTGACGGTTGCGAATTCGAAAGGCCATCCAGCTGCTTCCATCGAGCAGATTCAGCCCAAACCAATCCCAACCGGCTGCCTGGCTGGCAAGCAGGCTGTCGGACCATTCGTGGTCGAACCAGGCAACCGCAAAGGGGCTCGCCTTCTCGATCGCAAGCGGCTTTCCGTCGACTTCGACCTGGGCGTCGATACGGAGCTGCGTTCGGCTGTAGTAGTGGCTGAATTGCGAGGCTTCGGGGCCCTTTTGTGAGTAGCCTCGTTGGCCTTGTAACTCGGGCGCAGCGATCGGATGACATTGCAATTGCATCGCAAGCCGTCCCTGGCTTAAGTCGATAGCGATGCGATCATCGCTTGCGCGCTGCATGCGCCATCCAGGAAGCTTAAGCTCTAAATCGGCCGTGCTGAATTCTGCAACCGATTCCACACAACGCCATGCGGTTTGCTCATGGATCAGCTTGGGCCAGTCACGCCTGATGAGGGCTGCATGCCCGATCAACCACTGATTTGATCCCCAATGACTCGGACGGGCCTTGCCAAGGCTCGTCCTGAAAATCGTGGCCTGTAGACCGGTATTCGGGTCGAGCCAGGCCGTGAGATACCACCATTCAATGCGATGGTTTGGATGCGCGCCGTGGTCGCGGGGAAAGCGCAGCGGACGGAAACCGACGGCTGCCGACGCTGCCGGTTTTTGGGTTGCTGCATCGCTTGTGTGCATGGGGGAAAGCGGCCAAAGAGCGGCCGCGCGCCCTGTTTGTGCGAGCAGCTTGCGTCGTGTGATCACCGTCAAGACCCTCACCAGTCCTGCTTGAGGCTTTGCAGCATCGGCTGCTTGAGCACTTGCCGACTCACGATGAGGCAGCTTAGCAATCCGAGGAGCCACACGCTGATGAGGGCAGCAAGCATCATGGCAAGGGGTATTCGCATCGGCATGCTCCAGTGAAAGGATTGGGGGTTCACCACATCGATGAGTATCCAGGCAAGGGCCAAGCCCAGGGCTGAGCCCCATAAGAGGGCCAGGCCAAGGCTTGCTCCGGCTTCAAGCAACAGTAGCCTTGTGCACGACCCGGGACTTAAGCCCAGCAACTGTAGCGCCGCAAGCTCTTGGGTTCGCGCAAGCGCCTGAGCTGCAAGCGTGCTGGTGACCCCAAGCAAACCAATGCCTAAAGCCACCGCCTGCAGGGCGTAGGTGACCAGAAAGCTACGGTCAAAAATACGCAACGACAAGGAGCGGATGGCAGAGGCGCTGCGGATTTCGAGCTTGTCGGCAAGCGCAAGCGGGATGTGCGCAATCAGGTCCTCGGCCCTGCTGTCAGATTCAGTCAGCCACCAGGATACATCGGTCGCCTCGAGCGCCTCACCCGCCCTGCGAGCCTTCATCCATTGCGATGTTTCCACAATGATCGAGCCGTGCTGACGTGCGTAATCGCGCCACACGCCGGCAACAAACACCGACGGCTCGGGTAGCAGGCTGAGTTTTTGGACGCTTCCCGGCTGCCAGGCGTAGAGATCGCGCATGGCCTCGCTGACCCAGACGCTTGGCAGGGTCGGATGCGGATCGAACAGCTCGCCTGTGATCGGCAGCCGATCCTGCGGCGTTTTCAGCGGCAGATCCCGCACAATCACCGCCACAGTTGGCCGCTCGGGAACGACCATCCATTCCAGCACTTGCTGAAACTCAGTCCTGCGCACCAGAGGAAGCTGCGCGAGCTGGGCTTGCTGTTCGGCCGAAAGCTTTGACTCGGCGCGCTGAACGCGGGCGTAAACATCTGCCGGCAGGACATGGTCAAGCCATTCGGTGACCGCAAGTCTGAAACTGCTGATCATCAAACTTACCGCAACGCATAAGGCGACGCTGGCAAGCATGCCAGTCATGCTGAGACTGATCGACTGTGGCACATGCTTGGCCCTTTCAAGCGCAAGCCAGCTTAAGGGATGCAGCCGTCCCAAGCGGCTCAAGCTTTGCGCAAGATAGGCAACCAGGCTTGGCATGCAAAGCAGCCCGCCGAGTAACCAACTGACCAGGCACAAATAAGCGCCAACCGGGACGCCTTGGATAGGCTTGAGCAGCAGACAAAGGCCTCCGAACCCGCCCAGGCCCACGGCGCTGAGCAAAAGCTGGCGGCTCGAAAACCAGGGCGGAGGATGGCCGCCCTTGATCGCCGACACTGCGCTGATTCGACCAAGGCTTCGTACCGCGAGCCATGACCCTAGCCAGGCAACCAAGAGGCCCAGTGCTGCATGAAAGGCAAGCAGCGGGATCGGCAGCTCGAGCGATTTCGAGCCTGTTTTCAGCAGGCCCGCACCCAGATCGCCGCTGGTCCAGGTCAGCAGAACCCAGGCCGCAAACGACCCGATCACCAGACCTAAGAAGGATCCGGCAAGGCCGATCAGCAGGGCTTGAAACCGCATGAAGGCCTGGATCGCTTGGGTCTCGGATCCGAGCACTTGCAAAAGGGCAAGCGTGGTCCATTGCCGGGCGCTGATCAACTGCATGTTGGACTGCACGATAAAGACGCCGGTCAGCAACGCAACAAGGGCGAGAATGGCCAGATTGACTCGGTAGGCTCGCGAGAGGTTTGACATGCGCTCGGCCTCTTCTTCGGGCTTGACGATGCGGAGTTGTTCTTGCGGGTGCTTGGCGCGCAAGGCCTGCAAAAGCGCTGTCTCAGGATCGTCGCCGGCCTGCTGCGTTTTCCAACGCAGATCAATACGGCTTAGTCGATCCTGCCGCCCCGACAAATCCTGCAAGCTGCCGATATCGGCAACCAGGATCAGCGACTCCTGGCCTGCCTGGGCAAGCCGCCCCGCAAGAACGAAAGCCTCGCTTCGCCCCTCGATCCGAAGGCTGATCGATGCACCTTCGGGCTTCATGCCAAGCGATTCGATCTGCTGCCAGAGCCTTGGCGATGCGTAAAGTCTGTTGCTGCCGAACCAGGCCTCGCTCTCCTCAGCACCACGCATTGCCGGGCTTAGTGTCGGATGCAGCGCAATTGAACGAAACAAATCAATCCCGTAGACCTCAAGCGACTGGCTGAAATCTGCATCAAGCCGAATCAAAGCCGCCTGTGATTCGGGATTGTGCATCGACTCGATAAGCGCCCTTTCCAGCAACACCGGCGCTGCACCTGCCACCCTCGGGTCAGCGATCAGAGTCGCAAAAACACTTGCGCTCAAGTCTTTGTCAGTGGCCCGCAGGCTCGCGTCTGCGTTGCCGTTCACACTGGCGAGCGCCGAGCGAAACTCCTTCAACGCGCTTCGATTCACCAAGTCGATGGCCAAGCCCATGGCCACCCCAACGCCGATAACCACAGCTGCAAGCAGGTTACGATACCGGTACAGACGCAACTGCTCAATCGTCAATCGCTTTGCCAAGGGCCAAGGCAGCCCAACCAGATAAGCCATCATCGGCCGACCTGAAGCTTGCCCTGAACCAATTGCCAGCAGGGATCAAAAAGCCTGGCGCGTTGCAGGTCATGGGTGACCAGCAACAGTGCGCAAGCCCTTGAATGAAGCGCGGCTTGCAGCAGCGCCATCACCAGCTCAGCCGATTCCGGGTCAAGGTTTCCGGTGGGTTCATCGGCAAGGATTAGACGCGGTTCATGGATCAGCGCACGTGCAATCGCAACCCGCTGCTGTTCGCCGCCTGAAAGTTCGCTCGGCTTGGCATGCGCGCGCGCTGTGAGTCCGAGTTGCTCGAGCAAGGATGCGGCCTTGAAATGGGCAGCTTTTTCTGTGGCCCCGAGCAAGAGCGCCGGAACCGATACATTTTGTAGTGCGGTGAGTTGTGGCAACAGATGAAAGGCCTGAAACACAAAGCCTATGTGCTGTGCGCGAAGCCTGGCACATTGAGCCGGCTTTGAAGCGTCGATCAGCTCGCCGTCAAGCTTGATGTAACCCGCGTCGGCTGATTCAAGGCCGGCAATCAAATGCAAAAGCGTTGACTTGCCGCTACCTGAGGCACCGATCAGCGCAGCGCGCTCACCTGCACTCAGGTCGAGATCAACCGCATCGAGCAACGCCTTTCCCTGATGGTATCGCTTCGATAACGATCGGATTTCAAGAACTTTCGACATCGTGGAAGTCTTTATCCTTGAAAAAGGCGAAACGTCAGAAAAAAGAATCGGCCGCTGTGCGGCCGGTTGTGCAGCAAAGAAAAGTAAAAAGTGCCCTTCAGACGCTTCGTCCCTGGCAAGACGCCAAGCGTGTTGTTACTTCGTTGCAAGAATCCATTTGGCAAGCGTTTCGGCTTCAGAGGCTGACACCTGCGGATTGGCGGGCATCGGAACCTGTCCCCAGACGCCTACGCCTCCTTTTTGGATTTTTTGAGCCAGCGTCTTTGCAGCGTTTGCATCCTTGGCGTATTTGAGCGCAACATCCTTGTACGAAGGACCGATGAGCTTCTTGTCGGGAGCATGACAGGCCAGACAATTCTTCGACTTGGCCAGGTCAGCGCTCGCTATAGCCGTATCCACGGCGGTCAAACCGCCAGCGAGCATCAGCGTTTGCAGGGAAAACAGCGCGATTTTCATCATTGGGTCCTGGTGATGTGGTCAATAAACTCAGGGGCCAATATACAAGCGTACCTTCGGCGACGCCAGGCGAGAGTTTAACCGAGAGCCGAGCGCTGCATCAAAACACCGCTCGTTCAAGACCTACATCTGAAACCATCCCGATGCTCGAAACAAGGCTAGGGCGCCCAAGCCTTGGATGCTGGCAGCGATGGTTGATCAGGCGTCGGTGACGGCACCTTTGCTGGCGGAGGTCGCAAGTTTTGCGAACTTGTAGAGCACGCCGCTTGTGTAACGCGGCTCGGGGAGCTTGAAAGCCTCTTGTCGTGCCTTCAACTCCTCTGCCGGGATGTTGACTTGCAGCAAGAGTTGGTGTGCATCGATGGTGACTGAATCGCCCTCGTGAACAAGCGCAATCGGTCCTCCGACGGCAGCCTCAGGTGCAACATGTCCGACCACCATACCCCAGGTACCCCCTGAAAAACGTCCGTCGGTGATCAGACCCACCGATTCACCAAGTCCGGCACCCACGATTGCTGAAGTCGGCGCGAGCATTTCCGGCATGCCCGGCGCTCCCTTGGGGCCCAGATAACGCAGCACAATCACATCGCCCGCCTTGATCTTGCCTTCCATGATCGCCTGCATCGCCGAGGATTCGTCGTCAAAGACACGGGCCGGACCGGTCATCACGGGATTTTTCAGCCCGGTGATCTTGGCGACACTGCCTTCCGGCGCAAGATTGCCTTTTAAGATCGCTAAGTGACCCTGCTGATAAAGCGCTTTGTCGATCGGATAAATCACATCCTGATCAGCAGCTGGGCTTGCGGGCTGTTCGCGCAATTCCTCGGCCAGTGTTCTTCCGGTAATCGTGATGCAATCGCCGTGCAGCAGGCCGGCATCGAGCAAAAGCTTGAGGACTTGCGGCACGCCACCCGCCCGGTGCAAGTCCACCGCCATGTACTTGCCCGATGGCTTCAAATCGCAAAGAACCGGAACCCGCTTGCGAATCGTTTCAAAATCGTCAATGGTCCAGTCCACCCCGGCGCTGTGTGCGATGGCGAGGTAATGCAAGACGGCGTTGGTCGATCCGCCCGTTGCCATAATCAGGCTTACCGCATTTTCAATGGCTTTGCGGGTGACGATATCGCGCGGCTTGAGGCCGTTTTTGACCGCGGCGATCAACACCTCGGCCGATCGGGCCGCCGATTCAGCTTTTTCAGCATCCGGGTTGGCCATGGTGCTTGACCCGAGCAAACTCATGCCGAGCGCCTCAAAGGACGAGGACATCGTGTTGGCCGTGAACATGCCGCCACAAGAGCCGCTTCCTGGAACCGCGTTTCGCTCAATACCTTCAAAGTCTTCCTGGCTGATCCGACCGTGCGTGAACTCGCCAACCGCTTCAAAAACGGAAACGATGGAAAGGTCTTTGCCTTTCCAGCGTCCGGGTTTGATCGTGCCGCCGTAGACATAAATCGCAGGCACATTCGATCGACAAATTCCCATCATGCCCCCAGGCATGTTCTTGTCGCATCCGCCGATGACCAAAACGCCATCCATCCACTGGCCCTGGACCACGGTTTCCACGCAATCGGCAATCACTTCGCGTGAAATCAGGGAATATTTCATCCCTTCGGTCCCCATCGACATACCGTCCGAAATCGTCGGGGTTCCGAACATTTGCGGATTGGCGCCCGCTTGACGAATCGCCGCATCAGCAGCGTCGGCAAGCACTTGAAGGCCCGAATTGCAGGGGGTGACTGTCGAATGTCCGTTGGCAATCCCGATAAAGAGCTTGCGCATATCCTCGGGCTTGTAACCCATTGCATAAAACATCGAGCGATTGGGTGCACGTGCCACGCCTTCGGTGATGTGCGCAGAGCGTTCGTTTTCGGCCATGTCTCAGTTCTCCTCAGAATGCTTTGATGGTAGCAAAGCTGAACCAGGCAAGCCTTTACGCGATTTGCCCGGTCAAGCGAGCGGCATGCCACAATCTTCAGTCTGTTTCACAAGCTTGTGAGCAAACCCGGTCGTTTACCGCCGGGGGTGGCTCACCATCGAGAAATGATTTGCCTGCCCATGGTGGCCTATGCTGATGAATGTCTGGTCCACGCCTTTGGTCCACCCTCAGTTCGATCCGATCGCTTTCAGCATCGGACCCTTGGCTGTGCGCTGGTACGGGCTCATGTACCTGATCGCCTTCGCCCTTTTTTTTGCACTCGGCCAATGGCGCCTGACTCAGACCGACTTCAGGACCCGCAGCGGATTGCAAGCGCAAAGCTTTGAAGATTGCCTATTTTGGGGAGCCCTGGGCGTGATCCTGGGAGGACGCCTGGGCTATGTGATTTTTTACAAACCCGCTTACTTTTGGGCGCATCCGGAGCAGATTGCCGCAGTCTGGCAAGGCGGTATGGCTTATCACGGCGGACTACTTGGCGTGATTCTGGCCATTTGGATTTACACAAGACGTCAAGCGCTCGCCTTTTGGCCGGTGATCGACTTCATTGCACCCTTGGTCCCCTGGGGTCTGGCGGCCGGGCGGCTTGGTAACTTTATCAACGGCGAACTATGGGGACGTCCGAGCGATCTGCCCTGGGCGATGGTTTTTCCGCAGGCCGGTGATCGGCTGGCGCGTCATCCATCGCAGCTCTACCAGTTCGCCCTAGAGGGGCTGCTCTTGGGCATTGTGCTGATGTGGTACAGCCGATTTCCGAGGCGACCCGCCCAAATCAGCGGCATGTTTTTGTTTGGCTACGGTCTTGCACGTTTTGTGGTTGAATTTGTACGTGAGCCCGACGCATTCATGCCGGCACTCGCACTTGACCTCACCATGGGGCAGTGGTTATCCATGCCGATGATTCTGGTCGGAATATTTTTGATCCTGTCCAAGCAAACACAAAAGGAGACAAGCTAATGCATCAGGATGAACAACATCGTCAACGACGACTTGCGCTGAGCCGAATCGCAGGGTTTGCGGCCATGACCGGAATCGGGAGCAGTTGGCCCAGTCTGGCAAGGGCCCAGGCCTGGCCGACGAAGCCGGTGAGACTGATTGTGCCTTTTGCAGCCGGGGGTGGCACCGATGCCTTTGCCCGTCCGCTCACAAAGTCGCTTTCAGCCACCTTGAATCAGTCTTTCGTGATCGATAACCGCGCCGGTGCCGGCGGCACCCTGGGTGCGGAGCTGGCGGCCAAATCAGCCCCCGACGGCTACAACTGGTTGGTCGGAGCAGTCCATCACACCATCGCGGTATCGCTTTATCCCAAGCTTGGTTATGATCTTCAGAAAGATCTTATACCTTGTACGATGCTCGCCTCGGTTCCGAACGTGGTGGTGATCAACCCGCAGCGGATGCCCCAAATCAAGACCTTTGCCGACTTCCAGAAGTATGTGAAGGCTAATCCTGGCAAGCTGAACTTTGCATCGGCTGGTAATGGCACTGCGCATCACCTGATTGTTGAAATGTGGAAAACCGCAACCAGCTCGCAGGCGCAGCATGTGCCTTATCGCGGCGCAGGACCAGCGATGGCCGACTTGCTCGCGGGGCAGGTTGACTTCATGTTTGATGGGCTTGGCACTTCAGCGCCCCATATCAATACCGGGAAATTGACGGCACTCGCGGTGACCACCGCCAAGCGCTCGTTTGCGCTACCCAATGTTCCGACGCTTGCTGAGCTTGGTGTGCCTGGTTTCGACGCCGGTACTTGGTATGGCTTGTGGGCGCCGGCTGGAACCTCGCCGGAGACCGTAGCGCGCTTACAGCAAGAAGTCGCCAAGGCAATCAGCTCGAGCGAGCTTGTTGCGATCTGGAAGACGCTGGGGGCAGAACCTGGCGGACAGGCCCCGGCTGAGTTTGCCAAGCTGATTGATGCGGAAGTACGCAAGTGGTCAAAAGTGGTGAAAGAATCTGGCGCCAAGATTGATTAATCATGAAAGGTTGCAAGCATGGCTGGTCCGCTTTCTCACATCCGTGTGCTTGATTTGAGCCGTGTTCTGGCAGGCCCTTTTGCCGGCCAAAACATGGCAGATCTCGGCGCTGAAGTGATCAAGGTCGAAAGACCGATCAAAGGCGACGACTCGCGCGCTTTCGGCCCGCCTTATCTTGCCGATCAGCAGGGCCTTCCCACCTCCGAGTCGGCGTATTTTTTAGCGGCGAACCGGGGAAAAAAATCAATCACGATCGATCTGTCAAAGCCGCAAGGCCAGGAGCTGGTGCGAAAGCTTGTTGCAAGCTGTGATGTGTTGATTGAAAACTACAAGTTCGGTGATTTGGAACGCTATGGTTTGGGCTACGACGCTTTGCATGCCTGCCATCCAAGCCTGATCTATTGCTCAGTCACAGGCTTTGGACACACCGGACCCTACCGTGAGCGTCCCGGCTACGATTTCATGGTCCAGGGCATGAGTGGCCTGATGAGCGTGACCGGTCATGCGGACGGTCAAGCCGGGGCCGGCCCTATGCGTGTCGGTGTGCCGATCATCGACATTCTCACCGGGATGTATGCAAGCCTTGCGATTTGCGCAGCGCTTGCGCAGCGCGAGAAAACCGGGCTCGGTCAGCATATCGACATGGCTTTACTCGATACCGCCATGGCCTTCTTGTCGATTCAGGGGATGAGTTATCTCACGACCGGCAAGGCGCCTGGCCGCATCGGGAACACCCACCCTACGATCGTCCCCTACCAGGTCTTTTCGACAGCCGACGGTGCGGTGGTGCTGGCCTGCGGCAACGACAACTTGTTTCAGAAGTTTTGTAAGGCTGCTGGATGCGAGGCCCTGCTGGCTGATTCGCGTTTTTCGACCAACGCCTTGCGGGTTGAACATCGTGAAGCGCTTGACGCCCTGCTCAATGAGCGCTTCAGGCAGCAAACGACAAAACACTGGGTGGCTTTACTCGAGCAAGCCGGCGTGCCCAACGGTCCCATCAACAGCATTCATGAAGCCTTTGAGGAGGAGCAGGTCAAGGCGCGTGGCGTTCGTCTGGAGCTTCCGCATCCGGTTGCTGGATCGGTGCCGCAGATCGCATCGCCGATGCGCTTTTCAGAAACAGCGCTTGATCATCAGCGGCCGCCTCCGATGCTCGGTGAACACAGCGATGCGATTCTCGCGTCCCTGGGACTGAGCCCAGCGCAAATTGCTGAGCTACGAGCGCAGGCTGTGATATAGCCCAACCCGATTCGTTGAGCTCAACCCCTTGCATCTAGCCCAGTACGCTGCGTTTAGCCCAGCACGC
>DDPV01000041.1:1092-12046 GCA_002342365.1 Burkholderiales bacterium UBA2459 | reverse complement strand
GTTCAACGGTCTTGGTTTGCGGTAAGGCCAGGCTCAAATGCCGAGCATTTTTTTGGCTTCAGCAAGCGCTTTCATGGATTCGTCGTGCTTCCCGGCCTTGTGTAATTTTTCACCATCCTCACGCAAAGCCTTCACCTTCGTCATATCGGTGCTCGATAGCTTTGCAGAAGGCATTTTGGCGTCAATCGCCTTCATTTCGTTGGGACAGTTATGGGCAGAGGCTAGACCGGAGAATAAAAAGAGCACAGCAATGAGGACTTGTTTCATGATCGAATCCTTTGAAGTTTCGTGGTGTGCAAATCGACTCAAGGATCAGGGCAGGGGAAATTCAGGCTATGGACCATTCGGCCAGGTAACTTTTGCCTGGCAAATCCGACGCTTCATCGGCGTTGCGAGATCCTATCACTCATAAACCGAAAATACGATCCACCCCTTGGGCAACTCAAGCCCTCCCTCATCCCAAGCGCAAAGGGATGGTGGCTGCAGTCGATTGACGCTTTTACCCATCATTTTTGTCAGGTAACAAGCTGTTGTTTTTGTCAGGCAACAAGCTGTTGTTTCGCACTGGCGGCTGCTCGGCCCTCAACGCGTCGTGAGGGTACAACTTAAAGAACGAATCGCTTTCCAGAACATCTGCCTGTAACCACGCCTCATAGCGTTCCTCAGGGAGGATCACGACCATGCGTTTTTCATCCTGTGGCTTGTGGAACTGATTCATCAGCGGGTGCTGGTCGGCATTCATCGTCAACATCGTAAAACTGTGAAGGGTTTCCCCCAGCGGTGACCTCCACCTCGCCCACAACCCCGCAATGCCCATCGGTTCACCGTCTTGGCGCGAAATTCGGGTGGCGATTGCCTTGCCAGATCGCCAGTCGGGTTCGTAGATCGCGTCGGCTGGAATGATGCAGTGCTGGGCTTTTTTCCAGGCATCGCGAAAACTCGGTTTGGACGCTACGGTTTCTGTCCGGGCGTTATAGGTTTGACGCGCGATCTTCGTATCTTTGGCCCAATGCGGAATCAAGCCAAAGGATCCAAGCACGCCCTCACGTTCAGGCACAGCCTCATCGCCCGCGTTTGCGAATTCATGTCGTCGCACAAACGGTCCAAGATAACCAGGCCACAGGTCCCATCGGCCTCCCTCCGGTACGTCGACCAGCTGAAAGCGCGTTTTGAGTCGTTGCCGGTCACGTACGGCTTCATAGTGACTGCACATGCTGCGATGTTATCAACTCGGCCATGGAGTGCCTGCAAGCGTTGTCCTATCTCTGATTTACGGGCGCTGCAGCCTGACTTACCATGTAAGGTCAATCTAAGCGAGACTTTTGACAAGGCTTTAGCCGTGGATCAACACCCAGCCCTCTTGATGCCGCCAGATGGCGCTGCCAAGGCTCCACGCCCATCCTGGATCGTCATGCTAGCGTCGGCCTTGGCAGGCGGCGTTGTTGCTTATCTGGGCATTAGGGTACTCATTCATGCCGGCCTTGCCGAGGCCTTGTTGAATGCCGACGGCCACGACTGGCCATTGGTGATTGGCGGCTTGCTGCTTGCGACCTGGATAAGCATTACGGTTCATGAGTTGGGGCATTTGGCGGGCGCTGTGTTGTCGGGACTTTCACCGCTCATGCTGTTCTCCGGACCGCTGCAAATCGAGTTTCGAAGCGATAGGCCGTATGGCTCGTTCAATCGCCATCGCGCGACTTGGGGTGGCCTTGCGGTTGCAATACCTGGGCGGTCTCATGGGCTTGGTAAAAGGCAAGCCATCTGGATGGTGGCGGGTGGCCCGATGGCTAGCGGGCTTGCCGCGTTGGCATGTTTCGTTCTCATTCCGTCAACCGGCGGTATCGCATCGTTATGGATCTTACAAGTTGGCCTGTTGTCGGCGGCCATAGCCATGGGCACTCTGATCCCCCTGCAGTCAGGAGGGTTTGCTTCCGACGGACGGCAACTATGGCAACTGCTTCGCGGAAACAAGCAGGCCCTTCAACGGCTTAGACTCGCTGCAATCATCGGTCGAAATTTCTCCGGACATCGCCCTGCCGACTGGGATTTGGACGAGCTACAGAGCATCGTGCAAGAGTCGACGCAAGCCATGCTCAAAACTTCCGCGCTACTGCTCGCAGCGCAGGTCCTCGACGATCGGCCTGATGATCAACATGCCCGCGCCGGTTTTGAGGCTCTCGCCAAGGATTTGTGTGCGGGAGGACTTGCAGCCTACCCGCTTCCTTTCCGTGCGGCGCTCGTCTTACCCATTGTGATCTATCTTGCCCAACGTTGCGGTAACGCCGATGCGGCTCAGCGATGGCTTGATGCGGTTCCAGCTGGCGTGGAAGAGCCCCACGAGCGACTGCATGCGAAATCTGCAATTTGTAAACTCCGCGGTGAAGCGGCCAAGGCCCAAGCCTTTGCCCTTGAAGCGCTCCAAAAGTTATCAAAGAATCCGCCCACTGGACTGCGGCTGATGGCAAAGGAGCGCCTCCAGGATCTTGCCGGCGAACCGCATGTCGGCAGACCTTAGCCGATGCTGCTAGGCTTGAGGTGCCGTGGTTTATTGGACTGACATGAGTCGCTTCCTTTTGTTGCGCTTTCTTTTTTTAGCCGCCCTGCTCAGCTGCAGTGAAGCGTTGGCGCAGCATGCTGCAAATCCCTCGCGCTACAGCCAATCACCCGCCAGCCCCGATGGCATCGGGAAAATCTACATGGGACGGGAAATCTCAGCGGTCATGGGATGGCAAGGCGCAGCATGGCTTGAGCGCGAAGAGCGGAATCGGGAAGAGCGTACCGACCTGTTGCTCGCTGCACTGGCGTTGCAACCCGGCACGGTTGTCGCCGATATTGGGGCCGGTACCGGTTATCTCTCCCGGCGTATGGCTCCAGCCGTGATGCCCGGCGGCAAGATCTTGGCCGTTGATGTGCAACCCGAAATGGTAAACCTCATCATGGCCGGAGCCAAGCGCAGCGGGCTGACACAGATCGAAGCGCGCCTGAGCGCGGTCGACGACGTGAAGCTGCCGGTTTCGTCGGTGGACCTGGCCATCATGGTTGACGTGTATCACGAGCTCGCCTACCCCTATGAGGTGATGGCGAGCTTGCTCAAGGCCTTAAAGCCCGGCGGACGCATTGTCTTTGTGGAGTACAAGGCTGAGGACATTCGCGTACCCATCAAGGCACTACACAAGATGAGTGAGGCTCAGATCAAGCGGGAGGCTGCCGTATTCCCGCTGGACTGGGAACGGACTGTGAGCACACTGCCCTGGCAGCATATGGTGGTGTTTCGCAAGCGGGACTGATTTCAGGAAAACAAGCTTCAAGCACGAATCGCGAGCACCAGGCGAAGCGGACGCGGCACTAACCAGACTGGTCTTATCGAACCGATTGCATCGAGAAGCTTTCGCCTGGCTACGACCTCATCGGGCAGGCAATAAATCCGCCGAACCGATGTATTCTTTAAATTGCTTGCACCAGATCAAGACGCTGGAAACCTCGTTGAGATTCTCCGTTTTAAGCAGGTAGTAAGCCGCGCCATTGGGTTTTATCAAGCGTCCAACCTCTACCTGCTTGCTGCTAAATTCCGGGTTGTCCTTGATCGCCGGCCCGCTGCTCACATAGACGTGATAGTCCGGACCTGGGCTCGATCGAAAGTCCTCTCCAGATTGCAAGAACAACTGATGACCCGTGCGAATCAAGTACCAGGTACCAGATGCGTTGTGCACCGGGTCTTGGCCTTTTGCCTTCGTATCGATCTCGCCCTTCTTTAAGACCTCACCGACCATTTTCTTGTGATCTGCAAAGCGAGCCCTTAGATCCTGGACATGACCACGGATCGCGTCGAGCACTTGCGCATTGACTTTGCCAACAAGCGTGATGGTCAGCAGCAAAGCGAATAACAGTTTGAAGATCATCGCTGCTATTGAATCACGATCAAGGATGGGCGAGCAACACGCGACGCAAAGTACGAAAGGACTGATTTCAGGTTGAGCGAGACGGAGCTCTTTCAGCCGACCGAGCATCGACAATAGGTCCTTGCTCAAGACCTAGGGCGAACAAACTCCGCTGATCTGCCCGATTCCAAGGCAGACTGAATCATGAGCATCATGAAATTCGTGCTGATGCATTTTGGCGCACTCATCTAAAAACTGTGCAAAATCTTCAAAGCACCGGCGCATGACAATGTCTACTGTTTGGGTGAACATGGATGACGCTGCCAACAAGCGAGGTTCTTTATGCAAACAAGCAATGCGGCTGCGTGGCCAGGGTGGCCAGAATGGGGTTGGACAACACTGTCATGGGCCTCCAAGTGCTTGATAGCCTATGGTGCCTTGATGTGGCTTGCCTGTGGGCTCACCTACCTGTTGTCACTGAGCGATGCGCGCACGCTGCGAGAGGTTGGCATCTGGATCAAACCGATGAAGTTCATGGCTGCAAGCGCATTGATGGCCTGGACAACCGTATGGGTCACACAACTAGCTCATGCGCCAGTTTCGGATGGACAAGCCTTCAAGGGCATTTGCCTGCTGCTGGTTGTGACCTCCTTGTTCGAGGTGGTCTACATCACCTACCAGGCGTCTCAAGGTGCCGCTTCTCACTACAACACCAGCGACCGTCTGCACACAATCTTATTTGCTGTCATGGCCATCGCTGCGGTTGGCCTCACAGCATCACAGGCCTGGTTGGCCTGGGCAATCTGGAAGGCCCATGGCGCAAGCCCCTTATCGGTGACGGCCTGGGGGGTCATCACGGGCTTGACGCTCACCTTTGTACTGTCCACCGTCAGCGGATTCCTTTTGGGTGGGAACCAGCCTCCGGCTGGGCAAGGCCTGCCCTTTGTGGGTTGGCATCTCTACAAAGACATTCGTCCATCCCATTTCCTCGGCGTGCATGCCCAACAACTGATTCCATTGTTAGGGCTTGTCGCAGACCGGTTCCTGGGGAATCACGCAACAACCGCACTAGCTGTTGGATCAAGCGCCTACCTGATGCTATGGACCCTGCTGACCTGGGCGAGCCTGAGCCGATAAAGACGGCTGGCTAGGGCCTTGACCCCCAAATCGCCGGGGGTTATCCCAGGCTGATTCGGATCTCAGGTATGGTCTTGTCAAACACAAAGGCTTTCATTGCACGCTTTACCCTGTGCTTTCCATCATCACATTCTATCCAGGAGCTTTCCGATAAAGTCATTCCTGTCCTTGATCGCAGCCACTTGTTTTTCGAGCCTTGCCTTGGCGAGCGATTGCTCGTCGATGATAACGAGGACGACGAACGCCTCGGCACCGAGCGCCACGAATGTTGCCGACAACAGCAAGCGTTTGCCAGAGGTCGCGAAGGCTACGCCGCAGACGCCAAAGCAGGATCACTTTCCGATCGGTACAGGTGATGGCCGAACTCGATGAATTTCTCAAGCGGGTGAGCCATCCTGGCGTTGCAGTATCTGAACGCTTGTTCACCGCGATGCGAGGGCAGGCATCCAAAACGCCAATATGTCCTGAAACTCCCTACCTGGATGGCCGACGCACGCTTGTTACCGGAGGGAACGCCGGCATCGGTTATTGGATTGCGCAAGGGCTTTCCATGCGTGGCGCCTCGGTGATGATTTCCGCCCGCCGTGAGGCGCAACTGCGAAACGCCACAGAAAGCATTGGAAAAGAAACAAGAAATCTCGTGGAGTACACGCCGCTTGACCTCGCTGATTTGCGCAGCGTCTCTGAAGCAGCGGTAAAAATCACAAGAGCGGCCAAAGAGGATCCTTTTGATATTGTCGTGCTCAATGCGGGTATTTGGCCTAAAAAATATGCGCGTTCCGCCCAGGGCCACGAAATCGCGTTTGCCGTCAATGTTCTCGGGCATCACGCACTGCTCAAGCGCTTACTTGCTCGCGGCATGATTGCAACGGATGCCCGCATCGTGGTTCTTACCGGCGACATTTACGTTATGGCGCGTGAATGCACGCCCGATTTTAAGTACAGCGGCGCCTACGGAGGGATGCTTGCCTATTGCCGAAGCAAGCTCGGCAATCTTTGGTTTGCCGCGGAATTTGCAAAGCGCCACCCTTTGCTGGAAGTCGTCGTTGTCCACCCCGGCGTTGTCGCATCGGGTTTAGTGTCCGGAGAGCACGGCATCCTGTCCACCCTCAACCGCGGCTTTTTGCTATCCCCGAAAATGGGTGCACAAACACCACTGGTCGCTGCAACCCAACCCGGACTCGGCCGCGCGATCTATTTGCACAACACCGCTGGCCACATGAAACTGTCTGCTGAGGATCCCGCTGTGAACGCGACCGCATCTGCTAAGTTTTGGAGCACACTCGAATCGCTCGACGGTTTAACCTGAGTCGAGCGCTTGATCGGTCTGGCCGATGCTTTCCTTGAGGGGTTCGATTGTGAAAAGCACAAATGTCATAAGTCTTGAAACGCTCGCATGCAGTGCTGGCTGGCGAAACTACTATTTTGTCAAGGTCATGACCGATGAGGGTGTGGTCGGTTGGAGTGAGTTTGATGAGGGGTTCGGATCACCGGGCGTTGCCGCGGTCATTGAGCAGCTAAGCCCTCGCATCATTGGCCAGTCGGTCATGCAACATGAGCGGATCCGCGAAGAACTTTTTTGCGCCACCCGTCCCGGTGCCGGTGGTGTCGTTGGGCAAGCACTCGGAGCGATCGAAAATGCTTTGCTTGATGCGAAGGCAAAGACGCTGGGCCTGCCTTGTTATGAACTGCTTGGGGGCAAGATTCGCGATCGATTACCGGTTTACTGGTCGCACTTTGTGACCTGGCGGGCGGGACGCATACCGCACTATCAACCCGAGATCAAGGATCAATCGGGCGTTCGTGCCATGGCCAAAGAGGCTGTTGAGCGTGGATTTTCTGCGGTGAAGACCAACATCTGGCGTTACGAGCAAGGAGGGATTGCAGGATGGGCGCCTGGCTTTGGTAACCCTTTTGCACCGCCCCTTAATGTGGAGCGGAAAATCCTGAATGGTTTGCGTGAGCATCTGCAAACGATCAGAGATGCGGCGGGCCCCGATTTGGAGGTCTTGCTCGATTTGAATTTCAACGCAAAGACAGAAGGTTTTTTGAAGATTTTGCGAGCAGTTGCTGATCAAGATCTCTTTTGGGTGGAAATCGATAGCCGCGATCCTGATGCGCTGGCCTACATTCGCGCTCACAGCCCGCACCCGATTGCATCGTGCGAAACCCTCATTGGCGTGCAGCAGTTTTTGCCCTTTTTACGTCGGCAGGCTATTGATGTAGCCATCATCGATACACCCTGGAACGGTGTTTGGCAGTCGATGAAAATTGCAGCCGTTGCCGATGCTCACGAAGTCAACGTCGCTTGTCACAATTTTTATGGTCATCTTTGTACAATGATGAACGCGCATTTTTGTGCAGCGGTGCCAAACTTGCGCATCATGGAAGTGGACATCGATCGGATCGCCCTGGATAGCGCCTTGTTTACCCATGAGCCTGAGTACCAGGATGGCCATTTGATCATGCCTGACCGTCCTGGCTGGGGAACCGAACCGATCGAAGCGGTCATCCACGCGCATCCTCCCATCAAAGCCCACGGCCTGATGGGGCGAAGTCGAACCCAGACCTAGCTAAGGCAAGCGCAGCGACAACCTTCAACGCAGAGTCGGCGCAGGGGCCCTTGTCTAAAAGTCATGCCCCGGTAGGCCCCGTTATGCACACCGCTTAGCGCTCTCCCCACCGCCGAGCGCCCTCGGTGAGCTTGAAGCGAGACGCTGCGAATCGCAGCGCAATCAGTCCACGCGTTTTTCGGCATTTGTCTTGCGGTGTAAGTATGATTACTTACGGAGGCTTTTATCATTCGTCCTTGGGACTTTTCAAAAAGCTCCGCGCCGTGTTTTTTGTAAACAATTTAAAGGGTTTTCCATGGCCGACGCTGTGTTGATCATTGTTGCTGTCCTCGGTATTGGTTTCGTCGCCACCCGTTTGTCCGAGTGGATGCGATTGCCCCACAGCGTATTCCTGGTGGTCTTGGGATTGGCCGCCGGATGGGCCCTACGCTCACTTGATCCGGCGTTCATCACGCCGCTGACCGCGAACTTCCCCGAAATCATCCTCTATGTGCTGCTGCCCCCCCTGATTTTTGAGTCCGCCTACAACATCGACCTCAAGGCGCTGCAACGAGATCTTGTGCCTGTCACGGCGCTGGCTGTGGTGGGTCTGATCCTGTCAACCATCATGGTCGGCTGGGGCATCCATTGGGGTCTGGCCATCGCCCTCATGCCTGCTTTGCTGTTTGGAGCCCTCATCTCGGCAACCGATCCGGTCGCTGTGGTTGCCCTTTTCAAAGAAGTCGGTGCGCCCAAGCGCTTGAATCTTCTGGTCGAGGGTGAGTCTCTGTTCAACGATGGCACCGCCATCGTAGCCTTTACCGCACTCTTAGGCCTGCTCTCGGTTTCGACCGTCACGAGCGAGCATATCGGGCAAGCACTGGTGCGATTTTTGCTGGTCTTTTTTGGAGGCGTTGCAATTGGCGGCGTCATCGCTCTACTTCTCTCACCGGTCGTTCATTTTTGCCGCAACGGTACAGCGCAAATTGGTCTCACGATTGTTGGCGCTTATGTCAGCTTCATCGTTGCCGACCACTTTCTGCATTTAAGCGGCGTGATGTCAACCGTGGCCCTTGGCTTGTTTATGGGTACCCGGGCGCGATTGGAGTTCAACCGCGAGGCTTTGCATGGCATGGGCCACATGTGGGAGTTCATGGCATTAGCAGCAAACACCGTTGTTTTCATTGCCGTGGGTCTTACGGTGGACACGCAATTGTTATTAAAATCGGTAGAGTATATTCCTTTAACTTTGTTGATCGTTACAATTGCCCGAGCTATTTCCATCGTTGCCGTGGTACCGCTTTTGAACAAACTCAAGCTATGCCAACCGATCAGCATGAGCTATCAATTCATCATGTTTTGGGGCGGTCTGAGAGGTGGACTTGCGCTCGCACTGGTGTTGCTCCTCCCGGACAGTCTGGCGGAAAAGCCCTTATTTCTAGCGCTTGCCACATCAGTGGTGCTCACGACCTTGCTGATCAATGCACTCACGATTGGCCCCGCCTTGCGTTGGCTGGGGATCGACCGGTTGACTTCGGAGGAACAATCGATTTTCAGGCATTCACTGGCCAAGCTTTGGCAATCGATCTATAACAGTTTGCATAACGATACAAAAGGTGGACTTTTATCGCCACAGGTGGTTGATCGCTTTGTGCGACAAACTGTGCCCCTCACCCGACGCCAACTGCCAAACCATCAGCAAGACGATGAAAGCGAACTGCACATCGGATTGCGTTCAGCCCTGCTTCAAGAGGCTTTGTATTATGAGAGGGAGATGGAAGATGGACTGCTTGCAAAAGCAGGCTATCTCGACCTCAAACACTTTACGCAAGAGCGGCTCCACGTGTTGGACCACGATGGCCCGAGCGCACTTGCAAGGACGCTGTTTACGCTGATTCCTATTGATCGTCCTTGGGACGATTGGCTTGAGAAATTCAGCACAAGTCTTTATGTGAGCATCAAGGAAAAGCGCCTCTCCCGTCTGCTCAATGCATTATTCCACCTGGAACGGGGTTTGCATCACGTCATCGACCGTTTAGAAGATGATTCGGTCCGCTCCTATCTTGAGCGCGAATCGAGCCTTATCTACCAGCAGTACACCCAGCTCTGCCAAGCCTACCCTCATCTCTTGTTTCAGGTGCAAGGCGACTTTATTGCCCGGTCCTTGGGCCTGCAAACCGAACGATGGCTTGATCGATCGTTCAGGAGCGGCTTGATTACTCGCGCGGTTTATAACAAAGTCACCGAGGCGATACATGAACAGGAAGCGAAAGCGATGCAAATGTTGGAGCAATTTCAGCACCCCTCGCCTAGCGATCTGATTGCTCACGCAAGCCCATTTCACCACTTGAGTGCCGATAGGATTGCTGATTTGGCACGCAATGCTCAGCCTCGCATCCTGCACAAGGGAGAATCGTTCAGTCTTGGTGGCGAAACCCACGCGGGTTTTCTGGTTGTGAAGTCAGGCATGTATGAACACGTGCAAAACACGAAGGATCACCGGCGTCATGCGCATTTTATTACTGGTGACGCTGTAGACGGACTGAATGAAACGGGCGTGCTCAAGACCGTGGTCCCTGGTGAAGTCTTGCTGGTTTCCCGGCCGCTAACAGGCTAGGGACCCATCCCCAAGAGATCGCTTCCGCAACCATGGCATCCGCCGAGCCAGACATTCGCATTGACAATTATGTTGATATCATCTTAAATAGTGTATGGCCAACGCGCGCAGAGCTTCAGTAAAAAGGCAAGACCTCGCTTCGATCGGCGAGCGTTGCACCTGCCTCGCACTTCGAAGTGCAGCCCGAACAGTCGCAAGAATTTATGACGAGGCCTTGCGTACCGTTGCCTTAAACAACGGTCAGTTCTCAATACTGGTTGCGGTGTCAGCGATGCAACCGGTGTCGATTCAGGGGTTGGGCGAGCGCCTCGGTATGGACAGAACGACCGTGACGGCAGCACTCAAGCCCCTCCAACGGCGCGCACTGATTGTTATTGATATTGCTGAAGATGATCTTCGCGGGCGCTGTGTGAGTCTGACGCCAGTCGGTCGCAAGCTACTCAAACGCGCCGTGCCGTTGTGGGAAAAGGCTCAAGAAAGTATTGCATTGCTNNTGGGTGGTGAAGCTTCGGCGTTTGACATCAGAAATAAACTTGCCGCTATTCACTAATGCACGATAAATACTAATGCGCGCTGAATGTTTTAGATCTAAAAAGTTGATATCAACTGAAAGATGTGAAGTTCAAGATGAAACATCAAATCCAAAGTAAGGGCGTGTACCCGCGCGCGCTTCGTTTTGGCACCGGTTCGCCATGGCGGGTGTTTGCCATGGTTGCGGTCGCGGTGTTTCTTGTTTCCTTGGATTCCACGATTGTGCTTGCGGCCTTCCC
>DDPV01000041.1:0-1054 GCA_002342365.1 Burkholderiales bacterium UBA2459 | reverse complement strand
CTGACGCCTGCTTCCTTGGCCTTGATCCTTGTGGCCTTTCCCATCCAACAACGCGCCATGGCTGTGGGACTGTGGGGTGCGATGGGCGCATTGGCGGCGGCAGTCGGTCCCTTTGTGGGTGGATGGTTGGTTCAGTGGGCCGGGTGGCAGTCGGTTTTTTGGGTCAACGTGCCGATTGTGATCGTGGCGCTTTGGCGCGCAGGCCTGGGCTTGGAGGAGTCAAAAGCGCAGCAGGCTACAGCCAGGATCGACTTTGTCGGCATCTTGTTACTCGTCGCCGGCATTGCATCGGTGGTTTGGGGGCTTCTTGAAATCGGTCATTGGAAGCTGGAGATGGCCGGCACCACCTGCGTTTGCGGACTGATTGTGCTGGCGATGTTTGCGATCTGGTCGAACGGCAAACCCCATGCGGCGATGGATATCGGATTGTTTCGCCAATCCAACTATGCCTGGGCCAATGCCACCACCCTCGTGTTCGGCGCCACCTTTAGCACGATGTTTCTCGGTCTCTTCCTGTTCCTCACCGGACCTTGGGACATGAGCTCCGGTATGGCAGGGATGTGGATTGCCCCAGGCCCTTTAGTGGTCGTTCCGGTAGCCGTGTTAGCAGGACGTCTCGCAGGCCGAATCGGACATCGGCCACTGATGGCCTCGGGGGGCTTGCTCTTTGCAGCGAGTCAATGGTGGTTCAGACTACAGTTGGCCGATGAGCCACAGCTCTGGGTGTGGGCCGTTGGCCTGGTCCTAAGTGGTGTGGGCGTGGGCCTTGTTTTACCGGCACTGTCGGGTGCAGCAGTTGCGCGCTTGGAGCCCCAACACTTTGGTGTGGGCAATGCAGCCAATGCGGCGATCAGGCAAATTGGGGCAGCGCTCGGTGCAGCCGTCGCGGTTTCGCTGGTCGGGGAAGCGGGTGCTACGCTTGCCCAGTTCAAGACGCTTTACGCCGTGATGATTTTCGGAGGGCTGGCCACTGCCGTGCTGAGCTTGCCAATCGAAACGCGGCCCCGGACCGAAACGTCTGAGGCTGGGACGAAGGCTGCCGCATCCAAGGCCT
>DDPV01000028.1 GCA_002342365.1 Burkholderiales bacterium UBA2459 | reverse complement strand
CGATGCAGGCAGCACGACGCTGCGCGACGATGGAGGCAGCACGACGCTGCGGCCATCAGCCGATGCGCTTGAGGCCCGGGGCATCGCTGCCACCAGGCAGTTTGCCAAGCGTCAGCTCACCTGGTTGCGAGCCATGCCCGAGCGGCAGGTCTTTGCCTGCGATGAGGCCAATGAAAAAGAGTCGGCGCGCCAAGCGCTGACCGATGCGCTTTACAAAAGCGCAGCGGCAGCGTCAAGGCTTAAGTGATATCAACCTGCGCTGCGCCTTGTGGCTGCGCAATCACCTCGCCAATGGCATAGACCTGCTCACCGCTTGCGCTTAACGCCGCCTGTAAGGCATCGGCTTGGTCTGCATCAACCACGGCAATCATGCCAAGTCCATTATTGAAAACACGATCCATTTCGGCGGTTTCAATGCCACCTTGCTCCTGCAGCCAGTCAAAGACCGGTGGTTTCGGCCAGCTTCGGCGATCGAGTATCGCAGCACAGCCTTGAGGAAGCACCCGCGGAAGATTACCGACGATACCCCCGCCTGTGATGTGCGCCAGAGCTTTGATTTGCCCTGCCTGCATCGGCGCAAGCAAGGACGCGACATAGATCCGGGTGGGCGTCATCAAGGCATCGTCAAGTCGCTGGCTACCGATGGTTTCGCTCAAAAGCTCACTGCTGATGCCACCCAAGCGGCGCATCAGCACCCGCCGGACCAGCGAAAACCCGTTGGAGTGCAACCCGCTGGAGGCTATGCCTAGCAGTCGGTCGCCAGGCTTGACGCTTGAACCATCCACGATGCAGGACTTTTCGACCACACCGACTGCAAAACCGGCAAGGTCATATTCCCCATCCGGGTAGCTATCGGGCATCTCGGCGGTTTCACCGCCGATTAGCGCGCAGCAAGCGAGCTCACAGCCTCTGGCAATGCCTGCGATCACTTGCTCGGCCTGGCCGACTTCCAGCTTGCCGCAGGCAAAATAATCCAGAAAAAAGAGCGGTTCAGCGCCCTGAACCAGGATGTCGTTGACCGACATGGCAACCAGATCAATGCCAACGCTGTCATGCCTGTCAAGCGCAAAAGCCATCCGCAGCTTGGTTCCCACCCCGTCTGTGCCGGCGACCAGAACCGGTTCGCGATAGCGGCGCGGCACTTCAAAAAGCGCCCCAAAACCGCCAATGCCCGCAAGCACACCGGCCCGCATCGTTTTTTGTGCAAGCGGTTTGATGCGCTCAACCAAGGCATCGCCGGCGTCGATATCAACGCCTGCATCTTTGTAGCGAAGCGGTGCTTGCGAGCCGGGAATGGATGCCATGCTGTTCACTTCAAGAGTCGAAAGCCTGAGAGTGTACGATGACCGGCTATGCCCAGATCCAATCACGATGCGATCAAGCCCAGACAAGAGGCGCTTGCCTTGCAAGTGTGCGATGCGCCGCAATTGTTGCACTTTGTTGCAGGACCGAATCAGGAGCTGCTGCACCGGCTGCAGCGCATCGAATCCGAACGTTCAGGCTTTGTCGCGCTTCATCTTTGGGGTGCTGAAGGCGCAGGCAAGTCCTTTCTTTGTCAGTGCTTTGGCCCGCTTGCCACGCAAGACGATCGATACGTTATTCATGACGATATTGATGTGCTGCAGCCAAAAGATCATCAGACGCAGGCCAAGCTCTTGCAGGCCTTTAACCGGCTGCGCGAGGCCGATGACGGGGTGTGGTTGAGCACCAGCCGTTTGCCTCCCACGCAGCTCGATTTGATGGCCGATTTGCGCTCGCGTTTGAGTTGGGGTCTGGTCTACGAGCTCAAGCTGCTTGCCGACGAGGATAAACTTGCAGCGCTTGAAGCTTGGGCCCAACGTCGCGGACTGCCGCTTGCTGAGGAGGTGCTGCCCTGGCTGTTGCGGCACCAGACCAGAAACCTGGCGCAACTCACCCGCTTGCTGATTGAATTCGACCGCTTTGGCTTGCAACGCAAAAGGAGCTTGAATCTGCCCTTGCTGCGACAATTTCTCTCAGAGCCTGCGCCCCCGAGCAGCAGCGAGCCCCTGGGGTAACATCATCCCTCATGCAGCTTGCACTTTTTGATCTTGACCACACGCTGATTCCAGCCGACAGCGACCATGCCTGGGGCCAATTTCTTGTCCATCGCGGCGAGGTCGATGCCAAAGATTTCGCAGCAGCCAACGATCGCTTTTACGAGCAGTATTGCGACGGAACACTCGATATCGACGCTTACCTGCGCTTTGCGCTTGCACCGCTTGCAAGCATTGAGCCGCAGCAGTTGATGGTCTTACAACAAGCTTTCATGCAAGAAGTGATCGAGCCCTTGATCAGCAGGCAGGCACTGGATCTGGTCATGCGCCATCAGGCGCGCGGCGACCTCTGCCTGCTGATCACCGCAACCAATGAATTCGTGACCGCGCCTATTGCGCAACGCTTTGGGATTACCGAGCTCATCGCCTGTGGCGTGGAACGGGTCGACGGCCGTTATACCGGTGCGCCTTGCGGAATCGCGTCGTTTCGCGAGGGTAAGGTCACGCGGCTGATGCAGTGGATCAAAGAGCAGGCTTGCGACGCTGCGCCGGTTTTGCGTGCTGCAACTTTTTATTCAGATTCCTTCAACGATATACCGCTGCTTGAGCTCGTTGGCTTTCCGGTCGCAACCAACCCTGATGCGCGGCTAAGGGCGCATGCTCTTGCAAAGGCTTGGCCATGCCTTGCCTTATTTGGCGAGCATCAGCCGGGGGCTCAATGATTCGCACATGGCTTGGGCGAATTTTTGGGCGTGCGGCAAAGGCGCAAGACGATCCAAAATCCCTGGCCCAGGCAAAACCGCAGGTGCTTTGCGCAAGCGCCATCGGGCTTGATTTAAGCGGGGTGTCGCAAGCGGCGATGCGTACCTGCGAGACTTTGCAACAAGCGGGGTTCGAAGCCTTCGTGGTTGGCGGTGGCGTTCGTGATTTGCTGCTCGGTCGGCGGCCGAAAGATTTCGATGTGGCAACCAATGCCACCCCTGAGCAGGTGCTTGCGCATTTTCGGCGCGCCCGAAGCATCGGGCGGCGCTTTCAAATTGTTCATGTGTATTTTGGCCGTGAACTGATTGAGGTCTCGACTTTTCGCGCGATGCAAGCCGAGGCTGAAACCGATGCCCACGGCCGGGTGCTCAAAGACAACGTCTGGGGCAGCCAACAAGAAGACGCAGCGCGGCGCGATTTCACCGTCAATGCGCTTTATCTCGACCCGATCGGCGATCAATTGCTCGATTATCACGAGGGATATCGCGACCTTCAGGCGCGCACGCTGCGCATGATCGGCGACCCGGCGACCCGTTATCGCGAAGATCCGGTTCGGATGCTGCGAGTCGCTCGCTTTGCAGCCAAGCTGGGATTCAACATCGAGGCGCAAACGCGCGCACCGATTGCGGCGATGGCGGATTTGCTCACCCATGTGCCGGCTGCGCGCTTGTTCGATGAACTGCTCAAGCTGCTCACAAGCGGTCATTCACTTGCCTGCATCCAGACTTTGCGCACGGAGGGTTTGCATCACGGCTTGCTGCCCCTGCTGGATGGCATTTTTGCAAGTGACGCAGGCGAGCGTTTCATTCAGCAAGCGCTCAGCAACACCGATGCACGGATCGCTGCGGATAAATCGATCTCGCCAGGTTTTTTGCTGGCTGCACTGCTGTGGCCGCAGGTGCTTGCTGCCTGGCAAACCCGGCTTGCCAGCGGCGAACACAACACTCCGGCGCTGATGGCAGCCGCCGACGACGTGCTTGAGCAGCAGTCGGATCGGCTTGCGATCCAAAAGCGCTTTGCAGCCGATATGCGTGAGATTTGGGCGATGCAAATTCGATTCGAACGCTGCACCGGTCAAGCGCCTTTTCGGCTGATGGAGCACTTACGATTCCGTGCAGGCTTTGATTTTCTGCTCCTGAGGGCGCAAGCCGGTGAAGATTGTGAAGCGCTGGCAAGCTGGTGGGACAGTTTTGTGCAGGCCGATCCCTTGGATCGTGAGGATTTGATCCAGCGCGCGCCCCAGCGCCCAAGTAGCGGCGCGCGACGCAACACGCGACGAAGGCGGCGGGTTCAGCATGCTAGCGTCTGATGCAGCCAGGCTCAAGGCCAGCGGTCCATGCGAAAGCGCGCAGGCCTTGCGCTACTGGGTTGGCCTCGGTGCCAATCTGGGCGATCCGGTGGCCCAACTCAGGGCCGCCATCGAGGCCTTGCGGCCCTACAGTATCGAAGGCCGTTTGCGAAGTTCATCGCTTTGGGAAAGTGAGGCAGTTGACGGGCCTGGTCCGAATTACATCAACGCGGTGATCCAGTTTTCCAGCCATCTGGGTGTTGAGGCATTGCTTGATGTGCTGCAGGCTATCGAGTTGCAGTTTGGCCGCCAGCGATCAAGCGTCAATGCACCGCGCCCACTTGACCTCGACATTTTGCTCGCGGAGGATTTGCAGGTGGCGCAGTCTCGCTTGCAAATCCCTCACCCACGAATGCATCAACGTGCCTTTGTGCTTTATCCCTTGCTCGAGCTCGACCCCGGGCTGCGTATTCCTGGCCTTGGCCCTGCATCGCAATGGCTCAAGGCCTGTAGCGATCAGGTCTGCAGGCTGTGGCGGCCATGACGCGGTTTTGCACACGGAGGCAGCACTGATGCAAAAACCGGTGCTGCCGCGCAGTCGATTTGCGCGCACGGAAAGCACCGTGGCGCATGCGGCTGATCGCAGCAGCATGAACCCTTTTGAGCGCTTTCCACACATCGTGGTGGAAGGGCCCATCGGGGTGGGAAAGACCTCGTTGGCTACTGCGCTCGCAGCACGCTTCGGTGCGCAATTGCAGCTTGAAGCGCCCGAGGACAACCCTTTTTTAAGCCGCTTTTACAAAGATGGCGAACGCTGGGCGCTGGCCACACAGTTACATTTTCTATTCCAACGCATCGACCAGCTGAGCCAGAGGCACCAAGATCCGAGAAGCAATCCCTACCTCGTGGGCGATTTTCTGATTGAAAAAGATGCCTTGTTTGCACAACTCACGCTTGATGACGATGAACTTGCGCTTTACGAGCGCATTGTTACTGCGCAAAGCTTCACGGTACCAAGTCCTGACCTTGTGATTTACCTGCAAGCCAGCGCACAACATTTGCTTGACCGCGTAAGCCGCCGTGGCTCCAGCATGGAAAAGGATATTTCGCTGGAGTACCTCGGTGAGTTATCAGAACGCTACACGCGCTTCTTCCACCACTTTGACGCCGCGCCCCTGATCATTGTCAACACCGACCACTGGAATCCGGTTGATCGCTCTGACGATTTTGAGCTCTTGATCGAGCAAACGGTGGGTATGCGCGGGCGCCGCAGCTTTTTTAGTCTTGCCGACTAGGCTAGACGCTGCAAAGCCTCCTGAAGCGGCTTTAGGCCCAAAGCAAATGAGCCCAGATACCGATTCGCATCAAACGCAGAATGCTCCGCGCTCGTCGGCTGAGCTCTTTTGGGTGTTTGCACAGCTTTCGCTTGCGGGCTTTGGCGGGGTGTTGCCGATTGCCGAAGATCGTCTGGTGCGCAAAGAGGGCTGGATCAGCGCGCAGGATTTTCTTGCGACTTTGGCGCTTGCGCAGGTTTTGCCAGGACCAAACATTTGCAACATGGCGATCATGCTCGGTGACCGATTTCACGGCAACCGCGGTGCGCTTGCTGCGTTAAGCGGTCTTTTGCTACCCCCTTTGCTGCCGGTGCTGCTGCTTGCTTTTCTCTACAGCCGTTGGGCCGATTCGCCGATCGTAGCCGGCGCCTTGCGAGCCATGGCGATGGCGGCAGCCGGCCTGATCCTTGCGATGACTTTGCGGCTGTCAAAAAGCCTGACAACACCGCTCAGCGACGGACTGCTGGCCTGCCTGATGCTCGCAGCCTTGCTGATCCTGCGTCTGCCTTTGTTATACGCGCTTGCCTTGGTGGGCGGCCTTTCGCTTTGGATCGCAAGGCGCAGACAGTCTGGCAAGGGTCTTTAGGCTGTGATCGCCATGCCTCAGTGGGCAAAGCTTGCACTGGCCACCATCGATTGGGCCTTGCTCGGCGACTTACTGGTTCACTTCGCTGGCCTCTCGATGATGTCAGTGGGTGGCTTTATCTCGGTGGTGCCCGAAATGCAGCGTTATCTGGTTGTCGAGCAGGGCCTGATCAGCACCCGGGAGCTGGCCGCATCGATTGCTATTGCGCAAGCAGCGCCAGGACCCAATGTGCAATTGGTTGCGGTCATCGGCTGGCAGATTGCCGGGCCGCTTGGTGCTGCCGTCTGCCTTTTGGGCGCGATTGGCCCCTCAGCCCTGATTGCACTTGGGGCTCATCGCTTGGGCATGCGCCATGCGCAGTCGACCTGGGTTGGCACGATCCGAGCCGGGCTTGCGCCCCTGACGGTTGGCCTGATGGGATCGGCATGCTGGGTGATTGGTGAAGCCGAATTCAGCCACTGGCCAATGCTGCTCGTGATTCCTGCAGCCTTTTGGCTTTCCTGGCGCAAAAGGCTAAGTCCCGTGCTGATTGTGCTGATCGCTGGCGGATTTGGCGCATTTGCCGGCTGGCAGCGATGGATTTAAGAGGGGTCAGCGTAGCGCTGTTGATCTCAGCGAAAAGCGCGTGAAAACGGGCCGCCGCCCAGCGCGGTGAATTCGGCAAGTATCACCGGTGCGCGTTGCGGCTGCTGATGGAGTTGGTCGAGCACATCGTTGGGTGCCTGCACTAAACCATCGATCGCGCTGCCCCAGTAGCCCTCGCGAAAGGCAAGCTGCATATGCCAGTCGCGAAACAAGCGGATCGGGATTTGCTGCTCGCTGAGGATTTCAATCTCCCGGTGCCGGGGATCCTGACGAATCGACTGCCAGAGCTTGCCCATGCTTTGATCGGAGCCCTCGATCCACTGGTAGAACAAGCCGCGGTCATACACCAGCAGTCCGGTGATCATCTCGGCTTGATTCCGCCCCCTTGCCTGCCCTAGCAGGTACAACAGCTCAAGTTCTGTAAGCGGAATCGTGGCCTTGCTGCGATAGACCAATGTGGAAAGTGGAGTCAACTTAGCTGCCCTACAAAATCGCCTCGAAGGACCCGAGGTATGGTCAGCGGCTGAGCAAAGCATCCGCAGCGCCCATTATGGACCTTTCACGCAGCTTGCATAGCCCTAAAGCCCCGATTTTGTCAATTTATTTTGACAATTTCATGAGGCAATGCTGATTGACAAATGGCTGTAATAATCGATTGAAGTCTTCCGGAGATTCAATCTGCGGGAAATGGCCCTGCCCCGGCATCACGCAGATGTCGGCTTGCGGCACGATGGCCGAAATGTTGTCGAGATAGGGCATCGATTCGCCCGCTGCCAGCGCGTGTCGGCCCGAAGCGTCGGTGCGTGTGGTCTGAATCACGGAGAGCGGGATGGCGTATCGGGCAAGCTGCCCGAGTGCGGACTCAAAGACCGCGGCGTCCCATCCCGTCATACTGGCCCGCAGCGCTCTTGCGTCTTCGGCCCGCATACGGGTCGATCGCTCCAAGATGGCTCTTCGTTGATGCGCAGCCATACGGTCGGTGAACATCGCCTCAAAAAAGCTGCGCAAAAAGTGTTTAAAGCCATCCATTTGCATCGCCTCAAGCGCCATCGCCTGAGCTTCTTGTCGCGGACCGGCCGGAGCGTTTCGCGAGCCGTCAACCAGCATCAAGGCAGCTACCGAAGACGGTCTTTGACTGGCAGCCTCAAGAATGACCCGACAACCCATCGAATGACCCACAAGCGCGGCGTGCTCAATGCCAAACGCATCGAGTTGCTGCCACAGTGATTCGGCAAGCGCCTCGAGCGTCCAGCGTTCGTCTGCAGGGGTGTGGCCATGGCCCGGCAAATCGAGAGCCCAGACTGGACATTGGCGACCGAAAAAACTCAGCTGCGCCGCCCAGTCGCTGCCATCGCAGGTAAAGCCGTGAACGAAAACAAGGGTGGTCGAGGGATGTGTGGGCACGCGTCTGCCGCAGGTGAAATCGTTCGGTTAAAGCGGACTGATCTATTCGACTTCAGGCATGCAGACCGGCGGCGCTTGGTGCCGGGGGCGGGAATCGAACCCGCACGCCCTCACGGGCACTGGATTTTGAGTCCAGCGCGTCTACCAGTTCCACCACCCCGGCACGAG
>DDPV01000020.1:46376-57817 GCA_002342365.1 Burkholderiales bacterium UBA2459 | reverse complement strand
TCCTCCGGTTTGTCACCGGCAGTATCCTTAGAGTGCTCTTGCGTAGCAACTAAGGACAAGGGTTGCGCTCGTTGCGGGACTTAACCCAACATCTCACGACACGAGCTGACGACAGCCATGCAGCACCTGTGTTCGAGTTCCCTTTCGGGCACCAATCCATCTCTGAAAAGTTCTCGACATGTCAAGGGTAGGTAAGGTTTTTCGCGTTGCATCGAATTAATCCACATCATCCACCGCTTGTGCGGGTCCCCGTCAATTCCTTTGAGTTTTAACCTTGCGGCCGTACTCCCCAGGCGGTCAACTTCACGCGTTAGCTACGTTACTAAGGAAATGAATCCCCAACAACCAGTTGACATCGTTTAGGGCGTGGACTACCAGGGTATCTAATCCTGTTTGCTCCCCACGCTTTCGTGCCTGAGCGTCAGTGTTATCCCAGGAGGCTGCCTTCGCCATCGGTGTTCTTCCGCATCTCTACGCATTTCACTGCTACACGCGGAATTCCACCTCCCTCTGACACACTCTAGTCTTGCAGTCACAAATGCAGTTCCCAGGTTAAGCCCGGGGATTTCACATCTGTCTTACAAAACCGCCTGCGCACGCTTTACGCCCAGTAATTCCGATTAACGCTCGCACCCTACGTATTACCGCGGCTGCTGGCACGTAGTTAGCCGGTGCTTATTCTGCAGGTACCGTCATCCACCCATGGTATTAGCACAGGCGATTTCTTTCCTGCCAAAAGTGGTTTACAACCCGAGGGCCTTCATCCCACACGCGGCATTGCTGGATCAGGGTTTCCCCCATTGTCCAAGATTCCCCACTGCTGCCTCCCGTAGGAGTCTGGGCCGTGTCTCAGTCCCAGTGTGGCTGGTCGTCCTCTCAGACCAGCTACGGATCGTCGCCTTGGTGAGCTTTTACCCCACCAACTAGCTAATCCGACATCGGCCGCTCCATGAGCGCGAGGTCTTTCGATCCCCCGCTTTCTACCTCAGTACGTATGCGGTATTAGCGTAACTTTCGCTACGTTATCCCCCACTCGTGGGCACGTTCCGATGCATTACTCACCCGTCCGCCACTCGCCGCCAGGCCGAAGCCCGCGCTGCCGTTCGACTTGCATGTGTAAGGCATGCCGCCAGCGTTCAATCTGAGCCAGGATCAAACTCTTCAGTTTAATCTCTGCTGTTACAACAAGGTCCTGTTCGTGAAAACAGGATTCACTCAAACGGAATATCTGACATACATCATTTTTTCCGTGTGAGCACTTGGTTGGACATCGCCATCCATGCGCCCACACTTATCGGCTGTTTATTTGTTAAAGATCAGGTCAGACGAAAATGCCGACGCGTTGCCGGATTCATCGTCTCGCTCATGTCGTGACATCAGCAAAGAGGGGAGAGTATGGCGAGCTTTTCCGAAGATGTCAAATCGATTGCAGGTGAGCCGATCTAGCCCAGGGTCTTTCGCTGCGCACAAGCCGCAGCGGATGCAGCGGCAAAAGTGCGCCAATAGCCTGCCTGTTTTGCTGATTCTTGCCTGAACCAATCGCAAGTCAACGGGGTCAAAATCGGGCTAGACTGAGGGGCAACTACAAACTCTTGATCGACCAAAGCAATGACTGCCCAAGACTGCGCCGAACGCGTTCGTGACCTGATGTATGCCGAAGACAGCGCTGCGCAGGCATTGGGCATTCGTATTGATGCCATAGCGCCAGGTGAGGCAAGCCTTAGCATGCGCGTGCAAGCGCATATGGCCAACGGACACCGTATTTGCCACGGTGGCTTCATTTTCACACTCGCGGATACCGCTTTTGCCTACAGTTGCAACAGCTATAACCAACGCTGTGTTGCTTCGGCGGCCGCGATTGATTTCATTGCCGCCGCGCAGGTTGATGATGTGCTTTATGCAACGGCCAGCGAAGTCAGCCGTGGTCGCCGTAACGGCGTCTATGATGTTCGGGTGACGCGGCAAGATGGCCAACTGATCGCTGTGTTTCGTGGCCGATCAGCGAGCATCAAGGGACAATTTTTCGAAACCGAATGATCGAATTTGCATATGCATTCTGGCAGCGATCCAACATCAGCCCAGGGCCTTCGGCTTGAGGCTATCGAAAAGGCTTCGGTCGACGAACTACGCGCGCTTCAAACCCAGCGCCTCAAGGTAAGCCTCAAGGCGGCCTACGAGCGCGTGCCGCATTATCGCGATCGCTTTGATCAACTCGGCGTGCATCCGGAGCAACTCAAATCGCTTGACGATTTGAGACAGTTTCCTTTCACCACCAAATCGGACTTGCGCGATAACTACCCCTTTGGCATGTTCGCGGTGCCGCAAGAGCAAGTGGTTCGCATTCACGCATCAAGCGGAACAACCGGCAAACCTACGGTGGTCGGCTATACAAAAAACGATATCGATACCTGGGCTTTGCTGGTTGCGCGGTCGATTCGCGCAGCCGGTGCGCGGGCAGGCGACAAGGTGCATGTGAGCTATGGTTATGGACTTTTTACCGGCGGCCTGGGAGCACACTATGGTGCAGAACGCCTTGGCCTGACGGTGATTCCTTTTGGCGGCGGTCAGACCGAACGCCAGGTGCAACTGATCCATGACTTCAAGCCCGACATCATCATGGTCACGCCAAGTTATATGCTTGCAATTGCTGACGAGTTTGAACGCCAGGGGCTTGTTGCCAATCAGTCGAGTCTTCGCGTGGGTATTTTCGGCGCTGAGCCTTGGACCGATGCCATGCGACACGAGATTGAGGCGCGTATGGGACTTGATGCGGTCGACATTTATGGGCTTTCAGAGGTGATGGGCCCGGGCGTGGCCAATGAATGTATTGAAACAAAAGACGGCCCAACGATCTGGGAGGATCACTTTTATCCGGAAATCATCGATCCGGAAAGCGGCCAGGTGCTACCTGACGGTGCTTTTGGCGAGCTTGTGTTGACTTCGCTGACCAAGGAGGCATTGCCTGTTGTTCGCTATCGGACGCGCGACCTCACCCGCTTGCTCCCTGGGACAGCGCGCACCATGCGCCGCATCCAAAAAATTACTGGCCGCTCCGATGACATGATGATCGTGCGCGGCGTGAATGTGTTCCCCTCGCAAATCGAAGAACTGATTCTTAGGCAACCTCTTTTGGCCGCGCATTATGTTTGTGTGCTGTCCAAAGAAGGGCCGCTTGATACGCTGACCGTGCGCGTTGAGTTAAAAGCAGAACAGGCTGCGAGCAGCGCCGACGATCAGGCTCAAGCCGCGTCTGCACTTGAGCATCAAATTAAATCCTATATCGGAACAAGCGCCACGGTGAGGATTGAGCCCGTCGGTGCTGTTGATCGTTCGGCGGGTAAGGCCAAGCGGGTGATTGATCTGCGTCGATAGGTTGGCTGGCATTCGGCCTTACGAACCACGATGTTTAGCGGTATCTTGTTTGAAACAGGCTTAACAGCGAAGATAGTATCGAGAGAAAGGGTTTGTTATGGAATTCCGCGGCATCGTTCTAGAAAATCAACCTGACTTTTCAGCAAGCGTTCAAAGCATCAGTCGAGCCCGGCTTGACGAACACGCGGCAGCCGGCAACGTGCTCGTCCATATCGCGTATTCAACCATCAACTACAAAGACGGGCTTGCCTTGACGAACAAGTCACCGGTGGTTCGTAAGTGGCCGATGGTGCCGGGCATCGATGGCGCCGGGGTGGTAGAAGAAAGCGACGATCCGATGTTTCCGGTCGGAAGTTCAGTGATCTTGAATGGCTTTGGTGTAGGCGAAACCCATTGGGGCTGCCTTGCTGCCTATGCCCGTCTAAAGGCTGAGTGGCTGATACCGATGCCAGCCCAAATGGATGCGAGAACCGCCATGATCATTGGCACTGCGGGCTACACCGCGATGCTCTGCCTTCAGGCCCTCGAGCAACAAGGGCTGCGGCCTGAGCATGGCGAAGTCCTTGTGACCGGCGCCGCTGGCGGGGTGGGTAGCGTTGCAGTCTCACTGCTTGCAAGCCATGGCTATCGGGTTGTTGCTTCAACCGGTCGGGCGAGCACTGCCGACTATCTCAAGCAGCTTGGCGCAAGCGAGATTCTCGATCGCAGTGTGCTTGCAGCACCTGGCAAGGCGCTTCAAAAAGAACGCTGGGCCGCAGTGATCGATACCGTTGGCTCAACGAGCCTTGCCAATGCGATTGCCCAATGCCGATACGGTGCAAGCGTTGCTGCATGTGGACTTGCGGCCGGCATGGATTTACCCACCACGGTTGCACCGTTTATTTTGCGTAACGTGCGATTGCTCGGTGTTGACTCTGTGATGGCATCGCGGGCACTGCGCGAAAAGGCATGGGATGCGCTCAGTCATACACTCAATCGGGAGCATTTGTCGGCCATGTGCACCGAGATCGGGCTCGATGACTGCATTGCCGCCGGCGCAAGCATTCTTGCTGGCGAGATCCGGGGCCGATTACTGGTAAACCTCAGGCATTAGTCCGTCGGAACACTCAGCCATGAGGCCCCCGGAACAATTAGCCTTGAGGCCCCTGGAAAACTGAGCCCTGAGACCCCTGGAACACTGAGCCCTTAGGCCATTGGAACTTACTGCGTTTATCAGACGGTGCCTCAAAGGATGAAGCCTGCAATCGATCACGCCGCGGACGGGGATGCACCGATCACTTACCGTATCGAGCCTTTTGATCCCAAAGGGCACCGGTTTCGCGTCGGACTGCTGATTCGCACTCAGGCGCTTGCGCAGGACAAAGTGCTCTTGCGCTTAGCGGCCTGGATTCCCGGCAGTTATATGATCCGGGAATTCGCCAAGCATGTGCTGAGCATCGAGGCCTATTGGCTTGACGAGACCGAGCGCTTCAGTACTGGCGACATCCGTGAGGCGGTCGCGGCCTCGGGTCAAAGCATGAAGCTTGTGAAGACAGCTAAAGCCCAGTGGGAGATTCAAGTGCTGGCCGATCCGGGCAGTGACAAGGCATTTGATCCAAAAAAGCATACGATCTATGTTGAAGCCTTGATTTATGCCGGGGACTTGTCGGTTCGGGCGGCCCATCTTGACCAAAGCCATGGCTTTTTTAATCCGACCAGCCTTTGTCTTCGGGTGCTTGGCGCAGAACAGCTCCCCTGCGCGCTTGAACTGATTGCGCCGGATCCGGAATCTGTAACAGGCAGTTGGGAAGTGGCCACCACACTGGCACGACCCGCTGGCGGAGCAAGCCCATGGGGTTTTGGTCTTTATCGCGCAAACGAGTATGACGAATTAGCCGATCATCCGGTTGAGATGGGCACATTTTCCAGGTTTCGCTTTGAGGCCTGCGGTGTACCACACTGGCTTGTCGTCACTGGGAAGCATCGTTTTGACGCGGCGCGGGTTTGCCATGATTTGCAAAGCCTATGTGAAACCCAGATCCGCTTTTTTGATGCTCAACGCAAAGCACCCTTTGAGCAGTTCATGTTCTTGCTGACCGTACTGGGCGAAGCTTACGGAGGTCTTGAGCATCGCGACAGCACAGCGCTGATCTGCCGACGCGATGATCTTCCGCCTCCGCAAAGTTTAAAACTTGCAAGCGACGGATCAGCAAGCAGCAGCCAGGACGAACCGAGCGAGGGCTATCGACGTTTTTTAGGCCTTGCAAGTCACGAATATTTTCATGCCTGGCATGTGAAGCGGATCAAACCAGCGGTTTTCGTTCGCTATGATTTCGATCAGGAAAACTACACCCGCTTGCTCTGGATTTTCGAAGGATTTACATCGTATTACGATGATTTGATGCTTTTGCGCGCAGGCGTGATTTCCCGCACAAGCTATTTGAGCTCGCTTGAAGCGACGATCAATCAGGTTCTCAAAAACCCATCTCGCCGCGGTGAAAGCCTCTCGGATGCGAGCTTTGATGCCTGGATCAAGTACTACCGACAAGATGAAAATGCAGCAAATGCGGTTGTGAGCTACTACGCCAAGGGAGCGTTGGTTGCGCTCTGTATCGATTTGTTGATTCGGCAAATCACCCGGGAGCGTGCAAGCCTTGACCATTTGATGCGATTACTTTGGACGCGTTATGGCGAGCCGTTTTACCGCGTCCCGGCAACCCACCCTGATGCTGATGAGCACAGGGGTAGCTTAAGGCCTGACAAAGGCAGGCGTGGACTTGATGAAGATGGCTTTTTTCAGGTCTTGTTCGAAGCCTGCAAGATTCGGAGCAAGACAAGACAGCTTGCCTTGGTGCGGGATATCGGAGACTGGGTCGAGGGCCGCGTGGATCTTCCGCTTGAGCCGCTCTTGGCAAAAGTGTCCGTGAAACTTTCGCGTCAGCTATCGAGCCTAAGCCATGGCATGCGATTTCGGATTCACGAACAGGACATGCTCATCACCGCAGTGCTCAACGGATCAGCGGCGCACGAGGCGGGCCTTTCTGCAGGGGACCGGTTGGTTGCGGTCGACGGACTGCGAGCAAGCGAGGCCAGCCTGAACGAAGCGATCAAGCGCTGCGATGGTCCCATCGAGATTTTCGCCTTCAGACGCGACGAGTTGTTTTGCACCCGACTCAAACCCATCCCTGATGCCAATCCGGAAGTCCGCTTGGCCTTCATCGCCTAGTCGTCAAGCAAAAAGTTGCTCAAGTGCCTGGCCGGGGTTTTCAGCCCGCATGAAGGTCTCGCCCACAAGAAAGCCATAGACTTCGTGCTCAAGCATCATCTGGACATCGTCCCGGCTCGCAATTCCGCTTTCGGTGATCAGCAAGCGATCGTTTGGAATCAAAGGCAAGAGCTCAACGGTGGTCCTGAGACTGACCTCAAAGCTCTTTAGATCTCGGTTGTTGATTCCCCATAGCGCAGACTTGAGCTTCATCGCCCGCTCGAGCTCATCAACATTGTGGATTTCCACCAGCACATCCAGACCCAAAGCCTGTGCGCAGGCTTCCAATTCCTGTAACTGTACATCGGAGAGGGCGGCAACGATCAGCAAAATGCAGTCGGCGCCCGCAGCACAGGCCTGGTAAACCTGCCAGGGATGACAAAAAAAATCCTTGCGAATCACAGGCAGCGTGCATGCTGCACGCGCTGCGACCAGATGCGACAGTTCGCCCTGAAAAAATCCTTCATCGGTCAACACAGACAGACAGCATGCACCGTGCTGTTCATAAGCCCTTGCGATTTCAGGCGGATCAAATTGAGCCCTGAGCAGGCCCTTGCTCGGACTTGCCCGTTTGATTTCCGCGATCACTGCCGCACGCCGCGCCCGGATTCGGCCAGCCATCGCCTGGGCAAAGCCACGCGGCGAATCCAGCCGAAGTCGATCATGTGCCGCCTTTTGCATAGCATTCAACGGCGTATGCAAGAGCCCTTGCTCGACTTCGCGCGCTTTCACAGCCATGATGGTTTCTAGAATTTTACTCATGACAGGTTTTCCAGCGCCAATCGATTCCTATCATGCTGCATGCGCACCCAGGCGTTGGGTAAGGGCGACCATCTCATGGAGCTTGGCAAGCGCCGCACCCGATCGAAGCGTCTCGCGCGCCAAGGCGAGACCACTGGCAATCGAATCGACGCGTCCGGCGGTGTATAGCGCAGCACCGGCATTCAAACAAACGATTTCAAAAGCAGCACCGGGTTTGGCCTCGATTGCCTGCATCAACATGGCGCGCGAGGCTTGTGGGTTGTCTACCCGCAGGCTGCGATGACTCATCATGGACATGCCAAAATCTTCCGGATGCAGCTCGTATTCCAGAATCTCGCCCTGCCTGAGTTCGCCCACAAGCGTGGCAGCCCCCAGCGAAATTTCATCCATCCCGTCCTTGCCCCAAACCACCAGCGCATGACTGGCTCCGAGGTTCTTCAAAACACGAACCTGGATGCCGACCAGATCCGGATGAAAGACGCCCATGAGAATGTTCGGCGCCCCAGCCGGGTTGGTCAGCGGCCCGAGAATGTTGAAAATCGTGCGTACCCCGAGCTCACGCCGCACAGGTGCGACGTTTTTCATCGCCGGATGATGATTGGGTGCGAACATAAACCCAAGACCAATGTCTTCGATACAGCGCGCAACCTGCTCGGGCTTGAGGTTGATTTGCACACCCAGTGCTTCCAAAACATCAGCGCTACCCGACTTTGACGATACCCCGCGATTGCCGTGCTTGGCCACTTTGGCTCCGGCTGCAGCCACCACAAACATCGCAGCTGTGGAAATATTGAAGGTATGGGAACCGTCGCCACCGGTTCCAACGATGTCGACAAAATGCGGGCCGCCGTCGACTTCGACGCGGTTTGCAAACTCGCGCATCACCTGCGCGGCAGCGCTGATCTCGCCAACCGTTTCCTTCTTCACCCTAAGCCCGGTGAGCAGCGCAGCCGTGATCGCCGGCGATAGCTCGCCACGCATGATCATGCGCATGAGCGTCAGCATTTCGTCATGAAAAATCTCACGATGCTCGACACAGCGCGTCAAGGCTTCCTGAGCCGTGATTGTCATCGTTCTAATCCTTAATTAGACTTGAGGAAGCGCTCAAGCATTTCCATACCGTGCTCGGTATCGATCGACTCCGGGTGAAACTGCAGGCCTTCGATGGGAAACTCGCGGTGTCGAACGCCCATGATTTCACCGTCCTCGGTTTGCGCGGTAATCGAAAGGCACTCAGGCAGACTCGCTCGCTCGATGGCCAGCGAGTGGTAGCGCACCACCGAAAATCGATCCGGCAAACCAGCGAAGACGCCCTGGCCTTGATGCGCGATCAGGCTTGATTTTCCGTGCATCACCTGGCGCGCGCGGATGATTCGGCCCCCAAAAACCTGCCCGATCGACTGATGTCCCAGGCAAACGCCAAGGATCGGGATCTTGCCGCAAAAATGCCGGATCGCTGCCATCGAGATACCTGCTTCGTTCGGCGTGCAAGGACCGGGCGATATCACCAGCCGCTTGGGGCGAAGTTGCTCGAGGCTTTGCAGGTCAGATGCATCGTTTCTCAATGTTGTAACGCTCGCTCCCAAGGCCCGCAAATACTGGACGAGGTTGTAGGTGAACGAATCGTAGTTATCGATCATCAAAAGCATAAGTGCCTCCCGCGTGATCCCAGACAGCTGGCTTAGTGCTCAAGACCATTTTCGACCAATTCGGCTGCTCTTAAAACAGCACGCGCCTTCATTTCGGTCTCTTGCCATTCTGCCTCTGGCGTCGAGTCGTAAACAATACCGGCGGCTGCCTGCACGTTGAGTACTTTATCTTTCACGATGCCGGTACGAATCGCGATCGCAACATCCATATGGCCGGACCAACTCAGGTAGCCGACAGCACCACCATAAATCCCGCGCCGTGTGCGCTCCATGTGATCGATCACTTCCATCGCCCGAACTTTTGGCGCACCTGTCAGGGTGCCGGCAGGAAAACTCGCCTTTAGCACGTCGATCACATCAAGGCCATCGTCCAAAAGCCCTTCGACGTTCGATACAATATGTTGAACGTGTGAATACTTTTCAACAACCATTTTTTCAGTCACCCGCACCGTCCCGGTTTTCGCAATCCGACCGAGGTCATTTCTGGCCAGGTCGATAAGCATCAGGTGTTCGGCGCGCTCTTTGGGATCGGCCAGCAGTTCGCGCGCAAGCGCCTCATCCTGTTGGGGCGATAAGCCCCTGCGACGAGTGCCCGCAATTGGACGGATCGTGATTCGCGTAGCTCCCTCCGGATCTTCGGTTTCAAGAATCTCCTGTCGAACGAGAATCTCAGGCGATGCGCCGATCACCTGGAAGTCGCCAAAATCGTAGTAGTACATGTAGGGCGAAGGATTGATCGATCGCAGGGCGCGATACAGCGCAAGCGGCGGATGGTCGAATGGTTTTTGAATCAATTGACCGATTTGCACCTGCATCAGATCGCCTGCAATGATCAATTCACGCGCCTTGCGGGCAGCCTCCAGATAGTCCTGTTTGTCAAAGCCGCGTATCTCGGCGCACTCTGGGCCGGGAGCTGGAAGACTTTCGAGGACTGCGAGCTGTAAGCGGGCTTTAAGTTCTCGCAGGCGGCTTTGGGCTTGCGCCCAAGCGTTCGGCTTGCCTGTGTCGGCATACACCACAAGCTGCAGTTTTCCGCGCAGACTGTCGACGATAGCAAGCTCGTCGACCAGTAAGAAAAGCATATCGGGTGTGCCGATCGGATCCGGCTTGGTACAGGGGCCAAGGCGAGGTTCGATGAACCGCACCAGATCGTAGCCAAAATACCCGGCCAAGCCCCCGCAAAAGCGCGGAAGCCCCGGCCTGATCGCGACTTTGAAGCGCTTGCGGTAGGCGCGGATGAACTCAAGCGGGTCGCCCCGATGCGACTCAATGACCTCATCGTCGCGCATGACCTCGACCCGATCATCGCGACTGCGAATCGAGGTTCGGGCCGATACACCGATGAAGGAATAACGTCCGAAGCGTTCACCGCCTTCCACCGATTCGAGCAAAAAACTATGCTTGCGCTTGCCAGGTTCGTTGAGTTTGCAATACACCGACAGCGGGGTTTCGAGGTCGGCCAGACATTCACGGACCAAGGCAATTCGGTCGTAGCCTTGGGCCGCAAGCGCTTTGAATTCAGACTCGTTCATGCTGTTTCTCGCTTTTGCCAGCCCCGGTTTTCATTGGTCTGCCTGCGGGGCTCTGCCATGGTACAAGCCCTGAAGGGGCGCGCACTGGTTGCGATGAAGGGCTGGTCAGTTGTGGACGTCGCTACCGAGTGGCTGCTTAACAACAGCGTCGCCAGCATCGGGTGCTGGGCATGGCAGGTGGCTTGCTTGCAAAGTCCATTGGGCGAATGTCTTGATGTCAGGAACTATACCATCGCATGCGATTTGCTCAAGGTCAACGCCCTCGCGGTAGCCGTAAGGTACTAAAAAGCAAAGCATCCCGGCGGCTCTGGCTGCTTGTGCATCGTTTTGCGAATCACCAAGCATGAGCACTTCCGAAGGCCTAAACCCAAGCATGCTTGCAGCCTGCCACAAAGGCTCCGGACGCGGTTTTTTAAAGGGCAGAGCGTCGCCTCCGAGCGCAAACCGAAAGTACCGACTCAAATCTGAGCGAACAAGCAGGGCGTCAGTAAACGTCTGCGCTTTGTTGGTTACAACTGCCATCGGAAAGCCGGCCGCCTTTAACTGTTCTAAACCGTGAACAACACCTGCATAGGGCCGAGCCCATTGGCCGTTATAGCGCCGATAAACATCGCTGAAATGTTGCATAGCGATGGCATGGGCTGAAGCCTCAGCGTCGGCTGACAAGTCGCCGGTCAAAAGGCGATGCACAAAGCGCTCTGCACCTTTGCCGACGAAGGTCAAGATTTGCGCATCGCTAAGCGGGGCCAGGCGGAAAATTTCGCGCATGACATGCCCGGTTTGAATCAGATCGGCAGCGGTATCAAGCAAGGTGCCATCCAGATCAAACAAAAGCGCCTTGATCCCCGCTTTAAGGCTTGGCGCCGGATAAGGCAACCGGGG
>DDPV01000020.1:9605-46342 GCA_002342365.1 Burkholderiales bacterium UBA2459 | reverse complement strand
GGCGACTCAGCCTTGATTCATCAATCGCATGCCGCAGCCGGTTGATGATCGAGCGGTACTTGCCATCGTCATCGGGTGCAGAAAAGACCGCCGAGCCGGCCACAAAACAGTCGGCACCTGCAAGCGCGATTTCTGCGATGTTTTCCACTTTAATCCCACCATCCACCTGCAACACGATCGGTGCACCGCCTTGTTGCTGGTGGCGATCAATCAAAGCCCGCACCGCTTTGATTTTTTGAAGACTCGAGGGCAGAAACTGCTGCCCTCCAAATCCGGGATTAACCGACATCAGCAAAATAAGGTCGAGCCGATGCACTACATGTTCAAGCCACTGTAGCGGACTTGCCGGGTTCAGTACCAGACCCGCCTTACAGCCGTGGTCCTTGATGAGTTGCAAGGATCGGTCCACATGGTCGGAGGCCTCCGGATGAAAGCTTATCCAGTCAGCGCCTGCCTCGGCAAAGGCGCTGATCAGACCATCGACCGGTTTGACCATCAAGTGCACGTCAAGGGGCAAGCCTGTATGCGGCCGGATGGCTTTACAAACCATCGGACCGATGCTGAGGTTTGGCACGTAATGATTGTCCATCACATCCACATGCACCCAGTCGGCACCGCTGGATTCGAGTGCACGGACCTCTTCGCCAAGCCTTGAAAAATCAGCCGATAACAGGCTGGGGGCAATGCAATAGCGCTGTTTCATCGGTATGCTTGGGACCATGCGTGGATTGTACTTGGAGAGCAGTCAGCGCATTTGAACATCAACCTATGCTCCCGGACTTCATGATGGCTCAAGCACGCAAAACCAGTTATCAATTCAAGATTTCGGTCAAGACGATGTACCTGCCTGAGCAGTCTGCCCCAGAGCAGCATCGTTATACCTTTGCCTACACCATCACCATTGCCAACACCGGCTCGATTCCCGCGCAACTCATCAGTCGGCACTGGGTGATCACTTCCGAAGACGGCGAGGTCAATGAGGTCAAAGGACTCGGTGTGGTCGGACAACAGCCCTTGATTGCGCCCGGGCAAGGTTTTGAGTACACAAGTGGCTCGCAGGTGAGCACGCCCACCGCTACGATGAAAGGCAGCTACTTTTTCGTGGCCGAAGACGGCGAGCGCTTCGAACAGGCAATTCCAGCGTTTGTATTGAGTGTGCCGCGCACGCTTCACTAGCGCATAAGGCGCAGAACAAGCTAACGCTTTCCGCCCATGGTCCACCAGACGATAAACAAGACCAAAGCAAGAATACCGAAGGCTTCAAGATAAATCACCCACATGGCACATCACCTCAAGGTTGGTATGGCTAGGGTTTGGATTTCCCACTGCTTTGAAAAGTACCGGCTAGCAAGCCGCGGGCTTCAAAGCCTGTTGTTGTCCTCAAGCATTTTCTCAAATTGAGTCATCGGGGCATAGCCGGTGAGTCGCTTGCCGTTGGGGAAAAAAACCGTCGGCGTGCCGGTTACGGCGAGGCTGCGACCGAGTTCCTTCAGCTTGGCAATTGGGGCATCGCAAGAAGGCGCTGCGTTGGGTGGCGCTTTGCCCGAGAGCATCATATCGTTCCAGGCTTTGGCTTTGTCGGCCGCGCAAAGGGCGTTTCGCGACTTCACTTCGGAGTCCGGTGACAGTAAAGGCAACACAAAGGTGTAAATCGTTACATCCTTGATCCCGGCAAGATCAGCCCGCAACTTTCGGCAATAGCCGCAGTTTGGGTCCTCAAATACCGCCATCACGCGTCGGCCGTTGCCCTGAACCTGTTTGAAAGCCAGGGATAAAGGCAGGTCCTTGAATTGAATCGAAGATAGCTCTTCAGTGCGCTCACGGGTTATGTTTTTATTATTTTTCAGATCGATCAATTGACCTTCGATAAACGCGTAGGCGCCTTTCTCGTCGACATAAATCAGATCGGTTCCGAGCCTCACCTCGTAGAGTCCAGCAATCGGCGTCTTGGCGATACCGTCGACCTTGTACTTGCCTTTGAGCCAACTCTCGACACTTTGCTTTATGCTCATTTCGATAGCATTGATCGCTGGATTTGAGCCTTGGCTCGATGGCTGCGCAGCGGCCTTACCCAGCGTTGCAGCTGTCAGCGTAAAAACCAGAAGCGTCACATGAGAGGCCCTAAGCAGCTTGCGCCATGCAGCATGCAAACCCCGTGCTTGATTCTCAGTGCAATGCATAGCCTATCCTATCGTTCTTAAATTGCGTGATGCCGCGTTTAAACCGCAGGCAGGTTAATTGGGCCCATGCCGAACAGCTTGGCGAATCAAGGCAGACTGAATCAGCGAACTGCCTGCAACCCGCGACCATCCCCAAGCGCCAATCGCTGCGAGAAGCGGCGTTGGCCTTTGTTCAAACCATTGATACAGTCTGCGGGTGAGTAAGGACAAGGCTGCGACCGGCTCGGCGCGCCGACGGACGTAGCGCTCAAGGCAGGGCGCCTGCCCGGGATCGTGTCGCGATGCGGGGCGCGACAGCACATCGGTCAGTTCGATCATATCGCCGATACCAAGATTCAATCCCTGGCCTGCCATCGGATGCACAACATGGGCTGCGTCGGCAAGCAGCAGCAAGCGTTGTGCGGTCGGTGAATCGGACAGTGATTCAATGAGAGGAAACGAGGCGGGCTGGTTCAAACAAGACACAAGCACCGGCGCATCGCTTCCAAGCGATTCCAGAAAGGCCTGGACGTGCCGGCGGAGCGATTCGCCTCCGAGCGACATCAACCGGTCGGCGATCGGTTGCGGCGCGGACCACACCATGCTCAAGGCCTGACCGGGCAAGGGCAAGAGCGCAAGAATCCCCTGATCGGTAAACCATTGGTAGGCGCTGTGCCGATGCTGGCTGCCGCAGGCAAAGTTAGCAACCACCGCACTTGCCTTATAGTCGAATCGCCGGCTTGTGATCCCCGCCAGCTTGCGAAGGCCCGAATGCGCACCGTCGCAACCCACAAGCAGTCGCGCCTCTAAGGTTTTGCCGTGTTCAAGCGTTATGCGTCGCGTCTGCCCAGCCTGCAGCGCAGACTGCAGTCCGCTGGCAGCCCTTGCCCCCAAGACCGGGGGATCGATGCCCACAAGCGATTCCTGAAGACGAAGCACGCCGGCCATGGCCACTGCTTGCTGGCCCGCTGCAATCAGCTCTGATTGTTCAACGGTTAAGGCCAGCTGCTCGAGCGCTGCACGATAGGCGTCGAAAACAATCGGCTCCACAGATCCAAGCGGGGGAGCGTGTATATGCATACGATTGATCAAACCGAGGCGCTGCGACTGAATCGCAGCACTGAGCCCCTGGTCTTGCATCCAAGCCCAGCTCGCTGGAGAAAGCGCAAAAATCCGCTGATCAAAGCCGACCTGATGACGGGCATAAACCGGTTCAGGGCCGATCAAGGCACAGCGATAGCCGAGTTTTGCAAGCGCTTGCGCCGTAAACAAACCGGCCACAGAAGCTCCAATCACTGCAATATCGACCTGCAACGCTGAGCTCGAGCTTGCAAACAAAGCAGACGATCCCTGTCGCGCCGGAAAGGGAATTTCCGAAAGCGGCATCGGGGCGGTATGGGGATTTGAAAAAACGTTCATGGCTTCGGTTTTTGATGAAGCATTATAGGAGGCCAGCTATGCTTGGAAGCAGAGTGCCTTGAGGTATCAGGCCCTCTGCATCATTAGTCGCGACCAGCCCGGGAGAAACAGCGCATGATCAACAAGATTCTTGCTTCAGCCCAAGAGGCTTTATCGGATGTGCACGACGGTGCAACGATTCTGATCGGCGGCTTTGGCAGTGCTGGCTTACCGACTCAGCTTACCGATGCGTTGATTGCCAAAGGGGCACGCGAACTCACGGTTGTCAACAATAATGCGGGTAACGGGGAAAAGGGGCTTGCCGCCTTGATGAAAGCCGGTTGCGTGCGCAAGCTCATTTGCTCCTTCCCGCGCCAAGTGGATTCCTGGGTGTTTGATGATTTGTGGCGCGCCGGGAAAATCGAACTTGAGCTGGTGCCGCAAGGCAATCTCGCCGAACGAATCCGCGCGGCAGGCGCAGGTATTGGCGCCTTTTATACCGCTACGGGTTTTGGAACCGATCTGGCAAAAGGCAAAGAAACGCGACAGATCAAGGGGCGCGACTATGTGCTTGAGTATCCGATTCATGCCGACTTTGCGCTTGTTGCCGCCGAAACAGGCGATCGATGGGGCAATTTAACGTACCGAAAAACCGCAAGAAACTTCGGACCGATCATGTGCATGGCTGCCAAAACCGCGATTGCGCAGGTTCATCGGATTGTCGACCTCGGTGCGATCGATCCCGAGCATGTGATAACACCGGGGATTTTCGTCAAACGCATCGTGCAGGTCGAGCGTTTGAGCTATGACCCCACACCAGCCAAACGTGGAGAGCAAAACCGATGAAGCGTTACAGCCGTGATCAGATGGCCCAACATGTTGCCCGCGATATACCCGAAGGCGCTTATGTCAATCTGGGCATCGGCATGCCCACCCTGGTTGCAAACCATATCCCGCAGGACCGCGAGATCGTTTTGCAAAGTGAAAACGGACTACTCGGTATGGGGCCAGCCCCTGAGCCTGGCGCGGAGGACTACGATCTGATCAACGCTGGCAAGCAACCAGTCACTCTGATGCCGGGTGCATCGTTTTTTCATCATGCCGATTCATTTGCGATGATGCGGGGCGGTCACCTGGATTTATGCGTGCTCGGTGCCTTTCAGGTCGCGGTTAACGGCGATCTTGCCAACTGGCATACGGGTCAATCCGAAGCGATTCCAGCGGTCGGCGGGGCCATGGACCTGGCAAGCGGAGCCAAGCAGGTCTTTGTGATGATGGAATTGCTCACCAAAAACGGTGAGAGCAAGCTTGTTGAGCGCTGCACGTACCCGCTGACCGGTTTGCGTTGCGTATCGCGCGTGTATACCGACCTGGCAACGATTTACATTAGCCCGGACGGGTTGATGGTTGCGGACTTGATCGAGGGACTCAGCCTTGAAGATTTGATCGGACTTTCCGGCGTGCCGATGCAAGCGCTCGACCCCAGGCGCAACGCCCATTAAAGGCAAGGCATTCGCAAGATCCCAACAGCTAGCTTGCTAAGCCGCTAAACCAGCAGCTACCATCGACCGTAAGTAAGGTTAAGGCAGCAGGAGGGTCTTAGCCGTGGACAACGCTCTAGCTTTTGGATTCAGAATTCAAACCGCCGTAGGCGCTTTACACGCTTCGCCGTCGATACAGTCGCGCCCCCGCCCCCAATTGATGCTTCGCAAGCCTCCAGCGCATGCCAAACCGGGCGAATTTGCAGCCACACTCGAGCAAATTCGGCAGGTTCGGACAAGCCAGGTCAATCCCTCGTAATTTGCCATTCATCAAGTCTCGGCGCGCTTGGCTGAGGCCAGCGGCTTTTCGTTATCATTGGGGGCATGAAGGCTGCCCGAAACTTAAAGTCCGTGACGTACTGGGAACGTGTCAGACACGATAGCGCTGCACAATCCTCGATGTATGTGGTGGTGAACGAAGGCCGGTTGGTGATGGCGACCACTTCGCTTGACCTCGCTCGTCAGACTTTTGCAAAAGTCCGTCAGGGCCTGGCCATTGACAGTCTTGTTGGTGAGCGAATGCAAGAACCGGAGGGGCCAACCGAGGACAAGCCATCGGATGCCACTGGTCAGGTCGAAAGTGCGCAGCAGGTCGCCGGCAGCCCGGAGTAGAAGCAACAACAATTGCAGCAGCGACGCGATGAATGACTTAGGCAAAGGTCTTGCGGCTGCCTTTCGCCGTCTTGCCGCTACCGCTCTCCGCCCGACATGTCGCTAGCCAACGCAAGCTTAACTTGGAAGCTGCGCCGGACGCTGATAGAGCTTTGAAAACTCGCTCACCGACGGAAGCGAATCCGATACTCTCGTGATGTTGATGATCACTGCAGGGTCGGGCTTTGGCAGCTTCGCGGCCATTGAGGTCGCTGCCTGAGCGATACGACGGCCATCGACGCTGAACTGCGCGTTGTCGGGCAGCCTCAGTTGGGCTGTCGAGATCGCTGATGCGTAATGGGAAAGGCTTTGCATGACGATGGGGTTACTTCAAAGGTATTTCACGGTTTTGGGGGCAATCCGCATCAAGTCCGCTCTCAACGAATCTACCGTCCTTATGTTGGAAAACGGCGATTCGTCAGGCCTAGTTTATGGCGGATGAAGGCATCGGGCGAGGAAGCCGCGTTCAAAGACTTCGTTGGGCCTTCATGCTTAAAACACTCGACTTAGCGTGAATTTCAGGGCAACATCATGAGCGGTTTAGCCTGCACTAAAAACTCTGTTGCTGGGGAGGAAACATCATGATTGCCGCAACAACGATTGTTTTCGCACTGATCGTCGCAGCCGTTTTATGGTGGACCGGAGCCGCCCAAATTCCACGCGAAATGCGTGCGTCTTACTCGCCGCAAGATCTGGAAGTCCTGCAGCAGGATCTCAACTTCAGGAAACTCACAGGTCAAATCGTAGTGATCAGCGTCGCATTTTTGCTGATCTTCTGGCTGATCTGACAGGGTCTTCGCGCAAATCGAGGTTCCGTTCTTGGCCCAAGGTTTTCACCTGCATCGATTTGACGAAGGATTTGCCAGCGCCTTTCAAATGTTGTCCAAGCTACCCGGCGCGCGCTCGGGCAAGTTGGGCTATGTTTGTCAGTTTGATGCGGGTAGCGGCATGTGGCTTGCCGCCGCCAAGGCCCTTGGCGCCGTCCGTTTGCTCGGTATTTCAACACCCGACCGTATCGAGCAAGCGCCCTGCGTCGAACCGGAGCTGCTCAAGACGATCGATTTGCACCAGGTCAAGGTGAGCCTTCCACAGCCGGCAGATCTTGTTCTGTGTATTAACTTTATACAGCGCCTCGATCAGGCGCGCGCGGGGGACTTTGTCGCAGACCTTTGCAAAAGTGCGCCTCGGGTGCTCTTTTGTGCCCCCGCGCCGCATGAAGCGTCGGCTAGCGATGAAAACCTACGATGGCCGTCATTTTGGGCATCACACTTCGCCAAGAACGGTTACTACGCTGACCTTCAGTACCGAATGCGGATATGGCCAGACCGTCTCATCGACCCCGCGTTGCGGCAAAACAGCGTATTGTTTATTAAACGCTCAAAGCGATTCAAGCCAAGTTACCCATTTGAGTGCCTGGATGTGATTCACCCTTCCATCTATCAGTCCTTGCAACATCGACAGACCTGGTTCGCCCGACAGTTGACGCGTTCAACGCTCCAACGACTATTCGGTGAATCCATTGGGCCTAAATCGTAGCGTCGGTCATTTGATACACTACGCGGTCTNNTTGGCCTGGTAGCTCAGTCGGTAGAGCAGAGGACTGAAAATCCTTGTGTCGGTGGTTCGATTCCGCCCCAGGCCACCTTAAGCGTCGGGCTTTTCCTGCGGAATCGGAACGGTTTCGTGCCAGTGAAGTAATTGCCCGGTATCGCGCGTGAATTGCTCGACATCGTCGGGCGTGTCCAGATCGATTCGATAATTGCGTGTATCACTGACGAAATAGTGCACAGCCTTCGGATGGCTCTCCTGCCACTGCCGGCATCCCACATGAACCGGGCTTTGTAAAACAGCTTGGCGAACGTCATCACTGAACATCACCGGGTTTCCGCGCTTGCCCTGAACCTGAGGAACGACAACCGATGTGTCGCCGGGGCGCTTTCGGTAGGCGGCGATCAGATCGCTGATGTCGTGCGAATCAATCAGCGGCTGATCAGCCAAGGCCACCAAACACGCATCAAGCCTGGCTGCAAAGGCGGCAATTCCCAGGCGCTGCGAAGACACCTGACCATCGTCTGGATGCATATTGCGAACCACCGTCACCGCAAAGTCCTTGATCACAGGTTCGATCAGCTCGGCGTGGTGACCGAGTACCACCACAACTTCGTCGACGCCTGCGCCCGAGAGTGCGATGAGCTGACGGCAAATCAAAGGCACACCGTCGAGCTGCAAAAGACTTTTGGGTCGATAGCCCATGCGTGAGCCGCTTCCCGCAGCCAACAGCACAGCGCCAAGCGCAATTCGATCGTTTAACAAGCAAGCGGCCTTAAGCGATAGGTTTCAGCGAAGGTTCTTCACGCAATCATCGCTCCATTTTCCTCATGCACAAAAAAGGCAAGTTTCGCGATAGGCAGATGAGGCTATTTGCGCGCCATTGGGAAATCACTTAGCCTTCGCCAACGCTATGAAATGAGGTGGCCATGAGCAAAGCAGCACGCAACGAGTTAATCGATCTATTTTTTCGCTTTCAGCACATTGTTCAAAGTCTTAGATCGCTTCCCGGCCTCCAGAACCTCACGCCAGAGCACGAGGCTTTGCTCAATCTTATCGGAGTTTCCTGGCATGCCGGTCAGGCACTTTCGGTGCGGCAGGCAATGCGAAACGAGCAATTTGGCTCTCCAGCGACCATTCACAAGCGCTTGCAATGCTTGCGTCAAGCCGGTCTGATCGACCTTCAGACGTCCGAACAAGATAGCCGCAAACGCATGATCATCCCCACTGCAGAGGCCATCGGCTTTTTTTCGGGACAGGCCAAAGCCATCAAGACGGTTGCCAAACAGGCGCGTTAAGCAAACCCATTCGGCCTGGGGCTTGGGTGAATCGGTGTTGAAACGCACGCTCGGGTTCTTCCTTGCGCTGGGCTTGCTCTGGTTTCTTACTGACCGTTTGATCTGTGACCGTTGGATGTACCACGATTACGCCACCGGTTCGGATCGTCGATTGAGCTGTCCGTGGTAAAACTTCTGTGGTGAAACGTCCCTGTTGAAATGTGGTGAAAGGTCCGTTGTGACATAACAGGCGCAGCGCTTGCAGGCTAAGTGCGCAAAGACTCCACCTGCTGGGCCTGTCCAGTGGCTGCAACACGAATCCTGAACAACTCGCCAGAGGCAGCCGACCGCGCACTGTAGGCACTTAAGTTGACCTGATGCGTTACGAGGATCAGAGGACCTGTCGGAGCGCTGCTAAACCAAAGCTGCAAGGCCTGCGTCAATTGCCGGGTGTGCTTGCTTGCCAGCTCGGGATCTCTGAAAAACGAACCCAAAAAATCCTTCCTATGAGGCTCTCCAAAGCCGAGCAGGCGGGCCGTGTCTACGCAGCGACACCAGGGGCTCGACCAGAGCTGCACTTGCTGTAATCCCTGAGCGCGCAACCAATGGCCGGTCTCGGCAGCCTGTTGTCTTCCGCGCTCGCCAAGATTGCGCTGCGTTGCGCAGTCATCAAGACGCATCTCCGGCGGATCGCTGTAGCCCGGAGCATCAGCATGGCGCATCATCAGTATCTGCTGCCGCGGATCCAAAAGTGCGGCAGCGGAACGCGAATCGGTGCTTGCGAAAACCCTGGCACCGGGAATCAGTAATCCTGCGAAAACGCCCAGGCTCGCGCTAGCGAAGACGCGTCGGGTTAGGGCGTGGTGCTTTTGAAGCAATCTTTTGCGGTGCATAGCGGTTCAGCCAAGCGAAGAATTCACGGTACCAGACAAGAGAGTTCTGGGGTTTGAGAACCCAGTGATTCTCATCGGGGAACCATAAAAGCCGGGCTTCGACCCCTTTGGCCTTGAGGGTGTTGTAATACGCCAGCCCTTGCGCATCGGGCACCCGATAGTCGAGGGCTCCGTGGATGACGAGCGTTGGCGTGCGCATGCTTGCTGCTGCGTGGTGCGGACTTTGCCGATGGATCTGTGCCATGTTGTCCCAGTACCATGCGCCCAGCTCCTGAGCATGCCAGCCGTAGGCGTCATCAGCAAACATAGCGACCCAGTCAAAACACCCCGCATGGCAAATATACGCTTTATATCGTTCTGCCTTGGCAAAGGCATTCATCCAGGCAACCATGAATCCGCCATAGCTGCCGCCTGCTGCGACAATCCGTTGCGCATCGATGTAGGGCTGTGCCTCGAACCAGCTACTTGCTGCTTCGATGTCGATGAGCTCCAGCTCACCCCAGCGATGGGTAATACTGTCTAAGAATTCGTAACCGAAACTGCTTGAGCCGTGGTAGTTCACACTTGCCACCACGTAGCCTTGTGCGGCAAAGACCTGAGTGTTCCATCGGTAATGAAACTGATCGCCCGCTGCCGTGTGAGGCCCGCCGTGGATGTTGTGCAAAAGCGGGTAAGACTTTCCTGGATCAAAATCGGGTGGATAGGTTAGCCAAACCTGCACCGGGTCGTTGAGCGCTCCCTTGATATCGATCGTCTCGACAGCCCCAAGGCGCATACCCTTGAGCAAGCTGTCATTGAATCGATCCACGCGCTTGGCTGCGGCCTTGGGCTCAGCCCACCAAAGCTGGGCCGGATGACTTGCGCTTTCGAGACTTACCAAAATCCGCGGCTCAGGCGCTCCGTGCATTGAAAAAGCCTGGACCCACCCGCCTTCTACGATCCGCTCCGGTTCACGCAGATCACGATTTTCTTCGAGATCGTCAAGTTTATAGCGCCAAAGATGCCGGCGGCCGCGATCCTCGGCAGTAAAGCAAATCGATGATGCGTCCTGTGTCCATTGCAATGGTGCTTGCGGCACCCGATCCCAATTCGGCATCAGCCGAATCGGCTTTGCCTTGCTCTTGAGTGCCAGAAGCGTCAGACGAGCAGGCATGGTGTGTCTAGTCTTCACATCAGCAGCCAAACAGGCGATGCGCTTGCCCTGCGGGTCAAACACCGGAGCGCTGTAATCCCAACCGTCCTCCGGGCTGATCCGCTTGAATTTTCCACTTTTCAGGTCAAGCAGACCCAAGGCATGCGGGTAATCCAGGCGCGGATCCACAGCAGGGTCAAAGCAAAAGACGCAAGCACTTCCATCAGGCGCCAGATCAAAGCTCTGCAGATCCGGATCGGCCAGAGGAAGGCTCAGGCGAGCCTTGTGCATCAAATCGCTGACTTTCCCACTTGTCAGATCAAGCAGCATCAGGCGCGGTACACGCTCCTGCGGAATGAAATGATCCCAAAAACGATAAGTGCTCGCCGAAGTGACTTGGGCGCTGTCTTTTCGCTTGGACTCTTGTTCATGCCGCTTGATCTGCGCTTTGGTGGTGCTCTCCTCGGGCCATACCCAGCTGATAAAGACGATCCGCTTGCCATCAGGCATCCAGCGAAAGGCGCCCACACCCAGTGGCCACTGGCTCATGCGCTGAGCCTCTCCGCCGCTTGCAGCGATCACATAGAGTTGTGCCGCTTGATCCTTGATGCCGGCTTGCTCGCGTTTGGCCGCAAAGGCTATGCGATCGCCGGTTGGCGACCATTGAGGATTTGCGTCTTTCTCACCTGCAAATGTGAGCGGCGCTGGCTTTGATGCAAGCTTGCCTGGCTGCAGATCAAGCCAGTAAAGTGTGCTGCGACCGATGTTGTTATCGATATCATATCGCGTGACCGGGAAGACGGCTTTATGGCCCGACGGGCTCAACTGGGGCGCGCCCACACGTTCAATCCGCCATAAGTCACGAGCACTGAGTGTCTTCATCCGCTTCAAGCTCCATCATGAGGTCCGTGATTGCAACGCTTAGCTGGCATCGGCCCTGAAGGCTTGCTCAATCTGATTCCATGCCGAGACTCCTTGAGCTGGTTCGTGCTGATGTGTGCTCATGGGAATCCGAAATGCCTTGTGAAGCGGTTTATCGAATGTACGAGTTTGACATCGTTGCTGGCTGAAAACATCATGAAACCAAGCCGATACCGCCCGTGCCCCGCAACAATGAAACGGCAAAGGCAGCGGCCATGTTCTGGCTAAGCCATACCCTATAAGGCAACTGAGATGAGCACGCAGACAACGATGAGCTCCCACAAGCAAAGCCCCCCGTCAGCCATCGCAGCGGAAAAGGCCTCGGCCCTCACGCAACACTATGCCGCATTCATTGCGTTGACCCGCCCCGAGGACTTGCCGCAAGAAGCCGCTCAGCGGGCGATGACGGGCTTTATCGACACGATCGGAACGATGATCGCAGGACGTGATGAGCCTGTGGTTCATATCGTGCGTCAATGGCTTGGAGCAGGCATGACAGGTCAGCTTGAGGCCAGCTCAAGCCTTTTGCTGGGTCAGGAAAAGGCGAGTGCCGAAGCAGCGGCGTGGATTAACGGCGCAGCGGCCCATGCGCTTGATTTCGATGATGTGGCGCTCGGCGGACATCCCTCAACCGTGTTGGTTCCTGCGATTCTCGCTGAGGCAGAGCGGCTAGATCGCAGCGGAAAGGACATGCTTTACGCCTACCTTGTGGGTTATGAAATCTGGGCCGATTTGGTCAGCCGTGAAAAGGGCTCACATCACTTGAAAGGCTGGCACCCCACGGCTGTGTTCGGGGTGATTGCTGCGGCAGCGGCCTGCGGCTATCTGAATCGGGATTCAGCCTCAGCGTGCCAGATGGGACTTGCAATCGCGGGGTCCTTTGCCAGCGGGCTCGTAGCAAATTTTGGCACAATGACAAAACCCTTTCACGCGGGCATGGCTGCAAGTCATGGCATCAGCGCCATGCGCCTTGCTCGACTCGGATTGACCGCAACACCGGATGCGCTTGAGCACCACGCCGGATTTTTGAAAGCAATTTCCGAAAACAACGATGTCGATCGCTTCTTGCCTGCGCAAGCGCTTGGAACACCCTGGAAAATCATGCACGCCGGTTTGAGCATCAAGCGTTACCCGCTTTGCTATGCCACGCATCGCATCATCGACGGCGTTCTTGCTTTGCGCAGTGCGCATCAATTCAAAGCCGGGGACATTGAATCGGTTGAAGCCGTCATTGGCGTGGCGCAAGCCTCAATGTTGCGCAACCATCAGCCCAGCACCGGACTCGAGGCCAAATTCAGCTTGGAGTTTGCGGTGGCCTCAGCGCTGGTTGAAGGGGCTGTCGGCTTGAATCAGTTAACCGATCAGGTGGTAGCGAGGCCTGAAGTTCGCGCGCAATTCGCAAAGCTCAGCGTCTCCATCACGAACCGGAACTGTCCGATTGAACCGGCATTTTCCTATGCAGATCGTGTGCGCCTTAGTCTTCATAACGGTTCGGTGCTTGACAGCGGCGACATTCGCTTTGCCCGAGGCAATGCGATGAACCCTTTGAGCATGGAGGAACTGGAAGGCAAATTCCTCGATTGCACCGCCCGAGCGCCGGGCGTTGACGGCAAGCGCCTGTTTGAGCAACTCACCAAGCTTCCAACGCTTGGATCGATCCAACAACTGAAGAGCCAAGCCCTGATCTGACCAGACTTTTGTTCGCCTAAAGGACGCGTAAAAAAATCGGCTCAAATCCTTCAAGCTGAAATTCATAGCGATCGCCCGGTGTCGGAAACTTCGAAGGCAGCAGCGAACCGAGGATCGCGATGTCTCCTTTAGCAAGGTAGCTGCCGCGGTCATTGGCTTCGTTGGCAAGCCAAGCCAGCGCTTGGAGCGGATGACCCATCAAATCCCGACCGAATCCGCTTCCCGCATCCTCGCCATTGACCAAGGCCCTTCCGCGCAGGCTTGCCAAGCCGTCGTTGGCAGTGCCAAGACTTCGCCAGTCGCGACGCCAACGCCCAAGAACAGCCCCCTCGTTCCAGGCGTTATCGGCAAGTAAGAGCAGTCCGTGGCGCGACATCTTGGCATAGTCAGCCTGACGATCATCGGCGATTTCCATCGCAGCGGTGACCGCGTCAACCGCATCCAGCACGCTGTGGCGGTCATGCCGGTGGGTGCCTCGGCCGCGTGGGGGTTTCAAATCGGCGCCAAGACGAACCGCGATCTCGAATTCAACCAGCAAGCGTCCGTACTCGGCCCAAGCAGTTTTGGCTGGGGATTCCACGAGCTGCCTCGCATGCAAGCGACCGGCAATCGGCGCGTTTAAGCCAACCATGGCTTGCATCACGGGGGTGGCAAGCGCGATCTTCCAACCGGCGGGCGCACCACAAACAGCCGACTTCATCCGCACAAAGGCTTCCTGGGCCGCGATTGCCTCAGGTGTTGAAGCAGGTTCCAGGGATTGTGGTGCGGCACGCAGCGTCGCCTTATCCTGGTGCTGTTGGACCAACCATCTAGCAAGTGCGTCAGGATCTTTCATCGTGCCTTGCAGTATTGCGGCAAAATCCAGACCGGACAAGGGGCTTGAATCCCCTCGGGCCGCCAAGGGTCGCTTTCAGGCCGCTGAGTTTAACGGGTTTACCCTCCTCGCACGAATTCTCAGAACAAAGACGCTCATGATGAACGCAAAACTACCCCCAAGCACGGCACAGGAACTTGCGCATGAACTGCAGCATGAGGAACTGGGCATCCCGATGTCGGAGCAAATTCGACGACGGGTTCGACTGGCGGGCGCACGCTTTCACGCCAATGACAATATCGCTGCATTTATTGAACCGGGCGAACTCGATGAGCTCCTTGCTGAGGTGCAAGGCCATATGGAAATGCTTTTAAAGAGCCTGGTCATCGACACCGAAAGCGATCACAACACCCAGGAGACGGCGCGACGCGTCGCAAAAATGTTTGTGAACGAAGTCTTCAGCGGCCGTTACCATGCCATGCCTACGCTGACCGAGTTTCCTAATGTGTCAAATCTCAATGAGCTGATGATCATCGGCCCCATTACCGTGCGCAGCGCCTGCTCGCACCATTTATGTCCGATCATGGGTCATGTCTGGGTTGGCGTGATGCCCAATGAGCACTCCAACCTGATCGGGCTTTCTAAATACGCAAGGATTGCTGACTGGATCATGAGCAGACCGCAAATTCAGGAAGAGGCGGTGGTACAACTGGCCGATGTGCTGCAGGAAAAAATGTCCCCCGACGGCCTGGCTATCGTGATGGAAGCGGATCACTTTTGCATGCACTGGCGCGGTGTGAAAGATGTTGATTCACGGATGATCAATTCGGTGATGCGCGGTTCGTTTTTAAAAGACGCCAATCTTCGGCGCGAGTTTCTTTCTTTGATTCAGTCAAAAAAGGCCTGAAGCCATGTTGGTGCGCTTACTCTACGCAAGTCGTCCCGTGCAGCAAACTGCGCATAGTCTTGTGGATGACATCCTCAAAAGCTGTCGCGAAAACAATCCGCAACATGGAATCACCGGCGTTTTATGCTTTAGCGATCAGGCCTTCTTGCAGCTCATCGAGGGCGATCGGACGGCCATTAACCGTGTCTATGGGCAAATCGTCCAGGATCCCCGTCATACCGAGGTGAGCCTTTTGCACTATGAAGAGATTTCCGAACGGATTTTCGGAAGCTGGACGATGGGCCAGATCAATCTCGAACGCATCAACCCATCGGTCATCCTGAAGTATTGTCCGCTGCCGGTACTCGACCCCTTTGCGATTTCAGGCACTGCAGCCATGGCGCTGCTCAAGGACCTTTTTGCAAGCGCATCAATCGTAGGCCGAGCCTGATGTTTGCTCGAATTGGCCCCGCGCGTCGCGAAGCGGGCTAAGCCCGGATGAAGATGACCTTGGAAAGCAGCTCGGCGCAAAGCGGCTCGTCAAACTTTTGGGTCGGCACGCTCTGCTATGTGAATTCAGCTTTTGTGTGGGGTTTAAACATCCCGCTCACCGCGGCCCTTTTTGCAAGCTTCGATCCTTTTTGGCTCGCCCCGCTTCGTTTAAGCATCGCATCGATCCTGCTTGCATTGGCGGTGCTCATCAGTCTGGGCAAAGTAGCACTGCGCTCACCGATTCCAATCGGCCGCGTCTTGCTCATGAGCTTATGCGTGAGCTGTTTTTTTTCGCTCTATAACTTAGGACTTTTGCATACCAACACCATCACCGCCGCTGCGATCATGGCGGGCTCACCCGTCTACGGCGCCGTGACCACCCGCCTGATGACGGGTGCAAAGCTTGAAAAAGGATTTTGGGGCGCAGCACTGCTGACCATTATCGGTGCTGGCATCGCGATCTACGGCCGGTCCGAGCAAAGTACGCAATGGCTTGCGCTACAAGGCGGCGAAATGCTGATCGTGCTTTCCATCGCCGCATGGACTGCTTATTCGATTCTTTCGCAGCGCTGGTTCCCCGCCAAGGTTCCGCAACTGCAAAGGACTTTTCTGACCTCGCTTGGATCGATCCCCTGCCTGCTGCTATTTTGGTCGATCGCCTATGGAAGCGGTATCGTCGGTTCGCCGAATTTTCACCCCAGCGCTGAAGCGCTTCGTAATTTGTTCATCACCGCCGCGTTTTCAACCGCCGTGGGCGCTGTGACCTGGAACATCGGTGTTGCCCGACTCGGTATCAACGCGGGCGTGATGTGGCAAAACATGGTGCCGGTTTTTGCAGTGCTGATTTCACTGCTCGCCTTTCAGGTGCAGCCAAAGCCCGAGCAAGTGCTCGGGGGATGCGTGGTTCTTTGTGGCGTGCTCTACATGCAATGGCACAAGCTCAGGCAAAGTCGGCAGCTTAGCCAGCCTTTGCCACCACTCGACCAATCACCGTTCCGGCCTTGAGTTGATCGAGAATGCTGGAAACCTCTTGCATGCTGCAAACCCGGGTTGGAATCGGTTTGAGCTTGCCACTTTGTGCAAGTGCGACGACCTCGCGCAATTCTTGCAGCGACCCGACGTAGGAGCCTTGAAGCGTGATGGCGCGCTGCGCCAGGGGTACCAGCGACAAGGCGAGTTCGCCACCGTAAAGGCCAACAAGCACATAACGGCCCCCTTTGCGAAGGCAGGCGATCGCCATTGAGGCGGTGTTTTCAGCGCCAACCAAATCAACCACACCCCAGACACCGCCGTCTAAGGCTTTCAATTGTTCAAGCGCGCCGTCTTCGGCCGGATTGACGCAAAGCTTCGCTCCGGCTTCACGCGCCGCATCCCACTTGCTGCTTTGAATCTCGCAGACCGCAATCTGTTCATGACCTAAGGCTTTGAGCACAGCAACCGCCATCAGGCCCAAACCACCGGCGCCCATGATCACAATCCAGTCGCTGGGCGCACAAGGCATCAGCTTGCGCACCGCGCTATAAGTGGTCAGCCCGGAGCAGGCAAGAATTGGCGCATAGCTTGGGTCAATCCCGCTGGCGTCAACCAAATACTTGGGATGCGGCACCAGGATGTGATCACCGTAGCCGCCCGACTTTTGAATACCGATATAGCGAGGCGCCGAGCACCAGTTATCCATGTCCTCAAGGCAACGGGCGCAAGTGCCGCAGCCGGTCCAGGGGTAAACCAGCCTGTCTTCGCCCAAAGGCAGCTCGGCAGCCTCGGGGCCAGCCGCGATTACGGTTCCGAAAGGTTCGTGTCCTAAAGTGACGGGCAACTTCATCCCGCGCTGCGACATCAGGAACTTTTTACCACCCCCCAGTTCAAAGTACCCATCGCGGATATGCACATCGGAATGGCAGACCCCGCAGTACTTCACGCGTAGCAAAACCTCGGTTCCCTGGGCTTGGGGCGTGTCGCGAATCGCCTGCTGTAATGGCATGCCCCACTCGGTTACGTCGTAGCTGATCATCGGTATGCTCCGCACTGAATACCCTGTTTAGGCGATATGCCCCGGTGGACCGTTTGGCAATTCGCGCGTCTCAGATCGTAAGCGCGAACGTTCTGCTTTGCAGCATCCCCCACAGGCAAAGCCCAGGCCTTTAAAGCCGCAAGGCTGGAAACCGCTTCATTAATGGAACGTCGGCACCGCCCACTTCGCCGATCTGCTAGTGTGACAGCATGCAAGACACAGCAAACCCTCAGGCAACCGGTCAGCAAGCCCTAGACTCGAACTACGCATGGATGCGGCTTTGCATATCCTTGCTTCTGATGATCATCGGTGGCAGTGGCATGTATATGGCCATCATTGTGCTGCCCGAGCTTCAGCAGGAGTTTGGGGTGACAAGAGCGGACGCCTCTCTGCCCTACACACTCACCATGGTCGGCTTTGGCGTGGGCGGCGTGCTGATGGGACGACTTGCCGATCGTTATGGGGTTTGGCTGCCAATCATTCTAGGAGGCAGCTGCCTTGGCAGCGGATTTTTGCTGGGCGCGGGCGCAGCCAGCCTTTGGTACTTCAGCCTGGTGCAAGGGCTTCTTGTTGGTATGCTGGGCAGCTCATCGAGCTTTGCGCCCTTGATGGCCGATACATCATTATGGTTTGTCAAGCGGCGAGGCATCGCAGTCGGTATCGTCGCTTCGGGTAATTACATGGCTGGCGCAATCTGGCCGCCCCTGGTCAGACATTGGGTCGATCTTTTCGGGTGGCGCGACACCATGATGGGTGTTGGACTTTTCTGCATGGCAACCATGCTGCCACTGGCTCTGCTTTTGCGGCGAAAAGTGCCAGGTCATTCAGATAGCAGCGCGACCGAGCTTGAGGCAGCGCAGGCGAGCGACCCGAGGGCGGCGCAGTCCTACTCAGCGCAGCTCGACCAGCCGTTTGAGACCGTGGCTCGGGGCGAACAGGCGCACGAAAAAAGCAGGCATTCGCCGGAAAGCAGCCTTGGCATTTCCTCGTCCGCTTTACTGGCGCTGCTTTGCCTCGCAGGCGTTGCCTGTTGCGTTGCCATGGCGATGCCGCAAGTGCATATCGTGGCTTATTGCAGCGATCTGGGTTTCGGCGCTGTCAAAGGCGCCCAAATGCTCTCGGTCATGCTGGCCGCCGGGGTCGTGAGCCGACTGATTTTTGGCCTGATCTCCGATCGGATCGGCGGATTGCGTACCTTATTGCTGGGATCGGTGCTCCAGGGCCTGGCCTTGTTACTCTTTATTCCCTTTCAGGAACTTGGGTCCTTGTTCATCGTTTCAGCGCTTTTTGGCCTTTTTCAAGGCGGCATTGTGCCGGCCTACGCCATCATTGTTCGGGAATATTTTCCGCCCCGTGTTGCAGCAACCAGGGTTGGGATCGTGATCATGTTTACCCTCGCGGGCATGGCGCTTGGCGGCTGGATGTCAGGCTGGATCTTTGACCTCAGCGGCTCCTACGAGGCCGCCTTCATCAACGGGATTGGCTGGAATCTGGTCAATCTCATCATCGTGCTCGGACTGCTGCAACGGCAGCGCCTCATGAAAGCGCGCTTGATGCTTGCAGGCCGCGCTGCCTGAGAAGTGCCTCCACGGCGGGCTCCCGACCCCGAAAGGCAACGTAGGCCTGCATCGGTTCTTGCCGGTTTCCTGCGCTGTAAACATGATCATGCAAGCGTTTGGCAAGGACCGGGTCAAAAGGATCTCCCGCTTCAACAAAGGCCTCAAAACCATCCGCATCAAGCACCTCGGCCCATAGGTAAACATAGTAGGCCGATGCATATCCCGAGCCGGAAAACAAATGGAGAAAGTGCGGCAAGCGATGTCGCAAGCCGATAGCCTTCGGCATGCCAATGCGGGTCATCAGCTCTTGTTCAAATCGATCAAGATCAAGGCCTTCGAAGTCGGACCGCTGATGCAAGTCCAGATCGGCCAGCGCACAAGCCAGATACTCCACGCTCGCAAAGCCCTGGTTGAAGGTCTTTGCTTTGAGTATTTTGTCGATCAGGGCATCGGGCATCGGTTCACCGCTTTGAACGTGGATCGCGTGCCGCTTCAGTACCTCCGGCTGCAAGAGCCAATGCTCAAAAAGTTGCGAGGGAAACTCGACAAAATCTCGCAAGACACGGGTACCGGCAAGCTTCGGATAAGTGACTCTGGAGAGCAGTCCGTGTAAACCGTGACCAAACTCATGAAACAAGGTGTGCGCATCGTCGAGGCTGAGCAAACAGGCTGGTCCTGAGCTTTGCGAAAAATTGTTGTTGTTCACCACAATCGGCCGCTGGGGATCGAGCAAAGCGTGCTGATCGCGGTAGGTGCTCATCCAGGCACCCGAGCGCTTGCTCGCCCGTGCAAAGTTATCGCCCAGAAAAACACCGATATGCTCAGCGTCGGCGCTCAAGACCTCCCAGGCCTTCACGCTTGGGTGGTATAGCTTTGCGTTTTGTATCGGTTTAAAAACAAGGCCGAAAAGCCGCTGCGCGACTTCAAACATGGCCTGCACCATGCGGTCGAGTTGCAAATAAGGTTTGAGCTCAGATTCTTCTAAATCGTAGCGCGCTTTCCGAAGGCGTTCCGCCCAGAAATGCCAATCGTGAGCCTCAAGGCTGATGACTTGCCCTTGCTTGCGCGCCAGCGCTTCCATCTCCCGCTTTTCAGCCTCTGCCCGCTGCCGAGCAGGTTCCCATACCCGTTCGAGCAAGCCAAGCGCTGCCTGAGGATTACCCGCCATGCTGTCTTCAAGCGCATAGCTCGCATAATCGGGATAACCCAGCAGCGTTGCAAGTTCATGCCGGCATTTGAGAATCGCCACAATCAAAGGACGATTATCCCGAGCCCCAGCGTGCTCCCCGCGTGCGCACCAAGCTTGCCAAAGATTTTGGCGCAGCTCACGCCGTTCGCTAAAGGTCATGAAGGGCGTCACCGAAGACCGCGACAGCGTGATCACATGCGCATCGTCGCCATCCACACCACGTTCAATCGCGGCCTGCCGCGCTGCGGCGCGAACAAAATCCGGCAGACCGCTCAATTCATCGTCGCTTCGCAAAATCATCGTAAAGCTTGATTCGTCGTGCAAAACATTTTGGGAGAAATCGGTATAAAGCGTGGCGAGCTCTTCGGTGATCGCAGCAAATCGCAAGCGCTCCTTTTCTGCAAGCTTTGCACCACTGCGAACGAAATCGAGATGCCAGCGAGCTAGCATCCGCCTGGATTCGGCATCAAGCTCGTCGTGATCAGCCCGACGATGCAAATCGTCAACACGCTCAAAAAGCTTCGGATCGAGCATCATCGCATTAAAGTGCGCAGCCAAGCGTGGCGCCATTTCGCGCTCGATCGCCTGAAGCTCGGCTGAGGTGTGCGATGAGGTCAAGTTATAGAACACATTCATCACGCGCTGAAGATTTTCACCGCAGCGCTCAAGTGCGACCATCGTGTTCTGAAAATCAGGCCGTTCTGGATTGTGCGTGATCGCTTCAAGTTCGAGGCGATGTTCCTTCATCGCGAACTCAAATGCCGGCATAAAGTGTTCCGTACGCAGACGATCAAATGGCGGCATGGCAAAAGCCGCTTCCCAGCGCATCAGCAAGGGGTTGTCAGAATGGCCTGGATCGTTTTCACTTGCGCTGCTTTCGAGCATGATGTGTTATCCCAATGTATCGGTTGAGGGCTTGACCCAGGCCATTTCCAGCCAGTGCCAGTACTGCGGCGCAAAAGGCCAAAGGAGGTAGACACGCGGATTGTCGGCATGAAAGACGCCGCTGGTCAAATGGTCAAGCCACTCACCATGAGCCTGCAATGCCTCAACTTCGGAAAGCCAGCGAACGAGTTGGGCGTTGGGCTGCGCGCGAGGGCTGCGGTGACTCAGCGGCTGATGCACATAGCGCTTGAATTCGGATGAAGGCATACGAACAGGTCCCGAAACCCTGTCGTGCAAGCTGCCCCAGAATCTGCCGCGCAGCCGCTGTGGAAGCTGGCTGAGGCTTTTTTCAAGCAAGGCTAGATCCTTGTCTGAGGCCTTGAGCTCGTGCAGCTCGATCAGCGCCTGCTGCCCGAGCATGTTGTCAAAATAAATCGCAGCCTGCGGGTGCGCAATCAACAAGGCATCGAGCGTATCCAAAGCATTGCCTTGATGCCAGGCAAGCTGCTTGAGTCCGGGGTGGCGCAGGCGAAAAAGATGTTTTGCAAGCGGATCCAGATCCACCGCAATAATGCTCGAGAAACTTTGTAACCAGGCCGTTTGCAGCATCCAACCCGCGCTGCAGCCGAACAAAAGAAGCTCGCCGCCCTGCGGCCCGAAATCCCTGTGGAAACCGTCGACAGCCTTGCTAAGCGCCCGCCAGTTCGCAGCGTTGCGCCAGGCGCGCCAGTGCCAACGCGATCCACCGCTGATCGAACTCATCGCCTTGCTGCGGCAGAGTCTCAGGCCGGAGCGAGCCAGGCCCCGTATTGGGCCAAATCCACATTGCCCCCGCTGATGATCACACCGATCCTGGCTTCAGACCCGAACGCGCGCTGGCGCATCGCCGCAGCCGCAGCCAGGCATCCGGTCGGCTCGACCACGATCTTCATCCATTGCGCAAAAAAACGCATACTTTCAATGAGTGCCTGATCGCTGACGGTTTCAACCGCGCTGACCTTCTGTTGAATAATCTCAAACGTGATGTCGCCGACTCGAGTGGTCCTTGCGCCATCAGCAATGGTCTGCGGCACCGCAATGCTTACCGGCTCGCCGCGTGCAAAGGCTTGTTGCACATCGTTACCTGCTTCGGGCTCAACGCCAATCACCTGACAAGACGGCGAGAGCGCATCCGCCACCAGAGCGCAGCCAGCAAGCAAACCGCCACCGCCCAGACAAACATAAAGTGCATCAAGCTTGCCAAGCTCCTCAAACAACTCCAGCGCAGCAGTGCCCTGTCCGGCAATCACCATCGGATGGTCAAAAGGCGGAATCAGACTGTAGCCCTCTCGTTCAAGCAGCGATCGGGCGAGCCCCTCGCGGTCTTCCTTCAGGCGATCGTAGTGCACGATCTGCGCGCCGAAGGATTGCGCGGCCTGGACTTTTGCAGCAGGTGCATCAAGGGGCATCACCACCACTGCCTTGACCGACTCAATCTGGCAGGCTCTGGCGATGGCCTGGCCATGGTTGCCCGAGGAAAAGCTGATCACACCCGCTTTGCGCTGTTGCGGGCTGAGCGCTCGCACCGCGTTGAGCGCACCGCGAAACTTGAATGAGCCTGTGCGTTGAAAATTCTCGCACTTAAAAAACAAGCCTGCGCCTGCCCGACGATCAGCCTCGGCGCTGGTCAGAATCGGCGTGCGCCGAATCTGATCCGCAATGCGTTGGCTGGCCTGCCGTACCGCTACAACATCCGGAACCATCAAAGCATGCGCTTGCCGCAGATTGCGCTTGGTTGGCGCTTCACGAGCAACTTAGTCGGCGTACTGACCGGCTGCCCGAATCACTTTGCCCCATTTCTCGATCTCAGCCGTCAAATGCGTGCGAAGCCCCTCAGGCGTTTGCTTGGATACCGGCGTAATTTCAGCGCCCAAATCCTTCATCCGCTTGACCACCTCAGGGTCTTTGAGCGCTGACTGAAGTGCTGAAGTCAGCGTATCGATCACCGGCTTTGGGGTGCCTTTGGGCGCATAAACACCGTGCCAAACCACCACTTCAAAGTCCTTAAGCCCTTGTTCGTGGAGCGAGGGTGTGTTGGGCAGCGCACCGATGCGCGATTTGGTTGTAACGCCAAACAACTTCACTTTGCCGGCATTGATGTGGGGAATGGTTTGTGTGGTCTGATCGCAGAGCACATCAACATGGCCGCCCAACAACGCGGTCAGGGCTGGCGCCGTGCCAGGGAAGGGCACCGTGGTGAGGTCGGTCGCAAGCGTTTGCTGAAACAAGGTGCCGCACAAATGCGAGACCGCGCCCAGCCCGGCGTTGGCAAGATTGACTTTCTCTTTGTTTGCCTTCACCCAGCTGACCAGTTCGTTGAGGTTGTTAGCGGGCAAATCATTGCGTGCGATCAAGGTCATCGGCACATCAACCGCCTGTCCAATGTATTCATAGTCGGTCAAGGGATTAAAGGGCAGCTTGCGGTAGAGCGCCGGAGCGGTTGCCATGCCGTTATGGTGGATGAGCAGGGTATAGCCATCGGATTTGGCTTTAGCCACCATGTTGCCTGCAATCGTCGCTCCAGCGCCTGGCTTGTTCTCGACCGCGACAGCCTGACCGAGTGTTTTGCTCATCGACTGGGCAAGCGAACGCGCCACGATGTCGGTGGGCCCGCCGGCAGCAAAACCAACGATCAGCGTGATCGGTTTGCTCGGGTAGGCCTGCGCTTGTACCGCAGGGCTTGCCAGGAAAGCGCCCGATGCCAAGACGAGCGAGCCAAAGCTCAAGCCCTTGGAAAGTGCGGCCTTCAAAGCTTGTCTGCGGGTGGAGATGCATTGTGGTTTCAACATCATCGGGCTCCTTTAATACATTGTGGTTTTTTAAGCTGAATCTGGCTAAGCAGCGAACTCGCGGCGAATCGCTTCTCCATGCTGATCGATCTCCGGCACCGGATCAAATGACCCATCTTGCCAGTCGGCATCAAAAGGGGGCGCCATCATGTGAATTTGGTCGCCGCCCAGAGTCATCGGCCAGTATCGGGCCTGAGCGTGGTTTGCAACCGCAGCCACCGCATTGATGCCGCCAAAGGCAATATCGGCCGATCGCAGCGCTTTTTCCATTTGAGGCCTTGTCAGGGTCGCGAACTTCGCCGCAATCAACCCGTCGAGCGTCTCACGATGCTTCACCCGATCCGCATTTTCCCGGAAGCGAGGATCCTGCGCAAGCGAGGCGTCGTCAAGCACCTGCTCACATAATCGCAAAAACTCACGGTTGTTTTGGACCGAGATCAACAGGATTTCATCATCGGCACAGCGAAATCCGCCGTAGGGAGCAATCGATGGATGTTGCAAGCCAACCCGAGCCGGCGCACCCGCTCCATAGCGCTGATGCAATAAAGGAACTGCCATCCAGTCAAAAGCAGCGGAAAACAGCGATACATGAAGACTTGCTCCTTGCCCCGTCTTTTCGCGCAAAAAAAGCGCCTGCTGAACCGCAGACAGTGCGTACATGCCAGCCCCGATATCGCAAAGGCTCACGCCGATTCGCCCATAGGCCTCGGGCGCGCCGCTGACTGCAAGAAGTCCCGATTCGCCTTGAACCAGAAAGTCATAAGCCTTCAAGTCGGCACGTTCACCGGCCTTGCCATAGCCCGAAATGTCAAGCGTGATCAGGCGCGGATCCAGGCTTCGAAGCGCCTCGGAGCCAAGTCCGAGCCGCTCCACAGCGCCCGGTGCAAGATTCTGGATAAAGACATCGGCTCTGGCAATCAGCCGCCGCATCAGCTCAAGGTCGTCTGCCTGCTTCAGATCCAGGGCAATCGACTCTTTGCCGCTGTTAAGCCAAAGAAAATACGAAGAATGGCCGTGAACCGCCCGATCGTAGCCGCGCGCGAAATCACCGTCGGGACGCTCAACCTTGATCACGCGTGCACCAGCTTGCGCAAGCCGCGACGTGCAGTAAGGCGCAGCAACCGCTTGCTCAAGCGATACCACCGTGATGCCATGAAAGGGCTTTAACTTCATGCTTACTTTGATTGGGCAAAGTCACCAGCCGTTATCGTCACCAGATCGTTCAAACGAACAAAACGACGAAAAGCCTCGTTGACTTCATCTAGCGTGATCGCCTTTCTCATATCGCGCATCGCTTGCAAGTGGTCCACCGAGCGCGACTGCTCTTCAAGCCAGTTCAAGGTCCCGGCAAGTACGCCTTCCTGCGCCCATGCCAAATTGATTTCGGCTTCAAGGCCTTGTTTTGCCTTTTGTAACTCGACAGCGTCAAAGCCTTCAGCGCTTGCCCGCGCGAACTCTTCGTCGATCGCTTTTTGTAATCGATGAAGGTTTTGCGGTGCGAAAATCGCATAAAACATCACCGAAGCCGCCCTGCCAGGCTCGCCACCGGAGAGCGAACCGCCAACGCCATAACTCAAGCCCTCTTTCTCCCGCACCCGATCCCAGAGCCGACCGGTGGGCGAACCGCCTCCTGCAAACATACGTATCGCCAAACGCAGCGCCTGGTAGGAGCGCTCTTGATCGGCCAGCGAAAATCGCTGCTGGGCAATCCACACAGCGTTTTTCTTCTCAGGTGTTGCAATGCGCTCGGTTTGGGCCTTCACATCGAGTGCCGGCCGCTCAATCCGCTGATAAGCAATCATCGGTGCACGTTGTGCCTGCCACTGCGTCCAAAAGCTGCCGAGCGACTGATGAAAGCGCTCGGCCGATACATCGCCAATCAGGCTTACTGACATCGGTGCCGGACGTACAAAACGATCCCAAAAAGCCTTCACATCGTCAAGGCGGATTGCTCGAAGCGCCTGCAGACTTTCCTCAAAGCTTGGCACTTCGCGCGGATCGCCTTTGGGGTAATTCGAAAGCTTCGCGGCCATGGTGCGAAATGCGATTGCCTGAGGATCCTGTCGGGACGATTCGATGGAGGCAATCGAGGCGGCTTTCAGTTCTTCAAACTCGACCGGGTCAAAAAGCGGTTCGGTCAGGGTTTGCAGCAACAAGGCTAAACCAGCCTCAAACCGATCGGCAGGCAGCCTCAAGCTGAGCGACAAGCCCTCTGCACCACCTTGCACGCTCCAGGTCGCTTTGAGCGCTGTCATCGCTTCGGCATAGTCTTTCCTCGACTTCGACGCAGCACCGCGCGACAGCATCGCAACGGCCATTGAGGCGTTTTCGCGCTGATGTTGTAAATCCTTCAAATTACCATAACGAAGACTGGCCTGCAGCACCACCAGATTGGAGGCGTTACGCTTGCGAATGCTCTGCACACTGAGGCCGGGAGCAAGCTGACGCTTTTCGAGTCTGGCCTTGATGTTTGACGGCGACACATCAAAAGCTTCGCCCTGGTCAGTGGCTGCGCGCGGTTGAAAACCCTGCATCGCTTCGGTGAGCGAGGCCTGTCGGGCTTCAGGAGATCGTAAAGGCTTGGCTTGCGGTTCAAAGGTGCCCAGGGTGCGGTTGCTTTCAATCCAATAAGCCGACGCCACCCGATTCACGTCGGCCAATCCGGTTGCCGCCAAGCGATCGCGCTGCTGAAAAAGCATGCGCCAGTCACCCAGCGCAATCGATTCCGAAAGGTTGTAGGCCACCCGCTCGGGGTCGGCGAGCATTTGCTCATACTGCGTGAGAAAGTGGGCTTTTGCTGCGGCCAACTCGGCCTCGGTGAAAGGCTCACGCTCAAGCGACTCGGTGAGTTCAAGCAGCGCTTGCCGTGCCTTGTCGGTGGGCTGATCGGATTTCAACTGCAGCGCAAAAATCACATTCGAAGGCTCAGGCGCTGATCGTGACCAGCCCCAGACGCTTGCAGCGATGCCCTTTTTCACCAGGCGCTCGTTGATGCGGTTATTAGGACCGCCCATCATATGGGTTGCCAAAACCATGGCAGGGAAGTCTTTGTGCAAGCTCGATGGCACGTGGTAGGACAGTACCAGCGCCGGCGCATCGCCGATGCGTCGCAGCTTCAGCTCGCGGGGTCCTTCTTGCACCGGTTCTAGGGTGTACGTGGGCTCAAGCTTGCGCTGCGGCTTTGCATGCAGACCAAAGGCTTGCTCAACCCAGGCGATCACTTTGTCAACATCAAAAGCTCCGCTGACAAAAAGTGCAGCGTTATCGGGCTGATAATGATGCGAATAAAAACGCTTGAGTCTTTCGATCGATACATTTTCGATATCCGAACGCGTACCGATGATCGCTTTTCCGTAGTTATGCCAGGTATAGGCCGCTGAAAAAACCTGCTGGTATAAAACGCCGACCGGATTGTTTTCCCCGCGTTCGAACTCATTACGGACCACAGTCATTTCCGAATCGAGATCCTGTTTGCGGATGTAGGCATTGACCAATACATCGCCAAGCCATTGGATCATCCACTGGGTGTTTTCGTCGCTGCGAGGAAAACTGGCAAAGTAATTGGTGCGGTCCCAGGACGTGGTGCCGTTCACCCGAAACCCGCGACTCGACAACTCGGCAATACCGGTTGGGAACTTGGGCGAGCCTTTAAAAACCAGATGTTCCAGTAAATGGGCCATCCCGGTTTCCCCATAACCTTCATGGCGCGAACCCACGTTGACCGTCAAGTTGATGGTGGTTGAGGCTTTGGTGCTATTGGGGTAAAGGATCAGTTCAAGGCCGTTTGGAAGTCGGTAAGAGACCATGCCCTCGACCTGATGCGTGGGCTGCATGGCCCATGCTGGCCTGCCTTGCGCAAACGCAGGCGATGAAAAAAGACCCAGGCATAAAGCGGCGATCAGGAAAAATTGACGCAAAAAACCGGCAAGACTAAGCCCAGCAAAAACCTGCGCACAAGCCGTGCTCAGCAAAGCAAAGGCCATCCCCGTCGCACCTGCAAGCTGCATCCTCATTCCCCTTGGCCAGCGGCCGTTCATCACAAAAAACAGAGCTACAGCTTGTAGCTTACCAGTGCGCCTGAAGCGCCATGCGCAGGCTACGCGCTTGTACCGGAAACAAGTAGGTGCCACCCCAGGACTGGGTCGGCGCTTCGCGCCAATCGGCGCGGTCAAACAGGTTTGTGGCTGCAAGCGTCCATCGCAGGCGCAGCTGGGGAAGCTTTTGCTGCCAATGCAAGGCGCTATCCCATTGCCATCGCGCCGCAAGGGCTAAGTCCACATCGCCGGGCCTATCGTTTGCGAGCAGGACCGGTTTGCGGCCTACCGCGTAGAGCCGGTTTTGCCATTGCCAGCGTGAATCGGCAATCGGCCAGCGATGCAGCAGATGCAGACTCCAGGGCGCAACATTGAGCACCGGTGCGCCCTCGCGGTTTGCAAGAAGGGACTCGACAGTCTTGGCTTGGGTGCGTTGAGCAGCCAGCTGAAACTGACCGAACTCTGCCGCATCGAGGCTTGCTTGAAACTCCAGTCCCTGGTGGCGGGCAAGCAGCGCTGCCGGCAAGCGCTCGAGCATTGGCTCACCCGGTAAGGCAGTGATTTCAACATCGGCAGCACTTGGACGTTCTATGCGAAACACGGTGAGCGCAAGCTGCCCCTCCATTCCCGCTTGCGCGCCCCAGGCCTTGCGAAGACTCGCCTCCCATTGCTTGCTGCGCTGCGCAGCAAGCACTTGCGCTGCGTTGCGGTAAATCGTGGGGCGGTTCGGTACCACCTCGGTTTCCACGCCCTGAGCATAGGACAAGTAAGCGTGCTGAAATCCATTCGTTTCATAACTGATGGCTGCAAAAGGGCTGCTGAAGCTTTGCTCAAGGGAAACCGCAAGTTCACCATCGCTGCGTGCTGAGCGGCTTGCTATCTGGGTGTTTCTCAGACCCAACCATAAAACCAAGGGCCCGCTTGTCTGGATTCGATCTTGAATCGATAGCTCGCGGGTAGACAAAAAGCGATTGCTGTTTAAGGTTTCTGCAACCGGATTGGGATCGAGCTTCACCGATGCGAAGTAATTGCTGATGCCAACCCAGTTATAGGCTTGCGCGGGTTCAAGCTGCTCGCTCAAGCGGGTGTTTCGATAAGCCAGCGCCAGTTGATGCCTTGCTCCAGCAAACGCGACATGGCCATCAAGTCGAAGCTCGGAAGAACGGGTCAGCCGACGCTCGTTCAAGCTTCGAAAATCGTACAAATCGGCATCACCGTTTGCGCAAAAGCCAGGATAAAGATAAGCGACCCCCGCGCTGCAACCATCGGGAAAGGCAATCCGATCATGGGTTCGGACGGCTTGTAGCGAACTGGCTGCCTTGAGCAGCCAATCGGCCGAAAGCGGCTTCTGCCATCGTAGCGCGCTTGCTGTCTCCTGGCTTTCAAAAGGTGAGGACCATGGCTGATCGTTCATGTTGCGCCTGGGCAAGACAGGGGGCAGCAGGCGCCCATCAAGAAGGCTGGCACCCGGCACTGAAATTTGCGCAAAAAGATGCCGCTCCGCGTCCCATTGCAAGATGCCGCCGCCAGGCATTCGCCAGTCCATCAACAGCGAGGCAAACTGGCGATCTCCAGGCGCGCGCTCGGCCATCGGCCTTCTTGTTTCATTGGCCAGATTGATCCGAATTCCAACGGATTGCGAGGCACCGAAACGTTCGGAAAGATCGGCGGCGACGTAGCGTGTTCCCCGTTCGGAAAGGCTCAAAGTCGCGCTGCGGATCGAAAGATTGCCCGGGCGTTTGAGCACAAAATCGACAAGACCGCCAGGTGAAGCGCTGCCAGCAAACATGCCCGATGCCCCTTTGAGCAACAGCACCGAGGCCTTGTTTTCAAAGGCAAGCGGCACATGCCCGTTGATCGGCAAACCATCGCGACGGTAATTGAGCCGCGGATCGATCAAAAAGCCACGAATGGCAAAGTTTTCGGGGTACCCGATTGTGTTGTAGGCATCGGATACCGCCGGATCGCTGCGCAAAAGATCCGATAAAGCATGAAGGCCAAAGTCGCTAGCCGTCTGGGTGTCAATCAGCGACAGCGAAAAAGGCGTGCTTTGCAGCGGCGCTTGAAATCCAGTCAGCGATGCTGCGGTTTGTTGCAGGCTTGTGCTGCGAATCTCAAGACTTTCGCCTCGGACCTGAGCTCCCGCAAGCTGTGCCGATATCAAAGTCTGGAGCAAACACAAGGTGACGAGTGCATGCCTAAACGCGAAAGCGCAAAACGCAAAGCCGCGCCGCTTTGATTGATGCTTGCCATGGCAAATGTTCATAGCTTTTCCTTGTGCAATCCTTCGAACCTCGATCGCACAAGTAGACAGCCCTGAAAACGGATCGGCGCAGCCGCTTCGGTCTGGTCAATCCCAGCACCAACACAGCTGATATCACGTCCGAACACCCGCTTCCCTGCGCAAGTCTTAACTCGATCAGGTTCGAAGGGTTTTTCTCACCCGTCTGCAAGCAGACGCNNGGGTGAGGTTATCGTTTCGCAATCACTGCTGCGTCCTAAACCGTCCTCCGCTTGGCTCGGCCCGCCTGCGCATCAAGCGCAGCGCCTGCATCCCGCAGCCTGTCCTGAAGTGGCCCACTAAGCAGCGCCAGTTGCGCATGCTCCTGATGATCAGCAAGCGGCGGGTATTGCTCAACGATCGCTCGGCTGCGCGCCCGGTGTTCAGGTCCTTCGCGCTGTAAACCATCAGCCTGCCATGCAATATCGTCAGCGCAGTGAAAGTGCAGCCATCGGAAGCGATAGTGTTTCGCCAGTCTGAGCATCATCGCCTGCGCCTGCGCAAACTGCTCAGGGTCGTTAAAGTATTGCAAAGAGTAAATGGCTGTCATCCAGGGCGAGGCATCGCAAATCAGCAAGGGACCGCTTGCAAGCGGTCGGAGCCGCGCGAGTGCGGCTTCGATCTGTTGGCATTGCAGGCGCAAAACATCGGCTTGTTCACTGTGCCTGGGTGCACGCTGATGTTGATCCACGAAATCGCGCAAAACTTCGGCCAGATAAGGCAGCCCGAGTTCGCCCGCAAGTGATTGCGCGAGCGCAGTCTTGCCGGTGCATTCGCCACCGAGCATGGCAATCACGAATCGCTTGCTTGCCGGGTCCACAAAGCTATCGGCCGAGTCTTTCTGCATCGATTCGCTGTCCGCCATCTCGTGAGCCTTAAGCTGCCCTAATTTGACCAGCATGGTTTATACGTTCGGTTCATCGGATTGGTTCATCAGCTTGGTTCATCGGATGGGTTCACCTTGCGGCTCCATCGCCAAAAGCCGCTCAGAGCCATAGCCGCAAAAAGTAGGTAAAGCGCAGCGGTGGCCTTCAGTTCCTGCGACCAGAATAGGCCAACGCCTGCAAGATTGGCTGCAAGCCAGAAAAGCCAATGCTCGGTGCGCTGACGCACCATCAGTACCTGGGCCACAAGGCTGTTGGCACCCACAAATGCGTCAGCAAGCGGGGCGCTCCCGCCGGTGGCAAGCAGCACCGCGCTTAAGGCCGACCAGAGCACGACGGCGCACAAGAGCGCCATAGACCTTTGTGCAAGCGACATGAAACCGGGACAAAAATCTGACCTGCCCCAGCTTTGCCATCCCCAGACAGCGGCTGCCAAAAAAACCAGTTGCAAGGCGCTGTCTGCCCAGAGTCGGGCCTGAGCGAAGATCCAGCCATAGAGCAAGCTTGAGCTGACCCAGAAAAGCCAGGTAATTCGTTTACCCATCACGCCAAGGCCAACAGCCAGCAAGGCGTTGATCACCGCAAGCGGCTCAATCCATACCAAGCTCAATTTGATTCATTCCTTACTCTGTTGCAAAGGCTTTCCCGCTGAGAGGCTTCGCGCTTGGAAGGCTTCGCACCTGGGATAATTCGCCGTCGAGATGCTGCGTGATGTTGATGCCGCCCGATATTGATGCTGCCCGATGTTGATGCTGCCCCGGTGATGCCAAGGTCCATTCGGGGCATCGACCCGTTTTCGCTTTAGCATTGGACAATGAACCATCAGCATACCGATCGCTGGCTTGGCATCGCAGCAGCCCTTGTGTTGTTAACCGCAGCGGTGCTCGTGCTGCTGCCTTTCTTCAGCGCACTCCTGTGGGCTGCGATCGTGAGTATCACCCTTTGGCCCCTGCGCGAGGTTTTTTCCAAGCGCTTGCGTCTGGGCAACAACGCTGCGGCAGCCATTATCAGCCTGGCGCTACTTGCTTTGCTGGTTGCGCCGATCGCTGCAGCCAGCGTGCTCCTTGCGAACTATACCGAAGCGCTGCTGGGTCAACTCAGGAGCCTGATGCAAGAGGGCCTGCCCAATCCCCCCCAGTGGCTGGCCTCGATTCCCTTACTCGGCAGCTGGCTAGCCGATCGTTGGGCAAGCTACCAGCACGACGGAAGCGCCCTCCTTGCGCAATCGCTGGCACTGCTTGAGCAACACCGAGGACTGATTCTTCAGGCCGTAAGACAACTGAGCAGCGGCATCGCCGAACTTTTGCTGGCGGTGTTTTTCTCGTTTTTTGTCTTGCGTGATGGACAACGCATCGCCGCCTGGCTCAATCAGGGGGCGATGCGACTTTCTGAGGAAGGACCTGAGCTGCTCAGGCTGACCGCCCGGACCATCGAAGGCGTGGTTTACGGCATTGTCGGCACGGCCTTGGTCTCGGGCATCCTGGGTTGGGCAGGCTTTGCGCTGGCTGGCGTACCCAAGGCGGCTACCTTGGCGCTTTTGACTTTTCTGGGCGCATTTGTGCCTTTTGGTACCGTGCTGGTTTGGGGTCCGGCGGCGTTTTGGCTTTTGCAACAGGGTGAGGTCCCCTGGGCTATTTTCATGTTGGTTTGGGGAGCGCTGGTGATTTCGAGCGCCGATAACGTGATCAAACCCATGCTGATCAGCCGCGGCTCTACCATGCCCTTTGTGCTGACCCTGCTTGGCGCCGTCGGCGGCGTGATCGCCTTTGGGGTCATTGGTGTTTTTCTCGGCCCTACGCTGATGGCCCTGGCCTGGTTTCTCGCCATGCAGTGGATGACCCGGCAGCTACCCAATCCGAGCGTCCCATCCACTGCTTCAACGATGCAGCAGATCGCGCAAGCTGAAGATCAAGGCGATGCGCGATAGCTGGTCCGATATAGGGCGCAATCACTCCGACCAGGTCCCATTCCAAATCACGAAACACTTCACCGAGCGCAGCCGCCAGCAACACATCGCCTTCGAGCTTTAAATGCGGCAGGACGGCTTGCACGCCACGCTCGGAAATTTGCATCAACAGTTTGGCTTCGAAGGCCAGACTGAGGCTCAAATCATGCTGCTCAGCCGGCCACGCTTCGAAATAACCATCCCGGGCGATCCGCATCGACCACTGACGGGGTAAAACCTGGGGAGTGTGCTCGAGTCGAAAGCAGAAGGTCTTGCCACGAAAGCCTGCCAAGCGCTGTGGAGCCCAAGGATTTTGGCGAAACAAAGTCCTCAGCCCCGCAAGGCTGAGGACTTCAAGGTATCGATTAATGCTTAACACCCATTTGCTGGATGCCCGAAAGTACCCAGCCTGACTGACCTTGGAGCGGCTTGCTGAGATTCCAGACCTCATCAAAGCTTTGGGGCGGCAGATCGCGGCCTTCACGGATCAAGCCGCTGAAGCGCACACTGGCCAGATACTCGCCATCCTGCGTCTCAATGCCGAGCAATTCAGCGTCGAGCCGTACCAGTTCGGTATAGTTTTCACCCTGCCTCGTGCGGATTTCCGCAGCAAACTCGTTAAAGAGCTGCGCGCTTGTGAACTCCCGAAGCTCATCGAGATTGCCCGCGTCATTTGCAGCCTGAAGGCGACGGAAATAATGTTTTGCATTCTCAACAAAACCAGCCACGTCAAAGCCAGCCGGCACACCCCAGGGTTGTGCGGCTTCACGGATCGGTGCAGAAGCGCCCTGATTCATGCCGCCAAAAAGCCCATCGGACTGTGTAACAGGCTGTTGCTGAGGCATTGAAGCCGAAGCTGCGCCTGCCGCAGCCCAAGCGGGCTGTGCCGAGCCTGAAGACTGATTGGCAGCCTGCCGGCGTGCCATCACCATCCGGATGATGAACAAAACCGCAATCACCATGAGAGCGATCAACATGAAGTTGGCGAGCTCCTCACCGAAGCCAAAGTGCGACGCAAGCGCTGCAAGTCCCAGCCCAGCAGCCAGGCCTGCAAGCGGTCCAAGCCATCGGCTGCGCTGCGATTGAGCAGCCGCTTGAGCGCCTGCGGCAGCCGGCGCAGCCGCTTGCGTTGGCGCTGCCTGAGGGGGCGTGGCCTGCTTTTGCGTTGCAATCGAAGACTGTTTGCCGGTTGATGCACCTGAGCCCAGTCGCTTGCTTGCTTGAGCATCGGGACTCATCAATCCGGTTGCGGCTAGCGCAATCACCATCGTGAAACCCAGCAGAAGCTGCCTGAAACCTTGGGCAGCATGGTGAAACATCGAAATTGTGATCGATCTCATGATTTTTACTCCTAAAGTGACAACAGAGCCATCGAGGCTAATCAACGCTTTCCAAATATTAGGGCTTGACGCCTTCATGTAAAGCAACCACGCCACCGGTAAGGTTGGTGTATCGAACCGCCTGAAAGCCTGCTTCGCGCAACATCCGAGCAAGGCTCTCCTGATCCGGGTGCATACGGATCGACTCGGCAAGGTAGCGATAACTCGCTTCATCGCCGGCAATCAGCCGCCCCAAGCGGGGCAATACCTGAAAGGAGTAAAGCTCATAGAGTTTTTCCAGCGCCGGATGAACCCTTGAAAACTCAAGGATCATCAGCTTGCCGCCCGGGCATAAAACCCGTCGCATTTCGGCAAGCGCTTGGTCCTTGTGCGTCATGTTGCGCAAACCAAATGCAACCGTCACCCGATCGAAACAATGATCAGGAAATGGCAACGACTCCGCGTCACATTGCACCGCAGGCGCGTGCAAACCTGCATCGATCAGGCGATCGCGACCCCGGGCAAGCATCGCCACATTGATGTCGGTAAGCACAACCTGGCCTTGATCGCCCACCCGCTTTGCCATCGCCATGGCCAAATCGGCTGTGCCTCCGGCAACATCGAGAACCTGCATCCCTTCGCGCAAATCGGCGCAAAACACCGCAAGATGTTTCCAGATCCGGTGCAGCCCAAGAGACATGACATCGTTCATTACGTCATAACGGTCAGCCACTGAGTTGAAGACGCCCGCCACTTTGGCTGCCTTGTCCCGGCTGTGAACTTTGGAAAAACCAAAATCAGTCTGCTCGGCCATCGCGATCGTCAATCCCTTGAAGCGCCTGCAGCTTGCAGGTTTTGCAAATACTCGGCCCACAGGGTCTCATGCTGCTGGGTAAACCGATAAAGAAGCTCCCAGGAGTAAAGCCCCGAATCATGGCCGTCGCTGAAAACAGGTCTAAGGGCATAGTTGCCTACCGGTTCAAGCCTTTCCACACGGATCAAACGCTTGCCGCTTTGAAGAATTTGTTGCCCGGGCCCGTGCCCCTGGACTTCGGCCGAAGGCGAGTGCACACGCAAAAACTCAAAGCTGAGTTTGTAGCGCTTGTCCCCGGCATAAACAAGCTCTAAAAACCCTGATTGCTGGTGCAGCACGATCGATTCAGGTATCGGAGCCATCACAAAGCATCCTATGTTTTTCTAGCGGGCAGGCCGTTCTCACCAGCTCCAAGGGCTTGAGCGAGGATCACACAAGCACCCGCTCGATGCCACCCTGGTTTGCCTTGGCGACGTACTCAGGCAGCCACTGCGGTCCGAGCAGGTGCCGGGCCATCTCGACCACAATATAGTCAGCTTCCATACCGCTAACATCTTTAAAACGCTGCAAGCCTTGTAAACACGACGGACACGAGGTCAACACCTTGAGCGCTTCTGCGGGCTTGCTTTGGCCCGACTCGGGCGCAGCGCGCAAAGCTTCTGCGGCTTTCAGCATTTCTTGCTCCTTGCGAAAGCGAACCTGCGTGGCGATTTCGGGACGCGTGACCGCAAAAGTGCCCGACTCGCCGCAACAACGCTCATTGCGCTCAATGCTTCCGTTGAGCGATTCGTTCATCAACTGGTTCACCACCTTCAAGGGTTGATACTGTTTCATCGGACTGTGACAGGGGTCGTGGTAGCTGTAGCGCACACCAGTGGCTGTCTCAAGCTTCAATCCCTTTTCCATCAGAAATTCGTGGATATCGATAATCCTGCAGCCGGGAAAAATGTCATGAAATGCATAAGACTGCAGTTGATCAAAACAGGTTCCGCAACTGACCACCACGGTTCGGATATCGAGGTAATTCAAGGTATTGGCAACCCGATGAAATAAAACGCGGTTATCCGTGGTGATTTTCTCGGCTTTATCGAACTGTCCCGAACCCTTTTGCGGGTAGCCGCAACATAAATACCCCGGCGGCAAAACGGTTTGCACCCCGACTTCCCACAGCAAGGCCTGTGTGGCCAGCCCAACCTGGGAAAACAAACGCTCCGATCCGCAGCCAGGAAAATAAAACACCGCTTCGCTGTCGACCCGGGTTTGATGCGGATTGCGAATGATCGGTACGTAGCGCGAGTCCTCGATATCAAGCAAGGCTCGCGCGGTCTTCTTCGGAAGATTGCCCGGCAGTTTACGGTTTACAAAATGAAGCACTTGCTCACGCATCGGTGGGCGCCCGACGCTGGCCTGCGGTCGTTCGCGCTGGGGCCTTGCAAAGCGCTTGAGAAGATCGGCAGCTAGGCGTTGCGCGCGAAAACCGACGTCAACCATGGCCACACGGGTGGCCTTGATGGTGTCGGGATCGGTCGCATTCAAAAAGAACATCGCAGCCGCATTGCCAGGATTAAAGCGCTTCTTACCCATCTT
>DDPV01000020.1:0-9553 GCA_002342365.1 Burkholderiales bacterium UBA2459 | reverse complement strand
TCAGAGAACTCCTCCCAATGCCGAATCGACACACCCCGTCGGGTTTGCTCTTCGTAAAGAAAGGCCTCGATCAAAAGCGAGGTTGCGAGGATTTTGTTTCGCGGCGAGTAAAGCAGATTCGCCCGCGGTACGTGGGTGGTACAAACCGGCTTGCATTTGCCACAACGCAAACAATCCTTGATCGAGTGGGCGATCGAGCCGATATCGGATTGTTGCAAGATGAGTGACTCGGTACCCATCAAGCCGAAACTTGGGGTGTAGGCGCGGCTTAAATCGGCGCCTGGCAAAAGCTTGCCACGATTGAAATGACCGTTTGGATCGATCCGCTTTTTATAAGCAGCGAAGGGTTCGAGCTCTTCCTGGGTCAAAAACTCAAGCTTGGTGATCCCGATGCCGTGCTCGCCCGAGATCACACCACCCAATGAACGGGCAAGTGCCATGATTCGAACGACGGCTGCGTTGGCCTGCTGCAACATGCCGTAATCGTCTGAGTTGACCGGAATATTGGTGTGCACATTGCCATCGCCCGCATGCATATGTAGCGCCACGAAAACTCGGCTGCGCCGAAGGCGGGTGTGAAGCGCATGAATCGCCGTCCGGATCGGGGCAAAATAAGCGCCCGAAAAGAGGTCATTCAAGGGCTTCAAGACGTCTTCACGCCAGGTGATGCGAATGCTTCGATCCTGAAGCAAATCGAAGAGCTTTGGCTCCTTACCCTGATCGATGGCCTGGCGCAGCGGCGCACGCAAGCTGCTTGACTGATTCTCAAAGATGGCGTCCACCCCGTGCGCTTTAAGCGCAGGAAGCAACGCTTGCAAGGGCTGATCCATCGAGGCGATCAGAAACCGCCAGCGCGCGGTCGCCTGCTCGAGCACCTTTTGCGCATCGTCAACGCGTTGTGCGATCAGCTCGCTGAGCGAAGCCTTTGCAAATTCAGGGTCGTCGCCTGCTGCAATCGGCAGGCTTGCCGGATCCTGCGACAAAAAATCGTGCACAGCTTGCGCCAACTCGAGCTTGTTGGCTGTTGAAAGTTCGATGTTGATCCGATCGATACCATCGGTATAACGGGCCATCATCGGCAGCGGGATGACAACGTCTTCGTTAATCTTGAAGGCGTTGGTGTGACGCGCAATGGCAGCGGTTCGGGCGCGGTCAGCCCAAAAGGTTTTTCGTGCCTCAGCACTGACAGCGATAAAGCCTTCGCCGCTGCGCGCATTCGCCAAACGGACAACCTCTGCGCATGCCCGCGCCACCGCGTCGTCGTCCTCACCCACGATATCGCCAATCAGCACCATTTTGGGTAAACCGCCTCGGCGTGATTTGGTGGCATAGCCAACCGCTCGCAAGTAACGTTCATCGAGGTGTTCGAGCCCGGCTAAAAGCGCACCGCCTGGACGTCCGTCAAGATAGGCTTTGATCTCAACGATCGAGGGAACTGCCAGCGCAGCTTGACCGAAAAACTCAAGGCAGACGGTGCGCGTGTGCTGAGGCATGCGATGCAAAATCCAGCGCGCCGCGGTGATTAAGCCGTCGGTACCCTCTTTCTGGACCCCGGGGAGCCCGCTCAAAAACTTGTCGGTGACATCTTTGCCAAGGCCGAGTTTGCGAAAGCGATCGCCGGCAATTCGCAGCGGCTCACAGCGAATCGGCTCACCCCGCATTTGCCCTTCCGCATCAAGCTGATCGGGCGCAAACCATTTCAGCTCGAAATCAGCAAGCGCAGCGTCATGGATCTTGCCCAGATTGTGTCCGATGCGGCTGACTTCAAGCCAGTTGCCCTGTGGATCAACCATCCGCCACCAGGCCAGATTATCGATTGCGGTGCCCCACAAGACCGCCTTTTTTCCACCTGCATTCATCGCGATGTTGCCGCCGATGCAAGAGGCCTCCCAGGATGTGGGATCGACCGCAAAAACATAACCGGCACGGTCCGCAGCCTCTGTCACACGCTTGGTGACCACGCCGGCCTGGGTGTCAATTACAGGCACATCGCTGTCTAGCCCGGGAAGCCGTATCCTTTTGACAGCCCCGATTTGTTCCAGCTTTTCGGTGTTGATCACCGCAGACATCGGGTGAAGCGGAATCGCACCGCCTGTGTATCCGGTGCCACCGCCGCGCGGGATGATCGTAAGATCCAGATCGATACAGGTTTTGACCAAGGCTGCGACTTCGGATTCGTTATCGGGAGCAAGCACCACGAAGGGATACTCAACGCGCCAATCGGTCGCATCGGTTACGTGCGATACCCTTGACATTGCATCAAAGCAAATGTTGTCGCGCGCTGTGTGTTTCGCGAACAATCGCAAGGCGCGCTTTCGAAGCGAAGCAGCCTGCGAGAGTTGCTGCTCAAAGCGCGCCACCGCAAGCCTTGCCAACGTGAGCAAGTCGGCAACATCCTCGGATAAGCCCGCACGATCCTCACCACGACGTTCGATGTCGCCAAGCCGATGATGCAAGGCCTCAATCAACAAGGCCTGCCGCTTCGGATTGTCGATCAGATCGTCTTGCAAATAAGGGTTTCTTTCCACCACCCAAATATCGCCCAGCACCTCATACAGCATGCGCGCGGAACGGCCGGTTTTTCGTTGCGAGCGCAGACGCTCAATCAGCGCCCAGCCCTTGTCGCCGAGCAGGCGAATCACGATTTCGCGATCGGAAAATGAGGTGTAGTTATAAGGAATCTCACGCAAACGCTGTTGTGGCGCCGCGGACTGTTCGCGAAGTTCATCAAGTACTTGGGCGTCAACGATGGGGGCGTTCATGAATATCTGCTAAGACAAAGTGATCTGATTGTACGTAGGCTCAGCTGCGGCGCAGCATTTGTCCACAACGTCAAAGCGCCGTCTCAAGGCGTTAACCCCAGGCTTTGCGGAAGCAGCGACCGCCAGAAATCATCAGGCACTTCCAGCAAGAGCCAAATCAGCGTGAGGTAGCGCAAAAACTTGCCTACGGTTATCCAGACAAGGCATGGCCAAAACGCAAACCGGAGCCATCCCGCCACCGCACACAGGGGGTCACCCACAACCGGCAACCAGGCAAGCAAAAGCGCTTTAGGGCCCATACGCTCAAGCCACCGCAGATAAGTCTTACCGCCATCGCGGCCGACCACACCGAGCGCATCGGCTGCGCTTTTCGCACCCCTCCCCATCCAGTAGCCCAGTGCGCTGCCCAAGCTGTTGCCAAGGGTTGCAAGCCCGATCGTGAGCCAGAACTGATCCGGGTGAAGCTTCACATAGCCAAAAACCACCGGCTCTGAGCCCATCGGCAAAAGGGTTGCTGACACAAACGCGGTGATGAAAACAGCCGATAAGCCGATTTGCGGCAGCGCAAACCATGCCAGTGCGGCGCTCAGGAAGGCTTCGAGCTCAGCAGTCATCAACAGCAAGCCGGTCTAACATGGCGGCTTGAACGCTTCGGGGTCAGCTTGCCATGCCAATCGATTATCTGAAACGCATTCTTACAGCGCGTGTTTACGACGTCGCGCGGGAGACGCCCCTCGAACTCGCCCCAGCGCTTTCGGCAAGAATCGGTCAGCGCCTCTTGCTCAAGCGCGAAGACATGCAAAGCGTCTTCTCCTTCAAGTTGCGCGGCGCCTACAACAAGATGGTGCAACTGAGCGCTGAAGAACGCGCAAAAGGCGTGATTGCGGCCTCGGCCGGTAACCATGCCCAGGGGGTTGCTCTTGCCGCCCAACAGCTTGGCTGCCTTGCAGTGATTGTGATGCCGGTCACCACGCCTGCCGTCAAAGTCGAGGCGGTACGTGCAAGGCATGCTGAAGTGGTCTTGGCGGGGGACAGTTACAGTGATGCCTACAGTCATGCAGTCAGTTTGCAACAAAAGCGGGGCCTGAGCTTTGTTCACCCCTTTGACGATCCCGATGTGATCGCAGGGCAGGGAACGATCGGGATGGAAATTCTGCGCCAACACGCAGACCCGATTGAGGCAATTTTCGTTCCCATCGGAGGCGGCGGTCTGATTGCCGGGATTGCGGCCTACGTCAAACAAATCAGGCCGGACATTCGCATCATCGGCGTGCAAACCGACGATTCCAATGCCATGGCGCAGTCGCTTGCCTGCGGAAGCAGGGTGATTCTTGATGAAGTGGGTATTTTTTCAGACGGCACCGCAGTCAAACAAGTCGGCGTCGAGACCTTCGCGCTGGCCAAGCAGTTTGTCGACGAAGTGATTTGCGTGAACACCGATGCCGTTTGTGCCGCCATCAAGGATGTGTTTCAGGACACCCGATCGATTATGGAGCCTGCTGGCGCACTTTCGATTGCCGGCGTCAAGGCGTGGGCCGAGCGGCCTGGACAGGCTCAGGGCAAGACCTTGGTGGCGATTGCCTGCGGGGCTAACATGAATTTTGACCGCCTGCGCTTTGTGTCCGAACGCGCCGAAGTGGGTGAGCAACGCGAGGCCATCTTCGCGGTCACGATTCCGGAGCAGCGTGGCTCCTTCAAGCGATTCTGCGCGCTTATTGGCGAGCGCAATGTGACCGAGTTCAATTACCGGATGAGCGACTTGACGCTTGCCCATGTCTTTGTGGGGATACAAATCCAGGAACGTTCTGAAGCCAATCACATCGCCAGCGCCTTCGCTCACGAAGGCCTCGAGACGATTAACCTTACCGATGATGAAATGGCCAAGCTGCATATTCGCCATCTGGTCGGTGGCAGCTCGCTGCAGGCTGAAAACGAGCGGATTTTCCGATTCGAGTTTCCAGAGCGCCCCGGTGCGCTGTCACGCTTTCTCACCCAGATGCACCCTGAGTGGAACATTTCGCTTTTTCACTACCGCAACCATGGCGCTGACTTTGGCCGGGTATTGGTCGGTCTCCAGGTGCCGGCAGGTGATGAGTCCGCATTCCAACACTTTCTGGCAGGTTTGGGCTACCCCCATGTGGAGGAAACCGACAATCCGGCCTATCATTTGTTCTTGCGTCCGCCTTTGCGTTAATGTTCGTTGCCGTGCAACCGTCGATGCGGGGCTCTTCATCCCGTCTTGACATTGCCTTGCAGCGCCAGGAAACCGATCGACCATGCAACTTCTCACCCTCGGACTCAACCATCAAAGCGCACCGCTTGCGATGCGTGAGCGGGTGGCTTTTGCCGGGGAAAGTCTGATCAAAGCCGCGCAAGACCTCAAAGCGCGGGTTGGCGAAGTGCTCTGCGAATCTGCGATTTTGTCGACTTGTAACCGCACCGAGATTTATGGCGCAACCCCGGATCCGCAGCAGGCCGGCGCTGTGCTCGAAAAGTGGATTGCTGCGCATGGCGGGCTAAAGCCGAACGAAGTGCGCAGCCACACCTATACCCTGCCTGGTGATCAAACCGTGCGCCATGCCTTCAGGGTTGCCAGCGGACTTGATTCGATGGTGCTTGGCGAGGCTCAAATTCTTGGGCAAATGAAAGATGCGGTGCGGACTGCGCATGAAGCAGGTTCACTCGGACCGCATTTGCACCAGCTTTTTCAGCGCAGCTTTGCGGTGGCCAAAGAGGTGCGTACGCAAACGGACATTGGCTCACAGTCGGTATCGCTAGCAGCGGCAGCGGTGCGTCTTGCCGAGCGCATTTTCGAACGTATCGAAGACACGCGGGTGCTTTTTGTCGGGGCAGGCGAGATGATTGAGCTTGCCGCCACGCATTTTGCTGCCCGGCGCCCGAAGGCGATGCTGGTGGCAAACCGGAGCCTTGACCGGGCTCAACAGCTTGGGCGACGCTTTGCAGCCCAGAGCATGGAGCTTTCGGCGATTTCCAACCGTTTGCATGAATTTGACATCGTCGTCAGTTGCACCGCCAGCTCGCTGCCTATCATCGGCTTGGGGATGGTCGAGCGGGCGTTGAAAGCCCGCCGCCACAAACCCCTGTTTATGGTCGACCTCGCTGTGCCACGCGACATCGAACCGGAAGTTTCCCGCTTGCCTGACGTTTTCCTCTACACCGTCGATGACCTTGGCGACGTCGTCCGCCAGGGCATGGCGAATCGACGGCAAGCCGCATCACAGGCCGAAGCCATCATCGAAGCCCGGGTCGAGCATTTTATGCACTGGTTGGCAAGGCGTCGGGCGGTACCGGCGATCCAGGAATTACACGATAAAGCGCAGGCGCTTCGCCGACTCGAGCTCGAGCGTGCGATGCGTCAGCTTGCCAAGGGCGATGATCCCGCCCAGGTGATCGAGGGGCTGTCGCTGGCACTCACGGCAAAGTTCTTGCACGGCCCGACGCAAATGCTCCAAGACGCTGCAGGGCTGGGTTCGGAGGCGCAGGAGTCTCTCTGGCTGCCCAATCGCGCGCACGGCAAGCGTCTTGACCGCTTGCACCGGCCCTCCAAGCGGTTGACCCTGAAAGCCGCGGAGTCTTAGCGACCCTTTTCGCAAGCTGCCTGGCTGTATCGCCTGGCACAAACCGCCCGAGCCTTTTGCCCCACCAGGCTTTCCGCATACTGCTGCGCCTAACAGCTCAACCGTCAACGCCATGCCCTGCCCCCAACGATGAAACCGTCGATGACTCAAAAACTTGAGCAGCAAGCCCAGCGACTTGAGGACGTCAATCGGCTGCTGTCGGGCGATCAATTGCTCAAAGACCCCAAGGCCTTGCGTCAATACCATCGCGAGCACGCCGAATTGAGCCAGCTGATGGAGCATTTCCACGCCTGGCAGCAGGCAAACCAGGATTTGCTCGCTGCACGCGAGATGACGCAAGACCCTGAATTGGGCGCCTGGGCCAAGGAGGAGGAAGCCGAAGCGCAGCAGCGGATGACAAACGCATTGGCCTTGCTGGAAACCTTGATGCTTCCGAAAGATCCCAACGATCATCGCGATGTGCTTTTGGAAATCCGGGCAGGTACCGGTGGCGACGAGTCGGCCTTGTTCGCCGGCGACCTGTTGCGGATGTATTTGCGTTACGCCGAGCGGCGAGGCTGGAAAAGCGAATTACTCTCGGCCAGCGAATCCGAACTCGGCGGCTACAAAGAGGTCGTGGTCCGCGTCGCAGGCGAATCGGTTTTTTCCCGCATGAAATTTGAGTCTGGCGGCCATCGGGTCCAGCGTATTCCGGTGACCGAATCGCAAGGTCGTATCCATACCTCTGCCTGCACAGTTGCAGTGCTCGCAGAGGGCGATGACATGGGCGATATCGTGATCGACCCAGGCGAGCTGCGGATCGACGTGTTTCGCGCTTCAGGTGCCGGAGGCCAGCATGTGAACAAGACCGAGTCAGCGGTGCGGATCACCCATTTGCCAAGCGGCATCGTTGCCGAATGCCAGGACGACCGTAGCCAGCACCGTAATCGCGATAAGGCCATGCAGGTTCTGATTGCACGCATTCGCGATCAACGCGATCGGGAAGCGCAGGCGAAGGAATCCGCGCATCGCAAGAGCCTGATCGGCTCGGGTGACCGCTCCGAGCGCATCCGCACCTACAATTTTCCGCAAGGGCGTGTAACCGATCACCGGATCAACTTAACGCTCTACCGGATCGCAGCGATGCTCGATGGTGACATCGATGAGTTGCTTGATGCACTCGCTGCAGCGCATCAAGCCGACTTACTCGCGAGCCTCGGCGAACCCTAAGGCTTGGAAGCGCGCGAGCCCCCCCCAGCAGCGCCGCTCAAGCTGCCCGCAAGCTGCAGCCTGGCGCAGGCGCTGCAGATGAGGACTGAGCAGCGGGTCAGCCGCCTCGAACGCTTGATGCTGCTTGAAGCGCTGCTTGGCAAGCCGCGCGAGTACCTGATTGCGCACGATGAGGACATACTCGATGAGACCTGCCTTCGGGCCTTTGAAACGCTGCTTCAGAAGCGGTCAGCGGGCCACCCGATGGCCTATCTCACGGGATCACGCGAGTTTTTTGGCCTTCGCTTTGCGATCAACGATCAGGTCTTGATTCCCCGCCCTGAGACCGAATGGCTGGTGCAGGCAGCCATCCGAATCCTGCCTGAAGAGGCAAGTGCGATCGATCTTGGAACCGGTAGCGGCGCCATCGCAATCGCTCTGGCTTTTCATCGTCCAGACGCCAAGCTCATCGCTGCAGACATCAGTCAAAGCGCGCTGACACTGGCCGAGCACAATGCTGGCCGATTGCTCGGCCCCGGGCACCCGCTGCAGTTTTGCAAAAGCAACTGGTGGGCATCGATACCGATGGTCCCCTTCGCGCTTGTGCTCAGCAATCCACCCTACCTCGCGCCGGACGATCCGCATCTTGGCCAGGGCGACCTTCGCTTTGAGCCGCGTCTGGCACTTCGCGATGAGCACGACGGTCTTCGGGCAATCGAAACGATCATGATGGGCTTTGCGCAACGGTCTGCGCTTGGTTTGATCACCGACCCCGGTGTCTTGATGATCGAGCACGGCTACCAGCAAGCCGATGCGGTGCGCGGACTTGGCAAGGCGCAAGGCCTCTTTTTTATGCTTAGCGCAAGCGACGCCGCCGGACATTTGCGGGTGACCTGCCTGAGCCACAGCAAACCGCATGCGCCTTTGCTTGAGGCACTCAAACACGAGTGTTTGACGTGGTCTTCAGGAACTGCCTAGAATCAGTTTTATATGACACGAGGACGAGTCCATGGACGCTAAAGACTTTATTTCAAAAACCGTTGCCGACAACCCCGTCGTTCTCTTTATGAAAGGCACCGCGCAGTTTCCCCAGTGCGGATTTTCGGGTCGCGCGATTCAGATCCTGAAATCGGTCGGCGTGAAGAATCTCGTGACTGTGAATGTGCTCGAAGACGACGAGGTTCGACAAGCGGTCAAGGACTTCGCCAACTGGCCTACGATTCCCCAGCTCTACATCAAGGGCGAGTTCGTCGGCGGCTCAGACATCATGCAGGAAATGTTTCAGTCGGGCGAATTGCAAAAAATCGTTGAAGCGCCTCAGGGCTGAAGGCAACCCTGGCTTGAATCCCGCCTACAGCGGAAAGCCGATAAGCGCAGGTTAAACACTGGCAGGTGGTGAGAATCCGGCAAGCCAGTAGAATGCGTCGATGGAAAAACGCATCGTTGTTGCGATTTCAGGCGCTAGCGGCTCGATTTATGGCCTGCGGATGCTTGAAATGCTGCGGGCTCAGCAAGTTCACTGCGAGTTGATTGTTTCGCCCTCAGGTTGGCTCACCATCGATCAGGAGTTGCCAGGCAAACGCCAGGCGATCAGCGATCTCGCCGATCAACAACATGCCTTTCGCAACATCGGTGCCCGTATTGCCTCGGGGTCGTTTGCACACGACGGTATGGTTATTGCGCCTTGCTCGATGAAAACCCTTGCTGCGATCGCGCACGGCTTTGCCGATAACCTGATCACGCGTGCTGCAGACGTCACGCTTAAAGAACGCCGTCGATTGGTTTTGCTCGCCCGCGAGACACCCTTGCACCTCGTGCATCTGCGAAATATGGCAACCGTGACCGAAATGGGCGGCATCGTTTTTCCACCGGTGCCGGCCTTTTATCACCGGCCCGAGAGCATCGAGGACTTGGTAAGTCACAGTTGCGCCCATGTCATGGACTTGTTGGGATTGCCGCTCGCTGACCGGCCGCGATGGAACGGTTTGGTGTCAAGCGGCAAGG
>DDPV01000021.1:24748-36036 GCA_002342365.1 Burkholderiales bacterium UBA2459 | reverse complement strand
TTACTTGACCGTTCCTGATGGTTTGATCATCGTCAGAGTGCTACATCATGCTCGGGATATTCAAAGCATCGAGAGATGGCATTGACCCCCATCGGGGTCTGGAAAATGAACACCGGCACCCCCCACCTCTGCGGCACATAGATCTCGATCAGTCCCTGTGGTGAAGCGATCCGGTGAAGTTCTTGCATCACCGGCGCGCTAAGCTCAAAGGGCAAGCTTCCATTTCCCTTCGAGATACCCTATCTTGTTGGAACAAACCCGTTCCGGTCCCGGATGACGCCATTTAGCCCAGCCGCCTTGAGTGTTGAGAGCGCAACCATGAAACAAGCCATTTCTTTCACGTCGCCGATTGCATCATGGCGGCTTCATGCCTTGATCCTGCTGCTGATTGCCCTTGTCGCTTGCCTCCCCCGGGTTCAGGCACAAAGTCTCGAACAGACTCGGCAAATCATGCAATCGGTGGTTGCGCTTCAGGTCAGTGCCGACCCCGAGTCGCCGAGCAGCCGAAGCCTCGGGCCGCAGCGCATGGGCAGCGGAGTGGTCATTGGCGAGGATTTGATTTTGACGGTGGGTTATTTGCTGATTGAGGCCGAAGACATCGATGTGCTCGATCACCAAAAGAGGCGCCTGCCAGCGAGTGTGGCCGCCTACGACCCTGCAAGCGGCTTTGGACTGGTCAAAACATTGGTGCCGCTGAAGCTTCAAGCGGTTCGCATGGGTGACTCCGATGGCCTGAAACTGCCGCGCCGCTTGCTGACCTTGGGCCAAAGCGAAAAAGAGCTCACCGAACTCTTTGTGGTTTCGCGCAAGCCTTACGCAGGCAATTGGGAATACCTTGTTGATGCGCCGCTCATGACCGTTCCCGCAGTCAATAACTGGAGCGGAGCCGGACTTTTTGACGACGAGGGCGCACTGATCGGCATTGGATCCCTGGTGGTTGCTGATGCAACCGGCGGATTTAATCCGCGCCCCGGTAATCTTTACTTGCCAGTCAATCTTTTGAAACCGATCCTGGATGATTTGCTTGCCAACGGCCGGCGCAGCGGCCCGGCGCAGGCTTGGCTCGGCATCCACAGCCAGATTCATCCTGAGGGCGGCTTGCAAATTCAGCGCGTGAGCCCGGAAGGACCTGCTGCGCTTGCCGGCTTGCAGCGCGGTGACCGGATCCTGGCGCTTGACAACACCGTGATCAGCGATCTGAGCGATTTTTATCGCCGCCTTTGGGCCAAAGGCCCGGCAGGCAGTCGCGTCGAACTCACCTTCATGCGCGAGGGGATTAGCCGACGCGTGCAAATCACAAGCGCAGATCGTCTCGCTTCGTTGCGTAAACCCAAAGGCGTTTAATCGCGCAATCGCTGCTGCAAGCCTTGCAAGGCCGAATGGCTTTCAGCGTCAGGCTTTGGCTTCGGGCATTGTGACGAGATAAACACCAGGCAAAATCAAGGCCGCGCCGATGAAGTGAAAACTGCCAATCGCCTGATCCAAAAGCAGCCAACCCATCAGGCCAGCGTACAAGGGGCCGAGATAAAGAACCACACCGGTTCGCGCAGCGCCAAGCTGCGCCTGCATGAAGGAATAAGCCTGGTAAGCGCCAAAACCAGGTAAAAGCGCAGCGATCAAGGCAAGCCAAAGGCCCTCCCCGGTGATATGCCATCCCGGGACCAGCTGCGATTCAAGCCAGGTCAGGGGTATGAGCAGCAGGACACCGCAAGCAGTGATCAGACTTAAGCGCGCAAAGGGGTCAAGCCTCGAAGTTCGCTGCCTGAGCAGCAGCGAATACGCAGTCCAGCAAAGCACCGCCACAGCGATCCAAAGGTCGCCTTCAACCCATCGTATGCCGGCGATGGCAAGGGGCGCTCCTCGGGTCACGATCCAGACGACACCCATGAAGGCCAGACAAACACCCAGTGCTTGCCGCAGATTCAAGCGTTCTTTCAACCAAAGCGCTGAAAAGACTGCGATCAACACCGGCGAAAGCGCATACATCAATCCGATATTCAGCGCCGAAGTACTTCGGCCTCCGTAATACACGAAGGCACCACAAATCCACATCCCCAGGCCACCGAGTAGGAAGCTGTCGATCCAGTCGCGACGCGATGGCATGCCGTGTCGCCGGAAAGCCGACCAGGCAAAGGGAAGCATGACGGACAGGGCAAAGGTCCAGCGCAGCAAAGCCAGCGCATGGGGTTCGATTTCGCCTGGCGCTTTGGCGGCAACGTAATAATTTGCAGACCAGAAAGCCGGGGTGACCGGAATCAACGCATAGGCCAGGGAGCGTCGCATGCCGGCTCTAGCTGCCCGCAAAGTCTCGGGCAATGACCCCGTCGATGAGCCGTCTTGCTATCGACAAACGGTTGGGCAATTGCGGCAGTGCATCAAGCCTGAACCAGCGGGCGTCTTCAATCTCCGCTTCCTGACACTGAATCTCACCGCTTTCATAATCGGCCACATAAGCAATCATCAGCGAATGCGGAAAGGGCCAGCCCTGGCTGCCGAAGTATTGAAGATTTTGAACCCGCAGGCCGACCTCTTCGAGGCATTCACGATGAATACAGGATTCAATAGACTCCGAAGGCTCAACAAAACCGGCCAGTGCGCTGTACATGCCCGCCGGAAAGCGCGGTGAGCGTGCCAGCAATAATTCGCGGCCGAAAACGCCCTCACGCTTGATCAAGACCATCATGGCTGGCGCCACCCTCGGGTAACTCGTTTCGCCACAGACCGAACATCGCCGGGAGCGACCTCCTTCGTGCAATCGGGTGGGGTTTGCGCAGGCTCCGCAATAACGGTGACTGCGATCAAACTCAAGCATTTGCAAAGCCCGGCCAGCGATGGCGAGCACCTCATCGGGTAGACGATTAAAGAGTGCCCGCAAGGGTTCGAAGCGAAGATCCGCGCTCTCACCTTGGGCCTGTCTGGCTTGCAGGCGCTGCCAGGCCTCTTCGCTCAGATTCAAGCCCCAGCAGGGATGGTCATGCCACCAGCCGATGAAGCGCCGGCTTGCCCATTCCGGATGCACCGGCGAAGCAATCAAGGCCTCAATGTCGGCTTGCGACACCGGCCAGTGCGCCAGGCGCTGACTGGCTGCAATCGCATCCTGGCGCACAAGCAGCGATCCGCGATAAAAAAAGAAACAATGGCTCTGATTAGCAGGGTCGGCCGCAGCGGGCATCTCATCTGATGCGGCTTGAAACGTATCGGGAAGAATCATGTTTGGGTTTTGCGCAACATCAACAAAAGGACCTGGACTTTATCTTATGCTCAAAGCTTCTAGCTCGATTGCAAAGGGAAAGCGCCATGACTTGGCTGATTGCTGGATTACTGATTTTTTTAGGCGTGCATTCGCTTCGGATTTTCGACGAAGGCTTGCGCAGCAGACTGATGCATCGCTGGGGCGAAGCGCCCTTTAAGACTGCGTACTCGCTGCTTTCGGTGCTTGGCTTTGGGCTTCTGATTTACGGCTACGGCCAGGCCCGCTTGCAGCCGATTCCGATCTACGATTTACCGACGGGTTTACGTCACGCCTCAATTCTGCTGGTCTGGTTTTCCATGGTCTTGTTGATCGCCGCCTATGTTCCGGGGAACTGGTTCAAGCAGCGACTTCGCCATCCGATGGTTCTTGGTGTGAAGTTATGGGCCTTTGCGCACTTGCTCTCCAACGGTAACGCAGCCGATCTGCTGCTTTTTGGAAGCTTTTTGCTCTGGGCGATTGCGTCATTTCGCGCCGCCCGACAGCGCGATAAGGCAGCCGCTGAGCAGGCGCTTGTCGCCAGCCCCGACGCTGTGGCCGCGGCGATGCCGTTTAGCAAGCCCGCTGACAGTGTGCCAACGCTCACCGGCACCCGGATCGCGTCGCCTGTAAAAGCTTCAGCGACTGCGATCACGGTGGTGCTGGGTAGCCTCATCTGGGCTGGTTTTTTGTTTGACTGGCATGCCAGCCTGATCGGTGTGCAACCGATGGTGATGACACGCTAGGGGAACGAGCCAAGGGGTGGCCACAGGGCATTGGCTTGAGGGGCTGCGACGGAGCCCTTCCTCAGGCCGATACGCAGCGCTTTCGCGCACAAATCCTGCATTAGGCGCGTACAAAAAGGGTTTGCAAGACCTCATCGCCTATTTGACGCGATCGATGGCCGTGAATGCTTGGATCAAAGCTTGCCTGCGCGGGCAATACATCGGCACAGAAAAAATAGTCGCCGCGGGTGAATTGTCGCGCTGTGCCGTCTTGCAAGATGATTTCCAGGCAGCCTTGCAAAACCACAATCCATTGCGGATGTTCGGTGCAATGAAATGCGCTTTGATAGCCGCAAGGGCTCTCGCGAAACTGAAACCCTGCGCTTGAATGAAGCGCACCAAGCTTGACCATCGGGCTGCCCGCTTCAAGCCTTTCGGGGTTCTCACGAAAGCGGGCGCGACCGTCCGCATCGGTGTAGAGCACAAGCTGCGTGATCTGCGCCGGCTTGGCGCTATCGTCTTGATCCATCGCCATGATGTGCCCCTTGGTGATCAGCGCCACACCGGGTTGCGCTTTTCGAGGTTCGCACGCACCGATTCCACCTGATTCGCAGAACCCAAAAGCCCTGCTTGTTCGCGCGATTCAGCCAAGAGCAACTCAGCTTCGCTCGCCTCGTCGTCGGCCAGTGCGTAAAGGCGTTTGGCTGCCCGCATGGCATCCGGACTGCGAAGCGCCATCTCGTGGGCCATGGCAAGCGCCTCGCTTCGTGGCTCATCGCTAAGCTTGGTTGCAAGGCCTAATTGAAGCGCCTCTTGACCTGAAAACACCCTGCCGCTATAGGTCAATTCGCGAATCTGATCGCTGCGCATGAGTCGCCGCATCAAGGCCACTCCGCCCATGTCAGGGACCAGTCCCCACTTGATTTCCATCACCGAAAGCTTGGTTTGTGGCTCAATCAAGCGCATATCGGCACCGAGCATTAGCTGAAAACCACCCCCGAGTGCAACCCCGTGCACCGCGGCAATCACCGGCACCGGAATCTTGCGCCAGACCAAGACAGCATGCTGGGGAGCATTCGCGTTTCCATACACCCGCGGCATCAGGCGAAGTTCATGCGATTGACCTTCGCTTGCAGCCATGCCTTGAAAACGCCCCATATCAAGACCTGCACAAAAGGCCTTACCTTCGCCTGAGAACACCACAGCGCGCAGACCCGGGTGCTCGCATAATCGTTCACCCGTCTCAATCAGGGCATCAAACATCGCCTGATCAAGCGCATTCATTTTTTCGCCACGAACCATCAGCACATCGGCAACGCCAGCGTTGATCTGCACCCGCAAGCGATTGCCAACTTCAAACACCTGTTCCTGCTCTGTTTCATTGCGCATGATATTGGCTCCCCCCAAGCTTGCGTCCCCTGCTATTGTGGCAAACAATGCCTCACGATAGAGCCTTTGTGTGGCTGCAACACCCGTGGAATGCTCTGATGCCTATGAAACGCTTGATCGTGCCCGGAGAACCTGGGCCCTTAGCCCTGCTTGCGGTGTTGTTCGCGCGGACAAGCCCCTTCGATCTTAAGGCGGTGGCCCATGTCAGATGACAAGAACCTCCCGGCTTTGGCCCTTGCACCCGCTTTAAGCGACCAGGCCGATCTACGTCATCACTACCCTTGGCCCTCCGAACGCGCGCTTCGCAAGCAGCTTGACAGGCTTGATGCACATTGCAGGCACTTTATCGAACGCTCGCCATTTCTGGTGCTTGCAAGTTACGGCAGCAACGGGCGGGTTGATGCAAGCCCTCGCGGCGGCGACCCAGGCTTTGTGCGCTGCCAGGATTCCCACCAAATCCTGATCCCCGATGCGCCGGGCAATCAGCGCTTGGACAGCTTAAGCAACATCATTCAAACCGGCCAGCTTGGCTTGTTATTCATGATTCCTGGTGTGGACGAAACCCTCAGGGTCAATGGCAAAGCCCGTGTGAGCGTTGATCCGAGCCTTCTTGCCGCTTTTGCAGGCTTGAGGCACCCCCCGCGCAGTCTGATCGTGGTGCAGGTTCAGGAGGCATACCTGCATTGCGCCAAGGCTTTGATGCGATCTCATTTATGGAATTCCGACCATCACATTGAACGGACAAGTTTTCCGAGCATGGGCGAAATGCTCCGTGATCAGACCGGGATGGAAGGCACAGTTGAAACCCGGGAGGCTATGTTAAAACGCTATGCAAACGATATCTAATCATTCAGATCAGGCAAAACCCCTTGCCTGGATCACAGGCGGGGCCACTGGCATTGGCCTGGCCAGCGCAAGCGCACTCGGCAACGCAGGATTCCGTGTGGTGATCAGCGGCAGACGCGAGGCTGAGCTTCACGAGGCCATCAAGCGCTTGCATGCAAGCGGCATCGAGGCTTATGCCTTGCCGCTCGATGTTGCAGATCCTTTATCGGTTGAATATGTTTACCAGACGATTTCCGAGGAACATGGCAGCCCGGCAGCGCTCGTTTGTTCGGCAGGCACCAATATTCCGAATCGCTATTGGGCGCAGCTTGACGCCGCGTCGTTTTCCAAAGTCACCCAGATCAATCTCAACGGCGTTGCTTTTTGCGTGAGCGCCGTCTTGCCAGGCATGCGTAAACAAGCTGCTGGCAGCATCGTAGTGGTCTCTTCCTGGGCCGGATGGCGTTATACAAGCTTTACCGGCGCAGCCTATGGCGCAAGCAAGCAGGCTCTGGCCCCCTTGGTCGAATCGATCAATGACCAGGAAGGCGTGCATGGCATCCGCGCATGCCTTGTCTGCCCGGGCGAAGTGGCAACGCCGATTTTGCGCACCCGCCCCAAGCCACCTTCGCAGGCGGATATGGACCGTATGCTAAGGCCTGAGGACGTGGGCGATGCGATCCGCTATGTGGTCACAGCACCGGCTCATGTATGCCTTAACGAAGTGGTGATTGCACCCACCTACAACCGCATTTACGCCGGTGCGCCGGATTTAGCGCGCCCGCGTTGAAAAAGCCCCACAGGCAGGCTCAACGATGAATGCGGCTTCGCAAGCAGGCTATCCCGATCAGGCACGAGCGGGCAAAGCAAAAAAGGCCCCGGTCAACCAAAGCCCGCTTGCGCAAGCGGAGGAGTCCTGCCGGCTGTGGCTGGAATTGCTGCCCTATGCAAGCGCCCAATGGGCCGAACTGGCCTTTCATGAGCAGTGCTTCTGGCGCGACTTTCTGGCCTACACCTGGACCCTTCAAACGTTGGAGGGCAAAGCAGCTATTGCTGCCATGGTGGATGCGAGGGCGCAGCGCTGTGCGATCGGTGATATTCAGCTTAGCGAAGTCAAACACAATCCGGAAGGATTTGACGAGTGCTGGTTCAGCTTCTCAACCGCAATCGGCAGAGGCCTTGGCCATTTGCGCCTCAAACAAGGCCTGTGCTGGACCTTGTTCACCACTTTGCAAAGCCTGCATGGTTTTGAAGAGAAAACCGGCAGGCTTGGCACTCGCGAGCGCGGTACCACGCATGGCGTGATCAAGGACCGACAAAGCTGGCTTGAGCAGCGCGAAGAAGCTGCTGCGCGCATTGGACATGAAGACCAGCCCTATTGCCTGATCGTGGGCGGAGGCCAAGGTGGTATGGGGCTGGGTGCACGATTGCGTCGCTTGGGCGTACCCAACCTGATCATCGATAAGCACGAGCGCCCGGGTGACTCTTGGCGAAAACGATATCGTTCTTTATGTTTACACGATCCGGTGTGGTATGACCACTTGCCCTACCTGCCCTTTCCTGATCACTGGCCGGTGTTCACGCCCAAGGACAAAATGGGTGACTGGCTTGAGAGCTACGCCCGGATCATGGAACTTGACTACTGGACCAATACTTTATGTCGCAAAGCCAAGTTTGATGAGCAAAGCAAAACCTGGGAGGTGCAGGTGTTGCATGAAGGACGACCCAAAATCCTCAGGCCCAAGCACCTGGTGATTGCGACCGGCATGTCGGGGCAGCCCCGCATGCCACAGTTCAAAGGACAAGAACGCTTTACCGGCGCCTTGATGCATTCAAGTCGCTACCAGGGCGAGAAGCGCTGGCGTGACAAGCGCTGTGTGGTGCTCGGTTCCAACAACTCAGCGCACGACATTGCGGCCGATTTATGGGAACAGGGTGCTGAAGTCACCATGTTGCAGCGCTCGCCCACGATCGTGATTCGTTCGGAAAGCTTGCAAAAGCATGCCTGGGGACGTTTGTATTCGGAAGAGGCGCTTGCAGCCGGGATCAGCACGGAAAAGGCCGACCTGATGACCGCCTCCTGGCCGCATCGCCTGATTCCGGCGATCGCTCAAAAGATAGTCAAGACGATTCTTCGCGAGGATGCTGATCTTTACGAAGGACTCAGGCGCGCAGGCTTTATGGTGCACATGGGCGAAGACGATAGCGGGATTCACACGGCCTACTCACGCCGGGGCTCGGGCTATTACATCGAAGTGGGCGCATCGCAGCTGATCATCGAGGGCAAAATCGGTTTGCGCAGCCCTGCTGAGATCATCGAACTCGAGGAGCAGGCGGCTGTGCTTTCCACCGGGGAACATTTGCCTGCCGATTTGATTGTGTGCGCAACCGGCTATGGCCCAATGCAAGGCTGGGCTGAAAGCCTGATTTCGCGCGATGTGGCGCGAAAAATCGGACCTTGCTGGGGCTTGGGCTCAGACAGCCCTTACGATCCGGGACCCTGGGAGGGCGAACTGCGCAACATGTGGAAACCAACAGCCCAGGAGGCTTTGTGGTTTCATGGCGGCAATTTGATGCAGTCGCGGCATTTTTCGATTTATCTCGCCTTGCAAATCAAAGCGCGCTACGAAGGTCTGCCGGTCAGTCCTTATCGGGAATCAATAGCAGACGATCACCGCGGCGCTGTTGAGGCGGGCAGCCGAGGCCTTCGCCAAGCGGGCTAAGCGGCGTTTTCATTCCCTTGACCGATCGAGGGTTAAGCCGGGCTTGAAATTGCCGCTCGCTATCCTCACCTCCCTCCAAGCCGTCATACCGACAGTCATCGATTGAGAGAGGAAAACCATGAAACGCATCGTCTTGTTCATTGCCACCAATTTGGCTGTGGTGCTGGTCTTGAGCGTTGCAGCCAGCGTGCTGGGCGTGAATCGCTTCCTCACAGCCAACGGCCTGCAACTGGGAACGCTGCTCGCTTTTGCCGCGCTGATGGGTTTTGGCGGCGCATTCATTTCCTTGTGGTTGTCCAAACCGATGGCGAAGTGGAGTACCGGCGCGCGGGTGATCGAACGACCGCAAAACGAGCTTGAACACTGGCTGATCAATACGGTGGCGCGCTTTGCCCATCAGGCCAATATCCCGATGCCCGAGGTTGCGATTTACGACGGCGAACCCAACGCCTTTGCTACCGGCCCGAGCAAATCAAACGCGCTGGTTGCGGTTTCAACCGGTTTGCTCCAGATGATGGATCGACGCGAAGCTGAGGCGGTCATCGCGCACGAAGTGGCCCATGTGGCCAACGGCGATATGGTGACCCTCACCCTGATTCAGGGCGTGGTGAACACCTTTGTGATCTTCATCTCGCGCATCATTGGCTACGCGGTCGATCAGTTCTTGCGCCGGGGCGACCAAGAGCAGCAAGGTCCTGGTATTGCCTACATGATCACATCGATCATTTGCGAGATCCTCTTTGGCATCCTTGCAAGCCTCGTGGTGGCTTACTTCTCAAGACAGCGCGAGTTCAGGGCCGACGCAGACGCTGCGCGCTTGATGGGCTCGAGTGTGCCAATGGCCAGCGCACTGCGCCGCCTCGGTGGCATCGAGGTGCATGCCTTGCAAGGGGGTTTGGCTAGCGCAGGTATCGCATCGGGTGGGTCATGGCTCGCCTTGTTTTCCTCGCATCCGCCGATTGCAGAGCGGGTCGCAGCGCTTGAGTCGATGCGCTAGCGCAGCGGCAACGGTACCTGCGCTTCACTTGACATCAACAGTCTGCGCTTCAGTCGACATAGGCGGCCTCCGTTACTGTCGACATCGACGGCCTGAGCATCAGTCGTATTGCGAGATCTCGATCAAATTCAAATCGGGGTCTCGCAAATACACCGAATGGATCGGTCCAAGTGCACCGGTTCTTTGTACCGGTCCTTCAAGAATCGGCCAGGGATAGGCCTTCAAGCGAGCGATGACAGCCTCAAGCGGAATTGCCGCAATCAAACATAGGTCGACAGCGCCAGGAACCGGCAAATGCGCTTTGGGCTCAAATTCCGCGCCTTTGCGGTGCAGGTTGATTTTTTGCGAACCAAATACGAAGGCCTTGCGGCTTTGCCCGTCAGCAGCGGTAAAGACATCCAGCCGCATGCCGAGTAAATCGGTATAAAATGCAATACACGCGGTCTCGTCATGGGTGGTCAGAACAAGATGGTCGATCGCCTTGATCACCGTGCTTTCCCTCAGAAAACCGCTAGCCCAAGGATCCCGAGCGGATCTCCTTGAGTCGATCGGCGGCATAACTTGCCGCGAAAGCGTTGGGCTTGACCATCGGAATCACATTGCAGGTGCCACGGATGTATCCGATGGCCTGTTGCATCACACAATGCGAGCCATGCATTTCATCCGGGTTGATATCGAGATGCACCTCAACATGGCGATCAGACAGCACATCGGCAAGCTTCAAATACAAATCAGCAACCTTGTAGACCTCATTCATCAGGCGAAACTGCGGCTTGTCCTTTTTCTGATCGTAATCGCGCTCACGGACCACCTCACCGAATAGCTTGCAACCGTTCTTGCCATTGATATGCACCACGATGGCAAGCGTGTAGTCGGCAAACCAGATGTTGCCGATCACAAGCCGATGCGAGTCGGCACCTATATAAATTTTGGTTTCAGGCGACTGCGCTTCAATAAAGCCCTTGACCTCGTCAAGATCGATTCGGCTTCGATAGTGGGGCTGCTGTGAGGACGGCATGAACTCAGTGCCTTATGGCCTTGGCGAGTACACGGCCGAGTACGGCGGTATCAAGATTGCCACCGCATAAAACCAAACCGACCTGCTGGCCTTTGAAATGAACAGCGCGCTGAAGCAGTGCGGCAAGCGGTGCAGCACCTGCACCCTCGGAAAGATTATGGGTGGCACGCAAATACAGCACAATGGCTTGTTCAATCTCAACATCGCTGACTTCCACAATATCGGCGACAGATGTCAGCATCATGTCAAGCGCTTCAGCCTGGGGCACGCGGGTCGCGATCCCATCGGCCATGGTGGAGGCTTCATCGGTTTGGATCACCCGGCCGGCCCGAAAAGACTGGGCGTAGGCGTTAGCACCGGTTGAAACAACCGCATAAATTTT
>DDPV01000021.1:3678-24726 GCA_002342365.1 Burkholderiales bacterium UBA2459 | reverse complement strand
GCGTCAAACATCTCCAAGGCGTAGCTCGCCACACCATCGACAAGATCGGGATGAAAAGAGGCCACAAAATGCAGTCCTTCGCGGGATGCGAGCTGCGCCGCATGCTCGCGCGCTTCATCAAAATCTTTGCCGAATTCGATCAACTGTGCACCCAGAGACCGCATCGCAGCATTTTTTTCCACCGCATTACCGTAGGGCACCACGATCACCGATCGCAGACCGTAGCGGGCTGCGGCGAAAGCCAGACTTTGACCATGATTGCCTCGGGTCGCCGAAATCAAGCCTCGGATACCGGGCTCGCGTTGGACAAGGCGTGCGAGATAGACAAGGCCGCCGCGAATTTTGAAAGCACCAACCGGGCTGTGGTTTTCGTGCTTGACCCAACAACATGCGCCTGTTGCCTCCTCAAGCAGCGGCCAGGCCCTGAATAAGGTCGGCGACATACTTTGGTAGACGATTTCGGCGGCCGAACGCAGCGCTGAAAGTGCATCAGCATCGCCCTGATTGACATGCCTTGCTTGTGAATCCATGACCCTATTGTAGAGCGCCCAGCTCAGCTTGCGAAAGCCGACCCCGGAGGCTTCAGGAGGGGCCTAAGCAGCTTGACGTCGCCTTTTACCCAGGGCCCAGGCCCAGGGCGCTGAGAGCGGCACCGGCAACATCAAAAATACGTGTTCAACCAAGGCCAGCGTGGCAAGCGCACCGAGCAGGCAATAAGCGTGCGCCTTAACCGGCGGCTCTGCATGCCAGGCCTGATAGAAAAACCAGGCAGCTGCCGATGTTGCGATCGCCACCGACCATGGAAACCAGCGATTCATCGGCGCTTCGCGTAAAAAGCTGCGCAAATAACCCAGGTGCTCGGGCAACCATTCAGCGTTCACATTTCGAACGCCCAGAAACACATTGATTCGAGCACTCTCGTGCATGGCCCATAAAACCAGATAAGTCCAAAACGCCACCGGCACTTCGGCGCCGCGCGAAAGTCCCCAAACGATCAGCGCACCGATCACAATCGATAACTCGTGATAAAGGCTGGTCTGAAGCGCGTGGCCAAAGTGCGCCCAGCCGCGGCATCCGGGATCACAAGCAAATTTCCGCGGTCCGGTGATGTAGCCCAGGTAGTAGCTCAACTCCTGCCAGGCCCAAATCGATAGCCCGCCGGCAAAGCCGAGGTAGATGGCGACCGGACTTGACGGATCTTTCGCCCACCAAATGGCGTAGAAGCCCCCAAGGCTCACCAGGCTCGCTGCAAGCATGCTCCAGACAAAGGTCTTTCTGGGCAAACCGTCGAGCCACAGCACCAGCCCGGTCCCCAACCACCACAGCACAAAAGCAAAGCAGGCCGCAAGGAAAAAGCTCATGAGCAAGGCCATGCTCCTTGGTCAGCGGTCTACCAGACCGGCGCAAGGCGAACGCGCTCGGGCAAGCTGTTGGCTTTGGCAGGTATCAGGTAAAGCGAGGCAAACACCACGCTGGCCTTGGCCCCGATCCATAAGCGCTTGAGCGCTGAGACCATGCCCGGGCGCTTGCTGGCCAGTTCATTGGCCATACCCAGTTCGCGCAATCGTTCCATGCCAGCGCGAAACCGCGGATGGTCGATATCGAGCGTGAGCGGAAATGTCTGGCGCGTGATCTCCGAGGTGATCCGAAAAACTTCATAGTCGTATTCGGTCGGATCAAAGCCCAGCGCCTTGTGCAACACCGGTCGGGTGTGATCGCGCACATACATCGTGGCGTAGACAGCGAGCAGGAAAAACTTGATCCACAGTTGGTTATGCCCTTGAAGCAAATGCGGATTGGCTCTGAGAATCAGAGCGAAGGCCTCACCGTGACGGAACTCGTCGTTACACCATTGTTCAAACCAACTGTAGATCGGATGAAACTGTAATTCTGGACGGCGCTGCAGTTGACGGTAAATCGTGATGTAGCGCGCATAGCCGATCTTCTCAGACAGATAGGTGGCATAAAAAATGTATTTGGGCTTGAAATAGGTATATTTCTTAGTCCGTTTCAAATCACCGAGATCAAGGTTTACGCCAAAGTCTTTCAAGGAGGCGTTGATAAAGCCTGCATGACGCGACTCATCGCGAGCCATACAGGCCATCAACTCCTTGATATCCGGGTTGTTCACCCTGCGTTTGATTTCGGTGTAAAGCACACAGCCTGAAAACTCAGAAGTGGCTGAACTGATCAGAAAATCATAAAACTCAGCGCGTAGGGCAGGATCAAGATCAGAAATTCGTGAGCGGAAATCCTCATCGCGCTGAAAATGCCGACCATTGGGATCATCGCGAAACTCTTGCATCATGGCATCCCATTCGGCACGCACCGGTGTGACATCGATGCGATCCATCGCCTCATAATCCGTGGAGTAAAAACGCGGACTGATCAGGCTTTCCGTACGGGCCTTGTCAAGCGCTTCTTCAGAGGTTTTGATGTCGTCGATCAGGGTGCTCATGGTGTTGACTCCGAAGCGATCAGTAAATCGAAAAAGACCTGGCGGTTGCTCGGTCCGTAAGCCTTCAGATCAAGCATCCGGCCACTTAAGGGATCCCACAACAAAAGCTGACCTTGCTCGGTCAAAGCAAGCCGAAAAGCGTGCCTTGCAGGCAGGGTGCCAAAACCTTCGGGCGGCCTGATCGAAGGGCCTTGACCATATTCACGAATCAAACTGCGAAGCGTTGCGCGAACAAAGCCGCCCTCGCCCATCGGGATTTGCGCGATCACCGCTGCATCGCTGCTGCGCTGCACGAGCACGCTCCCATCGGGCTGGTCAACAAACCATAAATCGACCGCTTTGGCGCTTGGTTGGCTGACCGCAAGCGCCGCATGAGGTGTTGACACTGGCATCGTCAGCCGGTACCAGCCCGCAAGCAGCAGTGAACTGAGGGCAAGCGCGGCCATGCCAATCAGCGGGGCTGGCCTTACATGAATACTTGACATACGCTTAAGCGGCTCCGGTTTGAAGCTGAGCCTCGTTGACGCGCACACGCAAAGGCCTTGCCGGATTGCTGCTGACCTCCTGGCTAAGTGCATGATTGGACAGCGCCTGCGCAAGCAAAGCTGCCACCTGCTCACCATCGGCCAGCGCTCGAAGCATAGGCTTGGGATGCTTCAAATGCCAGGCTTTGGCATGCGGCCACAAATGCGCCCACGAAAGCCTTCCGCCGTCGCTGTGATCAAGACTGAGACAAATCTCAGCACTTTGCCTCGCAAGCATCCGCCAATCCGCAGACTCGATAATGCGAAAGGGAATATTCACCACAAGCGGCAGAGCCATTCCAAAACGCATCACGATCCGAGCATTGGTGATGGTGTAGAGCGTGGTCTGCGCTGAAAACCGCGCCAGCGCAAGCAGCAAAAAAAGCGCACTCAGCATTAAGATGATCATCCAGCTTGCCGCCTTGATCGCCTCGGCCCAACTGCCACCGTCGTGAACCGTGCTGCTGACCTGCCAGCACGCAAGCAGGAGAAAGTAGGCCGCAATCTTGCGCACATGAAAGGCCTCAATCGCAAGCCTTTGCCACTGTGGCGCTCCCTGCCAGAGTACCCGCTCGCCAGGGGGCAGTTTCTCCGGCAGGCCCGGAATCGGCTCAAAATCATCGTGACTCATCGCTTGGCCTTTCTTGGGACTGTCTTGGGACTTCAAGCATCCACTTAGATGATCGGCTCTGCGCGGTCCGGGTCCGCATAAAGCGTGCCTGCACCGTAATAAGCCATGATACGTTCTTCTTCCAGGAAGGTGACCTGATCCGGGTGTTTTGTGCCAGGTACGCCCTCAAACTGCGAAGCAAAGATCGAACGCACCATCAAGGCCTCATCGCCAACCCGGGCAAAGTTGTGCGGCAAAAGCACCGTACGGCCCGAGGGCAGCTTGACTTCAAAGTAGCGGATCACCGATTCAGCCAGATCAACCCAGACGTCGCTTACGATTCCCGCCACATCACGATCGCCACCCAATACAGGTTTGCCGCGCGGATCCGGGTCGTTCGGTTCAATCCAGTAGTCCTTGGCCACGCGCATAGGCACAATCTTGGGATGGCCGTCAAAGGTGAGGTCCGGCCGGTCGAGTCGTTCGGCATAAGACCCTGGCCCGATGGCAAGCTTCATGGGATCTCCGATCGGTTCAAGCGCGGCACCGATCACACCGCCGCTGTACTTGCCTGCGATCGGGCGCGTATCCTCGATGCCGTTTGGCGCTGTGAAGATCTCACCGTGGGCCGTCCTGAATGTCTTGGGCTCGGGCATACCGAAGGCGCCTTCATACCGGACATGTGACGGGATATCGGGGTTGTCAGACAGCAAGGGGTAACCCTCGCGTTTCCCCTCGCGTTGCAAATAAACGACCAAACCGAAAAAGAAGATCCAAAACAAATACAACACAACCTGAGCAACATCAATGTAGCCCGTGATTGCCCCTACATCACCGGAATGGAACAACATGGTTCACCTCCACGAAGGTCAAAGTCAACGACAAAAATCAAATTCAACAACAAAGATCAAAGTCAACAACAAAACCAAAATCAAGAACAAAATCGAAATCAAGAACAAACAAGCTCTCGATACAGCATCGTCAACCGGGAAGCTGCACAACCCCAAAGACTTGCGCAGGCTGCGCAGGACCCCGAGACTGCAGCGAGCGGGTGAGCGGTCCGATCAGTACCAGGGTGAGGAAAAGCAGCGCGATCTCCAAGTGATAGACCGCGCTGTAAGGCATGACCGCATTTTGCAAAGCCTCACCCCAGGCGCCAGACAGCATCGGAATCTTGAACAAATCGCGCAGCACGCCGCCTGCGCCAATCGCAACACCAGCAGCGCTTGCCTGAACCGCGCCCCAGGCACCGAGCGCAAGTCCTTTGTAGATGCCTTGCTCCAGGTTCATCGCCGTAATCAAGGTACCCACGGCGAAAAGTCCGCCGCCAAAACCAATCAGCGATGCGCCGACACGAAAGAGGTCGGGCGATTGCAGCGGACCTGAAAAGATCACGGCAGCAAAGGCAAACACCCCAACAAGCGCGCCCGCCGCAGCCAGTTTGAGCGCCGCATAGCCCCGGCTTAAGGCGCGCGCGGCCAAGGCAAAAGCAATCAGCATGCCGCTTGCACTGAAGGCGCTCAGCGCCGTGGTCTGCGACACCGGCAAAAGCAAAACCTCAGCGCCATAAGGCTCAAGCAAGATGTCTTGCATGTTGAATGCAGCAGTGCCCAGGCCGGTCGCCCACAAAAAGCGCTTGGCGCCAGGCTTGTCAACAAAATCGCGCCAAGCCTCTAAAAAGGCTCGCGCCGGCACCCGATCCTGACGATGCGATGGATTTCTTCGCTCTTGCTTCCAGAGCGATACACAATTAAGGATCATGGTCGCTACCGCCGCAGCTTGCACCACCCGGATGAGCTGCAGCTGCGAAAAATCGGCAAGCACCAGGGCAAAGACCAAAGCGCTGATCATCATCCCCGCAAGCAGCATCACATAGAGCAAGGCAACAACCCGCGGCTGCTTGTCTTCGGGCGACAGGTCGGCTGCCAGTGCAAGCCCCGCCGTTTGCGTGGTGTGCAGGCCGGCGCCAACCATCAGAAAAGCAAGCGCAGCAGCAGCAGGTCCGATGAAAGCGGGCCCTTGGCTATCGCCTGAGAGCACGATCAGCGCAAAGGGCATGAACTCGAGTCCACCCACCTGCATCAGCGTGCCGAACCAGAGATAGGGAACCCTTCGCCAGCCGATCGCCGATCGATGGGTGTCGGATCGAAAGCCGATGAAGGCGCGCAAGGGCGCAAAAAGAATCGGCAGCGAGACCATCAAAGACACAAGCCAGGCCGAAACCCCCATCTCAACAATCATCACCCGGTTGAGCGTTCCGGTCAGCAGCACCAGGCACATGCCGACTGAGCACTGAAAAAGCGACAGCCTCAGAAGCTGCCCCAAGGGCAGTTGGGCACTGGCAGCATCGGCAAAAGGCAGCAGGCGCGGGCTGATGTGGCGCATTTGAAGCGCCAGGCGACGGTTAAGTGCAGCGAAGCTTTTCATGACAGCCTGAGTGCCTGCGCCTGATCGCAAGCCTGCTCTGCCTGCAGCTGCTGAGCTTGCAACACATGCAGGAGCTGGGAAATATAAAAGCCGCTGCTGACACGCTCACCCAAGGCGATCATATTTGGCCTTGATGGATCAAGGCTTGCGAGTTTGCTGATGATGTGCTCAGCGGCCAGGGGCACAATGGAGGGCGCGCGGTCGGCCCGCGGTAAACAACGGCCAACGGCGTGCATCAAGGCAAGCATCGGGGTGCGCGGCGCAAAGCTGAGGTGCAGGCTAAGCCTTGTTCGATCGCTGAGCCGCTGAACCGCATTGGCCATATCGTCGGCATCGTAGTGAATCAAAGAGTCCATCGCCACCACATGATCGAAGTGTCCGAACGAAGCATCGAGCATGTCGCCGGCCACCCACAGGATGCTCCCGGTTCTGACCTCTTGGGTCCTGTGCTCTTTGGCCTTTTGCTCCTTGTTCATGCGCTCTTGGGCCGCGCGCTCTTTGGCAAGCGCAATCAGTTGACTGGATAAATCCACTGCCAGCACATCGGCGCCGCGTTGAGCAAGTTCAAGCGCCATAGCGCCTGTGCCGCATCCGGCATCCAGAATACGGCGCCCCTGAAGATCATCGCCAAGCGCAGCGAGCATGTTGCTTCGCATCCGGTCTCGCCCGGCGCGAACGCTGGCGCGGATGCGGCTCACCGGCGCATCGGAGGTCAGCCTTGCCCAAGCCGCAAAGGCGGTCCGGTCGAAGTATTGCTCGACCTGGTTGCGCCGCTGCTGATACGAAGCCGGATCCATCAATCAAAGCCCAGCAGATCGAAGATCTCCCGATCCTTCAAGGACTCAGGCGCAAGTCCCTCGGTACCTGCCCACAGCTTCGCCGCAAGTTCGAGATAAGCTTGCTGAACCGCATCAAGTTCGGGCGATGATTCCATTTCAAAGAGCGTTGCTTTTTTTAGCCGGCTTCTTCGGATCGCATCAAGGTCGGGAAAGTGCGCGAGGGTGCTCAAACCGGTACGCGCGTTGAAGCGATCGACTTGATCGGTCTGGGCGCTGCGATTGGCGATCACGCCACCAACCCGGACTTTGTAATTCTTTGACTTGGCCTGGATCGCGGCGATGATGCGATTCATCGCAAAAATTGAATCAAAATCGTTGGCCGTCACAATCAGTGCCCGGTCAGCGTGTTGCAGCGGTGCTGCAAACCCACCGCAGACCACATCGCCAAGCACATCAAAAATCACCACGTCGCTTTCATCAAGCAAATGGTGCTCTTTTAACAGCTTCACGGTTTGACCGACCACATAGCCGCCACATCCGGTTCCTGCCGGCGGGCCGCCAGCTTCAACACACATAACGCCGTTATAGCCTTCATAAACAAAATCTTCAACCCGAAGCTCTTCGGTATGAAAATCAACTTGTTCTAAAATATCGATCACCGTGGGGACTAAGCGCTTGGTCAGCGTGAAGGTTGAATCATGCTTGGGGTCGCAACCGATTTGCAGCACCCGTTTGCCCAATTTGGAAAATGCTGCCGATAGATTCGACGAGGTGGTGCTTTTTCCGATACCGCCCTTGCCATAGACTGCAAACACCTTGGCGTTGCTGATCCGTACCGACGGGTCGAGATGCACTTGCAAGCTGCCCTCACCGTCGCCGATCCCTCGGCCCGGACCCGAGGCGCTGCGGGGTCGTATCTGTTCTTCAATGATGGGGATGCGCTTCATGCGGATAAGTCCTCGTAAACACCTTCAATACGGTCTTCGATGTCATCGCTGGCTTCACGCAAGCTTTGCAGGGTTTGGGGATCGGGTTGCCAGTAGCGCCTTTCGTGCGCTTCGAGCAGCCGTTGCACAAGCTTCGCTGATGCATCGGGGTTGAGATTTGCCAGTCGATCTCGCATCTCGCGATCCTTGATGAAGGTCTCGGTGACCTGTTGATAAACCCACTCGGGAACCTTCCCGGTGGTGGCCGACCATCCCATGGTGTTGGTCAGATGCGATTCGATCTGGCGAACACCCTCATAGCCGTGTTTGAGCATCGCCTCATACCATTTGGGGTTGAGCATGCGGGTGCGCGCCTCCAGGTCCACCTGCTCTTGAAGGCTGCGGACTTTGGCGCTGCCCTGGGTCTGGTCGCTGATGTAAACAGGAATAGCTCGACCTTGCGCTGCGGCGACTGCGCGGCTGATGCCCCCCAAACTGTCAAAGTATTGATCGAGCGAGGTCACGCCGGTTTCGGCGGCATCAAGGTTCTGATAGGCGAGGCTTACCTGTGAAAGATTGCGACTGAGCATCTCAGCTTGCTGAGAGGCTTCACCACGCCGGTTGTAGGCAAAGCTCTTACGCCTTGAAAAAAGGCCGGCAAGCTCGTCTTCTTCCTCCCAGTGACTGCTCTCAATCAGATGATTGATGTTGGCGCCGTAGGCACCGTCGGCGTTTGAAAAAACGCGCAGGCAGGCGGTTTCGAAATCACAGCCTTGCGCTTGCTGATGGGCCAGCGTGTTGCGACGAATCAGATTCATCGACAAGGGTTCATCAGCACTGGCTGCCAGATAAGCCGCTTCGGCAAGCATGCGGGTTTGCAAGGGCAATAGGTCGCGGAAAATGCCCGATAAGCTCATGGTCACATCAATGCGCGGGCGCTTTAAAACCTCAAGCGGTATAAGTTGTGCACCGGCTAAGCGGCCATAGCTATCAAAACGCGGTCCGGCACCCATCAGTGCCAAGGCCTGCGCCAAGGCTGCGCCCTCGCTCTTTAAATTATCACTTCCCCAGAGAACCAAGGCGATCGACTCGGGAAAACCGTGACCATCGGCTTGATGGCGGGCAATCAGCCGCTCAGCCTGCCCGCGACCGTCGGCCATTGCAAAGCGGCTCGGAATCCGGAAGGGATCAAAGCCGTGGATGTTGCGCCCAGCGGGCAAGACCTCGGGATTTCGCAAAATATCGCCACCGGCAGATGCCTCAATGAATCGGCCTCTGAGTGCGCGAAGCAAACCTTCGGTTTCATGATCTTCTTGCAACTGCGCAAGTGCAACAAGCACAGGCTCAAGGCAGTCGGCACCCACGCCTGCTGCGCTTGCCATCGGGGAAAGCGCTTTGACCGCTTGGGCCCGAGGGACTGGCTCAAGCCTTGCCAATCGCAGCGACGCATCGACCAGGGCTTGCGCGAGCCCCTCAGTCACCGGCTTGCCGCAAGCTGCTTGCAGCATGGACTGCGACCAAGCGAGCAAGGTCTTGCCCGATGCCAGGCTTCCAAGCTGATGCATGCCTTCGGGAATAAGGCACTGCTCAATCTCAAGCATGCGGTTTTGAACCGCAGCAATCGTCAACCGATCGCCCTTTTCTTTCGCATCAAGAAGCTCGAGTTCGCAAGCTTGCTCAACGATAAGCTCTTGCAGGCTTTGTCGCTCCTCATGAAGTTCGGGCGCAAGCGCACGCCAGCGCTCGATCAAGGTCTTGAGCTCATGAAGGCCGGCGTATAAACCGGCCTGCGCCAAGGGCGGTGTGCGATAACTCACAAGCGTTGCGGCCGCCCGCCGCTTGGCAATCGTGCCCTCTGAGGGGTTATTGGCTGCGTAAAAGTAAAAATGCGGGGTGTCGCCGATCAAGCGGTCTGGCCAACAAGCCTCACTCATACCGCACTGCTTGCCGGGCATGAATTCAAGCGCACCATGGGTGCCAAAATGCAAGATCGCATCGGCTTGAAACCGCTCGCGCAGGTAGCGATAAAACGCTGCAAAAGCATGCGTGGGTGTGAAGCTCTTTTCAAAGAGCATGCGCATCGGGTCGCCTTCATAACCGAGGGCTGGCTGCACTCCGATAAAAACATGGCCAAGGTCAAGCCCGTAAACAAAAATCGACTGGCCGTCGGTTTGCAACCGACCCGGCGCCGGACCCCATTGGGCTGCGATCGCATCAACCCAGGTTTCCCGCTCGATATAGTCATCCAGGGGCACTTGCGCTGCGACATTAGCCGGGCTCCCGTAGCGCATCGCATTACCCTTGAGCAGGCGCTCGCGCAAATCGTCCACCGAGGCAGGCACATCGACCTGGTAGCCCTCAGCGCTTAAACGACAAAGCAAATGCCAAAGGGAGGCAAACACATCAAGGTGTGCTGCAGTACCAAGGCTTCCGGCATTGGGCGGAAAGCCAAAAATCACAATCGCCAGCTTGCGAGATGCCTGCGCCTGCCTGCGCAGCCCGACCAGTTTTTGCACCCGAGCGGCAAGACGTTGCACCCTTTCAGGATGCGCAGACATGTTGCGCTGCGAAGGCGCTCTTCCGCCAAAAACCATCGAGCCGGTTGCACCGTCCAGCTCGGGAATGGCGACCATCATCGTGCTTTCAACCGGCATCAGCCCGCGTTCGGACTGCTCCCATTGATCTAATAATTGAAACTCGACAGCCTGGGCCGCAAGATAGGGCACATCGAGCCGCCGCAAGATCGCCTGGGCTGCGTTTGAATCGTTGTAGGCAGGACCACCGACCAGCGAGAATCCGGTGAGTGAGAGTAAAAGATCGATGCCGGGCTTACCATCCTCATCGAAAAAATAACGCTCAATCGCCGAACGCGCATCAAGTCCGCTTGCAAATGCGGTAATCACCTGCATCCCGCGCGCTTCCAGGGCCCTGATCACTGCATCGTAGTGCGCCGTGTTGTTGGCCAGCAAATACGAGCGCAACACCAGCACCCCCACGCGTGGCGCATCAGGCCCAAGCGGTGCGCAGGGCAAATCAGCAAGCTCGGTGGTCACGGCCTGAGCAAGCGCGGGATGATATAGACCCACTTCGGGGTACTCGATCGGGTCTTGAATCTTCAATCGCCCGCGCAAAGTGGCCCGCGGACCGCTGGCGTAACGATCAATTAGCAAGCGAAGCATATTGCCCAAATTGCCCTGACTGCCTGCCAGCCAGTACTGCATGCAAAGAAAGTACACCCGCACATCCTGCGCTGTGCCGGGAATAAACCGCAAAATCTTGGGCAGCCGACGCAACATCGCCATTTGCTTTTCGCCCGAGCTGACCGGAGCTGCCGACTGCGTGCTTCGACGCATAAAGCCCGTCTGCTGCGTTGCGCACTCAAGGCTGTCTTCGCTGGGCTGCTCGGTTGCGCGGGCGCTGCCACGAAGTTTTTTAAGAAAATTCATCGCCGCCGAGCCTGGCTTTTGCATATCAAAGCGGCCAACGCGGGTGAGCTTGGTGACTTCGGAAGCCGAGAGGCAAACCAGCATCGCGTCACAATGCGGGCGACGCGCCTGCAGAGCAGGCTGCACCAGTCGAATATGTTCTTCTAAAAAGAGCATATTGGCAACGATGATGTCGGCCTGCGCAATATCATCAAGGCATTGCTTGAGCTTGCCGGCGTCTGCAGCAAATTCGGCTGCAGCATGCAGCGTGAGCCTCAGTCCGCTGAGTTCTTGTATCAGTTGCCTGCGCGCCTCATCCATCGCACTGGCCAGATGCGCATCGAGCGTGATCACGCATATGCGGATCGCCTCTGGGCTTGGCTGGGTTTTCATGTTTGTTTGCACCTTGATGGACTCGGGCTAGCGGGCAAAATGCGCTTTGGCGTCGTAAAGCGTCTTGATCGTGATCCGCGACAACCCTTGATTACGGGCAAACTGCTCGGTATTGCGGCGCGCCTTGCCACGCACAAAAAACGGTATTTTTTTGAGCTCTTGTTCGGCTTCGCTTTCCCAGGTAGGTTCATTGGCCGACTGCTCTGTCGCAGCCACCGCCACCGGGACGGCTTGTGCAGCATGGCGACCCAAATGCGAGGGCGCCTGATCGTCATGAAATTCAAAATCTTCGCGAAACATGCCAAGCAAATGCTCTTCAAGTCCCATCATCAAGGGATGGATCCAGGTATCGAACAACACATTGCTACCCTCAAAACCCATTTGCGGTGAGTAGCGGGCGGGATAGTCCTGAACATGAACCGGCGCGGAAATCACCGCGCAGGGAATACGCAGGCGCTTGGCGATATGCCGCTCCATCTGGGTGCCAAGCACAAGTTCTGGCTGAAGCGACTCGATGGCCTGCTCCACTTCAAGATAATCGTCGGTGATCAAAGCGCTCGCTGAAAGCGATTCGGCAAGGCTGCGAACTTCGCGGGCCCACTCTCTGCTGTAGGTGCCGATACCGACCACCTGAAGTCCGATCTCCTCACTTGCCACGCGGGCCGCCGCCAAGGCGTGGGTGGCGTCGCCAAAGATAAACACCCGCTTGCCGTGCAAGTAATTGGAATCGACTGAGCGCGCATACCAAGCCGAGCGAGCCGTTTGCGCTAAAGCATCGATTTCCGAAGACTCAAGCTTGAGCTGTGCCAGCTGCGCAACCTCGTGAATAAATCCAACCGTCTGTTTGACTCCGATCGGAATTGTTTTGGTATAACTTTGATGACAATGCTTTTGCAGCCACTGGGCTGCCTGCAAACCGATTTCGGGGTACATCAAGACGTTGAAATCAGCCTCAGCAAGCCTTGTGATCGCCTGCGGATCGGCGCTAAGCGGCGCCACACCGTGCACATCAACGCCGATCGCCTGCAGTAATCCGGTGATTTCTTTCACATCGTCGCGATGCCGAAAACCGAGCGCGGTCGGACCGAGCAGGTTACAGCGCGGACGCACATGCTGCCGCGGGCGATCGTGTTCGGCCTTCAGCGGTCTGACCAGATGCCGAACCAACTGATAAAAGGTTTCAGATGCACCCCAGTTTTCTTTTTTCTGGTACGAAGGCAATTCAAGCGGAATCACCGGAATCGGCAAATCAAGCGCAAGCGCAAGTCCAGCGGGATCATCCTGAATCAGCTCACCGGTGCAGGAGGCACCCACAATCATGGCCTGGGGGGAAAAACGATCGTAAGCCTCTTGCGCTGCGCGCTTGAATAAGGCTGCGGTATCGGACCCCAGATCGCGCGCCTGAAAAGTGGTGTAGGTCACAGGCGGGCGTTGTTTGCGGCGCTCAATCATGGTGAAAAGCAAGTCCGCATAGGTATCGCCTTGTGGGGCGTGCAGCACATAGTGCAGCGACTGCATGCCCGTAGCAACCCGCATGGCACCCACATGCGGCGGCCCTTCATAAGTCCAGACCGCCAGCTTCACGACAAAAGCTCCCGGCGCTCAAGCGGTCTTGAAAAAAGGCCTGCGAGGTCCGCCGCTTGTTCAAAGCCTTGGATCGGTGTGAAAACCAGTTCGATCGACCACTTTGTGCTGATGCCCTTGGCCTCAAGTGGGTTAGCCAGTCCAAGGCCGCACACCGCAAGATCCACCTCGGCCGCAAGACAGCGATCGAGTTGCCGCTCAACATCCTGACCTTCACTCAAGCAAACCGTCGCGGGAAGCGCTTCAAGCTCCGCTTGCATGATGGCGCTGTGCAAATAGGGCGTGCCGACCTCGGTGAGTTGCATACCCATTTCCTGATACAAAAAGCGCGCCAAGGCGGGTTCGAGCTGGGAATCAGGAAAAAAGAACACACGCTTGCCAGCCAGGGTCTGATGATGCCTTTGCAGCGACACTTCGGCGCGTTCGACAAGCGGCTTTAAGACCGCTTCTTGCTTTGCCTTCGCGATGCCGAAGGCTTCGGCGGCCGCTTTGTACCAGGCAAGCGAGCCCTGCGCACCAAGCGGAAAGGCAGCAGGCAGATGACTCGCCCCGCGCGCCTGGAGCAGACGCAAGCTCTCGGCCAAAAAGGGCTGCGCAAGCAACAGCTTGGTCTGCGAACCCACCGCCGCAAGGTCTAAGCCACGCCGCCCGGGGAAAAAGTCAAGATGCTCAATACCAAGTGCAGCGAAGTGCCTGCGCATTTGATCTTCAACCACATCGGCCAGCGTGCCGACGACCAACAAGTTGGCAGGCTCCGAGGCTTCGCGCGGTGGCATCTGAGGGACCAAAGCAGCCAGGCAAGCGTCCTCACCCTGGGTAAAACTTGTTTCGATGCCAGAGCCTGAGTAGGCAAGCACCCGCAGCCGGTCCTGAAAACGCTGATCCAGGCGCTGCGCAGCCCGCGATAAATCAAGCTTGATCACCTCGGAGGGACAAGAACCGACGAGAAAGAGCAGCTTGATATCGGGCCGGCGCGCAATCAGCGCTGAGGCGACACGATCGAGCTCGTCATTGGCATCGGCAAGCCCTGCCAAATCGCGCTCTTCAATAATTGCGGTGGCAAACCGAGGTTCTGCAAAAATCATCACCCCGGCAGCCGATTGCATCAGGTGCGCACAGGTGCGCGAGCCGACGATCAGGAAAAAGGCGTCTTGCATTTTGCGGTGCAGCCACATGATGCCGGTGAGCCCGCAAAAAACCTCGTGCTGGCCGCGTTCGCGCAGCCAATGCATCTTGATGCCGGGATCGGGTGCATTCACGCTGCTGCACCTTGAAGCCTGGCCTGGCGCAACTTGAGCAGAAATTGCAGCGCATTGATCAGATAGCTTGCGTAGGCGGCAAGTGCCAGGCCCAGTTGCATGCGCTCAGGCCACAGCCCCTGCCACCAAACCCAGAGATAAAGGCTATGCAGAGCTATGACCAGCATACTGACAAGGTCTTCCCAGAAAAACGCTGGCGCAAAGAGGTATTGGCCAAAGACCGCCTTCTCCCAGATCGCGCCCGTGAGCATGATCAGGTAGAGCAGACCTGTCTTCACAAGCACCGAGTAGGTGGCCACTTCAAAGCCCTCGGCGCGATAAAAGTAGCGCAGCACGAGCACGAGGCTGACCACAAAAACCAGAAATTGCAAGGGCGCCAGAATCCCCTGCACCAGGGTCCAAACACTCTGGTCACGACGCAGGCGCTCCTGAGGACTGTACAAGGCCCTTGCTTCGGATGCTTCTGCCATACCCTGCATCGTGCTCATGATGATTGCTTGCCCTTGCTCGCCGGCTAAGAAAGTCTTGCCAAGTCTTGATTGAGGATCAATGTAGTCCGATGCAGGAGAACTGTCAATTTGTTTGGACGTTTATCTCGATGGACATGTGTGGGCAGCATTTAGCGAAAGAGGGGGATTCTTGAAGCTGTCCAAAACAATTGACAAAATAACTGACTAAAGTTGTTTAAAGCAGTAGGAAAGCAGAAATTTTTTTTGTAAGATCAGCTGTCAACTTGTCTAAGACGGAATGGGTCAGTTGCCAATGGAATAAGGGCATCAGGCGGCTTGGCGCAAGGCTCGGGTACGAAGGAACCAGATCGAAAAGAGCATCGCATCGAAGCAAACAGGGCGGATAACAATAGGCGCGCCGCGGTCTGGGCCTCGCAGTCCAGAGCGGGCGAATCGCATCACGACAAGGCGGATCGAGTTCCATGAAACGATTGGAGTCCCCAAGCGCGGACTTAGGTGATCTCAAGGCCGAGGCGGTTGCTGGCTTGCTCGAATGGTCGGCCGATGTGGTCCTTGTCCTGGACGGCCAGGCACGCGTGATTGATGCGGCAGGCCAGGCTGAGACGGTTGATCCGGGCGAGCTAAGACGCTGGAAGGGCAAATTGTGGGCTGATCTTGTCACGCAGGAGAGTCGCGGTAAATTACTGGCCCTGCTTGATGCCGCGATGCAGCTTGAGCCGATGCAAAGCTCAGCACGCTCCAAAAGCCGAGCAGCTGAGCGAGCCAGCGAGCAGCGTGAGGGGCGTCTGAGCGAGGCAAAACCCTCAGCCTCGCAAAACGAAGCGCTGATGATCTGGCGTCAACTCAATCACCCCACACGCGAAGGCAGTCTGCCGATCAGCTACCGGGTGCGCCGTCTTCATGAAGACGGACCCTGGATTGCAATCGGACGGTCGATGCAAAGCGTATCAAAGCTGCAGCAGCAGTTTGTTCAGTCGCAGCAACAAGTTGAGCGTGAATTCACGCGATTGCGCGACCTTGAAACACGCTACCGGCTTTTGTTTCAGCACAGCGAAGACCCGCTGATGCTTTTGGATGCCCATAGTCTGCGTATCCTTGAGGCAAACGCCGCCTGCGCTGAGCACTTCCAATGGTCGGGAAAGCGGCTGGCCAACAAAAGCTTGGGCAGCGCGCTGGATGCCAAAGGGCAACGCAGCATTCGCAATCAGATCGAACAGCTCCGCGCAAGCGGGCAAGCCGAAAGCGTGCGTGTTCGCCACGCCAAACGCAAAGACGAGTTTTTGGCAAGCGTTCAAGCGATTCGCCAAGACGGCCAGATTCATGTTTTGTTGCGCTTGTCGCCAGAAGCCGCCATGCAAAGCGCCGAACGCGGGCAGTCTCAGGCAACCCTGGCCTGGTTTGAACACTCCCCCGATGCGATCGTGATCTGCACTACGCAAGGCGATATACAACGCGCCAATCCGGCCTTTCTTGAAATGGTCCGATTGGCGCATGAGGGGCTGGTGCGCGGGGAAAGCCTGGCCCGCTGGCTGGGGCGCGGCGTGGTGGATCTTGATGTGCTGATCAGCGGGCTCAAGCAATCGCGCAGCCTTCGCCATTACCTCACAACGCTAAGCAGCGAATTCAGCTCGCCGATTGATGTCGAAATCGCCGCAGCCTATCTTGATGAACAAGCCAAATCGCTTGGCCTCACGCTGCGTGCCTCGGCAAACCGCAACAGCAGCGGCGCAAGCCGGGGACCCGCGATGTCGCGCTCGATGGAGCAACTCTCTGAACTGGTCGGTAGCGTCTCGCTCAAGGATTTAGTGCGTGAGTCAACCGATGTGATCGAGCGCCTCTGTATTGAAGCAGCCCTGGTGATGACCAAGGACAATCGCGCATCGGCCGCGGAAATGCTTGGCCTGAGCCGTCAGAGTCTTTACACCAAACTGCGCCGCTACGGACTTGCCGAATACGAAAACAACCAGGATTTGAGTGTCCAATCTGATTGACGCTTTTATGCGTCCAGCGTATTGTTCGCTGTATGCAAGCAATCCAATGGCGCGCTGCCTTTGAACTCTTAAAGCCGATCACCTGGTTTGCCCCGATGTGGGCATTTGGCTGCGGCGCGGTTTCCTCGGGCGCATCGCCCGATGGCCGCTGGTTGCTGATTGCCCTTGGCGTGGTGTTGGCTGGCCCTTTGGTTTGCGCAACCAGCCAGGCTGTTAATGACTGGTTTGACCGACATGTCGATGCAATCAATGAACCAGACAGACCCATACCCTCGGGCCGATTACCTGGGCGAAGCGGTCTTTACATCGCGATTGCCTGGACGATCTTATCGCTGGCGGTGGCCCCCTTGCTTGGCCCTTGGGGATTTGCAGCGGCAGCGCTAGGTCTGCTGCTTGCCTGGGCCTACAGTGCTCCGCCCCTGCGTTTAAAGCGCAACGGTTGGTGGGGTAACAGCGCGGTGGCGATTTGCTACGAAGGACTACCCTGGGTTACCGGTGCGACCGTGCTTGCCGCTGGCGCATTGCCCGATGCACGCAGCCTGAGCCTCGCGCTTTTGTATAGCCTGGGCGCCCACGGCATCATGACGCTCAACGACTTCAAGTCGGTCGAAGGCGATCGGCAGTGGAAGATTGCATCCTTGCCGGTGCAACTGGGTATTGACCGCGCGGCAAGGCTTGCCTGTCTGGTCATGGCGCTGCCCCAGGTCGCCGTCATTGCCCTGCTTTATCACTGGGGACAGAGCTTGCATGCCTTGGGCGTGGGCGCCTTGTTGCTCAGCCAATGTCTGCTCATGCAAGCCTTGTTGCGCGACCCGCAAGCTCGGGCAGCCTGGTATAACGCAACCGGCACCAGTCTTTATGTGCTCGGTATGCTGGTTGCCGCGTTTGCGCTGCAAGCCTCTCGGCAGGCAGCAAGTGTCGCGGCCGGGTCCTGAAGGCGCCCAACCCGGTGCAGCGCGGCATGGACTCATGAACATCGGTATGCGCCCATGACTGCCCGCGGCCTGAGCTGGTTTGAGATTTTTCGCCTCGGCCTGGTGCAAACCGCCTTGGGCGCGATCGTGGTGCTCACCACCTCGACCATCAACCGGGTCATGGTCGTTGAAATGGCAATGCCTGCGATGCTGCCGGGGGCGCTTGTGGGTTTGCACTACGCCTTGCAAATCCTGCGGCCGCGTTGGGGTCATCACTCGGACTGCCGAGGGCGTCGAAGCCCCTGGATCCTGCTGGGGATGTTGGTGCTAGCAAGCGGCGGATGGCTGGCAGCACTGGCCACGAGTCTGCTCGAGACGCACAAAGCTGCAGGAATCGCACTGGCAATTGTTGCCTTTTCCATGATCGGTCTGGGCGTTGGTGCAAGCGGCACCTCGCTGCTTGCTTTGCTGGCGAAATCGGTCGCCCCCCATCGCCGGCCGGCAGCAGCCACCGTAGTTTGGGTGATGATGATTATCGGCTTTGTGATTACCGCTGCCACAGCCGGGCACTTTCTTGACCCTTACTCCAACGAGAGACTGCTGCAAGTCAGCGGCGCCGTAAGCCTTGCTGCGATGACGCTCAGCGCCCTTGCCTTGTACGGCTTAGAGGCAAGACTGTCGGCGCGGCTTTCACCGGGGCAGAGCTTGCCCATGTCCGATGCACCGCAAGGCGAGCTTCTTCCCACAAGCCTTGCAGCGGAGCGGTCTGCGCCCAGCGCAGCCGATGGATTTTGGGCTGCGCTGCAAGCCGTGTGGTCAGAGACCGCAAGCCGCCGCTTCACGGTTTTTGTTTTTATATCGATGCTCGCCTACAGCGCGCAAGATCTGATTCTCGAACCCTTTGCCGGTGCGGTCTTTGGCCTGACGCCCGGGCAAAGCACGCAGCTCGCCGGCCTGCAACACAGCGGCGTTTTGATAGGCATGGTCTTTGTGGCCTTGATCGGAACTTGGACCGGGAGCGGCAACTCGATAGCCGCCATGCGACGCTGGACGGTGGGCGGCTGCGCAGCCTCGGCGCTGGCCCTGCTCAGTCTTAGCGCTGCAAGCTTAAACGCCGCCTCCTGGCCCTTGCAACTAAGCGTGGTCGCGCTTGGTGTTGCCAATGGCATTTTTGCAGTGGCGGCGATCGGCTCCATGATGACGCTGGCCGGGCAAGGCCGCAGCAACCAGGAGGGTTTGCGCATGGGCTTGTGGGGCGCTGCGCAGGCGATCGCCTTTGGCCTGGGGGGCTTTCTGGGCACGATGGCAAGCGATGCCGCCCAGTGGTTGCTTGCCGATCCGACCAAGGCCTACGCCTGGGTGTTTGCGCTCGAAGCCTTGCTGTTCATCGCATCGGCAGGGATGGCGATACGCGTGCCAGCACCCGGCGGACAAGACCTCAAAGCCCGCTTTCCTAGCGCAGCGCATCAGCATCAAAGGGAGTTTCAACATGCATCATCAGGATGATCCGACGCTGGCTTCCCCGGAGCCTTTTGACGTCATCGTTCTGGGCGGCGGGCCCAGCGGTGCCACAGCCGCGCACGATCTGGCAAGCCGAGGGTATCGGGTTGCGCTTTTGGATCGCGAAGGCAGAATCAAACCTTGCGGCGGCGCAATCCCACCGAAGCTGCTGCGTGAGTTCAATATTCCGGCCGACGTCATGGTTTGCAAAGTACGTGGGGCGCGGATTGTTTCACCCAAAAACCAGGTGGTGGGCATGCCGATTGAAGATGGCTTTGTCGGCATGGTCGACCGGGCTGATTTTGATCCCTGGTTGAGAGCCCGCGCTGAGAGCGCAGGTGCAAGACGCTTTCATGGGAGTTTTTCGCATGTGGAACGCCACCCAAACAGTCAAGGTGACTTGATTTCGTTATTTTATCGTTCTAAAGTCGACCAAAGTTTATCGGTCCTGAGAGCTCGCTATCTGATCGGTGCAGACGGTGCCAAAAGCCAGCTCGCCCAAAAAGAAATAGAACGTTCCAACGAGGGCCAATACGTCTTTGCTTACCATGAAATCCTCGAGGCGCCACAGGGCAATGCCGAAAGCGGCGTCAAGCCAGCGTTTTATGATCCCACGCGCTGCGATGTTTTTTATGACGGAAGCTTATCGCCTGATTTTTACGCCTGGGTTTTCCCGCACGGCAAAAGCCTGAGCATCGGCACCGGCAGCGCCTTGAAGGGTTTTTCGCAGCGCGAGGCGATTGAGCAGTTGCGAAAGCGCACCGGGCTTTGCCGTCAGGCGCTGATCCGTCGCGAAGGTGCCCCGATACCGCTTAAGCCGCTGCCGCGCTGGGACAATGGTCGCGACATCGTCTTGGCGGGCGATGCCGCAGGGGTGGTCGCACCGGCCTCAGGTGAAGGCATTTACTACGCCATGTTGGGTGGGCGAATGGCCGCGCAAGCGGTGATCGAATGCCTTGAGAAGGGTTCGCCCAAAAGTCTTGCCCAGGCCCGCAAGCGCTTTATGCGTTTGCATGGGCAGGTCTTCTGGGTCCTTGGCTTGATGCAACGCTACTGGTATGCCAATGATCAGCGTCGTGAACGTTTTGTGCGCATTTGCGAGGACCGCGATGTACAGCAGCTGACCTGGGATGCCTACATGAATAAGGAGCTTGTCAAAGCGAAACCGCTCGCCCACGCCAGGATCTTCTTTAAAAACCTTGCTCATCTTAGCGGTCTTGCTTCGGTGTGACGACGCTGCCCGCTTAGGATGCGGGCTATGACAACAAGTTTCAGCCCGCCCGCGCGGCAGGTGCCGCTCAAAACAAAACTGACGGTGATCGCGGCCGTGGTGCTGGTTGCCATGCTTGGTGGAATGGCAACCGATATCGGCAGCTGGTATCTGTCGCTTGTTCAGCCCTGGTGGAAACCGCCCGACTGGGCCTTCGCCCCGGCATGGACCCTGATCTTCGCCTGTACCGCAGTCAGCGCCATCGGCGCTTGGCATGCTGCAAGTCGCGAGCGCGAGCGCTTTGCGATCGGTATAGGCTTTGCAATGAATGCCTTTCTCAACATACTCTGGAGCGTTCTATTTTTCAAACTTCAAAAGCCGCTTTGGGCAGCTTTTGAGGTTTTTGCGCTGTGGGCCTCGATTGCCTGGCTCATGCTGCGCATCCGACACATCAATCCCTCAGCGGCACGATGGCTGCTGCCCTATTTGATCTGGGTAAGCTACGCAGCGAGCATCAACTGGGGGGTTGTATGGCTCAATCCCGGCGATGCAACACAGGCAACCCCGGCCGGACCCGC
>DDPV01000021.1:1961-3609 GCA_002342365.1 Burkholderiales bacterium UBA2459 | reverse complement strand
TAACCTGCTCTTGAATGCCCTTCGCGTCGAGACCGCAGGACGCGAGCAAGGCCGAAACGTCGCCCTGATCAATGAATCGATCCGGCAAACCCATCATGCGGATGGGTTTGACCAAACCCATTTCGCTTAAGGCCTCAGCCACCGCAGCACCTGCGCCAGCGCTTCGCGATCCCTCCTCGATCGTGACCATGGCCTCATGGGTGTTTGCCATTTGTCGCAAGAGCACGCTATCGAGCGGTTTGATAAAGCGCATGTTGACCACGCTGGCGTTTAAGGCTTCGGCGGCCACAAGCGCTGGCGCCAGCATGCTTCCAAAGGCAAGCAACACAACGCCTTTTCCGGCGCGCCGAATCTGTGCCTTGCCCCAGGGCAGCGCGCTCAAGTCGCGCCGCACCGCCACGCCCGGACCGCGTCCTCGCGGATAGCGGACCGCTGCGGGTCCCTCGTGCAAAAAGGCGCTGTAAAGCATTTGCCTGCACTCGTCCTCATCGCTGGGCGCAAGAAGACTCATATTCGGCAGGCAGCGCAAGTAGGCAATATCGTAGGCGCCAGCGTGGGTTGCGCCGTCGGCACCGACAAGCCCTGCGCGATCGATTGCAAAAGTGACAGGCAAATTCTGTAGCGCAACATCGTGAATCAGCTGGTCATAGCCACGCTGCAAAAAGGTCGAATAAATCGCGACCACCGGCTTCATGCCCTCGCAAGCAAGGCCTGCTGCAAGGGTAATGGCGTGTTGCTCGGCAATGCCCACATCGACATAGCGGCTGGGAAATCGGCTTTCAAACTCTACCAAACCCGAGCCCTCGCGCATCGCCGGGGTGATGGCCACAAGCCGCGGATCCAAAGCTGCCATATCGCAAATCCACTGCCCGAAAACCTGGGTGTAGGTGGGGGGAGCAGGCTTTTGCGCGGTGCTGGCGATGATGCCGACCTCGGGCTTAAAGGGTGAAGGACCGTGATAAAGAATCGGATCCTTCTCAGCGGGCCGATAGCCCTGCCCTTTTTTGGTGACCACATGCAAGAACTTCAAACCGGGACGTTGTCTGAGCTTGCCCAGCGTCTGGATGAGCATGGACAAATCATGTCCGTCAATCGGGCCGACGTAGTTAAAGCCAAACTCTTCAAAGAGCGTGCTGGGCGTGAGCATGCCCTTGACATGCTCTTCAAGCCGGCGCGAAAGCGCAAGAAGACCTGGCAGATGCTTGAGGAGCCGCTCGCTCAGCGCCTTGGCGGTACCGTAAAAGCGCCCGAGCAAAAGCCTTGTGAGATAGTGACTCAAGGCGCCCACCGGCGGGGAAATCGACATCTCGTTGTCGTTTAAGATCACAAGGACGTCAAGGTCGCGGGTGGCTCCGCCGTGATTCATCGCTTCAAAAGCCATACCGCCGCTTAGCGCGCCATCGCCAATCACCGCGATATGACGGCGACGCGACTCGCCCTGATGCTGGCCGCTCTCGCGGGCAGCCAAAGCCATGCCAAGCGCTGCAGAAATCGAGGTGGATGAGTGGGCCGTGCCAAAGGCGTCGTAAGGACTTTCGCTGCGCTTGGGAAAACCCGACAATCCGTTCAACTGCCTGAGCGTCGACATCGCCTCGCGTCGACCGGTGAGAATCTTGTGCGGATAGCTTTGGTGGCCGACGTCCCAGAT
>DDPV01000021.1:242-1942 GCA_002342365.1 Burkholderiales bacterium UBA2459 | reverse complement strand
GACGACAAATGACCACCGGTTTTCGAAACCGAATCAAGAATAAAGGCCCTGAGCTCTTGCGCCAGCGCGGGCAGCTGATCCTCAGCCAGCCGCCTTAAGTCCTCTGGCTGATTGACTCGCTCCAGAAGCGCAAAGCGGCTCGGCTGCATTGACGATCGACCTGTTGAGCTACTTCGCAGCAGCTGCAGCGGCTAGCTCGGGATGGGCCTTGAGCATTGAAACTCCGGCCAGGGGCTTATACAGTCCCTGATGACAGGTAGCGCAATTGGCTTTGGGTGCATCGCCCAGCGGTCCCAGGTCTGCAGCGGGGTAGGTCGGTTTGAGCGGATCGAAGTAGCTCAGATTCAGGTCGCGCAGCATTTGAATACCGTGCCAGGCTGTCACCCGCTGAGGGCGACTGCCCGACCAGGATGAAAAGTTCTGGCTGTTATGACAATAGGTACAATTCACACCAAGCGAGCCCGCAAAATGCATCATCAGCGCATAGTTCGACTCCGTATGCTGCAGACTTTCGACCGGCCTCAGCGCGCGATCATCGCCCGAAGGCAATGCCTTGACCGATTGCACCCTTATCGGCTCTTTATCAAGAAAGTAGGTCTTGAAGGGATCGTAAGGTAGCGAGGTGAGACCGACCGCAGCCGCAGGCGTGTTTTGAGCATTGCGCCAACCCATGGCGCCACCCTGTTTGGGCGCGGGCTGCTCGTACCACAAGTACTGAGGCACAGGTTGGCCGCGGTGGCAGGTGTAACAGGTCACACCGGTTTCTGCCACATGCGACTTCCAGCTGCTGTTGATGTGCATCGTCATTTGCAGCATCCGGCGCGCAACCAGCTTGGTGTAGAGATCGTCGGCCGCAAAGTTGCCGCCGGCGTGGCAGTAGCTGCAACCCTGCTCGGGCGACACCCACTGGGTGATGGCTGCCATCAAGCGGGTGAATTCAGCCGCACTCAAATCGCCGAGGACCTGCACGTTTTGATAAACCGCCGAAGCCTTGGGCCCATCCGAGGGTGCCGGTGGCAAAGCCTCAGGGACCTGATTGGCTGCAAGGGTCACCTGTTGAAGGCGGGGATTATTGATTTCCACCGTGCCGGTTCCGCGATAGCCCAATTGCTGCGAATCCATCGGCGGCCTTTCGCAACCCGCCAAGGCCACAACAAGCGAACCCAGCAGACCGAGGCGTGCCCAGCGCATGCCGAGACGATGCATGAAGGCATGGCTCATTTGCTCGCTCCTTGTGGTGTGAGGGCCGGATCGATGATGGGTGGGCTTATTTCGGGATAAGACGGTGCCACATGGTGCTTGACCGCCCACAAGTACCAGTTATCGACCACCGTGCCGGTGAGAAGGATTCCGATGCCGCCTGTGAGCGTACAAAGCACCGCAAACCACCAGGCCCAGCGGTGAATCGACTCCATCGAAGCGTTAAAGCCCATGGTCCAACGCCAGAACAAGGCTGCCCGCTCCGAGGCGGTGCCGCGATCAACGATTTGCTCAATTTCGCGCTCACCGCCGTAGCGACTCACCGCGAGGATTGTTGCACCGTGCATCGCAAACAAGAGTGCTGATCCATATAAAAACACTATCGATAGCATATGAAATGGGTTATAGAACAAATTACCGTATCGAATTGATAAGGCAGACGTCCAGTCGAGGTGCGGGAAAATCCCATAGGGTACGCCCTCAGACCATGAGCCCATCAA
>DDPV01000021.1:0-152 GCA_002342365.1 Burkholderiales bacterium UBA2459 | reverse complement strand
TCAAGCGCAAGCCATGGCAGCTGGCGGATCATTTCGATGATGTTCCAATTCACCGAGGACAGCATCGAAAAGCCGACAATCCAGAACCAGAGTACGCCAAAGACGATGGACGCGCTACCGAGCACGCCAAGATAAATCGGACCGATTTGCGC
>DDPV01000030.1 GCA_002342365.1 Burkholderiales bacterium UBA2459 | reverse complement strand
ACGCCGAAATCGACCAAGGCAAGCACCGCAACAACAATGGTGGCGGCCAAAGTCACCTGGGGCAGGAAGTAAAGCGCCGGCGTCAGAAAAAGTGAGGCCAGCGCAATCCCAAGCGCCGTGAAAACGCCTGCAGCGGGGGTCTGAGCCCCGGCGTCGAAATTCACGACCGAGCGGGAAAAACCGCCGGTCACCGGGAAACCACCCGTAAAGGCCGCCGACAAATTGCTGGCACCGAGGGCGATTAACTCCTGGTCGGGCTCGATACGCTGTCTGCGTTTTGCGGCCAAGGTTTGACCCACCGAGACCGATTCTACAAAGCCCACCGCACTGATGAGCAGCGCAGGGACCAAGAGTTCCCGCCACAGCGCAGGATCCCAGATCGGCACCGTGAGCGGCGGAAGACCTTGAGGGATCGCTCCGACCAACTTCACGCCTTTCTCCTGCCAATCGAGAGCCCAAGCCAGCAGGCTGCTCAGTACGATCGCTGCAACCGGCCCGGCTTTGACGCAAAAATCAGCAAGGCCCAAAGGCAGCCCGAACCGGATGAGAAGCGGCCTTAAACCCTTACGCACCCAGACCAAAAAGCCGATGGTTACAACCCCAAGGATGAGCGTCAAACCATGCACGCTGGGCGCCTGGGCGATCAGTACAAGCAGCAAATCGAAAAAGTGATCGCCCTCAGCTTTGACTGCCATGATGGTCTTGACTTGACTCAAGGCAATTAACAAACCCGAAGCTGTTATAAATCCTGAAATGACCGGGTGGCTCAAGAAATTCGCAAGAAAACCCAGGCGCAGCAATCCCATCAGAAAGAGTAATGCGCCTGATAAGAGGGCCAGAGTCATCGCCACCTGCCAGTAGGCATGCGTGCCCGCGGCAGCGTGCTCAGCCACAGTCGCTGCGGTCATCAGCGACACCACCGCCACGGGGCCGACCGCCAGTACGCGGCTACTGCCGAGGACCGCATAAACCAACAAAGGAGCCACACTGGCATACAAGCCAACTACCGGTGGCAATCCGGCAAGCGTGGCGTAGGCAAGGCTTTGCGGGATCAGCATCAGGGTCACGATGAAAGCCGCAAACCCGTCTTGGCTGAGATTCTCGCGGCTGTACTGAGGGCCCCAAACAAGGATGGGGACCGAGAAAAGCCATCGTGGCTTTTCAATCACGGAAGCACCCGCTCGAGGTCGATCAGCTTATCCAGCCATCGCCTCAGACTTCATTGAACCTGGCCCTGCGCGGTGCGTGCACAAAGCGCTCCATCAACTCAAAGCCCAACATGCCAGCGAGCATCGCGGCCACAAAAATCAGCGCTTTCGGTTGTCCATCAGCCATCGACACCAGTGCCGGCCCTGGGCAAAAGCCCGCCAAACCCCATCCGGCGCCAAAGAGCAAGCTTCCAATCACCAGTGCCTTATCCGCCTGCCTGTTTTGAGGCCACCTCAAGCTCGCGCCAAAAAGGGCGGTTTCCCGCCGATTTGCAATCCTGAACGCAAAAAAACCCACAAGGATTGCACCGCCCATGACCAAGGCCAACGAAGGATCCCAGTTACCCAAGAGGTCGAGAAACCCGATGACCTTGCCCGGATCGGTCATCCCCGAGAGCATCAAGCCTAGGCCAAAGAGCAAGCCCACAAGACATTCCGCGAGGCGATAAAGCTGTACTTGATGAATCATCTCGATATCCTCATTGAAAAAAATGACGCATGACATAGACCGTGGCAAAGCCCGCCGCCATAAACGAGGCGGTTGCCATAAGGGAGCGGGGTGATAAGCGTGAGAGGCCGCAAACGCCGTGCCCGCTGGTACAGCCCGAGGCATAACGTGTGCCGATACCAACCAGCAAACCAGCAACCACCACCTGCAGGCTGCTCGCATCAATCCGGGCCAAGCTTGTGAATTGCTCAGGCACCAGAGCGTGAAAAAGGGGCGCTGCTGCGAGCAATCCAAGCATGAAGGCAATGCGCCAGCCGCTGTCGCCTGCGCGTGGGAGCAGCAAGCCTCCGAGAATGCCGCTGATGCCAAGGATTCGGCCATTGACCAGAATAAAAATGGCCGCGGCGAACCCCAGCAACATGCCCCCCGCAAGCGATGACAATGGGGTGAAGTGTTCCCAATCGATACTCATGCGGATGCTCCCGAACGACAGAATTGCTCGTATAAAACCTGCATAACAGCGAGCGCCTCCGGACTCGCAATCCGGTAGTAGATGCTCTTGCCGTCCCGACGCGTGCTCACCAGCGCTTCGTCGCGCAGCACGCTGAGCTGTTGGGACAAGGTTGGTTGCACGATGCCCAGCATCGTTTCAAGCTCACCGACCCTTTTTTCGCCTTGTGAGAGCTGGCAAAGCAGCATCAGCCGGTCCGGGTTGGAGAGCACTTTCATCAATCGGCAGGCCTTGTCGGCCGATGCCTTCATATGATCGAGGTCCAAGGCTGCTGTATCCATGTTTAACGCTTCCGGCAGTATTAAGGATGAACATCGACCTAAGAAACCATATTGACAAATAGATTATAAGTCAATAGATTATAAGTTGACAAAGTTAATAAAGAACGAAGGAATCGCTAAACCCCTCCATGCAGAAAGTCCGATGAACCCCCATCCATTTCAACCTCAGGTTCATGGCATCTTTGATCCAACCACCTGCACCGTGACCTATGTGGTTTATGAGTCTGAAGGCTCGCCTTGCGCAATCATTGATCCGGTCCTGGACTACGACCCGAAATCGGGGCGAACAAGCCATCCTTCGGCCAGCAAAGTGATCGATTTCGTCAACGCCAAGCGCTTGAAGCCCGCGTGGATTTTGGAGACCCATGCTCACGCTGACCATTTGACTGCCGCTGCTTATTTAAAGCGGCAGCTAGGTGGCCGCAGCGCCATCGGTCAGCACATCACCGCGGTGCAAACTGTTTTCAAGCGAATCTTCAACCTTGAGGCGGGCTTTAAGCAGGACGGCTCGCAGTTCGACCATCTTTTTCGCGATGGCGAGCCAATTCCCCTGGGCACCCACCAAGGTCAATGCATTGAAGTGCCAGGGCATACCCCCGCCTGCGTCGCTTACCAGTTCGGTGATGCAGTCTTTGTGGGAGACACCCTGTTTATGCCCGATTTGGGTACTGCGCGTTGTGACTTTCCCGGTGGCGATGCAAAGGCCTTGTTTGGGTCGGTGCGAAAGATTTTGAGCCTGCCGGCAGCGACCCGACTTTTCATGTGTCATGACTACCCGCCAGTCGGTCGTCCGGTCTGCTTTGAAAGCACGGTGGCCGAGCAGCGAGCCCACAATATCCATGTGAAGGATGGCATCAGCGAGGCGCAGTTTGTCGCGATGCGCACCACACGTGATGCCAGCCTTGAAATGCCGGTCCTGATGCTGCCGGCCGTCCAAATCAATATCCGTGCGGGCGAGTTTCCACCGTCGGAGAATAACGGTATCGCCTACGCAAAGATTCCACTCGATGCACTTTAACTAGATCGTCAGGAGACGCCTCCGCGCCAATGACTCGGCCACGGCGAACCGACGACGCGACGCTCGCTGCTACCCGATAGGCGATTACGCTTGCTCGGTGTTTCGCGCAAAGGCCCTGGCCTTGCGCTAAGCTGTCGCCGGTCTTATTCAGTCAAGGCTGGGGATTCGGTCAAAGCTCGGGCCAGGTTCGAAGCGGTCAACCGCAAACCCACCTGCTGCGTTATCGGAATCATAAATATCGGAGCTATATGATGAAAACTTCAATCGGCGTTGCCTTTTCTTTTGCACTCCTTCCAGCGGTGGGGCTCGGGCAAACCACAATCCAGACCCCTGATGCGGCCTTTGTCGTCGCAAGACAGGCCAACCTTGTGACCGTGATGCAGCAGCAGTGCCAACAGGTGCAAGTCCAGACCTCAAGCAACCCGGGCGTGGGTGGCGCAGTCGTCGGCGGGGTGATCGGCGCTGCTTTGGGGAACCAGATTGGCCGCGGCGACGGCAAGACCGTGGCAACAGCCGTCGGTGCTGTGCTTGGCAGCCAAATGGGATCCCAGCCTGCTCAGGCCACAGGCTACGAAATTCGTAACGTTTGCAACAATGTACCGGTACAGATTCAGCAAGGTGAGATTGTGACTTTTGAGTATCGTGGCAGGCGCTTCAGCCAGGTTTTTCCCTAGCCCACACTCTCGCCTTCTACCCCCGCCGATCTTGGGCTGACCCCGCTCAGATCTCTCTGATCAGGAACTCTTGCCAGGCTTCGCGGCAATAAGCATCGTCGGTGACCTGTTTTGAAACCCAACGCGATCCGATACCAAGCCCATCTATCCCAGCCCACCGTATTCCAGCCGAGCCCAACCCGACAGCCATCACGGAGATCCTATGCCAATCCCCATCGCAGCCAAGTTTTTAGCAATAGCCCGCGACATCAAATCCCCCGACGCTACCCCTCCGGCAACGTCAGCAAGCGCACCTGCCAAAAGTGCAGGCCCGGCAGTGAAACCTGCTGCGCCGCCCACAGTCGCCCAGGTTGCCGACAAGATCATGGATCGTTTTGACAAAAACGACGATCAGGCCATTTCAGCCGCCGAACTCAACGCCGTGCTCGATCCCAAGGACAAGTTTGCGAGGATCGACAAAATGGTCGCCAACCTCTTAGACAAAGTCGACAGCAGCGACGACGGTTTGATCAGCAAGAGCGAATGGATGACTGCACTCAATCGGCTCGATAAAAATGGCGACGGTTATCTATCGCGGCCCGACTTCCATCACGGATTGGACAGCCTGATCGCGCTCGTAGGCAGCTTGCCCCATCACGAAATCCCGCCCGGGGGCTAAAGCGCGGACGGCGTCCTCACCCAGACCAAAGGGCAATCATCAGAGCCCGCGATCCACAGGGGCCCGAGCAGAATGACACCCGGGCAGCGGGGACCAGGGCAACCGGGCCCTATACTGTGCAAAACATCTCTGCTGTCACATGCAAAACCTTGATGCACAGGCGGTGGCCGAATCACTGCCCTACCCGCAACTGCTTCAAGCCCTTGCCGAGGGCTTGAAGCTCGATATCACCACGCCGCCCCGCAGCATTTACCACCCCAATCATGACGCCAGTTGCTTCATGGTGATGCCTGCCTGGCGCGCTGGGAAGGTCATCGGAGTGAAGCTGGTATCGGTGTGGCCGGATAATCCAATGCATGGCCTTGCGGCGGTTTCTGGTGTTTACGTTTTACTCGATGCGCAAAACGGCCACCCAGTGGCGGTGATCGATGGCACCGAATTGACCTTGCGTCGAACCGCTGCTGCTGCGGCCCTTGCCGCCAAGCTGCTCGCACGCGCAGACAGCAGTCACCTGTTGGTCGTAGGCACCGGCGCCCTGAGCCTGCCGCTCGCGCTGGCGCATCACAGCGCCTTAAGGATCGAGCGCGTCACGGTTTATGGCAGACGCAAGGAGGCGGCGCAGCGTATGGCAGAGCGCATGCAAGCGCAAGGCCTTCGCGCTGCGGCTGCAAGCGATCTTGAGCAGGCACTCGCCTTAGCCGATGTGGTTGCTGTAGCCACCACCGCATCACAAGCCTTTATTCGGGCAGAAGCGGTATCGAAAGGCACGCATCTTGGACTTGTCGGCGCATTCACGCCTCAGATGGCCGAGGCTGAACCTGCTTTGATGGCTCGGGCCCGCGTCTTTGCCGACCAGCGTCAAGCGGTTCTTGATAAGGGCGGTGAGGTGTATCAGGCTATCGAGCAAGGCTTTATGACTGCAGACGATCTTGTTGCCGATCTGCAAGGCATGCTCTTGGCAGCCGATCACAACTGGCGTCGCTCGGATGGGGACATTACCGTATACAAGTCGGTAGGCTTTGCAGCACTTGACCTGATTGCAGCCGAGCTTGTGATGGGGCAAGCAAGATTTCAAGGGTATTACACAGGAAATCTGGACTTGGCTTAAGATCCGCGGCTGTTCGACAGCCCCGCCCAACAGTCCAAAGATGCAAGATGAATGAAGGAATCATTTTAGAGACCAAAGACCTTGTGAAGGAATTCAAAGGTTTTGTAGCGGTCTCAGGCGTGAACCTGAAAGTCAAACGCGGACATATTCACGCCTTGATCGGACCCAATGGCGCTGGCAAAACCACCGTGTTCAATCTTCTAACCAAATTTTTGATTCCGACCTCAGGCAGGATCTTTTACCAGGGCGAAGATATCACCCCACTCAAGTCGGCACAGATCGCACGCAAAGGCGTGATTCGATCGTTTCAGATTTCGGCAACGTTCCCGCATTTGACGGTGCTCGAAAACGTGCGCATCGGTTTGCAGCGTGAACTTGGCACGGCGTATCACTTCTGGCGATCTGAAGCGTCGTTGCAAAGTCTCACGCCCAAGGCGATGGAACTCTTGAACACCGTCGGACTCACCGAGTTTGCTGATCACATCACGGTGGAACTTCCTTATGGAAGAAAGCGTGCACTGGAGATCGCCACGACGCTGGCGATGGACCCGCAACTGATGCTGCTCGACGAACCCACCCAGGGCATGGGCCATGAGGACGTCGAGCGGGTCACCCAACTGATCAAGACCGTGTCGGCCAACCGCACGGTGCTGATGGTCGAGCACAACATGGGCGTGGTCTCGAAAATTGCTGACCGCATCTCGGTGCTCCAACGCGGCCAAATCATCGCCGAAGGGCCCTACGAAACCGTGTCAAAGGACCCTCAGGTGCTAGAGGCTTACATGGGCAGCAGCGAAGTCGAATTGCAAGGCGCCCATTGACATGACTGAAATGCTTCGCCTGAGCGATGTTCATGCCTTTTATGGCGAGTCGCACATCTTGCACGGGGTGAACCTGCATGTCGATCAGGGTGAGGTCGTCACACTGTTGGGGCGTAATGGAGCCGGCCGCACCACCACGCTCAAAGCGATGCTCGGCCTGGTCGGCAGACGCACAGGGTCAATCCGAGTTAAATCGCAAGAGGCAATCCATTTGCCGCCACATGAGATAGCACGCTTGGGAATCGGGTTTTGCCCCGAGGAACGCGGCATTTTTGCGAGCCTGACCTGCGAAGAGAATCTGCTGCTTCCCCCCAAGGTAGCCGATGGCGGCATGAGCCTCGATGAGATCTACACGCTGTTTCCAAATCTGAAAGAGCGGCGTTCAAGCCCTGGCACGCGCTTATCCGGAGGCGAGCAGCAAATGCTTTCTGTGGCGCGAATCCTGCGCACCGGTGCTGCGCTTTTGCTGCTCGATGAGATCTCAGAAGGGCTTGCACCGGTTATTGTCCAGGCGCTGGGGCGGGCAATCCGTATGCTGCGCGAAAGAGGTTTCACGATTGTGATGGTGGAGCAAAACTTTCGTTTTGCTGCACCGCTTGCCGATCGCTTTTACGTGATTGAACATGGCACGGTGGTTGAAACGTTTTCCGCCCACGAGCTCGAATCAAAATCGGAGATGCTCAACACGTATCTTGGGGTCTGATCCGACGAACGATGTGGCGTGATTGGGCGCGGTCAGGCCTTTGTTTTGGCGGTTTTTGCCTCTGTCTTTGCTTATTTTTTGTGATCGATAACATACTGGAGAGATAAACATGATGAAGTTCACCAACCGGCTCAAGCTATCGCTTTTGGCCTCAGCCATTGCAGTCATCGGCGCAACGCCAAGCCAGGCGCAAATATCCGATGGCGTTGTAAAAATCGGCGTTCTGAATGACATGTCCGGTCTTTATGCCGATATCACCGGACCTGGCTCCCTCATCGCTGCCCGTATGGCGGTTGAGGATTACATGAAGGCTTCAGGCAGCAAACTCAAGGTCGAAGTGATCAGCGCCGATCACCAGAACAAGCCCGACGTTGGATCAAACATCGCGCGGCAATGGTTTGACACCGAAAAGGTCGACATGATTGCCGACGTGCCGACCTCCTCGGTTGGATTGGCTGTTGCAAAAATCGCCAGCGACAAGGGCAAGCTGCATGTGAACTCGGGCTCGGCAACCGCTGATCTCTCTGGCAAAGCCTGTAACGCCAATACGATTCACTGGGCCTACGACACCTGGATGCTTGCTAACGGTACCGGCAAGGCGATTGTGAAAAGCGGCGGCACATCCTGGTTTTTCCTGACTGCCGATTACGCTTTCGGTCACGCGCTTGAGCGCGATACCGAGGCTGTGGTGACCAAAAATGGCGGCAAGGTCGTTGGCAAAGTGCGCACGCCTTTCCCCACGCAGGACTTCTCCTCGTTCTTGCTTCAGGCCCAATCGTCAAAAGCCAAGATTATTGGCCTGGCAAACGCAGGCGGTGACACCACCAATTCGATCAAGCAAGCCGCTGAATTTGGCATCACCAAGGGCGGCCAGAACCTTGCGGGTCTGCTCGTGTTCTTGCCAGATGTGCATTCCCTGGGTCTGAACATCGCACAAGGGCTCATGTTGACCGAGACGTTTTATTGGGATCTCAACGATCAGACACGTGCCTTTTCCAAGCGTTTTGCATCTGCACACGGCGGCAAGATGCCATCCATGGTTCAAGCAGGCGTCTACTCGAGCGTGATTCATTACCTGAAGGCAGTCGACGCCGCCAAAACCGATGACGGCACCAAGGTCGCAGCCATGATGAAAGAGTTGCCCACCGACGACCCGATTTTTGGCAAGGGCAGCGTGCGCGCTGACGGGCGCAAGATTCATCCGGCTTACCTCTTTGAGGTGAAAAAGCCCTCGGAATCAAAAGGCCCCTACGACTACTACAAGCTGGTTTCCACGATTCCAGCCAACGAGGCTTTCCGCCCCTTGTCTGAGAGCGACTGCCCGCTGGTCAAGAAGTAATCGCCGTAACGAAAGCCGCCCACCGACACCGCCATGGAAATTTTTGGTATTCCCTCGCAAGCCCTTTTCGGGCAATTGCTGATCGGACTTATCAACGGTTCGTTCTATGCCTTGCTCTCACTGGGCCTGGCGGTGATCTTTGGGCTGCTCAACATCATCAATTTCACCCACGGCGCTCAGTACATGCTGGGCGCCTTCGTTGCCTGGCTTGGTATGACCCACCTGGGCATCAATTATTGGCTTGCACTGCTGGTTACGCCCTTTTTGGTCGGTGCAACCGGTGTGCTGATCGAACGGGCCATGCTCAAACAGCTCTACAAGCTGGATCATCTTTACGGTTTGTTGCTGACCTTCGGACTGGCCCTGATTATCCAGGGTCTTTTCCGCAATGAGTTTGGCTCCTCGGGAATGCCCTATCCGGTACCTGATGTCTTCAAGGGAGCCATCAACACCGGCTTCATGTTTTTGCCGAAGTACCGCGCTTGGGTGATTGTTGCCTCGCTGGTGGTTTGCCTGGCAACCTGGTACGTCATTGAGCGCACCAAGCTCGGCGCTTACCTGCGCGCGGCAACCGAAAACCCAAGCCTTGTCCAGGCCTTCGGCATCAATGTGCCAAGGATGATCACACTCACCTATGGCTTTGGCGTTGGACTCGCTGCGCTGGCTGGCGTGATGGCCGCACCGATTTATCAGGTGAATCCCACCATGGGCGCAGACCTGATCATTGTCGTCTTTGCGGTGGTTGTGATCGGCGGCATGGGCTCGATCATGGGAGCGATTGTGACCGGATTCGGATTGGGTCTTATTGAGGGCTTGACCAAAGTGTTCTACCCAGAGGCCTCGGCAACCGTGATCTTCGTGATCATGACGATCGTCCTTCTGATCAAGCCCGCGGGGCTTTTTGGTACGCAAAAGTAAATTCATGACAAGTTCTGTAACCACCGCCAAGTCCATGGGCTCAGACCCATCCCTGTGGCTTGCCTTGGGTCTGATGATTGCCTTTTTTGCGCTTGCACCGATTTGGGTTTACCCGATCTTTCTGATGAAGGTGATGTGTTTTGCGCTTTTTGCTTGTGCCTTCAACCTGCTTATCGGCTTTGGCGGCTTGCTGTCCTTCGGACATGCGATGTTTCTGGGTACCGCTGGTTATGCAGCGGCACATGCGGCAAAAGCCTGGGCCTGGAACCCTGAACTGGCGATTCTTTTCGGCACGGTTTGCGCAACCGGCCTGTCCTTTGTTGTCGGATCTCTGGCAATTCGGCGCCAGGGTATTTACTTCGCGATGATTACACTCGCGCTGGCACAGATGATCTACTTTTTCTGTTTGCAAGCGCCGTTTACCGGGGGCGAGGACGGCATACAGGCGGTTCCGCGCGGCATGCTTTTTGGCCTGTTCGATCTGCGCGATAACCATCGGATGTACATGCTGGTGTTGGCTATTTTTCTCGCCGGCTTTTTGATTGTTTGGCGCGTTGTGCACTCGCCCTTCGGACAAATCCTCAAGGCTATCCGGGAGCACGAGGACCGTGCCACCTCGCTTGGCTATGACACCGATCGTTTCAAGTTACTCGCCTTTGTCATCTCAGGCGCATTGGCAGGCACCGCCGGCGCAACCAAATCGCTGGTCTTTCAACTCGCCTCGCTCACCGATGTGCACTGGAGCATGTCTGGCGAAGTGGTGCTCATGACCTTACTGGGAGGCATGGGTACGCTCTTTGGACCGGTGGTCGGCGCCGCGGTCATCGTGACCATGCAAAACTATCTCGCGCAGTTGGGTGCCTGGGTGACCGTGGTGCAAGGCGTTATCTTTGTGCTGTGCGTCCTGGCCTTCAGGCGCGGCATCATCGGTGAACTCGCGCATGCGCTCAAGCGCCCGTTGTAGTGGATCGGATGAAAGTGCTTATGATGTCGTGATTGTGGGCGCCGGGGTCATGGGCGCATCGACCGCTTATTGGCTCAAGCGCCTTGATCCTGGACTGCGCATCGCGCTCATTGAACGCGATACCAGCTTTAGCAAAGCCTCATCGAGCCTGTCGGCAAGCTCAATCCGACAACAGTTCAGTTGCCCGGTCAACATCGCGCTTTCGCAATTCAGCATCGCATTTTTACGCGATGTATCAAAACATTTGTCCCTCGAAGGCGAAACGGTCGAGATCGGATTGATTGAGCCGGGTTACTTGTATCTCGCAAACGAAGCCCAAGCGCAAGGGCTTCGCGAAAGCCATGCGATTCAAACGCGTCATGGTGCGCCTGTCAGTTTGCTGGACCGGGGCGAACTCAAGTCGAGGTATCCCTGGTTGCAGCTAGACGATATCGCTCTGGGCTCCTTAGGCCTTCGCGGCGAAGGTTGGTTTGACGGTCCTGGTCTTCACCGGGCCTTTTTGAAAAAAGCCTTGAGCTTGGGGGTGATCCAGCTGCATGCTGAAGTCAAGGCGATTCGTTGCGAAGCCAATCAACCCCCGGCGCGCCAAAGCCTTCGATCGCTCGTGCTTCACGACGGACGGGAAATTCGCAGCACACACTTTGTTTGTGCCGCTGGCGCCTGGTCCGGTGCGCTTGTTCGCGATCTTGCCATTTGCCTGCCTGTGTATGCCGCGCGACGCACCGTTTTCGTACTGTCTTGCCCGACTGAACTCGTGAACTGTCCCTTGGTCATTGACAGCAGTGGTTTTTGGCTAAGACCCGAGGGTCGCTTTTTGCTCGCGGGCATCCCGCCTTCTGTTGAAACCACTGACGCAG
>DDPV01000016.1:12724-15506 GCA_002342365.1 Burkholderiales bacterium UBA2459 | reverse complement strand
AGGCCAAGTTGACTCTCTAAAACAACGACGGTGTAGCCCTCCGGGACTCCCGGCCTCGTTGGCAACACCGTCGCGTTATGATAGCTTTAAGATATCTAATCTAAAAGGAGCTGTCGATGAAAGCTGCAGCCGCCCAGATCGCCTTCCGTTATCGCCCGCAAGATAGCGCAACTGGCGTGACCCGCACAACGGCCAAACGTCTTGCAGAAATGTTGGGGGTTGACGAAACGCAGGTGATTCACTTGGCACTGCATGAGTTGGCCACCAAGTTCCTGCCTCAATACGAGGCAGACGAGGGGGGATTGACCAAAGCTCAACTTAACCAGGTTAGAAAATCAGCCCCGAAGGCCAAAGGCGGCACCGTACGTAGCAGTCTTTTCGCATCGGAAAACGCCTGATGCGCTGCTGGCCGGAACCCACGGCTGGCGAAATCGTCTGGTGTCACTTCCCCGACAACATTCACCCCAAACCCAAACCACGCCCTGGCCTCATTGTTTCGACCAGGGTCGATGACGACGGAATGATCTTCGTAAGGGTGGCGTATGGGACGAGCCAAAAGACGGATCGCCTCTACCGTGGGGAATTCAGGATCTCAAAGAACGAGCACCCTGCTGCCTATGCCAGTGCCGGTTTGAGCTACGACACCAAGTTCGATCTGAGAAACCTGCTTGAGCTTCCGTTCAATGACGCTTACTTCTCGGTGCCACCCCGGGCACCGCACGGCCAAATTCCAAAGCTCGGAAACTTGCATCCAAGCATGGTCCGGATTGCGGCCGCCGCTTTTGCGGCAACTCGCAAATAGATGAAGCTATGGCCTGGGTATTCCACACCCAAACGGACAGCGTTTTCACGAAAACCAGGACACCTTTAAGGCAGACGTGGGGTCAGTCCTTGATCGATCGCGCAGCACGCGGCTTGCCATGCTTCCTGAAAATCGACTTACCCAAATCATCCAGAGTAGTAACAATGAGATCGTTCGTTTTTTTGATATTCGCCGCGTGATCCTAAGCAGGCAAGTCACGGCGCTCAGTTGCCCTCGGGCAAAGGATAGTTACCTCTCTTTGCTCAAGGAACAGCACCTTTTTTAGACTAGTTGGCTCGTGTGATAAGTCTGTGACGATAAAGCCCGCCGGTTACAAAGCTAACGCCGCCATCGTTTAGGCTTGCCCTTAGGCCGGCAGTGGCCACTCAGAATTCAACGGCCTTTGCGTTCACCTGCGCCAAGGGGAAAATCAGGGAGGTCTACGCGACGCCCTTGCGCATCAATGAGGAGGCTGCCGTCCTCTTTCGACAATGGCCCTGACGGAAGTCGGTCAAGCAAATCAAGCACCGTCTCGCTCGGACGACAGAGACGAACACCTCTGGGGCTACAAACAAGCGGTCGGTTCACCAGCACGGGGTGCTCGAGCATGGCACCGATCAGCGCCTCGTCGCTGACTTCTGGGTCAAGCAGACCCAGCGCTTGGGCTGGCGATTTTGTGGTCCGCAGCGCATCGCGGGGCTTAAGGCCAGTAGCAGCAAAGAGCCCCAGGAGTTGCGGTCGGGTCCAGCCTGTCTCCAGATAGTGAATGAGGGTTGGCTCGATGCCAGCCGCTTTGACAATAGCGACGACATTACGAGAGGTTCCGCAGTCCGGATTATGGTGAATGACGATGTTCACTGGCCCCTCAGATCCGACTGGCCCCGACTCAGCAGGCAATGAATACCCCAGCCTAGAAAGCCTCCGAAGACTTGGGCGCCAATAAAACCGGGCACATCAGCAGGAGCAATACCGGCAAAGGTGTTGCTGAACATGCGCCCGAATGCCGCTGCGGGATTTGCAAATGAGGTGGAGGATGTAAACCAGTAGGCGGTGCCGATGAACGCCGCCACCATGCCAGCCACACGCTCGGGCGGGGAGCGCAAAATAACCAGAATCAGGCCCGCGGTTGCGACCAACTCGCCCGTCCAGATGCCAACTCCGGACCTCTCCTTGGTCGAGAACTGAATCACGTCCAGGTCAAACATCAAGTGTGCGAGACAGGCTCCGAGCACAGCACCCGTGAGCTGTACAACAATGTACGGAAGCAGCAGGCTGCGCTCCAGCGTGCCGCGCAGCGTCATGATGAGCGAGACAACCGGATTGAAGTGCGCTCCACTCACCGGGCCTAAGAGAACGATCAGCACATAAAGCCCCCAGAAGGACGCCGCCGTGTTGGCGATTAATGCCACGCCATGGTTCCCAGCGGCGAGTGACTCGGCCATGACGCCCGAGCCAATCACAATGCAAAGCAGCAGTGCGGTTCCCAGACACTCCGCAAACATCGTGGTGAGCCTCAGGCTGTCGCCTCGCTGACCATGCGACCTGTTCATTCACAGACCCCAACGGATTGCACTTCGCACCGAACCCCTTGGCAGCAGCGCTCAGTGAGGAAGGTGAGGAGCTGGGCCATTTCCGCAAACTCGGCAAGGTAGTGCAGGCTTCTGCCTTTGCGCGTTTGCGTCACGAGCCCGGCATTCAAGAGTTCCTTCAGATGAAATGAGAGCGTGGTGGGGGAAATCTGCAGCGTCTCTGAAATTTCAGTCGGCGTACTTCCCTCTTTACCAACCACGACGAGATAGCGAAAAACCCTTAAACGACTTTCTTGCGCCAGTGCGGCAAGTTTCTTGACGGCCCCTTTCTCTTCCATAATTTCAATATTATGGAATTATTCAAGCAATGGCAAATCTGAGTTTGCACTTCGTTTTGACGTCTTAAGGAAATTTCCTTGCGATGGTGGTGTAAACCAATTGTCGTTACAAA
>DDPV01000016.1:5980-12649 GCA_002342365.1 Burkholderiales bacterium UBA2459 | reverse complement strand
AGGGTCGCTTTCGGCATGAAAGCACAAAGGAGTTTTAAGATATAAAAAGCCTAATGTTCTGAAAGCCGCATCATCGCACCAAGCAGCACATTGGCACCGCCTTCAATGTGCTCGGGTAGGGCGTCTTCAATCTCGTTATGACTGATTCCGTCTTTACAAGGTATAAAAATCATAGCTGATGGAGATTGTCTTGCCACATAAACCGCATCATGTCCCGCACCACTCACAATCGGCATGCTTGAGAGTCCAAGCGCTGAGATACTTTCTTTGATTGCCTCAAGGCAAAGCGATGAGAATTGACAGGGTGCGAATTCGCTCACTTTTTCGATCTCGATGCCCAGACGATATGGCGCAGCAAGCCGATGCGCAAAATCACGCAGACGCGCTTCCATGTCTATCAAACCCTCGAGATTCGGGTGACGAAAATCCACGGAACACTGCACGAAACCGGGAATCACATTGCGCGAGTTGGGTTCAACGCGCAGACTGCCAACCGTGCCCCGGCCATAGGGATGATGGGCAATCGCAATCGCATTGACTTCCTGCACCACCTTGGCTGCAGCAAGCAAGGCATCTTGTCGCAAATCCATCGGCGTGGGACCCGCATGAGCATCCATACCCTGAATACGAACATCAAACCATCGCTGCCCCAAAGCACCAATCACCTCGCCAATCGGAATCCCGGCATCTTCCAAAACCGGCCCTTGCTCGATGTGGGCTTCAAGATAAGCATGGTAGCTTGGATAGCTCAGGCTTGGCCCACATGCGAATTCGCCTTCGTAGCCGATTGCGCGAAGTGCTTCCAGCACGGTCATGCCTGTTGCGTCTTGAGCTTGTTGCGCCTGTTCGAGCGAAAAAGCACCCGCCCAAACACCGGAGCCCATCATGACGGGGGTGAAACGCGAACCTTCCTCATTGGTCCAAATGCAAATCTCCACGGGGCGTTTGGTGCGAATCCCTGCATCGTTGAGGCAGCGGACCACCTCCAAGCCCGCCAACACACCGTAATTGCCGTCAAATTTCCCCCCGCTCGGTTGCGTATCAATATGGCTACCGGTAGCCACGGCGGCAAGCTCGGGCGATGTGCCTTCACGGCGAGCGAAAACATTGCCAATTTGATCCACGCGCAGGCTTAATCCCGCTTCACGAAACCAGCCGCAGACAAGATCCCGTGCCTGACGGTCTAAATCGCTGAGCGCTAAACGACGCACACCGCCCTTTGCCGTTGCGCCGATTTGAGCCAATGCCATCAGGCTGTCCCATAAACGGGCCGAATGAACTTGCAAAGCTTGACTCTTTGCCATGAAATCACCTTGTTGTTTCAATAAAACGAGAAAGCCTGAGCTCGGGCTTGGCGGATTGCACTGCCTCGCTTGAATATTAAGCTACCGAATCGATCCAAGACCGTACCCTCTACGCAGTTGAGGGTCGCGGCCACGACTTCGAGGTCATTGGCATAGGCAACGCAAATGGCTGGATCGTCCTGCTCCCTGCTTGTTGCAAGTCGTGTTGGCCCCAATGAATGAGGGACGCAGATCAGGAGATCGACTAAGCCAAGATCGGCTCCGCACCGTTTGCTCGCGGTAAGCGACGATTTGCACCAGGCTTGTGCGGTACGCGCCCAATTCGTTCACAATGAGGTGTGTGCACCTGCAAAAGTCTTGGCATCGATCTTGCTGCCTCGCGATTGGGGCACGCCGCTGTCCTGCCTTTTGCGATCACCATTTCACCGTCATCGACCGGAGAGACATCACGATGTTTAGCACCTTCGCCAAAAAGTTCTGGCTCGCGATCAGCGTGAGCACCTTTGTTTTAGGTTCGGCAAACGCGCAAGCACAGGAAAAAGTGTTGCGTATCGCCATGACCGCCGCCGACATTCCCCGCACCCTTGGTCAACCCGACCAGGGATTTGAAGGCAATCGGTTCACCGGCATTCCGATGTATGACGCGCTTACCCACTGGGATCTGTCAAAAGCCGACGCAGCGAGTGTTTTGATCCCGGGTCTGGCGACCTCCTGGGCGGTAGACGCCAAGGACAGGACCAAATGGATCTTCAAACTTCGCTCAGGCGTGAAGTTTCACGACGGGTCAGCATTCAATGCCGATGCGGTGATTTGGAACGTTCAAAAAGTATTGGATAAGGCCGCGCCACATTTTGATCCCTCTCAAATCGGTGTGACCACCTCGCGTATGCCCACCTTACGCTCGGCGAGAAAAATCGACGATCTCACAGTCGAGCTCACCACTAGCGAACCGGATTCCTTCCTACCGCTCAATCTCACGAATCTTTTCATGGCCTCGCCCGCTCACTGGAATGCCAAACTCAAGGCTGTTCCAGCTTCGGTGAGCGATCCAGCCGAGCGTGCCAAGCAGGCTTGGGCCGCGTTCGCAGCCGATGCATCGGGGAGTGGCCCCTTCAAAATGGCCCGCTTTGTGCCACGTGAGCGCCTTGAGTTAGTTGCCAACAAAGCCTACTGGGATCCGGCGCGATCACCCAAGATCGACCGCGTTGTCTTGCTGCCCATGCCTGAGGCCAATGCCCGCACGGCTGCGCTTCTATCAGGACAGGTCGACTGGATCGAAGCACCTGCACCCGATGCGGTGGCGCAGATCAGGCAGCGCGGCTTTTCGATTTACAGCAATGCCCAGCCCCATGTCTGGCCCTGGCAGCTATCCTTCGCCGACGGTTCGCCATGGCTCGACAAGCGGGTGCGTCATGCGGCAAATCTTTGCGTAGACCGCGAGGGTCTACAAAAACTCCTGGGCGGGATGATGGCTATTCCCAAAGGCACCGTGCCTCCGGGTCACCCCTGGTGGGGCAATCCCAAGTTTGATATCAAGTATGACGTCGCTGCAGCACGCAAGCTGATGGGCGATGCCGGCTTTTCGCAAGGCAAGCCGCTTAAAGTGAAGGTGCAAATTTCGGCCTCGGGTTCGGGCCAAATGCAGCCTTTACCGATGAACGAATTTGTTCAGCAAAGCCTGAAGCAGTGCTACTTCGATGTGGACTTTGATGTTATCGAATGGAATACACTCTTCACCAACTGGCGCAAAGGCGCCAAAGACCCAAGTGCCAACGGTGCCAATGCAACCAATGTCAGCTTTGCCGCGATGGATCCGTTTTTTGCCATGGTGCGCTTCACGAGTTCAAGTACGGTGCCACCGACCTCCAACAACTGGGGTTACTTCGTCAACAAAGAGTTTGACGATCTGATTGCGGCGGCTCGCACCACCTTTGACGACAAGGGCCGCGATGCGGCGCTTGCGCGATTGCATGCGCGTATCGTTGAAGAGTCGCCCTTTGTCTGGATCGCCCACGATGTTGGCCCGCGTGCGATGAGCACGAAGGTGAAAGGCGTAGTGCAACCACGGTCCTGGTTTATCGATATTGCACCGATGTCGATTCAATAACTAAGCGCAAGTCCGATCGCAGAGCCACTCTGGCTCTGCGATTCAACCCCCTATCCACCGCAACTGCCGGTCTTGGTCTTCAGCTGAGACGCAAGCGTGAGTTCTTTTCTATGCTTCAATACATCATCCGGAGAGTACTCCTCACACTGCCGATCATGCTTGGCGTCTCGCTGGTTTGTTTTGCACTCGTTCACTTGGCGCCGGGCGATCCCTTGGTTTCAGTCCTACCACCCGACGCATCCGCGGCGCTTCAAGAACAGCTGAGACAGCTCTATGGTTTTGATCGTTCTTATCCTGAGCAGTTTTTAAGCTGGATCGGACGCGCCATACAGGGCGACCTGGGTACGTCCATTGCAAGCAACCGCCCTGTCGCCGCGGAAGTGATGCGAGCGGTATCCAATACCTTCATGCTCGCTTGTGTCGCAACCGTAATCGGCTTTTTGCTGGGCTCCTTGTTTGGATTTGTTGCAGGCTACTTTCGCAACTCGTGGATTGACCGGGTCGCGACCGCGCTTTCGGTGGTTGGCGTGAGTGTGCCTCACTACTGGCTCGGCATGGTCTTAGTGATTATCTTTTCATCGCTCTTGATGTGGCTGCCTGCAACCGGCGCAGGGCCCGGCGGTTCGAGCGACTGGGTCTGGAATTGGGAGCACGTTAAACACTTGATCCTGCCAGCGCTGACCATGAGTGTGATTCCCATGGGCATTATTGCGCGAACCCTGCGTGCCCTGGTCGCTGAAATCTTAGCCCAGGAGTTTGTGGTGGGTTTGCGCGCCAAAGGTATGCGCGATTTTCATATTTTTTTGCATGTGGTGAAAAACGCTGCACCCACCGCGCTCGCCGTGATGGGTTTGCAATTGGGCTATTTGTTGGGCGGATCGATTCTTATCGAAACCGTATTTTCCTGGCCCGGTACAGGATTTTTGCTCAACGCAGCGATTTTTCAGCGAGACCTGCCGCTGCTTCAAGGGACGATACTGGTGCTTGCTCTGTTTTTCGTGATATTGAATTTGCTCGTTGACATCATCCAATCCGCGCTTGATCCGCGTATTCAGCGCGGTTAAGGTTCGACTCTAGATGGCTTCTCAAGGTGAAGAACGTTCTGATGGATATTGGCGCGGCGTTATCAGACGGTTTTTAGCCGACCGCGTCGCAGTCGCTGCCGCCTTAGTGGTGTTTGCCCTCGTGCTGCTCGCGCTCGTTGGTCAATGGATCACACCCGCTGACCCCTTCCAGGCATCGATGCTTAAGCGGCTCAAACCGATCGGCACTGAAGGGTTCCCGCTTGGCACCGATGAGCTTGGACGAGATATGCTCTCGAGGCTGATGGTTGGTGCCAAGTTGTCATTGTTTATGGGTATTACTCCAGTACTTGTCGCTTTTTTGATCGGCTCGGCACTCGGTATTCTTGCGGGCTACTCGGGCGGGTTCATCAATGGCGCGATCATGCGCACCATCGATGTTTTTTATGCCTTTCCTTCGGTCTTGCTGGCCATCGCTTTATCGGGCGCGCTCGGGGCCGGGATTGTTAACGCGCTTTTGTCGTTGACCATCGTTTTTATTCCGCCCATCGCCAGAGTAGCCGAAAGCGTAACCACGCAAGTCCGCCATCGCGACTACGTGGAGGCGGCAAGAGCATCGGGTGCTGAGGCACTGACCATTGTTCGCGTTCATGTACTTGGCAACGTATTAGGACCGATTTTTGTCTATGCAACCAGTCTGATTTCTGTATCGATGATTCTGGCGTCCGGACTCTCTTTTCTCGGACTCGGCGTGAAGCCTCCCCAACCTGAGTGGGGTCTGATGCTCAACACCCTAAGAACAGCGATCTACACCCAGCCCTGGATCGCGGCGTTGCCAGGTGTAATGATTTTTATCACATCGATCAGCTTTAATCTGCTCTCCGACGGTTTGCGCTCCGCCATGGAGGTCAAGCAATGAGCGACGGCAAAGTCCTGCTTCAGGTTCAGGGTCTGCAAAAGCACTTTCCGGTGCGGCAAAACAGCTTCATCCCCGGGGGTAAGCGCGTGCTAGTGCGAGCGGTCGATGGAGTGGACTTGAGGCTTTATGAAGGCGAAACCCTTGGCGTGGTCGGCGAATCAGGCTGCGGTAAATCGACCACAGCGCGATTGCTGATGCATTTGATCGAACCTGACGAGGGCAGCGTGGTTTTTGATGGGAAAACCGTCGGGCGCGACCTAAGCCTGCGCGAGTATCGACGCCAAGTGCAAATGGTCTTTCAGGACTCGTATTCCTCGCTGAATCCGCGCTTAACCGTCTTAGATTCCATAGCCTTTGGACCGCAGGTGCATGGCGTCAGTGCCGGGCAAGCCAAGGCGCGCGCCGAGGATTTCATGCAAAGAGTAGGGCTCGACCCGAGTCGCTTCGGCGAACGCTATCCTCATGAGCTGTCCGGAGGACAGCGGCAACGGGTGAATATCGCCCGAGCGCTTTCACTGCAACCCAGGGTGATCATCCTGGATGAAGCAGTTTCCGCCCTTGATAAATCGGTTGAGGCCCAGGTCATTAATTTGCTGATGGACTTAAAAGATAGCCTGGGACTGACCTATTTGTTTATCAGTCATGACTTACATGTGGTGCGCTATATCTCCGATCGCGTCTTAGTGATGTATCTGGGCGAAGTGGTTGAAACAGGTCCTGCGGAAACGCTTTTCAAGGCCCCTGCACATCCCTACACCGCAGCGCTCCTGTCATCGATGCCCAGCATGGATCCCGATCACCGCACCGAGGAGGCTCCGTTAAGCGGCGACCCACCCAATCCGATCAACCCACCATCGGGTTGCCGATTTCACACCCGATGCAAGTACCAGGCTTCGATGTGCCAGCAATCCGCTCCTTCGCTTGTTCCTATTCAACAACAAGCCGAACATCAGGCTGCCTGCTTCTTGCATCATCCGCGCTCGCGACACCCCCAGGCGATAAAGCCATGAACCGTCCTACATTGCCTCAAAGCAAGGCAGAGGCGGCTGATCCAGTCCCGCGGCTCAGCATCAAACAACTTAAAGTCCGTTTTCAGGCAGGCGCACGGCAAATCCATGCTGTGAACGGTCTTGACTTAAGCCTTAGCGCTGGAAAGACACTTGCACTGATCGGCGAGTCAGGGTCAGGCAAGAGCGTTACCTTGCGTTCAATCCTGCGTCTTCATCCGCCACGAAGTACGCTGATCGAGGGCAGTATCCGGGTGGGTGACCAGGAAGTCCTTGATCTCAGTCCTACCGAGCTGGCCGATTTTCGCGG
>DDPV01000016.1:0-5909 GCA_002342365.1 Burkholderiales bacterium UBA2459 | reverse complement strand
CGATGCCTGGAAGCGGGCTGTTGAATTGTTTGAACGCGTCCGGATCCCGAGTCCTGAGCGTCGCGTGCATGCTTATCCTCATGAAATGTCGGGTGGCATGCGACAACGCGCGATGATCGCGCTGGCCATGAGCTGCAATCCGAGCCTCTTATTGGCCGATGAACCGACCACTGCGCTTGACGCAACCGTACAAATCCAGATTCTCCTTCTCCTGCGAGAGCTGCAAGCGGCCATGAATTTATCGATTGTTTTCGTCACCCATGATATCGGCGCTGCGATTGAAGTGGCCGACGAAATTGCGGTGATGTATGCCGGGCGGATTGTCGAGCAAGGCGCTGCCAAGCAGATGATGCGCTCACCCAAACATCCCTACACCTTTGCTTTGCTCATGAGCCGGGCCCATGGCGGCTTAACCAAGGGCGAGCGACTTCCCGCCATTGCTGGATCGCCCCCCGATCTTGCCCGTTTACCTCAAGGATGTGCTTTTGCCGAACGCTGCGATCGCCGCAAAGAAGTCTGTCTGTCCACCCAGCCAGACATACAGCAACGCAGCGGCCAAGCGGTTCGCTGCCATTTTCCGATCGAAAGCGTCCAAGAAGCAGCCAAGGCTAAATAGGTCACCACATCAGCCAGCGAACATCATGCGCATCTTGCTCATTAACCCCAACACGACCGAGAGCATGACCGCTGCGATCGAAGCGGCAGCGAAACGGGTGGCCTCTCCTGAGAGCATGGTGCGTGCTTGCAACCCCGCCGACGGCCCGGTGTCGATCGAAGGCTATGTCGACGAGGCCTTCTCGCTGCCAGGATTGTTGCGGATCATCCGCCAAAACGACGGGCAATGGGATGCCTTTGTGATCGCCTGCTTTGACGACACAGGACTCGATGCAGCGCGCTGTCTCACGGCCGCACCGGTGCTTGGCATTGGCGAGGCTGCATTTCATGTTGCCAGCATGCTCAGCAATCGCTTTTCAGTGATTACGACCCTATCGCGTTCAGTCGCTGCCATCGAACACAATTTGGCGCGCTATGGGCTGGCCGCGCGCTGCGGGCGCGTCCGCGCCAGTGAGATTGCTGTGCTTGACCTTGAAGACCCGCGATCCGAGGCGCGCGCAAGCATCACAGCCGAAATCCGCCGCGCCTTGGACGAAGATCGGGTGGAAGCGATCGTACTCGGCTGCGCAGGCATGGCGCCATTGGCCGCTGCGTTGAGCGCCGAAGTGGGTGTACCGGTGATCGACGGCGTTGCTGCTGCGACGAAACTTGCCGAGTCCTTGATTGCTTTGGGTTTGCAAACCGCTAAAACAGGGCCTTACGCCCGTCCAGTAGCCAAGATTTACAAGGGTCAATGCCAGGCCGACAGCTTCTGAGGGTTGGATTGCAACTTTGGGTAGACGAGCCTTTCCTCATTGCTGCACTTGATGCATTCAAGACGCAGCGTGCCGATCGATCAGATTTGGGTACTCAAAGCGCATCGGGATCTTATACTCCAGTCCATGAATACTTGGCTTGAATCAATCAACACGGCAAGCAAGTCCGATGCCCTTGCAATGCTTGATGGGCTTTATGAGCACAGTCCCTGGGTCGCAGCGCGCAGCTTGGAGAGGCGTCCTTTTATAAGTCTTGCACAGTTGAAGCGCACTTTTGCAGAGGTGGTGAACCAGGCTGGTGCGCAAGAGCAGACCGATTTGATTGCAACGCAACCGGAATTAGTAGCTAAAGCAGCTGTTGCAGGGCAGTTAACCGATGCTTTGTGTGCCGAGCAGATAAGGTCGGGTTTGCAAGCTTGCAGTCCTGAAGAATTTGCAGCGCTCCACGAATTGAATCGAAAGTACCGTGAACGCTTTGGCTGGCCATTCATTCTTGCCATCGGCGGCCCGAAAGGTACCGGTCTTAGTCGCCAAGAAATTCTCAATTGCTGGAAGCGAAGACTCAAGCATGCTCGAGCGGTCGAACACGCCGAGTCTTTGCGGCAGATCCATCGCATTGCGGAACTTCGCCTGCGTGAGCGCGCGCAAGCGGATCCTGTCGACGGTCGGCGGGTCATGCAATGGGCGGACAATCTTGCGATTTATAATGATCTAGGGTCTGAAGCAGATCCAGGATTAGATGTGGGACTAGATGCCGGTTTGCAAGTGCTCTATCTGACCGAGGCGCACCAGCAGTGTGCCCGCACGATCAGTGCGTGGATGCGAGATTGTGGATTTGATACCGTCAGCATGGATGCTGTCGGCAATGTGATTGCTGTTTATGAGGGTCAATCAGGCAAGGCCTCCCCCAATGTTTTGACCGGTTCGCATTTTGATACGGTCCGTGGTGGCGGTCGCTACGACGGTCGTCTTGGGATTTTTCTCGCAATGCAAGCTGTCGCGCAAAAAAGAGCCTCAGGCCAACGCTGGCCCTTCACGCTTGAATTGATCGCCTTTGCAGAAGAAGAGGGTCAACGTTTCCCAACGAATTTTCTGTCTGCAAGCGCGCTTGTCGGGCAATGGGATCCGAGGTGGCTGGAATCGCTTGATCGGGATGGCTTGAAGCTTGCTGACTTGATGAGGCAGCATGGCATGGATCCGGATGCCTGCGGCAAAATTGCAAAAGGCGCTTCAGATGCCTGTGCTTTTATTGAGGTCCACATCGAACAGGGGCCGGTGCTTCTCGAGGCCGATCTCCCCCTTGGTGTTGTGACGTCGATCAACGGATCGTCACGCTGGTTGATCGAGTTTGCTGGCACCGCTTCTCATGCCGGTACAACCCCGATGACAATGCGACGCGACGCAGCATGCGCCGCTGCAGCCTTTGTTCTGTTTGTCGAGTCGCGCTGTGCTACTGAGGCTGGACTCGTTGGCACTGTCGGTATGCTTGAGGTGCCCAAGGGGTCGATGAACGTGGTGCCAGGGGCTTGTCACTGTTCGCTGGATGTTCGGGCGCCAAACGATGAACAGCGCGATCGTGCGGTTAACGATATTTTGCAAACGATCCATTCAATTTGTGAGCAGCGCGGGCTGAGCTATCAAGCCAAGCAGGTCACGCTTGCGAATGCAGCGCCGTCTGCACCTTTTTTGCAAGCACAGTGGGAAAAGGCGCTCCAACAACTCGGTTTACCGGTTTTTCATTTACCAAGCGGGGCAGGTCACGATGCGATGCGCATGGCCTCACTTTTTCCGCAGGCGATGCTCTTTGTTCGTTGCGGTAATGGCGGCATTAGCCACAATCCACTTGAAACCATGACCGATGATGATGCCCAGATTGCTTTTGATGCGCTGTGGTCATTTTTAGAAAATTTTTCATATGCCTGAAATCCCGAATCTACGCGAGGGACCATTCGCGGTATCGCGGACGTGTCGGGCCCAATTCAATCTCAAGGTCGAGCCATTGACACCTTAGGCGTGGGGTTGCGGCGGCGACTTGGGATGTCGTGGTACCCGCTGAGCGTTTGGGTCGGACGTTGGTACCCGAGTTGGGCCTCGCAGACAATATGTTTTTGTCGGATGAGTCCAATGCTTGGCGACACGGACCTCGGAAGCTACAGGACGTCTTGAAGGCGTGGTGGCCAGATTCGTGGTGGAGGGCACAAAGCGCGTCGATCGGAAACCGTCTGGGGAGAACGCACTGGATTGTGCGCCAAAAGGATTCAATGGATTTGCATCTTTTCCGAACGCCTTGACATCGTCGCTTTTCAAACGGATCAAGCGTCCGCTCGGCGATCGCGGTTTTGCACTCGTTTGTCTCATAGGAATGGCCAAGGCCGCTCGCAGAAACAGCGAACTTTTCCTTATCGATCGGATACGAGCAGGCAGCAGACTTCGATTTAGAACTGGTAAGGTCAGGTTCTATCCCGCTCTTGGAAGTGTCCAAGGGAAACACTGATTCATTCGCAAGCCCACCTTCCCCTCGAACTGATGCAGATGCATCGTACGATTGGTAGCGATGTTTGGAACCCCGCCATGCAAGCGAGTTTTTCGGATCTTGAGTACACTGCCCACGAGCAGACAATGAGGCGCGACCGGTTTCTCGCAGAGATCTAAGCGGTGACGCCTTGATGCCGTTGCCTGCTGCGACCGAACCCTTTTATCCAAAGGGTGGGGGCCTTGGAACGCTACTAACTGGCCTTGAGAAGGTGCCTCGTATGACTATTCTGCAGCAATGTTTTGTATTATATAACGAGGCTGTCGAAGATGCTCTCAGCGCCAGCCATGCGATTCGCCGCTTCCTTGGGATGAATCTGGCAGGAGAAAGTGCGCCAGACGCCACGACGCTGCTGAAGTTTCGCCGCCGGCTCGAGGACAACAAACTGACGGCGAGCAGGCATTTGGGTGCCCATCACACCCGAATTGCCTTTTAATTTGACCGGAGATCAGTGTTTCCTTAGGAGATTGAATGGCCAACCTTTTGATCAAAGCTGGTGGCTACCAGTTTGGTGCGGAGTTTCACCCAGATGCGCCCAAAACCGTCGAGGCATTCAAGAAATTATTGCCGTATCGCCAAAAAGTAATCCATGTTCGCTGGAGTGGGGAAGGAGTCTGGATACCCTTGGGAGAATTCAAGTTGGGTGTAGATTTCGAAAATAATACCAGTTACCCGTCGGTGGGTGATATTCTTTTCTATCCAGGTGGTTATTCCGAGACGGAGATAATCATCGCTTACGGCTCTTGTTGCTTTGCCAGTAAACTGGGTCAACTTTCAGGAAACCATTTCCTCACCATTACGGAGGGAAGGGAGAACCTTCGTGTGCTTGGGGTCAAGTGTCTTTGGGAGGGCGCCCAAGACATTTCGTTCCAACTAGGTGGTTGTTAGTTGGTCACAAAGACATTACTAAAGACGGCCGTGCCTGAGAGGGATTTCCTCGGGTATGGAGAAAGTCCGCCAGACGCTCACTGGCCCCGTGGTGCGCGCCTTGCCGTTCAATTTGTACTGAACTATGAGGAGGGAGGTGAGAATTGCGTCCTTGATGGGGATGCTGGTTCAGAGACGTTCCTTTCTGAGTTGTTTTCTCCCCCTAGTTTTCCCGAACGCCATCTCACTATGGAAAGCATTTATGAATACGGTTCGAGAGTTGGCGTTTGGCGGGTACTCCAGATTTTCCAGGAGTTTCAATGGCCTTTGACAATTTTCGCGGTCGGGCTCGCTCTTGAGAAAAATCCAGATGTGGCCAGAGCATTTCACAAATTAGGCCATGAGGTTGCAGGGCACGGTTACCGCTGGATTCATTATCAGAACATCGAAGAAATCGTTGAGCGTGATCACATAGCCAAATGTATTGACACCATAACTCAATTAACGGGGAATCCACCTAAAGGCTGGTACACGGGTCGAGACAGTCCGAATACGCGAAGACTAATTGCCGATACCAAAACGTTTTTATATCAAAGCGACTATTATGGGGATGACTTGCCTTTCTACATGAAAGTCAAAACGAGTTCTGGTGAAATAATTAATCAACTGATTGTTCCTTATACCTTGGACAATAACGACATGAGATTCTCGCTACCGCAGGGATTTACTCACGGTGAGGATTTCTTTCAATATCTTCAAGATGCATTTGATGTGCTTTATGCGGAGAGTTTAAAAACCCCACGAATGATGAGTATCGGCTTACACGGGCGACTTATCGGCCGTCCGGGTCGTTTTATGGGTTTGAGGAAGTTTCTGGATTATATTTCAAAGAAGAGTGACATTTGGGTGTGCCGTAGAGACGAAATTGCGCAGCACTGGTTAAACTTACACTCGCCAACCGATCGATAAAGCACTATTCTTATAACAAGAATAACTTGCGGTACGAAGTAAAGCGCAGACTACCGAGAATTGCGCAGCGCTGATGTTTTGGTGCTGCGGCTGGTGTCAGTCCCCATCACTGGCGGATTAGCCTACAGGTGCGGCGCGAGGTCGGTTCTTATCGCTTGGGAACAAATCGC
>DDPV01000019.1 GCA_002342365.1 Burkholderiales bacterium UBA2459 | reverse complement strand
CGGGTCATTCGCGCTCGGGTCATCAGGGCCCTGCTAATCTGGGCCCTCTAAATCTGAGTCTTGGGCGCCGCGTTTGCGCTTGGTGCTCTTGCGTCGCCGGCCACCCTTGTTTTTCGAGTTGACCAAGATTATCAAAAGCCCTTAAACTTGAAGGTTAGCTTTCGACTTACAGGAGTCAGACCATGTACGCGGTCATAAAAACCGGTGGCAAACAATACAAAGTTGTCGCTGGTGAAAAATTGAATATCGAACAGATACCGGCAGACATTGGTGCGACGATCACGCTTGATCAGGTGCTTGCAGTGGGCGATTCGCAGCAAATTACGCTTGGTACGCCCTTGCTTTCGGGTGCAAGCGTACAAGCCACCGTGCTTTTACATGGCCGCCACGACAAGGTGAAGATCTTCAAGATGCGCCGGCGCAAGCACTACCAAAAGCGCCAGGGTCATCGCCAGAACTACACCCGCATCGAAATCTGCCGCATCGACGCGCCCGGTATCGGTCCCTCGGAACAGGCCGTAGCAGCCGCTTAAACACCAGGACGCATTGACATGGCACAGAAAAAAGGTGGCGGCTCAACCCGAAATGGCCGCGATTCAGAATCCAAACGCTTGGGCGTGAAGGTCTTTGGCGGCGAGCAGATCGCAGCCGGTTCGATCATTGTCCGGCAACGCGGAACCGAGTTTCATCCCGGCCCGAATGTTGGCGTGGGTAAGGACCACACGCTTTTTGCCCTCACCGACGGCAAGGTGCACTTTGCGGTGAAGGGTCCTTTGAATCGCCGCACCGTGAGCGTGCTCGCGGCCCAGGCTCAAGCGGCCGAGGCTCAGGCAACNNGCTCAGGCAACTTTGGCTCAAGCGACCCAGCCTCAAGCGACCGAGCCTGAAGCGGCCCAGGCTTAAGCGCGGGCGGCAGGTTTGCCGCGCTAGGGCTTTGGGCAAGGCGTTTTCAGCGCATCTGAAAGCTCGCTGCATGCCATGAAGTTTGTCGACGAAGCGCGGATTGAGGCCATTGCCGGCAACGGGGGCAATGGCGCGATTTCGTTTCGCAGGGAAAAGTACATTCCCTTTGGCGGACCCGACGGCGGCGATGGAGGGCGAGGCGGGTCGGTGTTTGCACTGGCCGATCGCAACATCAATACCCTGGTTGATTTTCGCTTCGCGCGAAAGTTCGTGGCACGCCACGGCGAAAATGGTCGAGGCGCGGATCAATACGGCGCTGCGGCCGACGATATTGTTTTGCGGATGCCGGTCGGCACCCAGATCAAGGATCTTGACAGCGGCGAATTGCTTTTCGATTTAACGCTTCATGGCGAGAAAGTCTGTCTTGCCCGCGGCGGTGATGGCGGCATGGGGAATTTACACTTCAAGACCGCCACGAACCGTGCACCGCGCAAGGCGACTAAAGGCTGGCCGGGCGAAGCGCGAAATCTCATGCTCGAGCTCAAGGTTTTGGCTGACGTGGGTTTGCTGGGTATGCCCAATGCCGGTAAGTCAACCTTGATTGCCGCCGTGTCCAATGCAAGACCCAAAATTGCCGACTATCCCTTCACTACGCTGCACCCGAATCTTGGGGTGGTGCGGGTTGGCCCGGAGCGCAGCTTTGTGATTGCGGATATTCCAGGATTGATCGAGGGGGCTGCCGACGGGGCCGGGCTCGGGCATCAGTTTTTGCGCCATTTGCAGCGCACGCGTCTATTGCTGCATGTGATCGATGTGGCACCTTTTGATCCCGAAGCCGATCCGGTGCGCGATGCCAAGGCGATTGTGAAGGAGCTCAAACGCTACGACCCTGCGCTGGCGGCCAAACACCGCTGGGTTGTGTTGAACAAAACCGATATGCTCGATCCTGCACTCGGACGCGGTCAGCTCGACCGCCTGCGCAAAGGCTTGCGACTTCCGCGGGGAACCGCTTGCTTTGAAGTCTCCGCTTTGACCGGCGAGGGGCTTAGACCCTTAACCTTTGCGATCATGGATTTCATCGCGTCGCAAAATCCCAAAGAGCCCGAAGCGCCGGATGTGCGCTTTAGCCACGACGACGCCTTGCCGTAAGCAGGCCCGGGTTGCAGGATGTTGAACGAGGCAAAAATCGATGCGATGACTCACAAGGCAGTGCTTGTGAGCGCTCAGCGGCTGGTCATCAAGGTCGGCTCGAGTCTTGTGACCGATGAGGGCCGCGGCATTGATGCCCGGGCGATTGCAACCTGGGCCGAGGAAATTGCGGCTTTGCGCAAGCTCGGCCGCGAGATCCTGGTGGTTTCCTCAGGCGCGGTTGCAGAGGGCATGAAGCGCCTGGGCTGGCCAAACAGGCCGCATGCGATGCAGGATTTGCAAGCGGCTGCCGCCGTGGGTCAGATGGGACTGGCACAGGTCTATGAGACCGAGTTTCGACGCTTTGGGCTGCAAACCGCACAGATCTTGCTTACCCACGACGATCTGGCAGACCGTACGCGTTATTTGAACGCCCGATCGAGTCTTTGCCGCTTGCTCGAACTTGCGGTGATACCGATCATCAATGAAAACGATACCGTGGTGACCGATGAGATCAAGGTCGGCGACAACGATACCCTGGCCGCACTTGTCACCAATTTGGTCGAAGCCGACGCCTTGGTCATCCTCACCGATCAGGCAGGGCTTTACACCGCCGATCCGCGAACGCAGCCGGATGCTCGTTTGCTCGCGCGGGTTAAGGCTGGGGATGCGAGCCTGGAGGCGATGGCAGGCGGCGCTGGAACCTTGATTGCAAAGGGTGGGATGCTCACCAAGGTGCTGGCAGCACGCCGCGCAGCTTCCTCAGGTGCGCACACGGTGGTCGCCAACGGGCGCGAGCCAAGACTTTTGCAACGGCTCGCCGCCGGCGAAGAAATCGGAACAAGTTTTATTGCCGACACACCCAAACGGACCGCCAGAAAGCAGTGGATTGCCGACCAACTGCAATTGCGCGGCGCGCTTGTGCTGGATGAAGGTGCGCTTAAAGCCCTGCTTCATGAAGGCAAAAGTCTTTTGCCGATCGGTGTGAAGACGGTGCAAGGCGAGTTTGCACGAGGTGATGTGGTGGCTTGTCTGAACCCGACCGGTGTTGAAGTCGCGCGCGGCCTTATCAACTACGCAAGCTCTGAGGCACGTCGAATCATCGGCAAACCCTCAAGTGATATCGAATCCTTGCTTGGGTTTATCGAAGAACCCGAGCTGATTCATCGCAGCAACATGATCCTGTCGGGCTGAGGTCCTACTTCCATCACCGCGCTGTCTTCTTCAACACGGCGCCGTTTGCTACATCACGGCGCCGAGTTGCCAGGGAACAAATTCATCATGACCCATGCCTAGCGCTTCGCTCTTGGTTTTCTCGCCGCTTGCTACGCGCAGAATCAACGCGAAGATCGCTTCACCTTTTTCAGCAACCGGAACATCGCGATCGATAATATCGCCGCAGTTGATGTCCATATCCTCTCGCATCTGCTGGTATAGCCTCGAGTTGGTGGCAAGCTTGATCGATGGGGCGGGCTTGCAGCCATACACCGACCCGCGTCCAGTGGTAAAGCAAATCAGATTGGCGCCGCCGGCAACCTGGCCGGTGGCCGATACCGGGTCATAGCCCGGTGTGTCCATAAAGACAAAGCCTTTTTCGCAGACGGTTTCGGCGTACTCGTAGACTTGCCTGAGGTTTGTCGATCCAGCCTTTGCAACCGCGCCAAGACTTTTCTCGAGAATCGTGGTGAGACCACCTGCCTTGTTGCCAGGCGATGGATTATTGTCCATCGATCCCTGGTTCCTTGCGGTATAGCTTTCCCACCACCGGATACGCGCAATCAGCTTGTTGGCAACTTCCTCCGAAACAGCCCTTCGGGTGAGCAAGTGCTCTGCGCCATAAATTTCTGGTGTTTCAGATAAAATAACGGTTCCGCCTTGCGCAACCAAAATATCGCAAGCTGCGCCAAGGGCTGGATTTGCAGTGATGCCCGAATAGCCATCGGAGCCTCCGCATTGCAAGCCGATGGTCAGATGCGATGCGCTGACCGGTTGACGTTTGAGCGCGTTTGCTGCAGGGAGCATCGATTCGACCGCGTCGATCGCTGCCTCGATGGTTTTTCGCGAACCGCCTGAGCTTTGGATCACCAGGGGCTTGAGTAAAGGGTTCTCATCCATACCCTGGCTCAGGAACAAGGCATCCATTTGATTGGCCTCGCAACCCAGGCCGATGATCACCACCGCAGCGAAGTTCGGATGGCGTGCGTAGCCCGCAATCGTCTTGCGCAACAGCTCAATGCCTGCGCCGTCAGAGTCCATACCGCAACCTGAAGCATGCGTAATCGGCACCACACCATCGACATTCGGATAGGCTGCCAGGCGCTCGGCTGTGAAGTGTGCTGCGACAAACTTCGAGACCGAAGCCGAGCAATTGACGGTGGCAATCACACCGATATAGTTTCTTGTTGCTACGCGACCGTCAGCCCTCACATAGCCCATGAACTGGGAAGCTTCCATGCTTTGTTGCGCCTTGCAGTCTGCGCCGATTGCGTAGTCACGATCAAAGTTGTCGAAGGCAAGGTTATGGCTGTGAACATGTTCGCCAGCGAGGATGGCTTGCCTTGCAAAGCCGATAATCTGGTTGTAGCGCCGCACGGGCTCGCCTGCAGCGATTGAGCGGCTTGCGATCTTATGCCCTGGTGTAATCGCCTGAGCGAGTTCGATCAACTGCCCGCTATCGTCAAGCTTGCTATGTGCGCTCAAGGGACGGATGGCAATGACCACATCGTCTTGCGGATGTAGGCGCAAAAAAGCTTTTCGGATCACTGCAACGGCCTGGTTCATGACGCAAAGATTCCCTTTTTTGTGGATCGAATCAGGAGCCGATGTTCGCTGCAATGCGAGCCGCTTGCAAGCCTGCGGTGTAAGCTTGTCAATCCTTGCCAATCAATAAGGGTTAACAGCCATGCATCAGGGAAGAGTTCGCGGGAAGAAAATCCTGATCACCGCCGCCGGTCAAGGTATGGGTGCAGCCTCGGCGCTTGCCCTGTTGCGCGAGGGTGCAAGCGTGATTGCCACCGATATACGTTCCGATTTGTTACAAGAACTTGAGCGTTCGTTTGAAGCCACCGTACTTAAACATCCTGAGGCCAGGCTTCAAACCCAGGCGCTTGATGTGACCGATGCCGAAGCTATTCGCGCCTTGATGACTCCGCTTGACGATCTTGATGTGTTGTTCAACTGCGCAGGCTATGTGCATCAGGGAAGCATCGAGCAGTGTGATGAAGCGCAATGGGACCACAGCTTTAACCTGAACGTTCGCTCGATGTTTCGGCTGATTCAAGCGAGCCTTCCAGCCATGCTGGCCCGCGGTCAAGGTTCCATTATCAATATGGCTTCGGTGTGCAGTTCGCTTAAAGGGCTGCCCAACCGTTTCGTCTATGGCACCACCAAAGCCGCGGTTATTGGTTTGACGAAATCGGTGGCGGCAGATTTTGTGGCGCGGGGGATTCGCTGCAATGCGATTGCCCCAGGCACAGTCGAAACGCCCTCGCTGCATGAGCGCATGCTCGCCTTGGGCGACATGCAAGAGGCAAGGCGGATGTTTACATCAAGGCAACCGATGGGGCGATTGGCCCAACCCGATGATATTGTGCCGATCGTGCTCTATCTGGCCAGTGACGAGAGTGCATTTGCTACCGGACAGGTTTTTGCGATCGACGGTGGGATGACGATTTGATGGATATGAGGCTGTGTTGATTTGAACGACACCTTAAGGAGACGATATTGAAATTGCTACGTTTTGGAAAGCCCGGTAAAGAAAAACCCGGTGTACTGGACCACGAGGGCCGCTTGCGTGATCTCTCGGCCCATGTGGCCGACATCGGTCCGGAGCAGTTATCGCCCAAAGGCTTGGCCAAGCTCGCCAAGCTCAACCTTGAAAAGTTGCCGCTGGTGCGCGGAAAGCCAAGGCTTGGCGTGCCCTTTGTAGGTGCTACGAAGTTTGTAGCAATCGGTTTGAATTATTCAGATCATGCCGCAGAGACCGGAAACCCGATTCCCAAAGAACCGATCATCTTTCATAAAACCCTGAGCTGTATGCAAGGGCCCAACGACGAGGTGATGCTGCCCAAAGGCTCGGTCAAAACCGACTGGGAAATCGAATTGGGCATGGTGATTGGAAGCCGGGCAAGCTATGTGACCAAAAAAAATGCGCTTTCTTATGTGGCCGGTTATGTGTTGGCCAACGATGTATCTGAACGTGCCTTTCAGATGGAGCGTGGCGGTCTTTGGGACAAGGGCAAGGGTTGCGACAGCTTCGGTCCGGTGGGCCCCTGGCTTGTGACGAGCGATGAAGTACCCAATCCTCAGCGGCTTTCGATGTGGCTTGATGTCAACGGCGAGCGCATGCAAAGCGGCAGCACCAAAACGATGATTTTTGACTGCGCAAGTATTGTCTCCTACGTGAGTCAGTTCATGACGCTTTTGCCGGGTGATCTGATCATCACCGGAACACCGCCGGGCGTCGGTCATGGCTTTAAGCCGCCGCGTTATCTCAAAGCCGGTGATGTGATGAGCATGGGCATCGAAGGTCTTGGCGAGGCGCATCAGCAGGTCGTCAAATACAAGGCAGCTTGAATGGACCTGCTCTTGGTGGTGCCGGTGCACCAGGAGACCGACGACGAGCTTCGCGCCCGTTATCGGGTGCAGGCTTATGCGAGCGTGAAAGATCAAAGCCCGCAAGCCCAAGCCGACTTTTTTGCTTCGCTGTCACAGTGCCAGATTGCGGTCACCACCGGTAGCTTTGGCATGAAGGCAGCGATGATGCAACAGCTGCCATCGCTCAGGCTGATTGCATGTTTTGGTGTCGGGGTTGATGGGGTTGATCTCAACGAGGCGCGTTCAAGGTCTATCGCGGTGACCAATACGCCTGATGTGCTCACCGAAGAGGTCGCCGATTTTGCAATTGCGCTTTTGCTTGCCAGTCTGCGCCAGATCCCGCAAGCCGACCGTTTTGTGCGCGGAGGGGACTGGCTCAAAGGACCGATGTTCTTGACGCATTCGCTCCAGAAAAAGCGCATGGGCATTGTCGGCATGGGCCGCATTGGCCAGGCGATTGCAAAACGCGCGCAAGCCTTCGGCCTTGAGATCGCTTACTTCGGGCCGCGCGCCAAAGCATCGCTGCCTTATCCCTATATCGCTTCGGTCACGGACTTAGCCCGATGGTGCGATTGTCTGATGGTCGCCTGCCCGGGCGGGGCTCAAACGGCGGGCCTGATTTCCCGCGAAGTGCTGCTGGCGCTCGGTCCCGATGGTTTCCTTGTGAATATCAGTCGCGGTTCGGTGGTTGATCAGGACGCATTGATTGATTTGTTGCAAAACCGAGCCCTTGCGGGCGCAGGCCTTGATGTGTTTGCCAATGAGCCCGAGGTCCCTCAGGCGCTGCTGCAAATGCCCCATGTGGTGTTATCGCCCCATGTGGCAAGCGCATCGCGCCAAACGCGTGCAGCCATGGGACAACTTACGCTCGCTAATGTTGCAGCCTTTGTGGCGGGAAGGCCATTGCTTACCGCGGTTTGAGCCCTGCGCTTCAAGGCTCTGCTTGCGCCTTGGTCTGAGTCTGGGTCGCGTTTTTGCGGCGCTGAATATGTTTTGACAGTTCGATCAGCGCCAACCGATAAACGTCGCGCTTGAATTCGATCACCGATTCGAGCGGAACCCAGTACTGGTTCCAGCGCCAGGCGTCAAACTCCGGGTGTTGCGAGGCACGAAGCTGAATATCGCTGTCGCGACCGACAAGCCTGAGCAAATACCAGATTTGTTTTTGACCACGGTAGTGGCCTCGCCACTCACGCCTGACCCAATTCTCTGGCACTTCGTATCGAAGCCAGTCCCGGGTGCGGGCGATGATACGCACGTGGTCAGGACGAAGACCGACCTCCTCTTCGAGTTCGCGAAACATGGCCTGCTCAGGCGATTCACCGCGCTTGATGCCACCCTGCGGAAATTGCCACGAATGTTCGCGGATGCGCTTGCCCCAAAACACCTCGTTACGCCGGTTCAGCAGGATGATGCCGACGTTGGGGCGGTAGCCGTCTTTGTCCAGCATGTCGACTGGCCTTGTCCCTTAGAATGCAAGTGATTATAGCCATCGACTCCGCAACTGAATACGTTCGGGATTCGCAAACGGTCAAGTCAACGCAGTCCCCAGCCCTTTGCGGCGCACCTCGTGAGAACCCATGCATGAAAGCCAGCCAGTTTCATATCGCCACCCTGCGCGACGCGCCGTCCGATGCCGAAGTCATCAGCCATCAACTGATGACGCGCGCTGGGATGATCCGCAAGCTCGCTGGCGGAATTTATAACTATATGCCGATGGGTTTGCGGGTGATTCGCAAAATTGAAGCGATCGTTCGCCAGGAAATGGATGCCGCCGGGGCGATCGAGTTGCTGATGCCGATTGTGCAACCAGCCGAGTTATGGATGGAATCGCAACGCTGGCAAAAGTATGGGCCGGAGCTCTTGCGCTTGAAGGATCGCAATGATCGCGATTTCTTGATCCAGCCGACCTCTGAGGAGGTGATTACGGATATTGCTCGGGCGGAGCTGCGCAGTTATCGCGATTTACCCAAAAATTTTTATCACATTCAAACCAAGTTTCGCGACGAACGCCGACCGCGTTTCGGGCTGATGCGAGGTCGCGAGTTCACGATGAAAGATGCCTACTCCTTTGATAGGGATCGCAAGGCGGCGCTCGCCTCGTATCAGATCATGTTTGATGCTTATCAGCGCATCTTCACCCGATTGGGCCTGAGCTTTCGTGCGGTGGCGGCCGATACCGGTGCCATCGGGGGTTCAGCCAGTCACGAGTTTCAGGTGATTGCGCAAACCGGCGAGGATGTGATCGCTTACTGTCCCGATTCCGATTACGCCGCCAATGTAGAACTGGCCCAGGCGCTTCCTTTGCTCGACGAACGCGCACTTGCCAGCGAGCCGATGCAGGCGGTGGCCACGCCTGGCCAGTCGCGATGCGAAGATGTGGCGGCCTACTTAAAGCTTGCCTTGCAAAAGACGGTCAAGTCTTTGGTGCTGGCCGTCGATTCGGAGCTTGAGGGCGAAAGCGCCCAAGCCGAGATTTATCTCTTGCTGCTGCGCGGCGATCACGACCTGAACGAAGTGAAAGCCGGCAAGCTGCCGGGCTTGTCAGGTTTTCGTTTTGCAAGCGAGGCTGAGATTGTGTCCCATTTCGGCTGTGAACCGGGCTACCTCGGCCCGATCAATACCTTAAAGCCGGTCAAGCTGATCGCTGATCACACGGTTGGAAGGATGAGCGATTTTGTTTGTGGCGCAAACCAGGCAGGCTTTCACTTGACCGGCGTAAATTGGGGCCGCGATCTGCCCGAACCGATGCTTGCCGATCTGAGAAATGTGCGCGAAGGCGATCCTTCGCCTGATGGCAAGGGACGACTGATGCTGTGCCGCGGGATCGAAGTCGGCCATGTGTTTTACCTTGGCACGCGCTACGCTGAACCGATGCAAGCAAGCTTTGTCGATGAAGATGGCAGCAAAAAGCTCATGGAAATGGGATGCTACGGGATCGGTGTCACACGCTTGCTTGGCGCTGCGGTGGAGCAAAACCACGACGAACGCGGGATCATCTGGCCGGAGCGGATTGCGCCCTTTCGTGTGGTGATTGTGGCGCTAGGTCTGGCCAAGTCGCAGGCGGTGCGCGAGGCAAGCGACGCGCTTTATCGACGCCTGCAAGAGGCCGGGGTCGATGTGATCCTTGATGACCGCGATTTGCGGCCCGGGGTGATGTTTGCCGACTGGGAGCTGATCGGTGTGCCCTGGCGGGTGACGGTCGGCGATCGTGGCCTGGCGCAGGGCCTGCTTGAGCTCACAGCCCGGCGCGGTCTGCACACCGAGACGCTGTCCATCGAATCGCTCGTTGCGGTTCTTACCGAGCGACTCGCCGCCTAGCCTGATCGGCCGCGTTTACCCAATCCGGCTGATGGCGGCATCGGAAATCCGCCGCCCATGCCGCCGGGCATGCCTTTGCCCATGCCAGCCATACCGCCAAGGCTGCGCATCAGCTTTCCCATGCCGCCCTTTTGCATTTTTTTCATCATCGCCTGCATTTGCTCAAACTGCGCAAGCATCCGATTGACCTCCTGAACCTGCACGCCTGCGCCTGCGGCGATGCGGCGTTTGCGTGAGGCCTTGATCAGTTCAGGCTTGGCGCGCTCCAAGGCGGTCATCGCGTGAATAATGCCCTGGGTGCGCTTGAGTTCGCGCTCGGCCTTGTTCATGTCGGTCTTGCCGGCTGCGGCCTGCATCGCGGCGGGCAGCTTATCGAGCAAGGTGGAAAGGCCGCCCATTTTGCGCATTTGCATCAACTGACCGAGGTAATCCTCCAGATCAAAACGTGCGCCCGACTTGAGCTTATCGGCCAGTGCTTTGGCGCTGTCCTCATCGATTGCCGCGCGCGCTTGTTCAACCAGCGCCACAATATCGCCCATGCCGAGCATCCGATTGGACATGCGCTCAGCGTCGAAGGCCTGCAGGCCATCGGGTTTTTCGCTGACGCCAACGAACTTGATCGGCCGTCCGGTAATGGCCTTCACCGACAAGGCTGCTCCACCGCGCGAGTCACCGTCCAGTTTGGTGAGAATCACGCCGGTCAAGGCAAGCGCTTCACCAAAGGCCTTGGCGGTGTTGACCGCATCCTGGCCTTGCATCGCATCGACCACAAAGAGTGTTTCAATCGGCTTGAGTTGCTGAGAAAGCGCGCTGATTTCGGCCATCATCGCTTCGTCGATGCCAAGCCGCCCGGCGGTATCCACAATCAGCACATCATGAAAATGCGTGCGTGCCCAGTGCAATGCGTTTTGTGCGATTACTTCGGGTTTTTCGCTCGGTAGCGAGGCAAAGTAGTCAGCACCCACTTGTTCGCTGACCAGCCGCAATTGTTCAATCGCTGCCGGCCTGTAAACATCGCAAGAGACCGTCAGGACCTTTTTCTTGTGCTGCTCGGCGAGCCACTTGGCCAGCTTGCCGGCGGTGGTGGTTTTCCCGGCGCCTTGCAAACCCGCCAGCAAAATGACCGCTGGTGGCTGGGTGGCTAAATTCAGTTTTGCCGCATCGCCTTTGCCGCCCATCAATTCGACCAGTGCATCGTGCACCACGCCCACCAGAGCCTGTCCAGGGGTAAGACTTGCCATCACCTCCTGGCCCATGGCGCGTTCTTTGACCTTGGCGATGAAATCACGCACCACGCTCAAGGCCACATCGGCCTCGAGCAGCGCAAGACGGATTTCGCGCAACATCTCTTGCGTGTTGGATTCGGTGAGCCGCGCTTCGCCGCGAATCGTCTTGACGACCTTGGCCAGGCGTTGTGATAGGTTTTCGAGCATGCTGTAAGACGCTTAGGGATTCGTGCTCTACACTTTACCGCAGGCCGGACCGCTTACGGTCTGGCCGGCACTCTGGCATGGCTATGGCATCTCAACTTCCTTTTTTGGCCCATTGGCAGGGCTGGCTCACGATCGCCGCGGCAGCGAGTTATTTGATTGCGAGCTTCCTGATCCGTCGCCGGGACCCCAAGGGCCTGATGGTGCTCGCCGTCGCTTTAGCGATACACGGTCCGGTGCTTGCAAGCCAAATCGTCGCGCTCGAGGGCTTGCGCTACGGCTTTGCCTCAGCGCTTTCGGCGACCCTCTGGCTAGCCCTGGTGGTGCTGGTCTGGGAGGCGAGACGAAGTCGTCTGGAGGGTGCGGCAAGCGTCGTGGCGCCGGTGGCTGCAGTCACGCTGGTTTTGCCCTGGTTTTTTGTCGGTCACTTGTTTCAGGGCCCGGTCTCGGTGCTCTTTGTGCCGCATTTGCTCATCGGTACCTTGGCTTATGGGGTGTTTTTGCTTGCTGCAACGCTTGCAGCCTTCATCCTTATCCAGGCTCGAACGCTGCAAGCGCGCCATGGCCGTTTGCTTGAGGATGGCTTGTTCGATCAGCTCCCGCCCTTGATGGCGATGGAGCGCATGCTTTTTCGCTACCTGAGCATCGGTTTTGTCCTGCTCACGATCACCTTGATCAGCGGTGTGCTGTTTTCAGAAGAAGTCTTTGGGCAGGCCATGCGCTTTGACCACAAGTCGGTGTTGACCCTGCTGTCTTGGGCTGTCTACGGGCTGCTGCTGTGGGGGCATCGGTATCGCGGCTGGCGGGGCGCTGCTGCAGCGCGGGCCACCTTGCTTGCTTTTTTCGTCTTGCTGCTTGCCTACGTGGGTAGCCGCTTTGTGCTTGAAGTGATCCTCAAGCGTGTATCGGGCGCCTAGACATCGACCGATCGCTTCGGGCTTACGGGGCCCGGCCATGCGCAGAGCCTGAGATGCGCTGGCTGTTTTTCGCGCTGCTCGGTGGCTTGCTGTGGTTGTTGTGGCGAGGATATGTGCGTTTTAAGCAACAACAACAGATTAATCCGAGGCAGTCACCGGATGCCCGTGCAAAGGCTGCCGACTCGGAACAAGCTGAGGCATCGGCCAAGGGCCGCAGCGATCAAGAGGCGGCGCCGCAGTCGATGGTGCGTTGCGCCCATTGCGGGGCCTGGTCACCGCAATCTTTGGCTTTTAGGCAACAAGATCAATGGTTTTGCGATGAAAATCACGCCCGCGGCAAGCCTTAAGCGGCCGCCCTAACCGGACAGCGGAGCCCAGGGGCGGTCGGCGGCTCTTTCTCCTTAAGCCCCTGCGGCATGGCCACTTTTGCGCACCAAGGCCAGAGGCGCTTGCTTTAAACGCGCAGTTAATCGGCAGGATTCGACCGCTAGCCGGCGCTTGCCGAGCGCAGCCGTGGATACTAGAATTTGTGCCTAAGAGGCTAAGGACCACTACATCTAGTGGTTTCTGGCATCATTCATGAAACCGTAAACCATGCAGGCCCGATAACATCAGGACCTCATCAGGCCCCCTAGAGCGCTGTAAAGCGCCCGCTAAGCCCCATCCATGCACCCCGGAGGAACACCATGCAGCAAAGCCCTCAACCCCAAGCCAAGCAGGCCGCAGCACCGTATCCCGGCGCGATGGCGGCTGCGTCATCAGCGCCTGGGGCTTTGGCGATTCATCCGGGGTTGAACGATTTCAAACTCATCCGGCGCAACGGCTCGGTGGTTGCTTTTGAACCGGTGAAGATATCGGTCGCGATGACGAAAGCTTTTTTGGCGATTAACGGGGGGCAGGGCGCAGCGTCGGCACGAATCCGCGAACTGGTTGAAGACCTCACCCACAACGTCGTGCAGGCGCTCACCCGCGGCAAACCGGGCGGTGGAACCTTCCATATCGAAGACGTACAGGATCACGTCGAACTCGCCCTGATGCGCTCAGGCGAACACGAGGTCGCCCGCGCTTACGTGCTTTATCGTGAGCGCCGAGCCCAAGAACGCGCAGCCAAGGGCGAGTCTAGCCATGCTCCGGTATCAAGCCTGCAGGTGACCGATGCCGGTCACAGCATGCCGCTTGACATGGAAGACCTGCGCTCGGTGATCGCCTCGGCTTGCGATGGGCTCACCGAGGTCGTGAGCGTGGATGCGGTGCTCGATGAAACCGTCAAAAACCTCTACGACGGCGTGCCCTTGGACGAGGTCTTCAAATCGGCCATTTTGTCGGCACGCTCGCTGATTGAAAAGGATCCCGCCTACAGTCAGGTGACCGCAAGACTCTTGCTTCACACAATTCGCAAAGAAGTGCTTGGGGAGATTGTCAGCCAAGCGCACATGCATCAGCGCTATGCCGAGTACTTCCCGCAGTTCATCAAACGCGGGATCGAGGCCGGCTTGCTCAATGAAGAGTTGCGGCGCTTTGACTTGGCCCAACTCGGCGCGGCGATGAAGGCCGAACGCGATCAGCAATTCAGCTACCTTGGTCTGCAAACGCTTTATGACCGGTATTTTTTGCATATCGATGAGCGGCGCATCGAATTGCCACAGGCTTTTTTCATGCGCGTTGCCATGGGGCTCGCCCTCCATGAAATCGACCGCGAGGCCAAAGCAATAAGCTTTTATGAGCTCTTGTCGACTTTCGATTTCATGAGCAGCACCCCGACCTTGTTCAATTCGGGTACTCAGCGCTCGCAACTCTCCTCCTGCTACCTGACCACCGTCAGCGATGATTTGGATGGCATTTACGAAGCGATCAAGGAAAACGCCTTGCTTGCCAAGTATGCAGGCGGACTGGGCAACGATTGGACGCCGGTACGAGCCTTAGGCAGTCATATCAAGGGTACCAACGGCAAGAGCCAGGGCGTGGTGCCGTTTTTGAAGGTTGTGAATGACACCGCCGTGGCGGTCAATCAAGGCGGCAAACGCAAGGGTGCGGTATGTGCCTACCTTGAGACCTGGCATCTTGATATCGAAGAGTTTTTGGAGCTGCGCAAAAACACCGGTGACGATCGTCGGCGCACCCACGACATGAATACCGCAAATTGGATCCCCGACTTGTTCATGAAGCGGGTGATGGAAAACGGCCCCTGGACCCTGTTTTCGCCAGCGGACTGTGTGGACTTGCATGAGAAAGTCGGCAGGGCCTTTGAGCAAGCCTATACCGCCTACGAAGCAAAAGCAGCCCGTGGCGAACTCAAGCTTTACAAGACCGTCCAGGCGGTGCAGTTGTGGCGAAAAATGCTTTCGATGCTTTTTGAGACCGGGCATCCCTGGATCACCTTCAAGGATCCCTGCAACCTGCGCTCGCCGCAGCAGCATGTTGGAGTGGTTCATAGCTCTAATTTGTGTACCGAAATCACGCTCAACACCAATGAACAGGAGATTGCAGTCTGTAATTTGGGTTCGGTCAATCTGGTGGCCCATATGCGCGAAGTACCGGGCGAGTCGGAAAGCCGCTGGGAACTCGATCATGAGAAGTTGCGCAACACCATCCACACCGCGATGCGCATGCTCGATAACGTGATCGACATCAATTACTACGCGGTGGCCAAGGCAAGGCATTCAAACCTCAGGCACCGTCCGGTTGGCCTGGGCATTATGGGTTTCCAGGACTGCTTGCATTTGATGCGTGTGCCTTACGCGAGCGAGGAAGCTGTGGCCTTTGCAGACCAGTCCACCGAAGCGGTTTGCTTTTACGCCTACTGGGCATCCACAGTGCTTGCCAGCGAGCGTGGCGCCTACGCAAGCTACAAAGGCTCGCTCTGGGATCGTGGGATTTTGCCGCAGGACAGCCTTGAGCTGCTGGCTCAAGAGCGTGGTGCTTATCTTGAGGTAGATCGAAGCGAGCGCATGGACTGGACGGCTTTGCGTGAGCGCATTGCACGCTACGGTATGCGCAACTCCAACTGCGTAGCCATCGCCCCCACGGCAACGATTTCAAACATCATCGGCGTGAGTGCCTGTATCGAGCCGACCTTTCAAAATCTCTATGTGAAGTCGAACCTGTCGGGCGAGTTCACCGTGGTTAATGATTACCTGGTCCGCGACCTCAAGCGCATGGGGCTGTGGGATGAGGTCATGGTGTCGGATCTGAAGTTTTTCGACGGATCGTTAGCGCGTATCGACCGGATCCCCGCTGAGCTTCGCGCGATTTATGCGACCGCTTTTGAAATCGAACCGAGCTGGCTGGTCGAGGCGGCATCGAGGCGGCAAAAATGGATTGATCAGGCGCAGTCCCTGAATATTTACATGGCAGGCGCATCGGGCAAACGCTTGCACGATACCTACACCCTGGCCTGGTTGCGCGGGCTAAAGACCACCTACTATTTGCGCACGCTTGCAGCCAGCAGCGCTGAGAAGTCAACCACCGATCGCCTGGGCCAACTCAATGCGGTATCAGCCGATGGTGCAAGCCAAGCGGGCTTTAGCTATGCAGCGATCGCGCCGTCCGCGGCGGCCGCAGCCTCGGCCGACAGTGCGCAGTTTTGCGCTGTCGATAATCCGGATTGCGAAGCATGCCAATAAATGTAGAGCGTTCCTTTTATTGAATTTTTGAATGTTGCAAAGCATTCACCCTTTGTTGCTGTTCTTTTGTTCCAGGGACTATGCTTGATGAGCTTTATGTCAAAAGATGTCGCCTGATTCGGAATCACTGCCTTTGTCGGATTGAGTAAAGCGAGAGAAAACATGTTGTCCTGGGAAGAAACAGAAACTTTAAGCCCCAAGCCGCAAGCTCGGCCGTCGATTCCACCCCAGCTGCTGTCGCTGGTTGGCGATCCGGGCACCCTGGCTGCCATGAGCGATCGGCGTGTGAAGATCGACGATAAGCGGATCATCAATGGTGCATCCGACGTGAACCAGCTTGTCCCGTTCAAATACAAATGGGCCTGGGAAAAGTATCTTGCAACCTGTGCCAACCACTGGATGCCGCAAGAAATCAACATGAGCCGCGATATAGCCTTGTGGAAATCGCCGCAGGGTCTTAGCGACGATGAGCGCCGACTGATTAAGCGCAACCTGGGCTTTTTCGTGACGGCAGACTCGCTGGCTGCAAACAACATTGTGCTCGGTACCTACCGTCACATCACAGCGCCCGAGTGCAGACAATTCCTCTTGCGACAGGCCTTCGAAGAGGCAATCCACACGCATGCCTACCAGTACATTGTCGAATCTCTTGGTTTGGACGAGGGCGAGATTTTCAACGCTTATCATGAGGTGAAGTCGATCCGGGATAAAGATGAATTCTTGATCCCTTTTATCGATACGCTCACCGATCCACATTTTAAAACAGGCACGCTTCAAGCCGACCAGGATTTGCTCAAGTCGCTTATCGTTTTTTCTTGCCTGATGGAAGGCTTGTTTTTTTACGTGGGCTTTGTGCAAATTCTTGCGCTTGGTCGCCAGAATAAAATGACGGGCGCTGCCGAGCAGTACCAGTACATCCTTCGCGACGAATCGATGCACTGCAATTTCGGCATCGATTTGGTCAATACCATCAAGATGGAAAATCCCCAGCTTTGGACGCCCGCCTTTCGCGAGTCGATCAAGGCCTTGTTCTTGAGGGCCGTGGATCTTGAGTATGCCTATGCCGAAGACACCATGCCGCGCGGGGTGCTCGGACTCAATGCTTCGATGTTCAAAGGCTATTTGCGATTCATCGCAAACCGACGCGCTCAGCAAATCGGACTCGATGCGCTCTTTCCCCAGGAGGAAAACCCATTTCCCTGGATGAGCGAAATGATTGATTTAAAGAAAGAGCGAAATTTCTTTGAAACCCGTGTCATTGAGTATCAGACCGGAGGCGCCCTTAGCTGGGATTAGTCGATGGACGGTCTAAAGCATCTGTTTTCAAGCCGCTTAAGCGATACATTGATCGTAAGCCTTGATCTTCGTATGAGCCGGTGCAATCGGTCTAAGGGTTTGCACCGGTGAATCGCCCAGGCGTTTGGGATTTTTCAGGCTTGTGCCGAATGTCCCTGCGCCGCGACCTTCGTTGTCATGTCCCAATGAACAAGGAGTCTAACCATGGTCACTGCCAAAAAATCGGCCGCTAAACCTGCGGCCAAATCCAAAGCCAAACCCGCGGCCGAACCCAGCGTTTCGGCGGCTGCTAGCAAGGCAAAAAAGCCGGCGGCTGCAAAGCCTGTGAGCGAAAAAGCGGCTGCGGCCAAGCCCGTCAAGGCTGCTGCGGCGAAACCCCTAAAGGCCGCTGCCAAGGCTGAAACGGCCGCGGTTGCGAAACCCGTCAAGGCTGCTGCGGCCAAGCCCCTAAAGGCCGCCGCAAAGGCTGCTGCCGCGAAACCCGAAAAAGTGCTCGCTCTAAAGCCGGTCGCTAAGGCCACAAAGTCAGCGGTTGCCAAGCCCGAAAAAGCGGCTGTGGCCAAACCCGCAGTGAAAAAGTCGAGCAAGGCCGCCGCAAAGCCTGCGGTGACAAGGGCGGCGCCCTCGTGGCCTTTTCCAACCGGCGATAAGCCTTGATCTGAAAGGGCTGCTAGGCTTGCGCATGGGCAGCCTGCTTAGCAGGCTCGTTTGCGCTACCCCGCAGCCTGGCCTCAAGCGTTACCGCTACAAAGGGCAGGTGACAGGCGGGCTTGTTTACAAGAGCGCAGCGGGCATGGGCGTGCCAAAGTGTTCAGTCCAGCGCCTGCTAAGCTCAGCGGGGCCTACAGGATGATTCTGCGCGCCCGCGTGCTCGATTTTGATGGCGCCCAAAATCGTGCCAAGGCGAACAGCATCGTCCCATTCGCAGCCTTTCGACAAGGCAAAAAGCGCAGCTCCTCGAAAAGCATCACCACATCCGGTGGGGTCAACCAGTCTCTGGGCGGCCGCTGCAGCGATATCGATTGCATCGCCCTGATGCATCAGTCGGCTGCCCTCGGCACCGCGGGTGATGACCAGTGCTTTTAAGCGCTTGGCCAGGGCAGCCTCTTGCAAACCGGTTTTTTGCATCAGCATCGAGGCTTCATAGTCATTGACAATCAGCGCATCGGCCAATTCCAACACAGCGAGTAACTCCTCGCCCGAAAACATCGGCAAACCCTGTCCGGGGTCGAAAATAAAAGGCAGGCCGGCCTCGGCGAAAGCTCGCGCATGTTCGAGCATAGCTAACTTGCCGTTGGGCGAAACAATACCCCAAGCACTGCTTGCGCATGCTGCGATCGCCTGTCGAGCATCGAGCTCATGCGCCAGATTCATAGCACCCGGATGAAAGGCGGTGATTTGGTTCGCTTCCATGTCGGTTGTGATAAAGGCTTGAGCGCTATAACAATCGTCAAGCTCGATTACCGATCCAAGATCAATACCATACGATGCAAGGCGCTTTAAATAATCCTTGGCGTCATGCCCCACGCTACCCAAAAGCCGCGCCCAGCCTCCAAGTTTTGCGAGCGTGTAGGCAATGTTTGCAGCGCAGCCACCGTCTTGCCGCTGCAAGCTCGGCGTCAAAAACGCTACGTTAAGCATATGAATACGATCGGCGAGAATATGGTCTCTGAACTTACCGTCAAAAAGTAAGATGAAGTCAAAGGCAATTGAGCCACTGATAAGCACAGCTGGGGAATCAGAACGCATGTCGAAAAGCCTTTCGCAATAAGCTGGGCGAGATCATAGAGCTTTATCGCTGGCCGACCAGCACGCTCCAGCCCTCAAGTTCCTGCCAGGCTTGTAATCGTACCCTTGGGTAAAAGCCGGCAAGCTCTTCGATCTGGCGATTGAGCAAACCGGCCAGAACCAAAAAGCCGCCTGGTTTGACCAAAGCCTCGAGCGTGGGTGCCAGCAGTTTCAAAGGCGCAGCCAGGATATTGGCCAGAACAATATCGGCTGGCGCAAGCGTATCGCCGCGGGTAAGAAAGGTATTGATCGGTACCTGGTTACGCTTGGCGTTCTCGCTTGTGGCAATGAGCGCCTGCGGGTCGATGTCGATCGCATCAATCGATGTGGCGCCGAGCAGTCCGGCTGCAATGGCAAGAATCCCCGAACCGCAGCCATAATCGATCACACGCTCGCCACCGCGAATATGGGCATCGAGCCAGCGCAGACAAAGCGCTGTTGTGGGGTGGCTCCCGGTGCCGAAAGCCAGTCCCGGGTCAAGAACCAGGCGCTTGCGCTGTGCATGGCTTTCCCGCAACGGCTCCCAGCTTGGTGAGATCACGAGGCGGTTGCCGATCTCAATCGGCTGAAACTGCGCTTGCGTGAGACGCACCCAATCCTGATTATCGAGCGCGCGCAACTGCCAGTGGCTCGACAATGGGAGCTGTGCCGCATCGCATGCCTCCTTGAGCAGGCTTGCTGCAGCTTGCGACGCCTGATCCGGATGGGACCCAAAAAGTGCAGTCACCCGTGTTTGCGGCCACACCCGCGGATGCTCCGCTTCCTGTCCCGGTTCGGCAAAAATCGCCACCTCCTCTTCGGTGTTGGCCAGAGCGTCTTCGGCTTGTACACAAGACGCACCGGCATCAAGCAGGCACTCGCCCAGCCTTTCGGCGTCAGCTGCGGTCAGCACCAGCGAGAGTTCAAACCAATGCGCTGCTTCAGGACTGGGGGCGCAGGGCAAGTTTTTGTTCCAGATAGTGAATCGATGTGCCGCCTTGCATGAAGCGTGCGTCGGCGAGCAGTTCCCGGTGCAAGGCTAAATTGGTCTGGATGCCTTCAACGGCCATTTCCGAAAGCGCAATGCGCATACGCGCCATCGCCTGCTCGCGGCTATCGCCATAGGTAATCACCTTGGCGATCATCGAATCGTAATGCGGGGGTACCAGGTAGTTGGTGTAGGCGTGCGAATCGACGCGCACACCCAAGCCCCCCGGGGGGTGCCAATGCAGGATGCGTCCTGGCGAGGGCGTGAATCGAAACGGGTCCTCGGCATTGATCCTGCACTCCATCGCATGGCCTTTGATCACGATGTCCTTTTGACGGAACATCAGCTTTTGTCCAGCTGCAACACGGATTTGCTGCTGCACAATATCAATGCCGGTGATCATCTCGGTGACCGGATGCTCGACCTGCACCCGGGTGTTCATTTCGATAAAGAAAAATTCATCGTTTTCAAACAAGAATTCGAAGGTTCCTGCCCCGCGGTAGCCGATTTTCTTGGCGGCGTCGACGCAGCGCGCACCGATTCGATCGATCAGTTTTCGGGCTATGCCGGGTGCCGGACCTTCTTCGATCACCTTCTGGTGTCGGCGTTGCATCGAGCAGTCGCGCTCGCCCAAATACACCACATTGCCCTGGCCGTCAGCGAGGATTTGAATCTCGATATGCCGCGGCTGCTCAAGAAACTTCTCCATGTAGACGCTGGCGTTGTTGAAGGCGGCGGCCGCTTCGCTGCGGGTCATGGTGACAGCATTGCTGAGCGCAGCTTCGGTATGCACCACGCGCATGCCTCGACCGCCACCGCCACCGGCTGCTTTGATGATCACCGGATAACCCACCTGGCGCGCTATGCGAACAATCTCCTTGGGATCTTCGGGTAAAGCGCCATCCGAACCAGGCACCACCGGTACCCCAGCTGATTTCATCGCTTGTTTGGCGCTGACTTTATCGCCCATGATGCGGATCGATTCGGGTGTTGGTCCGATGAAAACAAATCCCGAACGTTCAACGCGTTCTGCGAAGTCGGCGTTTTCGGACAAAAAGCCATAGCCTGGATGAATCGCCTCGGCGTCGGTGACCTCGGCTGCCGAAATAATCGCGGGAATATTCAGGTAGCTCTCCCTGGAGGGGGGCGGGCCGATACAAACCGATTCATCGGCTAACTTCACATACATCGCCTCGGTATCGGCCTCGGAATGGACCACGACGGTGCGGATACCCATTTCACGGCAGGCACGCTGAATGCGCAAGGCGATTTCACCGCGGTTAGCGATCAGGATTTTTTCAAACATCGCTTTCTCAGAAGGGCTAAGCCGTGGGCCTCAGGCTCAATCAGCAAGGCTATGGCCTTACTCGATCACAAACAGCGGTTGGCCATACTCCACCGGTTGACCGTTTTCGACAAGAATCTGGGTGACGGTGCCGGCCTGACCCGCCTCGATTTCGTTGAGAAGTTTCATCGCCTCGATCAGGCAAAGCACATCGTGCTCGCTGACTTTGCTGCCGATTTGCACAAAGGGATCAGCGCCAGGTTGGGAGGCACGATAAAAGGTACCGACCATGGGCGATTTCACCGTATGGCCCATCAGCTTGGCTTCGCCGGCGTTTGCATCAAGGCTTAAGAGCTGCGCGCTTTCGTGGGCTGCTTGCTGGCTGATTTGTGCTGCTGGCATGCCCGGCATTGCAGGCGGGCTTTGCAATTGAAGGGCTTGCATCGCCGCCAGGCTATGCATCTGCGACGCACTTAAACCCGCTTGCGCTTTCACGATACGCACTTTGCCTTCGTTTTCGGTGATTTCAAGCTCGGAGATGTCCGATTCGGAAACCAGATCGATCAGTGATTTAATTTTTCTTAAGTCCATCAATCGTTCCTTGATGCTATAGGGACCGGGCTCAATCGATCGTTGGCCCTGTGCTTGTCAACCGGCCATCCAGAGCGGTATCGACCATCGTAGGCTGCCCGATCGGCGTCAAGCCTGTAAGCGCCGCGCTGCGGCTTGCAGGGCAAGCTCATAGCCTAGCGAGCCAAGCCCGACGATGCTTCCGATTGCGAGATCCGAAACATAGGAATGCTGCCGAAAGGGCTCGCGCTGGTGGATATTACTCAGGTGCACTTCGATAAAAGGGATCGCAACAGCAGCCAAGGCATCGCGCAGGGCCACCGAGGTATGGGTGAAGCCAGCCGGATTGATGAGGATAAATCCGACCGACTCAAGGCGTGCCTGATGAATGCGGTCAATCAGCGCGCCTTCATGGTTGCTCTGAAACACATCCAGCCTCAGATCCAGGGCAAGTGCTGCGGCGTGTAAACGCTCATGGATCGCTGCCAGGGTTTCGCTGCCATAAATGCCTGGCTCACGAAGGCCCAGCAGGTTCAAATTAGGGCCCTGGATCAGCAAGACCGTCTTCGGTGAAGACTCGGCGGTGGCAACCATGTCTAGAGCGCGGCCCGGACCTGATCGCGGAGTGCCTCGATGCGGACTCTTCCGACAATGGTTTTCATCATGCTGCCATCTTGCCCGATGATGACGGTAAAGGGCAACAAACCCTTGTCATTGCCAAAGAGCCGTGCAAGCTCGTTGCCGGTTGTGCCCCCGAGCAAAAGCGGGTAGTGAAACGAATGTTTGGCTGCAAATTGACGAATATTGGACGGTGAATCGATGCCGATGCCGACAATTCGCACCCGATCTGTTGAGCTCTGCTGAAATTCCCGCTGTAAGTCGTTGAGTTCGGGCATCTCGTCAACGCAAGGCGGGCACCAGGTCGCCCAGAAATTCACCACAATCACCTGTCCACGCAAGCTCTCCAGCGCAAGCTGAGCGCCGTCAGCGGTTTCGAGCCTTTGCGCAAAAAAAGTCTGAAGGGCCGGGTCGGATGGCGGTTTGCTGCTGTAGTAACGGTTTGCCAGCCATGCTCCGGTTGCCGTGAGCAAAAAGGCGAAGCTCAAAAGGCCGAGCATTCGGAGCAAAAGGCGCTGGCCTTGAGATTGCGTGCTTGTCATGCCGCCAGATCTTATACGAAAGGGTTAAGCTTCGCCTTCTTCACGCCTTTGTGGCGCGGTCTTGTGCTGGGCTTGGGCCGGCTTGCCTTGGCGAATGCCGGTGATTTGCTGAGCAAGACGCTGCGAAAGCGCAAGCAGGTCTCCGCGTTCAATCACCTGTTGTCCGCTGATTTGGCCAGCGTGCAAGGCACCGCGGAAATCGACAGGCTCATACATCGCGATCATGATCGCCTCGCCTTGCCAGTGAACGCCCAGGGCATCAAGCGCTTTGCCGCTTCGAAAGTGGCGAAGCTGCAAGGGCTGAGGATCAAAGCCCATATCAAGCAGCTGGAAGTGGCATTGCTTTGCATCCTCAGGAAAGGCCTGCAGATGAATGGCCGCATCCTGAGTCGCAATGCCCTTCCACACCGCGCCGGTTGCAAGCACCGCTGTGGGTTCGAGCTTGCGCATCATCGCGATGGCGACTTCACGCATTCGACAAACCCGCTGCGCATGCTCCGGGTCGAAGCGCTCCAGATGCTCATAAAGCGCATCGTCGATGTCGAGCGAATCGGGCAAGACTGCCTGGGGCAGCCTTTGCCCGTCGCCCAGGGCCTCAAGTGCGCGCTGACGGGCTTGCGCGGGCTCAAGCCCGTGGTCGGCAATCAGCAAGGCGATGTGCTGGGCCAACTGCTCACGGATGGCAAGCTGTGATCGGGTCACTGTGATGTCCTGCGTCTTTCAAATAGCAAGGCCGCTGCTGCGAAACGCTTGGCTGCGTTCAAGCCCTGCGCCATCGCTGCCGGGATAAAATACGAACATCGTGCATATTCACATATTAGGTATCGCAGGCAGCTTCATGGGCGGGCTTGCCGCCATTGCGCGTCAGGCAGGACATCATGTCACCGGTTGCGATGCCAATGTGTACCCGCCCATGAGCGATCAGCTGCAGGCTTTGGGCATTCGCTTCGTCGAAGGTTTTGCAGCCGATCAGCTGGCCATGAAGCCCGACTTGTTTGTGATCGGTAACGTCGTTTCGCGCGGCAACCCGCTGATGGAAGCGATCCTTGATGCTCGTTTGCCTTATCGTTCGGGTCCACAGTGGCTAGGCGAGACGATTCTGGGTTCGCGGACCGTGCTTGCGATTGCAGGCACCCACGGTAAGACCACCACCACTGCGCTCAGTGCTTACCTGCTGCGAGAAGGCTTAAAGCAGGACATCGGCTATTTGATTGGCGGAGTGGCCCATGATTTTGAATCGAGCGGTCACCTGGGGTCGCCTTCTGCGCCCTTTGTGATCGAGGCCGATGAGTACGACACCGCCTTTTTCGATAAGCGATCAAAATTTATTCACTATCGACCGCAAGTGGCGGTGCTCAACAACCTGGAATATGACCACGCCGATATTTTTCCGGATCTTGCTGCGATCGAAACCCAGTTTCATCATTTACTGCGCACGATGGCGCAAAGCGCCGCTGTGGTCTTGCCGGCCAAAGGCCTGGCCGATGAAGCGCTTGAGCGCGTGTTGGCGCGTGGCTGTTGGTCCGTGCTTGAGCGCTTTGGCGATCCGTCGCAAGGCTTTTGGGTGGCCGAGGCGAGCGCGATGGAAGGCGGCCAGCGCATGCAACTGTGCTGGGCCGATCAAAGGCTCGGCGAGGTTCGCTTTGCACTTCCGGGCGCCTTTAACCGCAGCAACTGCCTGGCGGCGTTGACCGCAGCGCGCTGCCTGGGTTTGGCGCCCGAGGCCGCGATTGAGCAGCTCGCGGGCTTTCGAGGCGTGCGCCGCCGCATGGAGTTGCGCGGGACGGTGCGTTCGGTGGCGGTTTACGACGACTTTGCGCACCACCCAACAGCGATTGCGGCAAGCCTTGGCGCAGCGCGCGAGGCAAGCGCCGGGCGACTGATTGCGGTGATCGAACCGCGTACAAACACGATGAAGCTTGGCGCGATGGCAGCAAGGCTTGCGCCGAGCCTGCAAGCTGCCGACCGGGTTTATTGCTACAGCGGTGGCATCAGCTGGGATGTTGCAGCCGCGCTTGAGCCGCTTGGCAACAAAGCCGAAGTCCACGGCAGCATCGATGCTTTGGTCCGCGCCATTGCGATTGAGGCCAAGCCGCTGGATCGGATTGTGGTGATGAGTAACGGCGGCTTTGGCGGCATCCACGAGCGCTTGCTTCAAGCGCTTGCGCCGTCGTGAACAAGCCGCAGGCGCTGCCTGGTCCCTTGCAGGGGACAGGCCCTTATGCGCTTTTTGAGGAGGAGGGCCAATTGCGCTGCGGCAGGCTGCTTGCCGAGGCCTCAGCAAGCGTTCAAATCGAGCAAGCAAGCGGGCGGCGCAGCAAAGTCAAGCACAGTCACTTGCTGTTGCGCTTCGCCCAGCCTGCCCCCCAGTATTTGCTTGGCGCAGCCAGGACACTGGCAGCCGAGCTCGACGCGGGCTTTATCTGGGATGTTTGCTCGCAGGATATGGATGCAGATCAAGATTTCGTTGCGCTCGCTTGCGAGTACTTTGGCGAAAAGGCCACCGCAATCCAGGCCTGTGCGATGCTCCTGTGCCTGCAAGAAGCGCCCATCTGGTTTTTGCGGCGTGGTAAAGGCCTCTTTCGTCCTCAGGCCAGAGAGCACATCGACCGGGCGCTTCAGGCGCTTGAGCGCAGGCGCGAGCAAGATGCCCTTGTGCAGACTTGGGGAGAGCAATTAGCCAGTAACCAGTGGCCCGAGGCCTGGCTCGATCCACAAGGTCCGGTGGGCTTGATCCGGCCGCTTTCCTTGCTCGTGCGGCCCGATAAGCAGTCGCTGGCCTATCGCGCTTTTGAGGCAGCCTGCAAGCAGCGACAACGATCGCCAGCCAGACAGGTGCTTGACTGTGGGCAGTTTGCATCGCCCTTGCAGTTTCACCGCGAGCTTTTTGCCTTTGACCAGTTTCCAAAAGGCCTTGAGCCGCTTTATCCACCGCTTGAGCTTGAGCGCGCGATGGCAAGCCTGCGCCTGCAGATCGACGCGCTTGATCAGGCGAGCGTTGAAGCCTTTTCAATCGACGATTCAAGCACGACCGAGATCGATGATGCGCTGTCAATCCGCATCAGCTACGCTGCCGATGGCCAGACGATCCACGAGCTTTGTGTCGGGGTCCATATCGCGGTGCCCGCGCTGCTTTTGACCGCCGAAAGTCGCTGGGATGCGATTGCGCGCGAACGCATGTCAACAGTTTATGCACCGGGCCAAAAGATCCAAATGCTGCCCGAGGCTGTGGTGCGCTGTTTTTCACTGGATGCGACAAAACGCTGTCCCGCTTTGTCGCTTTATGTGCGCTTTAACGCCCAATGCGAGGTGATCGGGGAGGAAACACGCGTGGAGCGGCTGCAAATCCTTGCCAATTTGCGCCACGACCAGCTTGAGAGCCAGATCGATGAGGCATGTATCGAGGCCTGGGCGCAAGGCCACTGGCCGCAGCCGGTGCTAGAGGATCGCTTCATGCAAGCCCTCGGACAGCTTTGGCGTGTTTCAAAGCGGCTTCAGGCCGATCGAGAGCTTGTGCGCGGCCGGCCTGAACCGCGCTTTGGCAACGATTTTCATTTTCGTATCGATGACGAGCGGGTCGAGATCGAGATGCGTCGACGCGACGCGCCGCTTGATCGCATCGTCGCTGAAATGATGATACTGGCCAATGCCCGCTGGGGGCGTTGGCTGGCGCTTAACCGTTTGCCGGGGATTTTCCGCTCGCAATCGATGGGGCGCGCCCGCATGAGCACCCATCCGATGGCGCATCAAGGTCTGGGCGTCGGGCAATACATTTGGGCAACCTCACCCTTGCGGCGTTATGCTGATTTGGTGAATCAGCGCCAGCTGCTTGCGCTGGCAACCCGACAGCGCGCCCCCTTCATTCAAGAAGACGCTGACCTTCACCGGATCATTGCAGCTTTCGATGGACGCTATGATGCGTATAACGAGTATCAACAGCAAATGGAGCGATTCTGGTCGCTGCGCTGGGTGCTGCAACTTCAGCAAGCGCAAGCGCCAGCCACGCTGCGCTTGCGCGCCGTTGCCCTGCGTGAACAGCGCGCGCGGCTTCGCGAAGCACCGCTGGTTTTCACCCTGGCCGATATGCCAGATGGCCATGCCGGAAGGGGCCTTGTGGTTGAAGTGTTGAACATGGACTGGCTTGAGCTATCGCTTGAGGCGCGGATGCTGGGCTGGGACGATGAAGCTGCCGAGCCAAACGCCGCACAAGATGGCATCGAGACGTCTGAAACAGGCGATAGCCATGCCGCAAGCTGAATCAAGCACCCTTTCCCGACCCATGAAGCACTTTGCTGTGATTGGCCATCCGGTTCAGCACAGCCGTTCGCCAGCGATTCATCAAGCCTTTGCCAGGCAGTTCGGACACCGGATTCGCTATGAGCGTTTGCATGCCGCGCCTGGCTCTTTGATCGATGTGCTGGAAGCGTTTCGCGCCGGGGGTGGCGACGGCGTCAATATCACCCTGCCCTTTAAACTTGAAGCTTACGAGCTTTGTCATCAACGCGGCCCGCGGGCGGTCGCCGCCGCCGCAGTCAACACGATCAGCTTTCGTGACGGCCTTGTTGTCGGGGAAAACACCGACGGGCTTGGTTTGGTCGATGACTTGCATCAGCGCTTGGCTTTCGGACTTCACGGCGCCTCGGTGTTGATGTTTGGTGCAGGAGGGGCAAGCCGTGGGGTGCTTGCGCCCTTGTTTGAAGCAGGTTGCAGCCGTGTGACCCTGGTTAACCGCGATCTCCTCAAGCTCAGCCACATGGTCGAGCAGTTCAAGATGGCGCAAACAACCTTAGCCGTTCAAAACCCGTCGCATGCCCGGCTTGATCATTGCAGCTACGCCGAATTGCCGGCGCGAGCCAGCAGTCAGCGCTGGGATTTGCTGATTAACGCCACCTCGGCTGGGCTCAATGCCCAAGCGCTCGAGGTTCCGGCTGACATTTTTGCAGCCGCAGGCCTTGCTTACGACATGGTTTATGCCGCACAACCCACCGCATTCATGCAACAGGCCATCGCAGCCGGCTGCCCGCAGGTTTGCGACGGGCTTGGCATGCTGGTGGGACAGGCGGCTCATGCATATGCCATCTGGCAGGGCCTGATGCCAGACACGATGCCGGTTTATCAGGAACTTCGCAGCGCGATCGATGCCGCGTAAACGCCTGTCCTTTGCGGCCTTGTTGCTTTACCTGAGTCTGGCCTTTGTCGGTGGGCTGTTATTGCTGCAGCTTTTTTACTTTGTTCAGATCCTGTGGTTTCGGGTTGTTGATCCGACGCAGACAGCCTTTATGGCTGAGCAGGCCAAACAAGTCGCTGTCATCCGGCATCAGGCCGTCGCCTACGAAAAGATCTCGGTGCAATTAAAGCGCGCGGTGATGGCTGCCGAGGATCAGCGATTTGACAAGCACGATGGCATTGACTGGGATGCCATCGAAAAAGCCTGGATGCTGAATCGCGAAAAAGGGCGCGTGATGCGTGGTGGGTCAACCATTACCCAGCAACTGGCGAAAAATCTCTTTTTGTCCGGCGAGCGCAGCTACCTGAGAAAGGCGCAGGAGGCCTTGATCACGCTCATGATCGAGGCGGTCATGGACAAGCAGCGCATCTTGCACTTGTATTTGAACTATGCCGAATGGGGCCTTGGCGTCTTTGGTGCGCAAGAAGCGGCCCGGCACTATTTCGGCGTGCAAGCCTCGCAACTGACCGCCTATCAAGCTGCAAGGCTAGCCGCAATGCTGCCGCGCCCGCGCCATTACGACAAACATCGCGACTCGGCCTTTTTGGCATCACGCACCGAATTTGTGCTGCGCTGGATGCCTCAAATGCAAGTTCCCTGAAACGCCAAGGCGGGCCGCAGCGCGGTTCCTGCTGCAAAATAAGGGTTGTTACTTTGGCAACACAGCGATGCTTGTCGAAACATAGCGATGCTTGTTGTGCAACACAGCGATCGTTGGATAAGCGCTTGATCTTCAGGGAGACGCTCTCGTGGGCATGATGCAAGACAAAGTGGTGATTGTGACCGGCGCTGGCGGAGGAATCGGTCGGGCGATTGCCCTGGCGATGGCCCAGGAGGGCGCCAAGCTGCTGGTTAACGATATCGGTGCCAGTGTCAGCGGTGAGGGCAACGACCAGGGACCGGCTGCCTCGGTGGTTGCAGAAATTACAGCGCTTGGCGCGCAAGCGCTTGCCAACAGCGATTCGGTCGCCGATGCGGCGAGTGCGCAGCGCATGGTCGATGCCGCAATCAGCCACTTCGGCAGACTTGACGCGGTGGTGAACAACGCCGGCATCTTGCGCGACCGTTTCTTTTTCAAAATGAGTAACGATGATTTTGATGCGGTCATCAAGGTGCATTTGTATGGCAGCTACTACATGAGCCGGGCCGCGGCCAATGTGTTCAAGGAGCAGCAATCGGGATCGTTTGTGCACATGACCTCCACATCCGGGCTCATCGGCAATCTCGGGCAGGCCAACTATGCAGCAGCCAAGCTCGCCCTGGTTGCGCTCTCAAAGTCCATCGCTTTGGATATGGCGCGCTACCATGTGCGATCGAATTGTATTGCGCCCTTTGCCTGGAGCCGGATGATCGGATCGATTCCCACCGACACCCCGGAGCAACAGGCGAGGGTGGCCAAGATTCAGCAAATGACGCCTGAAAAGATCGCACCGCTTGCGGTGTACTTGGCAAGCGATGCCGCACAAGCGGTCAATGCACAGGTGTTTGCGGTTCGCAACAACGAAATCTTCTTGATGAGCCAGCCCCGACCGATACGGTCTGTACATCGTTCTGAAGGTTGGAGCCCACAAACGCTTGCATCCCATGCTATGCCTGCTTTGCAGGCTGATTTCCTCGGCATGGAGCGCTCTGGCGATGTGTTTACCTGGGATCCGGTATGAGCGCCGATCAGGCTGTTCGCTTCGATGCGCAGCGCCTGCGTGACTGGGCCTTTGAGCCGATTCGGCATCGCTACACCAAACGCGACACCATGCTTTATGCGCTTTCGCTGGGCGCAGGCTGTGATCCCAGCGATGCGCAGGCTTTGAGGTTTTGTTATGAGCTTGATTTACAGGCTCTGCCCACGATGGCGGTGGTGCTGGCCTACCCGGGTTTTTGGGCAAAAGACCCAGCAACGGGCATTGATTGGGTGAAACTGGTCCATGGCGAGCAGCATTTGATGCTTCATCAAAATCTGCCGGTGGAAGGCGAGGTGCTTGGCCATTCCCGCGTGACCCATGTGATTGACAAAGGCGAAGGCAAGGGCGCATTGATGATCAGTGAGCGAAAGCTTTGCGATGCACAAAGCGGCGCATTGCTTGCCACCATGACACAAACCACGTTCATGCGTGGCGATGGCGGTTTTCAAGCCCGAGGGCAGCACTCAGACGATGCGCCTGCGGCAAGGGTTGCGGTGCCGGATCGTGCACCCGACCTGAGCCACCGGCTTCAGACGCGACCGGAGTCGGCCTTGTTGTATCGCTTAATGGGTGATGACAACCCCTTGCACGCTGATCCCGCGGTGGCGATTGCCGCCGGCTTCAAGCAGCCGATCTTGCATGGTCTTGCAAGTTTCGGGGTTGCTGCGCGATCGCTGATTGCAAGCTGCGCTGACCATGACGCATCGCGTCTGGTTGAAATCGGACTGCGTTTTTCCTCGCCCGTGTATCCCGGCGAAACGCTTGAAACCGCGATCTGGAAGCTCCAGGAGCCTGGTGAGTTGGCCTTTCAGACCAAAGTACTCGAGCGCGATCGGATCGTTCTCAGTCATGGAACTGCGCGCATTCGTTCCTGAGCCCCGTGCAAGCCTCATGCGCCGATGAATCCAGCCGATTGGCGTTGCCACAAAAGTGCGTAGTGGCCCTGAGCGGCAAGCAACTGGTCATGGGTGCCCGACTCAATAATCCTGCCTTGATCCATGACCAGGATTCGGTCCATGCGCGCAAGCGTTGACAGCCGATGCGCAATCGCGATCACCGTCCGACCCTTGCATAGCTGATCGATTGCATCTTGAATCAAGGACTCGGTTTGCGAGTCCAGTGCCGACGTTGCCTCATCGAGAATCAGAATCGGCGCATTCTTCACAAAGGCGCGCGCAATCGCGACCCGCTGGCGCTCACCGCCGGATAAGCGCACGCCGCGCTCGCCGACGATCACATCAAGCCCTTCATTTCGGTTGTTGATGAACGGTTCGCAATGGGCCGACTGTGCTGCCTCCCACAACTCAGCCTCCGGCGCATCGGGTTTTGCATAGGCGATGTTTTCGCGCAGGCTGCGATGAAAGAGTGCTGGATCCTGCGGCACATCGGCAATGGCCAGATTCAAAGAGTCCAGCGTCACCTGTGCGATGTCCTGGCCGTCGATCAGAATCCTTCCGGCGTGAATATCGTAGTGACGACGAATCAGTTTGGTCAGCGTGCTCTTGCCTGCGCCTGATGGCCCCACCAGGCCGATGCGCTCGCCAGCACCGATGTGCAAATTCAGATTGTTAAACAAATGCTGACCGTTTCTATATTGATAACTTACGCCTTCAAATCGGATCTCGCCGCCCCGAACCTGAAGCGGCTTTGCATTGGCTGCTTCAAGGATGTCGTGGGGTTTGGCAATCACAGCCAGCGCTGCGCCCAGGATGCCAACCTGTTCAAAAAAACCAACCAGCTGACCCGACAAAGCCCATACGTTGGTGACCAGGATCGCAGCCAGCGAGATCACCATCACCACCTCACCCACGCCCATGTGTCCCTTCAAAAATGCATCAAGGCCCATGGCGATGAAGGCGCACTGAAAGGCAAGCAGCACGCTGTACATCACCAGCATCATCCAGAGCAAAAAGCGGCGGGTGTTCATCGACGCACCCTGCTCAGCGTGCAGCGAGTCAAGCACGCGCAAGCGCTCGTTTAGCCTTTTGGCATTGCCGCGCACCACATCCATATGGGTGTTGATATCGACGAGCACGCCAGTGGATGCCGACATTTCTTCACCGAAAGCTTTAAAAAGTGGAACACAACGGCGGGTAAACCACATCGACAGGCCAACAAAGCCGATGAGCCAAATTAAAAACACCCAGAAAAAATACCCGGGCGCTGCAGCAAGCACCACAAAAGACATGAGAATCGCCACCACCATCCGGATAAAGCCGTCAAACACGATGCTCAAGAGCGCAACTGAAGCGGTTCCGGCCTGCTTGACTTTTTGTCCGAGACTTCCGGCAAGGTGGTCCTGAAAAAAGCGAGGCGCGTGCTGATCAAGCCAGTGATACACCTCGATTTGGGCTTTCAGCCTTAGCTCTGGAGCGGTGTACAAATCGACCCATTCACGCAGCCGATTGCAGGCGGCTGAGGCAAACCAGACCAGCGCAATCAGCAAGAACAGTTGCCAGATCGCTTCGCTTTGCGTCGGTTGCTTTTGCAACGCGTCGACAAGGTCGCGCATCAGAATCGGCTCAAAACCCATCAATCCGATGCCAGCGGCGGCAAACAAGGCAAGCGCAAGCGTTCGGTAGCGGAACTGACGCCACAAGATGCCGAAGAAAAAGGGGTAGGGTTTAAGCGGTACGGCGATCAACGAAACACCCGTTGGGGATCGGCGGCAATCCAGTGTCCGCTGCGACCCCCTCGTTTTTCGATCAGTTGCACCGCGTCAATCACCATGCCGCGGTCGACCGCTTTGCACATATCGTAAACGGTCAGAAGCGCAATCTGTACCGCGGTCAGGGCCTCCATCTCAACCCCGGTGCGCCCTTCGCAGCGCACAAAGGCTTCGCAGCCGATCGCATCGTGTTGAATCCAGTGCCATTCGATGCTGACCTTGCTCAGGCTCAGGGGATGACAAAGCGGGATCAGTTCGGCGGTGCGCTTTGCCGCCATGATGCCTGCAATCCTGGCTACCGCCAGCACATCGCCTTTGCCGGTCTCACCGGCCTTCACCTGCTGACGTGTGCTGGGCAACATGCTGATGCGGCCCGCCGCGGTTGCCTCTCGGCTTGTGATCGGCTTGTCTCCGACATCAACCATCACGGCTCGACCCGCGGCATCAAAGTGGCTAAGTCCTTGCGTGGGGAACTCTTTGTTCATGCAACAATCATAGCAAGATGAGGATCTGGGATTTTCGCAAGCACCCAAGCGCAGCGGCGATCGGCTTGCTGTTGTTTGCCTTTACCGCCTCCATCGCAGCGGCCCCGGTCCAGACCGCTAGCGGCGAAGCGTCGGCGCTAGCGGTTCAATCGGCGCGTGCTGAGTCTTCAGCCACCTTAGCCAAATCGGTGCGTGGTGAGGCTTCTGCCGCGTCAGCGAAATCGGCGCGAGCCGAACCCTCTGCTTTGCCTGCGCTGGGTGACCCTTCTGCAGAAAGCCTGCCGCCGGCAACCGAGCGCAAGTTGGGTGAAAGCATCATGCGCGACATCCGGCGCAGTCAGGCCGATGAGGAGGATCCCGATGTGCTTGCCTATCTTCAATCCCTTGGAAGGCGGCTTGTCGATGCTTCAAAAAGCGGCCAGGAGTTTGAGTTCTTTTTAGTGCGCGATGCCAGTCTTAATGCTTTTGCCTTGCCCGGCGGCTTTATCGGTGTGCACTCCGGGTTGATTGCGGCAGCCGAAAGCGAGTCGGAGCTTGCTGGCGTGCTTGCCCACGAGATCGGCCATGTCACGCAACGGCATATCGCCAGGATGCTCGGAAAAAGTCGTGATGCAGGCATTGCGCAAATGGTGGGGCTGGTGCTGGCCGCGCTGGCTGCCCGCTCCAATCCGCAGGCCACACCGGGCTTGATCGCCCTGGGTCAGCAAATGGCTCAGGACCAGATGCTTTCGTTTTCGCGCGATGCCGAACGCGAAGCGGATCGCATCGGATTTGATACGCTCACCCGGGCGGGTTTTGACCCGCAGGGCATGGTGAGCTTTTTTGGCCGGATTCAGCGCGCCTCGCGGGTCTATGAGTCGGCAGCCCCGGCTTATTTGCGCACCCACCCGCTGACCACCGAGCGTATGTCGGATATGCAGGCGAGAATTCGCGAGGAGCGCTATCGACAGTGGCCCGACGCCTTGGGTTTTCGCTTGATCCGCGCCCGCATGCAAGCCTTGATCGATCCGAGTGTGGATGGATTGCGTCGTCAAGCAGAACGTTTTGAATCTCAGATCAAAGAACAAAGCACACTCGATAGGGCTGCAGCATGGTTTGGACTGGCTAGCGTGCGCCAGGCACAGCTGCGCTGGGCTGAGGCTTATGATGCAGCGCAAGTCGCTGCTGAACTGTTGCAGCAAGAGGGTGTGGACAAGGATTCGGCGGCTTCGGCGCTTGAGCGTGTGCAAATCCAGGCCCTGGCCGGTCAGGGCAGGATGCAGGAGGCTATTGAGCGCAGCGAGGCTGCGCTGCAAGCTTTTGCGCGGCAGCCGCGGCTTGTGCTTGCACACGCCGAACTGCTGCTGCGGGCTCAGCGTCTGGCCGAAGCGCGGCGTTGGGCTGAGTCCTTGCTTGCCGATCGCCAGGATGATCTGCGCGCCTGGGATTTGTTGAGCAAGATTTACGCTGCTCAAGGCGAGCGAGCTTTGACTCACCGTGCCAGGGCCGAGGTGTTCTGGTTGCAAGGTGCGCTTGCTGCATCGATTGAGCAGTTAAAGCTTGCCCAATCGGCAAAGGACGCTGATTTTTATCACGCATCGACCATCGACGCACGACTGCGTGAAGCGATGCAACGCTGGCGCAGCGAACGCGCAGCCATGGGCCCTCAAAGCGGCCGCGACACAAAGCCGTAGTGGCTTGAGGGCTCCTTGATCAAAGGCACCGTGTAAGCGGTCTGAACTTGCCTGTGGCTTTGCCAACGCCAGGTCAGGCTGCCCGCATCATCATGGCTCGCTTCAAGCTCGAGCTGTGCAAGGTCCAGGTCGTGAATCATGCCGGGGCCGTGCTCAGTGGCTAGGTAAAAACGCCCATGCAGGTCGACACAGGGGTCCTTGATCCGCTCAACCCGGTAGCCGGTGTGGGTGACCAGTTGCTTGCTTGTTGGCGTGTTGGCCGATTCAAGCACCCGAAAGATCAACGGGGCCGCTTCGAGCTCCACAAAGACCCGTTGCGGGCCGTTTTGCCAGAACCAGCGCCCCTTGTCGTCTCGGGCATAGTTTCGACCGATAAAGTCGATGATCGATGGACTTGTGATCGGCTCACCGCGCTTGTGCACGATCGGATCAAAGTTTGGCGCATCGCGTTGCACCAAGCGCCAGCCTCCTCGCGGGTCAAGCAGCAACCAGCCAAAAACCGCAGGGACATCGGGCCACCGCGCCATCGCTTTTAGCACCGCCTCATCCATAGACTGTCTCCGTAAACCATGCGCAAAGCTGCTGAGGCATCCAGTCGATAGCCGCGGGCAAGGCGCCTCGGATAAAGCCCACATGGCCGCCGTCGCGCGGGTAGGCAAGCTTCACATGCCGATGAAGGCCTGCTGCAGCCCGAAGCGATGTTGCCGGAACAAAGGGATCGTTTAAAGGGTTGAGTATCAGGCAGGGGGTGCGAATGGCTGCAAGCCAAGGGCCGCAAGAGCTGCTTGCCCAGTAGTGCTCTGCGCTTTGAAAGCCGTGCAAGGGTGCAGTGACATATTCATCAAATTCAATAAAGGTTTTCGATTGAAGCACGCTGTCGCGGTCGTAAAGACCGGGGAAGCTTTCGAGCCTTCGCAGCGCATGGGGGATTAAGCTATTCAAAAAATAACGCATATACATCAGGTTCATGCCACGCGCTAGCGCATAGGCGCCGGCGCGCAAATCCTGCGGTGCGCACACGCCTGCCGCAGCATCGATCACCCGATTGGCAGCCTCACCTTGCTCGCCAAGCCACTTGAGCAACGCATTGGCGCCGAGCGAAATACCCACCACGAAAAGAAAACCCCTATGCGTGCTGCGCAGGCGCCGCAAGACCCAGTCGATTTCAGCGCTGTCACCGGAGTGGTAGGCGCGCGGTTGTCGGTTGGGCAATCCGCCACAGCCGCGAAAGTGCACCACGCATGCCTTCCAACCCAGGCGCGATGCGGCATGCATCATCGCAAGGCTGTAATGGCTTTGCGAGCTGCCTTCAAGGCCATGAAAGAGAACCAATTGCACCTTGCCGTGCCCGGTGGCGTCAGACGGGATCAATACATCAGACGGCTGCAATACATCAGCCTGATGCCTGCTTTGACTCGGGGTCGGCAGCACATGATCAACCGCGATCTGGTCCTCGTCCGGGGTTAACCAGATTTCGCGCTGGTAGCCGACCGGGGGCTTGTGGCTGAGTCGCGATGCGACCACGGTTTGCACATGCGCGTTGGCCGCCCACCGGGGTGCGCGATAGTGCTGCAGGCCTGGCAGGATTCGATCAGTGCAAGACACGTGCTGTTGGCGCGGGTTCAGACCCCTGATTCGCATCGCTCTGAAGCGCTGCGGCATGGTGCAAGACCATGCGCCAGCCGCGGCTGCCATGCATATAAACATTGGTACAGGCCATTTGATACACGCGCGCCCGTCCAGCTTCAAGCACCTGGATGCTTTCGATCAGATTGTGGACAGCCATCGTGCCGGCTGCAATCACTTGGATATGCGATCGATCAACCACAAGGCTGCCTTGCGCGAGGATGATCGCCCAGGACTGCCTGATGGCTTCAAGACCCAGCAAACGCGGCCCCGAAGGATGGATACAAACGCTGTCTTCTTCGTCGCTCCAAAGCGCCATCAAGGCTTCGAGGTCGCCATGGGCAAGCGCCTCGTAAATCGCGTCTTCGGCTGCAAGGCTGCTGTCGTAGCGAAAAGGTGGCGGCTTGTTTCTCATGATTCAAGCATAAGAGGCTTCTGCGCAAGGCCCTTCAAATCCCGAGCAAGCGCCTCGGGGTGAATGTCGTGCAAACAACGGTAATGGCCAAGCGGACACTGGCGCTGAAAGCAGGGCGAGCAGGCAAGCTTGAGCCAATGCACCAGCGCCTGCGGATTGTTCGGACCTGAATGTTTGGGGTCGGTGGAACCGAACACCGCAAGCTGCGGCCTTTGAAGGGCAGCTGCCACATGCATCAGCCCTGAATCGTTGGAAACGACGACCTGGGCGCCGGCAATCAGCGCAATCGCCTGAGCCATGCTGGTTTGGCCGCATAAATTGACAATGGTTTGGCCGGGTCTGGCGCTCTGCGTGATCGCCAGACCGAATGGCTGATCGCGCGCGCCGCCCAAAATCGCGATGACCTGATCCTGCGGCAACAGGCTAGCCAGAGACTGCCAGTGGGCAAGCGGCCATTGTTTTGAGGGCCCAAACTCGGCCCCTGGTGCAAACACCCAGTAAGCGCTCAACCCAAAGCGCCTTTGCTGTTCGAATAGCGCCTGCGGCTCCACTTCAAGGCTCGGTGCCGTGGCCTGAGCGGCTTGCGAAAAGCACAGGCTCAAACCCAGGTAATAGTCGTGCATGCTTTGGTCGCGGATCTTTACTGCGCTCTTCGCAGGTCGGCAATTGACCAGTCCATAGCGATGTTCGCCGAGGTAACCTCGCCGTTGTGGAATCCCTGCAAGCCAGGGAATCAGCGCAGATTTGATCGAGTGCGGCAGGATCAATGCGTGGGTAAAGCGCTCCTTGCGAAGCTGACTTGCGAGCCTTGTGCGCGCTTGTAGTTGCAATTGACCGTGTCGCTCCTGAAAGCGAATCAACTCGGGGCGTTGAGGCATGGCCCGGAAAACATCGGCAATCAGGCCATCGGCCAGAACCGCAAGGCGCGCTAGCTCGCTACGCCTGGCCAGTTGTGCGAGCAAAGGCTGGGCCATGACCGCGTCGCCCACCCAGTTGGGTGGCACCACGAGCCAGCGCTCGCGTTCAGTGGCCGTGAACTTTCTCCCCGTCTTTGAGCTTGTAGGCAGTGCCGCAGTAAGGGCAATTCACCACCGCCTGCTTGGTGACATCGAGAAACACCCGCGGATGGTGATTCCATAAGCTCATTTTCGGATTGGGACAAAAGCCCGGTAGATCGCTGGCCAGCAGCTCCACTGGGGGTACAAGCGCTGGGTTTGGAGGGCTGTGTGGGGTGCTCATGATCGTGATTCCTGTCAGAAGGCCTCAGACCAAAGTCAGCCAGTGCGCATAGCGCTCCGCTCGGCCGTTGACCGCATCGAAAAAGAGCGACTGCAAGCGCTCGGTGATCGGGCCGCGCGTTCCTGTGCCGATGCAACGATCGTCGAGTTCGCGAATCGGCGTGACCTCAGCAGCGGTTCCGGTAAAAAAAAGTTCGTCTGCGCAATACATTTCATCGCGGGTGATGCGCTTTTCTTTCACCACGAGACCTAAATCCTCAGCGATGGTGATGACCGCGTTGCGGGTGATGCCGTCCAGACAAGAGGCAAGATCGGGTGTGTAGAGGGCGCCGTCCCGAACCATAAAGACATTCTCGCCTGCACCTTCTGAAACGTAGCCCTCGGTATCGAGCAGCAAGGCCTCGTCGTAGCCGTTGGCGGTGACTTCGGCGTTGGCGAGAATCGAATTGACGTAGTAGCCGCTTGCTTTTGCGCGCACCATTGAGCTGTTGACATGGTGTCGGGTGTAGGAGGAGGTCTTCACCCGTATGCCTTTTGCCAGGCCGTCTTCGCCCAGATAAGCGCCCCAGGGCCAGGCCGCAACCGCCACGTGGATGCTGTTGCCGAGCTTGGAAACCCCCAGTTTTTCCGAGCCGATCCAGACAATCGGTCGCAGGTAGCAGGATTCAAGCTGATTCTCGCGCACGACAGCGCGTTGCGCATCGATCAACACATCCGGGCTGAAAGGAATTTCCATCTGAAAAATTTTGGCCGAGTTGAACAACCGCCTGGTGTGCTCGTGCAAGCGAAAAATTGCGGTTCCCTTGACGCTGTTGTAGGCGCGGACGCCCTCAAACACGCCCATGCCATAGTGCAGCGAATGGGTGAGCACATGGATGTTGGCGTTTCGCCAGTCGACCATCTTCCCGTCGAACCAGATCAAGCCATCGCGGTCGGCCATTGACATGGCGTTTACTCCTTTAAAGACAACACATGAATCGAAGCTGCGGGCTCGCTGAAGGTGCGCTTTGGCTTAGCCCGCAGCTTGCGGTATTAAACGATGAAAGCCCACAGCGCCAGCGAGTCGGAACATTCTAGCGAATGCGCAAGGCGAGCCCTTTGTCGGATTCAAGTACCATGACCCAAGATTCAGGCTTTGCCTTGCCCTTCCTGTCCCGCCCAAGCCGCATCGCCTTTGACCAAGGCGCGCCAAATCCGACCAACTCGTAGCGAATCCGTCTTCTGATGATCCAAAGTTTGCGTTTCCAATTGGGCTTGCTGGCCACGCTCCAAGCGCTCTTGTTGACCAATAACGTCACACTGGTTGCGGTCAACGGTCTTGCAGGCTATCAACTTGCAAGCGAGAAGTGGATGGCAACGCTGCCGGTCACCGGCTATGTGCTCGGCGGCGCGGTGTGGGCGATGCCCGCTGCGCTATTCATGCGGCGTTTTGGTCGGGCGTCGGGCTATGCATTGGGCTCGCTGGTGGCGGTGCTGGGCGCGGTGATCACCTGGTATGCGGTCAGCAAGGCAAACCTCTGGCTGCTTTGCTTAGGGACCTTTGTGTGTGGGCTTTATAACGCCTTTGCGCAAAGCTACCGCTTTGCTGCCGCCGACCTTGCCGAGGCCAAGGATCCGGGTTTCAAGGCCAAGGCGATTTCGCTGGTGCTCACCGGCGGTATTGTGGGGGGTGTGCTCGGCCCGGAGCTTGCGAACTGGTCGCGTTCGGCGCTTGACACGGCTTTCGCGGGTTCGTATTTGAGTCTGGCAGGCTTTGCAGTCCTGTCATTTGTGCTCTCATTTTTATTGCGTTTGCCTGAAACCAAGTTGGCCGCCGAACAGGCTGGCAGCGAGATCAGGCCGCTGGCTGTGGTGTTGCGGCAGCCGGCTGTGGTGCTGGCGATTCTCAGCGCTTCGATTGGCTATGGCGTGATGAATCTATTAATGGTTGCCACCCCGCTTGCCATGGAGATTTGCGGCCACAGCTGGCCATCAACCACGCTGGTGCTGGAATGGCACGTGATCGGAATGTTCGCACCGGGCTTGGTTACCGGATCGCTGATCAGCCGCTTTGGCGTGATGCGTATGCTCTTGGCCGGTGTTGCCTTGAATCTGATGGCGATGCTGATTGCACTCACAGGAACCAGCGTCTCCCACTTTCTTGTGTCGATGGCCTTGATCGGGGTGGGCTGGAACTTCATGTACACCGGCGGCACCACGCTGCTCACCCAGTCGTATAGCCCGGCGGAAAAGAACAAGGTCCAGGGTTTTATGGATATGGCGGTGTTTTGCGTGATGGTGAGCTCCTCGCTATCGTCGGGCGCTTTGCATTTCTTGAACGGCTGGAGCCTCTTGAATCTGATTGCGATTCCACTGGTCGGGACGGTGCTGCTTTACGCTGCCTGGCTCAGTTTTCAAAAAGCGCCGCCCAAAGCTGCCTGACCGCCTGCGATTCGGCATATACGCTTTGCGGCGCAACCCGCGCATACCGGGCCTCATTCAGCCGCAAGCCGTGCTGCAATCCGCGATAGCGACGATAGGCATCAGCACATGCCAGCGCCAGCGCTTCTTCGATCAGTCCGGCCCGAGCCGCGCGTTGCAGCAAGGCAATGTTGCCTGCGTTATCGAGCAGGCTCGGATGCTCATGGCTAAATGCAAGAACCAGGTACTGCGTCATAAATTCAATATCGACCATGCCGCCAGCATCATGCTTTAAGTCAAAATCACCGCTGCGGTTCGGATGCCCTGCGTGCATGCGCGCGCGCATCTCGGTGACTTTGGCGGCCAGCGCTTCGCGTTGCCGGGGCGCTTGCAAAATCTTGCGACGGATCGCTTCAAACGGGCTTGCCAGCTGCGTCTCGCCGGCGCACCAGCGCGCGCGGGTGAGTGCCTGATGTTCCCAAACCCAGGCTTTTTCCTGCAAGTATTGTTGCAGGCCCTCAAGGCTGATCGCAGCCAGGCCTGAAATGCCATCCGGTCGCAGACGCACATCGACGTCAAAAAGCTGACCGGCTGCGGTTTGCATCGACATCCAGCTGCTCAGGCGCAAGGCAAGCTGGCCATAGGCATGGGGCGCTTGCGGATCCTGATCGTCGTAAACAAAAACCAGATCCAGATCCGAGGCATAACCGAGCTCCTTGCCTCCGAGCTTTCCGTAGGCAATGGCCGCAAATTGTGGTCTTTCGCGATGCCGCGATTTCAGCGTCGACCAGGCGCATTCGATCACCAAGCCCACAACCTGGTCTGCGAGTTCGCTCAAATGATCGGAGAGCCGCTCAAGGCTCAGCCGCCCCTCGAGGTCCTGGACCAGCAAACGGAACACCTGGGCATGATGGGCCTCTCGCAAATGGTCCATGCGGCGCTCGTCATCGGCCTGTCCGTCGATCAGCAGGTTTTGCATCACCAGGCGCTGCTGCTCGGCCCAGGCCTGGTAATCGACCGGCTCAAGCAACTGGCCATCGAGCAATTCGTCAAGCACCACCGGGTGCCGCAACAAATACTGGCTGGCCCAACGCGCCCGGTCTAAGAGCCGCAGCACCGGTCTGAGCGCAGAGGGATACTCATCAAGCAGCGCCAGGTAGGCCGGGCGCCTCAAAACCGACTCCAAAAAGTCAACAAAGCGGATCAAGGCCGCTTCGGAGGCCTGCTCGCTCTGGGCGCGATCCATCAAGCGTTTGATTCGCGTGTGCGCCTCATCACGTGCTGCCTGCCAGCGCCCGCTGCTTTGCAAGGCCTGCAGCCGTGCGCTTACGGCCTCAGGCAGGCTCGGGGCATCCCGCGTCTCGACGCTTGAATCCTTGTCTTGCGCAAGCAAACTGTCAAAGACGCCGGAGACAAAGTCACGGGTGCTTTGTACCCTCGACAACAAGCCTTCAAGCGGCATCCGCAGCAGCCTTGCGACGTCACGCTGGATGGGCGCATCGTCGGGCAGACGGTGCGTTTGCTCGTCTTCCCGGTACTGAATCGCGTGTTCGAGACGCCTCAGGAAATGATAGGCGCGCGCCAGTTCCTGCGCCTGAGCCCTTTCCAGAATGCCGCGATCTCCCAGGGTCTGCAAAGTCCTGAGGGTTTGCGCAGCACGCAGTCCGGGGTCGCGACCCCCGCGAACGATCTGAAAAAGCTGGGCAATGAACTCAATTTCACGAATACCGCCGCGGCCAAGCTTGACATCCCAGCCGCGTTTTTTGGCGTCGGTTTTGGCCACTTCGCGCCGAATCAACGCATGCAATTGCCTTAAGGCTTCAATCGCTTGAAAGTCGAGGTAGCGGCGAAACACAAAGGGGTGGACAACCGACATCAACTGTGTGAGGTCTTCCTCCCGCTGATGCTTGCTGCTCAGGCCGGAATGAGCAATCGGTCGAACCTTGAGCCAGGCGAATCGCTCCCACTCGCGACCCTCGCCAAAAAAGTAATGCTCAAGCATCGTGAGGTTCACCACCAGCGGTCCGGCCTCGCCGTGGGGCCGCAATCGGGTGTCCACCCGAAAAATAAAGCCGGCTGCGGTGCGTTCGGTGAGTAGGCCTGTGAGTTCACGGGCCAGCTGATGCATGAACTCCTCGCTAGCTTTGCCTCCCGAACTGCCGTCGCTGCGCCGCGTGCCCCCGCGTCCCCGACAGACAAAAACAATGTCGAGATCGGAGGACACATTCAGCTCGCGCCCACCGGCTTTACCCATGGCCAGCACATGCAAGTCCTGGACGCGACCCTGTTCATCCAAGGGCAGTCCCCAGCGGTCTGCAAGCGCGCCGGCAGCAAGCGGCAACAGGCTTGTGCAGGCCAGCTCGGCCAGGTCGGTCATGCTGTGGGTGACCTCCTCAAGGCTTGCAAGCCCTGAGCTATCGCGTTGAATCAGGCTCATTACCGTAAGGCAGCGCAAATAGCGTAGCGCGATCGCCATACGTGCTAGCTCCCCGCTTTCAGCGATTTGCAGACTTTGCAACAACTGCGCGAGTACGCGGTTTAGCCGCTCGGCGCAAATCGCCTGCGATTCAAGCTCGGTGAGAAGCGTCTGCGGTACATCCTGAGCAATTGGCCAGCTCGCCATGGCTTGTGCATTGCGTTGATACCAGGCGCTTGTCATCGCTGCAAGCTTAGCGCAGCAAGCGGTTATGCTTCACAACAAAAGAACTCGCCGGTTTGCAACAAAAGGACTCGCTGGTTTGCAATCAAGGAAAACGCCGCCATCGATGGGGAGTAAGCGCTGAGTCAAAGCATCAAACAAGGGCTCGCCTGGTCACGGGTGTTGCGCTGGCTCCTGGGGCTAGCCCTTGCCCTGGGCTTGCTGATGGCACTCGCTTATCTGGGTTTGCGCTGGTATGTCTGGCCGCAGCTTCATGAGTTGGGGCCTCGCCTGGTTGCCTTGATCAACAAAGAGCTGCCGAGGCCGCTGCAAATGCAAAGCATGCGTGGGGCTATCGTCGCCGGACGTCCGGTCGTGCGCATGGAAGGCTTGGGCTTGCGGGACGCGCAGGGACAAAGCGCGCTTGAAATTGGCGTGCTCGAGGCGGAAATCTCCATGGCTGCCCTTTTGTGGGGTGCATTGGATGTCAACCGTCTGCGTTTGCAAGACGTAACGGTCGCGGCCAGGCGCCTGAATGCGCAAACCCTGGAGATCGCAGGCTGGACGATTGCGCTTGATCGAAGCCAGGACGACCGATGGCTGCAATGGCTGCTTAGCCAGTCGGATCTCGAAATCAATAACCTCGCTTTGCGCTGGCGCGACGATGTACTGGCCTCGGAAGTGCTTATCGAAGGCGTCAAGCTTCAGGCGGTCAATCAGCTGCGCGAGCATCGCTGGCGCGTTGATGCGCAGCGCGTGGGCGGCGCGCTCACGCAGGCCAGTCTTGTGGCGCATTTTCATCACGGTTTGCTCAAAAAACCCCAGCAGTGGCGGTCCTGGCAGGGCAGCCTTTTTTTCGCTGCGCAAAGGCTTGACCTTAAAGAGGCCATCCCCTGGGTGGACGCTCAGTGGTTACCGAGTTTGTTGCCTCAGGGTGGCAGCCTGCAGCTGTCAACCTGGACCGATTTCTCACTCGGGCAAATTCGGAAAATGCAGGCTCGGCTAAGCGGACAGGATCTGTTGCTCAACACGCCAACCGGTCAGCTTGGGCTTGCCCGCGTACAGACCGCATTCACCGCCATGCCGCGTTATGCAGCCGCAAATGTCGCGAAAACGTCTGTAAACATCGCGAAAACATCCGCAAATGTCGCGCAAGCATCGGCTCCCGGATCCGCCCAGATTCCTGTTGACCCTGATTTTCAGGCGCTTGAACTGCGGCTTAGCGAATGGTCGGTCGATGATGGACGGGGCAGCCAACTGCGCGGCACAGCCTCGGCCCAGCGTCTGGTCATTGGCGCTGATGGCCGTTTGCTTGAAGGCAAGCTCGCGCTTGAGCCCTTTGATGTGGCCAACGCACTCGCTTTGGCTCGTCGACTCCCTTTGCCCGCCGACTTGCTCAAATCGGTCGAGTCGCTGCGTGCACAGGGGCAGGTGCGTCGGCTGAGTTTGCACTTTGAGGACCGAGTCGCGCTCGGACTTGGGAGCGGATCGCGCTACGGGGCAAGCCTGGCCGTTGATCGACTCGCGGTGGATGTGCGACCGCGGGATGCACTTGGCAGTCAATGGCCGTCCTTTGAAGGGCTGTCGGGTGAACTGCAAATCGATGAAAGCGGAGGCCGGATGCAACTGGCCGGCGAATCGGCTTCCTTACGCTTCCCGGGCCTTTTTGAGGAGCCCGATTTTGCGGTTCAATCGGCAAGCGCCAAACTGCGCTGGCGTTACGGCGAACGCCCCGACGCTGTTCGTATCGAAGTGGATGCACTGGAGTTTGCCAATGCTGATGGCAAGGCGCAGGTCAAAGGGCATTATCAGACGGGTGGCAAAGGTGCAGGCATTTTTGACCTCAAAGGGCAGCTTAGCGAGGTTCGCGCCGAGCGGGTGGTGCGGTATTTGCCGCTGGTGGTCAGTCAGGATCTCAGACGCTGGCTCAAGTCATCGGTGCATGGCGGCACCGTCTCCAAGGCAGACTTTGTGCTGCGCGGCGATATTGAGGATTTTCCCTTCAGCAATCCGGGTAGCGGGCAGTTTCTGGTTGAAGGGCAACTGGCAGGTAGCCGCCTCGTCTACGCCAAGGCTTGGCCAGCGATTGATGAGGTCGTCGGAAAGCTTCGTTTTGAAGCTGCGCGAATGCAAATCGATATGCGCTCGGCCAAGGTCATGGGCCTTGCGCTTTCAGAAACCCGCGCCACGATTGCCGATCTTGACGCACCGCTGTTGAGGATTAGCGGCATTGCGAAAGGCCAGGCGCATGACATGATCCGCTTTGTCAATGCAAGTCCGATTGCTGCAAAGATCAATCAGTTTTCACAAGCCATGCAAGCCCAGGGTGAGGCGGACCTCGAGCTCGCCTTGAACTTGCCCCTCGAAGACCTGGACCGAAGCCAGGTGCTCGGTACCGTTCAATTGCAAGGCAATCAGCTACGTGTGGCGCCCAGCATCCCGGTGATGTCGGCGGTACAGGGCAAATTTAGCTTTACCGAAAAGGCCTTAACGCTAAGCGGCATGCAAGCTGAGTTTCTTGGAGGCCGCGTCTTTTTCGACGGCCAAAGCGACGATCATGGCATCTTGCGCTTGCAGGTAAGAGGGCGTGCAAACGCGCAAGGCTTGCAAAGCCTTGTCGAGCACCCGGTGATGCGCGCACTCGACGGCCACCTCGATTACCGCGCACAGGTCAGCCTGGAGGGCGAAGCTGTCGATCTTCGCCTGGAGTCCGACGGACTGGGTTTGAGCAGTCGCTTGCCAGCCCCCTTGAACAAAGAAGCCACCCATGCCTGGCCGCTTCGGCTTGCGATCGTACCGGGCCAACGATTTGGAGGCGACGCCGCATCGCAAAGCCTGCGACGCGATGATCAGATTCGCCTGCAACTGCGCGAGGACACGCAGATTTGGTTTGGTCGGGAGCGGGCGCGTCCGGATGCGCCGTTGCGCCTTGTCTCAGGCGTGATGGCGATCGACAGCGATCCGCTCTTGCCGCGGCGAGGTCTGGCGATCAGCGCAAAGCTCGACGAACTTAGCCTTGCGCCCTGGATTGCATTGCTGCGCGGCGACGCCACCGAGTCCGCCGGGCCGCTGCTTCCCGAGCGGCTTGCGATTTCGACCCGGGTGCTTCGATTCAACGATCGGGACTTGCACGATGCGGTGCTCGGTGCAAGTTTCGATCAGGGCCATTGGCGGCTGAATCTGGAGTCGCGCGAAGCGGCTGGCTTTGCGTCCTGGCGCGTCGATTCAGGCGATGACCCGGGGGAGGTGCTGGCTCGGTTTCGTCGGGTTCACTGGCCGCAGCAAGAGCCCGAGTTGGCGCAAGGCATCCGAAATCTTGATCTGCTTGCCCAACGCCTGCCCGCGATGGATATACAAATCGACAGCCTGCGGATTGGCGATCGTGATCTTGGCGCCAGCGTCATCAAGGCGAGCAGCCGCCGTCGTGACGACAGCTGGATCTGGAGCCTTGACGCGCTGCAAATGCAAATCCAGGGGGCTCGCTTGCTTGCCAGCGGTCAATGGACATCGCAGCGGATGCAGCTTGATGTGGATTTAGCGATTGAAAATGCCGGTCAAGCCTTGGGCAAACTGGGCTTTCCCGATACGTTTCGGGGGGGTGAGGGTCGACTCGGCGGGCGCCTGGCGTGGCGCGGCCTGCCCTGGGATCCTCAGTACCCGAGCCTTGAGGGTCGCCTGGAGCTCGCGCTGGGCCGCGGCCGTTTCTTGCGGACCGAGCCTGGGGTGGCGAAACTGCTGAGCGTCTTCAACCTCCAGTCGCTGCCGCGTCGCTTAAGCCTTGATTTTTCAGATATTTTCTCAAGCGGCTACAGTTTTGACGGCCTGCGTGCCACAGCGACCATTCGAGAAGGTATCGCCTACACCGAGGATTTCTCAATGGTGGGTTTGCAGGCCGTGGTGGGATTGCGCGGGCGGGTTGATCTAAGCCGTGAAACCCAGGCCATGGAGGCGCAAGTGGTACCGAACCTCGACGCCGGCGTGGCCGCGGTAGCCTATGGCGCGCTCATCAACCCTTTCGTCGGCTTGGGATCGCTCGTGGCGCAGTATGCTTTAGCCGAACCGCTCAAGCGCTTGCTCACTTATCGGTATGCGATTTCAGGGTCCTGGGAGGACCCGCTGGTCGTTGAGATTGGGCGCGAGGGCCTTGTTGATTTACTGCGCAAAACACCACCAAACCTCCAGACGAAGCCAAAGGACAAACCGGGATGAACCAATCGGTCGTTGATCAGCAGCACGCACCGGCAAGCGATGTCGCACACCCATCAGCTTTGCCCGATGCAGCCCATTTGCAGGTGGCAGCCCTGCAAATGGTTTCAGCACCGGATCTAGATCACAACTTGTTGCGCGCTGAGGCCTTGATTGCAGAGGCAGCCGGACTTGGCGCTCAGCTGATCAGTCTTCCGGAGTATTTCTGCCTGCTCGGCTGGCGCGATACCGATAAAGTGGCTTTGCGGGAGGACTTTGGTCATGGGCCGATCCAGAGCTTTTTGTCCGAGATGGCCAAACGTCATCAGGTCTGGCTTGCCGGCGGCACGATTCCCTTGCAATGCGAGGACGCCCGTCGCGTGCGCAACAGTCAGCTGATGATCGACCCGCAGGGTCGGGTGCTGGCGCGCTACGACAAGATTCATTTATTCGGATTTCACAAGGGTGCTGAACGTTTCACCGAGTCGGATACGATCCAAGCCGGTAGCAGCCCGGTGCTTTGCGATCTCGGACCCTGGCGGCTTGGTTTATCGATTTGCTACGACCTGCGCTTTCCCGAACTTTATCGACGGCTTGCACCGGTTGATCTTTTGCTGGTGCCCTCGGCCTTTACTTACACCACCGGCCAGGCGCATTGGGAGGTTTTGTTACGGGCAAGGGCGATCGAAAACCAGTGCTATGTGCTTGCAGCGGCGCAGGGTGGTGAACATCCCAACGGACGCCGCACCTGGGGACACAGCATGATTATCGATCCCTGGGGTGAGGTACTCGGGCAGCAGGCCCAGGGCGAAGCGGTGGTGATCGCCCGACTCGACCGCACAAGGATTGGCGAAGTCAGAGGTATGCTTCCGGCCTTGGCCCATCGCGTGCTTTAAGCGCATCCGGCATAAAACGAGGTAAACACATGAACATGATCGACCCCATGGTGCAAAGACTGGCGATTGCCCAAAGCACGCTGCTTGAGCCCGCCGGTTTGAAGCAATCCGACCTCTTGCGCGCGCTTGCCTGCATCGCCGAACACAGGGTCGACGATGCTGATCTGTATTTTCAATACACCCGCAGCGAAGCCTGGAGTCTTGACGAAGGTATCGTGAAGTCGGGTAGTTTTTCGATTGACCAAGGCCTTGGGGTGCGCGCGGTGCAAGGCGAAAAAACAGCGTTTTCCTATGCCGATGGGATCGGCATCGACATGCTGATGGACGCGGCGCGGGCAACGCGAAGCATCGCCCGGCGGGGCGGCGGCGGACAAGCCCCGATCAAGTCGCGGCTGCGCCGTGTAAAAACCGCCCAGCACTACGGTTTTGCCGATCCGATTGCTGCGATGTCAGCTGACGACAAAGTTGCATTGTTACAAAAAATAGAGTCTTATGCCCGGGCGCGCGACCCACGCATCCGTCAGGTCATGGCATCACTTGCCGCCGAGTGGGACGTGATGCTGGTTGCAAGGCTTGACGGCAGCATGGCTGCCGACGTAAGGCCGCTGATTCGTCTATCGGTCAGCGTGATCGTTGAACAAAAGGGCCGACGAGAGCAGGGCTATAGTGGTGGCGGCGGGCGCTTTAACCTGGACTACTTCACCGAGCAGCAGGCTTTTGAACACGTGGACCAGGCCGTCGATCAGGCTTTGCTGAATCTTGAGGCAAGACCTGCACCTGCTGGCCAGATGACCGTTGTGCTGGGTTCAGGCTGGCCTGGCATTTTGTTGCACGAGGCTGTTGGCCATGGCCTTGAGGGCGATTTCAACCGCAAGGGCTCATCGGTCTTTTCAGGCCGTATCGGTGAGCGGGTTGCTGCCAAGGGCGTGACTGTTGTCGATGATGGCACGCTGAGCGAGCGCCGCGGCTCGCTGAATGTGGACGATGAAGGCGAGCAAACCAGCCGAACCGTGCTGATTGAAGATGGTGTTTTGAAGGGCTACCTGCAAGACCGACTCAACGCCCGACTGATGAAGGTTTCGCCGACCGGAAACGGCCGGCGCGAGTCCTTTGCGCACCTGCCCATGCCCAGGATGACCAACACCATCATGCTCAATGGTGACAAGGATCCCGAGGAAATCATCGCATCGATCGATCGCGGTATTTACGCGGTCAACTTCGGCGGCGGTCAAGTCGACATCACCAACGGCAAGTTTGTGTTTGGGGCAAGCGAAGCCTGGTGGGTTGAAAAAGGCAAGAAGCGTTATCCGGTCAAAGGCGCAACCCTGATCGGTAATGGACCCGAGGCTCTCACCCGCGTGACCATGATCGGTAACGATATGAAGCTTGACCCGGGGGTGGGCACTTGCGGTAAGGATGGCCAAAGCGTGCCGGTGGGTGTGGGGCAACCGACCTTGCGGATTGAAGGTCTCACCGTGGGTGGAACCGCTTAGTACGCTTGTTGACCTGGAGCCCCTGATGCAACCTGTTACCGATGATGTTCGTATTCGAGAACTGAAAGAACTCACACCGCCTTCGCACGTCTTGCGCGAATTTGCCTGCAGCGAGCGGGCAGCGCAGGTGACTTATGCTTCGCGGCAGGCGATTCATCGTATCTTGCACGATATGGACGATCGCTTGCTGGTGGTGATCGGGCCTTGCTCGATTCACGATCCGAAGGCTGCGATTGACTATGCCAGGCAGCTGATGGAGTTGCGTGGGCGTTTTGCGCGGGAGCTTGAGATCGTGATGCGGGTGTACTTCGAAAAACCGCGTACCACCATTGGTTGGAAGGGCTTGATCAACGACCCGGATCTTGATGGCAGCTTTCAGATCAATAAGGGTCTGCGCCTGGCTCGCGAGTTGCTGCTGAACATCACCGAGCTCGGGATGCCCGCAGGCACCGAGTTTCTGGACATGATTTCACCGCAATACATCGCTGATCTGGTGGCCTGGGGCGCAATTGGCGCAAGGACCACCGAAAGTCAGTCGCATCGCGAACTGGCCTCCGGGCTGAGTTGTCCGGTCGGTTTTAAAAATGGTACCGATGGCAACTTGAGGATTGCATTTGACGCGGTCAAGGCGGCCTCGCATCCGCACCACTTTTTATCGGTGACCAAGGGCGGACATTCGGCAATCGTGTCAACCAACGGCAACGAGGACTGCCATGTGATTCTGCGCGGCGGCAAAACCCCGAACTACGATGCAGCCTCGGTCGACGCCGCCTGCCGGGAAGCTGCCCAGTCTGCGCTGGCCTGCCGTCTGATGATTGATGCGAGCCATGGCAACAGCCAAAAAAAGCCAGAGAATCAGATTCCGGTTGCACGCAACATTGCAGCCCAAATCACCGCGGGCGATTCCCGCATCATGGGTGTGATGGTGGAAAGCCACCTGGTCGCCGGGCGTCAGGATCTGGTGCCGGGTAAGGCGCTCAGCTACGGCCAGAGCATTACCGACGGATGCATCGGCTGGGACGATTCAGCGCAACTGCTAAGCGAATTGGCCGATGCGGTGCAAGCCAGGCGTTTGGTGCTCGAATCAGTCTAGCGCCGAGGGGGAAGGCGTGGTCTCGCGCTTTCTGTCCCACAGCACATCAAGCCCGCCCGCTTCACGATTCAACACCCGCGCAAGCACAAACAACAGGTCAGAGAGTCGGTTCAGGTATTGCTGCGCGAGCAGGCGGATCGATTCCTGCTTGGCAAGTGCCACGACCGCGCGTTCGGCCCGCCGACAGACGGTGCGGCAAACATGGCTTTGCGCAGCGAGCACCGAACCGCCCGGCAAGATGAATTCGGCAAGCCTTTGAAGGCTGCTGTTATGCAGGAGCAGCGCCTCGTCTAGTCGCAGCAGCTGGTGATCTTGCAAATGCTCATAGCCCGGGATGCAAAGCTCACCGCCCAAATCGAATAAGTCATGCTGGATCTCATGCAGCAAGGCGTCGACCCCGGCAAGCAGTTCGTGCGGGCGATCGGCCAGCGTTTGGCCTAGCTGCGCACGCAGCAGGCCGAGCGCCGAGTTCAGCTCATCAACCTCGCCCATGGCATGCACCCGTTGGCTGTCTTTGGAGGTCCGGCTGCCGTCCCCCAAGCCGGTGCTGCCATCGTCGCCGGTGCGGGTGGCAATAGCGCTCAGTCTTTGACCCATGTGCTTATGTATCCTTGATCAGAAATCAATACAAAGCCTGCAGTGTAAGCGCAGGCTCGAGCAGGCAGCGTAAGTGCAGACGCGGTTGCGGCTTCTGTCGCCCTGTGCGCGAGGCCGGCATCCTTGGTAACGCGCTGCAGTCATGGGATACTGCGCGCTCCAAGCGAAGAGGAGACAGCCCATGAATTCGCCCTATGCGGTACTTGATGCGATCCGCCGTCCGCTACCCCAAGCGCTTGCCGAGGCCCTCAAGCAGCAATTTGCCGAGCGGTTTTCGACCGCGCAATCGGTGCGCGATCACCACGGCAAGGATGAGTCGCCCTTTCCCACGACAGCGCCTGACGCGGTGGTTTTTGCGCAAAGTACCGATGAGGTGGTGGCTGTGGTCAAGCTGTGCGCCGCGCATCAAACACCGCTGATTCCTTATGGCGCAGGATCGTCCCTGGAAGGACATTTGCTCGCTGTGCAAGGCGGGGTAAGCCTTGATTTGTCGGGGATGAATCAGATCGTTGCAATTCATACTGAGGATTTGACCGCGACGGTGCAAGCTGGTGTCACCCGCAAGCAGTTGAACGAGGCTTTGAAGTCAACCGGTTTGTTTTTTCCGATTGACCCGGGTGCAGATGCCTCGCTTGGCGGCATGGCCGCAACAAGGGCCTCGGGAACCAACGCGGTGCGCTACGGCACCATGCGTGAAAATGTGTTGGGACTTACGGTGGTCACGGCCGAAGGCAAGGTAATCAAGCCCTTTCATCGCGCCAGAAAGTCATCGGCCGGTTACGATTTAACGCGCCTTTTTGTCGGCTCAGAAGGCACGCTTGGTGTGATCACCGAAGTCACGGTAAAGCTTTATCCGGTACCCGAAGCGATGAGCGCAGCGGTGGTCAATTTCCCCTCGCTTGATGCAGCAGTCAATACGGTGATCCAAACCATTCAAATGGGTGTGCCGGTTGCACGCAGCGAGTATTTGTGTCCTTACACCATCAAGGCGATTAATGCGTATTCGCACACCGAATTGCGGCAAGCGCATACCTTGTTTTTTGAATTCCACGGTACCGACTCCTCTGTCAAGGAGCAGGCCGAATTGGTGCAGCAAATTGCGCACGATTTGGGCGGTGAAGATTTTGAGTGGGCCACAAGGCCCGAGGATCGTTCTCGTTTATGGAATGCAAGGCATCATGCCTATTTTGCGTTGCTGCAATCGCGCCCGGGCAGCAAGGGCTTGTCGACCGATACCTGTGTGCCGATTTCAAGGCTTGCTGATTCGATCACCGGTGCGCGGGCTATCCTGGATCGCTCAAGCATGCCGGTTGGGATTCTTGGTCATGTCGGAGACGGCAATTTCCATTGCGCCATTCTCATCGATCCGAATAACCCGTCTGAGATCGAAGAATCAGAACGTTTAAACGATGAGATCGTAAAACTTGCGCAATCGATGGAAGGCACCTGTACCGGTGAGCACGGAATCGGACTGCATAAAATTGATTATCTGGAACATGAAGCAGGCGATGATGCGATGGCGATCATGCGAGCGATCAAACGCTCCATGGATCCGTTCAATATTCTTAATCCTGGAAAGATTTTCCGGCTGTGATGAGCCACTGCCGCGGACTGGATCGCTGAATGTCAACATCCGAGCTGCTTGACGATACGCAGCAAGCTGAGCCATCAGCCCTTGACATGGGCGCGGCAAAGCCCGCTCCTTGGTCTGAGCCCGAGCGCAGGCTTGAGCCCGCGCAAAGCGACACCGCCAGGCCGCCAAGTCCTGCGCGCAGGGCACAGGTGGCCCGCGAGCTCGCCCGCTTGCTACCCGAAGGCGCAGTGCTGTGGCGTGATGAGGATTTGCGCCCTTTTGAGTGCGATGGACTGAGCGCATTTCGACAAATGCCGATGGTGGTTGTGATGCCGCTCAATGAGGCGCAAGTCATGGAGGTTTTGCGTTGCTGTCACCGCCTTGAGGTTCCGGTGGTTGCCCGGGGCGCTGGCACCGGCTTATCGGGCGGTGCAATGCCCCACGCGTCCGGGGTTGTGTTGTCGCTGGCGCGTTTGAACCGGATTGTTCATCTCGATCCGCATGCACGGCTTGCGCGGGTTGAGCCCGGCGTGCGCAATCTGGCGATCTCCGAGGCGGCAGCACCCTACGGGCTTTACTACGCTCCTGATCCGTCCTCGCAAATTGCCTGCACCATCGGCGGCAATATTGCCGAAAACTCGGGCGGTGTTCACTGCCTGAAATACGGTCTTACGATTCATAACGTTTTGCGTGTGCGCGCAATCAGTATCGAGGGCGAGGTTTTGGAATTTGGCTCCGAGGCGCTCGACAGCCCCGGGCTTGATGTGCTGGCAGCGCTGATCGGTTCGGAGGGCATGCTGGCGGTTGTGACCGAAGTGACCGTGCGGTTGATTCCCAAACCCCGGCTTGCCCGGGTTGTGATGGCGTCCTTCGACGATGTGATTAAGGCCGGTGAAGCGGTTGCGATGATCATTGCCGAGGGCATCATCCCCGCGGGTCTGGAGATGATGGATCAAAAAACCGCAGAAGCTGTCGAACCCTTTGTTCAGGCCGGCTACGACTTGAAGGCCAAAGCGATACTGCTTGCCGAATCCGATGGCACGCCTGAAGAAGTCGCTGAAGAGGTTGCCCGCATGCAGGAGGTGTTGCAAGCCGCTGGTGCCACGGCGATGAAGGTGTCGCAAACGGAAGCTGAGCGTTTGCGGTTTTGGTCGGGCCGCAAAAACGCATTTCCGGCAGCCGGGAGAATATCGCCCGATTACTATTGCATGGACGGAACCATTCCACGCAAACATCTTGGCAGCATGCTGCGCGATATCGCCGCGATGGAAGAAAAATACGCGCTGCGCTGCATGAACGTGTTTCATGCCGGCGATGGCAATTTGCATCCGCTGATTCTTTTTGATGCCAACGATCCGGATCAGTGGCAGCGCGCAGAGCGTTTTGGTTCCGATATTTTAGAACGTTGTGTTGATTATGGCGGTACGATCACCGGTGAGCACGGTGTGGGTGTTGAAAAAATCAACTCGATGTGCGTGCAGTTTTCAGATGCTGAACGCGCAGCTTTTTTTGCGCTCAAACGCGCTTTCGATGCGCAGGGATTACTCAATCCCGGCAAGGCGATTCCAACGCTTGCGCGCTGTGCCGAGCACGGCAAAATGCATGTTCACAGGGGGCAAGTTGCTCACCCTGAGTTGGAACGTTTTTGATCGCGATGATGTTTCGATTGTCGATCAATAACGGCAACAAAGCGCGGTTGCTAAGCTGATGGAAAGCTTGCAGTGGTTGCGTCAGCGGGTTTTGGATGCGGCCGAGCATCAAATCCCGTTGCGGCTGCGCGGCTCGGGGAGCAAGGATTTTTACGGCGAAGCGGCCCGTGGGGAATTGCTCGATGTGAGCGTTCATCAGGGCATTGTGCGTTATGAGCCAACCGAGCTTGTGATTACCGCCAAAGCCGGTACGCCGCTTTCGCAAATCGAGCAAACGCTTGCTGAACACCGCCAAATGCTGGCCTTTGAGCCACCGCATTTCGGACCGAAGGCCACGATCGGCGGCATGGTTGCAGCAGGACTTTCGGGTCCGCGCCGGGCAAGCAGCGGCGCGGTACGCGACTTTGTGCTGGGTTTGAGCCTCATGGACGCCAAGGGGCAGGTGCTTCGCTTTGGCGGCGAGGTGATGAAAAATGTCGCGGGCTATGACCTGTCGCGGCTGAATGTGGGCGCGCTGGGCACCCTTGGTTTGATAGTCGATGTGTCGATCAAGGTCTGGCCGATGCCGGCCGCAAGCGAAACGATCTGGCTTGCGATGGACGCTGCCAACGCGATTGAGCATGTGAACCGTTGGGCTGCCGAGCCCTGGCCGCTGACTGCGAGCGCCTGGGTGGATGGCCATTTGATCTTGCGGCTCGAGGGTGCACAAGCCGCAGTCGCTCAGGCGGCAAAGCATTGGCAGCAGCAGGATCAGGCAAAGTTTTTGTCGGTTGAGCAGGCAAGCCGGTTTTGGGACGATTTAAAAGAACATCGGCTTGCGTTTTTTGGCGCAGTCAGGCAGTCATCCAAGGCCTTGTGGCGAATGAGTCTGCCTTCGGCCACCGCGCACCAGCCTGCCTGGGGCGACACCGTGATCGAGTGGGGCGGTGCCTTACGCTGGGTGCTTGCCTCAAACGACGACGCCTCGATGCGTGAGCAGGCGCGCGGCCTTGGCGGTCACGCAAGCCTTTTTCGAAGTCACGACAAGCGACACCCGGTCTTTACGCCGCTTGCGCCGGCGATGCTGGCCTTGCAGCGTCGCATCAAACGTGAGTTTGATCCAGTCGGGATTTTCAACCCGGGCCGCCTGATGCCGGCGCTCGACGCCCATGCCTGAGGTTGACGCCCATGGCTGAGCTCGACGCCCATGCCTGAGGTCGACGCCCGTGGCTGAGCGCAAGGCGCGCGCGGCGCTCGCTTACCCCGCTTGGGGGCACCAGGCTCGGTCGCTGCTTAACGGTTAAGGCTGCTATGGAAACCCATCTCGCAAGCTGGATGAAGGCAACACCGGACGGTGATCTGGCCGAATCGATTTTGCGTCGATGCGTGCATTGCGGCTTTTGCACCGCCACCTGTCCGACTTATCAGCTTCTGGGTGATGAGCGTGACGGACCGCGCGGGCGCATTTATCTCATCAAGCAGGTGCTTGAGGGCGAGCCTGCCAGCAGGGCAACGCAAACCCATCTCGATCGTTGCCTGAGCTGCCGCAACTGCGAAAGCACCTGCCCTTCAGGCGTGGATTACGGCCATTTACTCGATGTGGGCCGCAAGGTGGTCGAGCAGCAGGTCAGCCGTCCGCTTTCGCAACGTCTCTTGCGCGGTGTCTTGCGCGAAACGCTCACCCGCGGCTGGCTGTTTGGCCCGGCGATGCGCTTGGGCCAGCGCTTGCGCTCGGTACTGCCCATGGCACTGCGCGCCAAAGTGCCGGCCTATCGGGGTCCCGGTTTGCTGCCCACGCCTTTGCAGCTGGCCGAACATCGCAGGCAGGTGCTGCTGCTCGTGGGCTGCGTTCAGCCGGCCATGATGCCAAGTATCGACGCGGCAACCATTCGGGTCTTGCATCGGCTGGGCATTCGGGCCGAAGCGGCTACAGGGGCCGGCTGTTGCGGGGCAATCCGCCACCACCTTGCTGATGAGTCTGGCGCGCTGATGCAGGCAAGGCGCAACATCGACGCCTGGTGGCCCCAGCTTGAACAGTCCGAGGTGCTTTTGATCAACGCCTCAGGCTGCAGCCTGATGGTGAAGGAATACGGTCATTTGTTGCGCAATGACCCTGCTTATGCCGAGCGTGCGAGGCTTGTGAGCGACAAAACGCAGGACATCTCGGCCTGGCTGACGGGCGAGTTACAAGGCTATATCAGCCGACAAAACAACTGGACGACTGTGCAGCAAAGTATTGCCTTTCATCCGCCCTGTACCTTGCAGCATGGCCAGCAAATCCGCGGTCAGGTGGAATCCTTATTGCAAGCCTTTGGTGTCAAAGTCCTTCCTATTCAGGACAGCCACTTGTGTTGCGGCTCGGCGGGGACTTACTCGATCACGCAGGCCGATTTATCGCTTGCGCTTCGCGATCGCAAACTGCAGCATTTGCAAGCGGCTGCGCCCGACAGTATTTTGTCGGCCAACATTGGCTGCATCAGCCATTTGCAAGCGGGTACCGAATTGCCGGTTCGACACTGGATCGAATGGGTTGACGCCCAGCTTGCGCCGCTGGGCTAAGCGCGATGCTTGAGGCGGTGATTGAAGAGGCGGCGGCGCAAATGCCTGCGATGCCTTCAAACACGACGGTTGTGGTGGGCTTATCGGGTGGGGTCGACTCTGCGGTGGCAGCCTGGCTCTTGAAGGCCATGGGACATCAGGTCATTGGTTTGTTCATGAAGAACTGGGAAGACGATGACGATGATGCCTATTGTTCAAGCCGACAAGACTGGCTTGATGCGGCTGCGGTGGCTGACCTGCTGGGCATCGATCTGGAAGCTGTCAATTTCGCTGCTGAGTACAAGGAGCGGGTCTTTGCCGAGTTCTTGCGCGAGTACCAGGCTGGTCGAACGCCTAATCCGGATGTGCTGTGCAACGCCGAAATCAAGTTCAAGGCCTTTTTGGATCATGCGATGCGGCTCGGTGCCGCCTGGATCGCCACAGGCCACTACGCCCGCATCAGGACCGAGGCAAGCAGCGATGCCGCTGGCGGGCGTTTTTATCAGCTGCTCAAAGGCCTTGACCGAGGCAAGGATCAGAGCTACTTCTTGCATCGGCTCAGCCAGGACCAGCTGGCCCGCAGCCTTTTCCCCCTCGGGGCTTTGAAAAAGGCTCAGGTCCGGCTTGTTGCGCATGCGCTTGGTCTGCCTAATGCTGCCAAAAAAGATTCCACCGGCATTTGCTTTATCGGCGAACGGCCCTTTCGAGCCTTTCTACAACGCTATGTGCCCAGCGAGTCGGGGCCGATTCGGGAGCCTTCGGGACGTTTGGTAGGCAGGCACCAGGGACTTGCTTTTTACACCCTTGGTCAGCGCAAAGGTCTGGGCATCGGTGGTGTTCGCGAGCCCGGTGCGACTTCCCAGGCCTTGCATCAACCCTGGTTTGTGGCGCGCAAAGATATGGCAAACAACACCTTGTGGGTGGTCCAAGGGCATGATCACCCCTGGCTGATGTCGGAGCAGCTCAAAGCCGGCCAGCTCAGCTGGGTGAGGCAAGCGCCCGAGGCTGCTGCCAAGACGCCGACTGCGATCGCGGCGACGCCCCTGTCGGCGAAAACCCGCTATCGCCAGGCCGATGCACCGATAGCCGCTTTGAGCCTGAGCGCCTCGGCATCCGAGCTTCTTGTGCGGTTTGAAGAGGCGCAGTGGGCAGTCACACCGGGCCAATCGGCAGTGATTTACCAGGGTGAGGCCTGTTTGGGGGGCGGGGTGATCGAGGCTGGATAGGCCACGCCTTGAGTTCCAAGCCGCTTTGGGTCAGACTGCGGCTCGGCACGAACAACAGCGGAGGAGAGATGGCTTCATTGTCGCGGTTTTGGGCGCTCGCGCTCGCGGGTTTGCTCTGTTTCATCTCGGCGGCAGCCTGGTTGCTGGGCTGGATCCACGGGTTTTTCGCGCTGCTCTTTGGCTCCTTGCTGCTGCTGGGCCTGCGCGATGTTTCCCAGGAACACCATGCCATCTTGCGCAACTACCCGATCATTGGTCACTTCCGATTTTTATTTGAGGCCATTCGCCCGGAGATTCGTCAGTACTTCATTGAGTCCGATACCGAGCGGGTACCTTTTTCTCGCGATCAACGCGCCATTGTTTACCAACGCGCCAAAGGCGTGCTCGATAAACGTCCTTTTGGCAGCAAGGCAGATGTTTACGCCAACGGCTATGAGTGGATCAATCATTCGATCACGCCTTCGAAAATCGCAAGCCACGACTTTCGCGTTCTGGTGGGTGCTCAGCGCAAGCAGCCCTACAGCCTCTCTTTATTCAATGTGTCAGCGATGAGTTTTGGCGCGCTATCGCCCAATGCGATCCTCGCCCTCAACAAGGGAGCAAAACTTGGCGGTTTTGCGCATGATACCGGCGAGGGTTCCATCTCGCGCTACCACCGCGAACCCGGTGGCGATTTGATTTGGGAGTTGGGCTCGGGCTACTTCGGTGCCCGGAATCCGGATGGGACCTTCAGCGAAGAGCGCTTCATGAAAAATGCGCTCGATCCGCAGGTGAAAATGATCGAGATCAAGATGTCGCAAGGCGCAAAGCCCGGCCACGGCGGTGTGTTGCCGGCGCCCAAGGTCACACCGGAGATCGCCGAAGCTCGGGGCGTTGAGCCCTGGAAAACGGTGGAATCGCCGGCTGGGCATTCGGCCTTTTCAACGCCGCTTGAAATGATGCATTTTATCGAACGGATAAGAAATTTATCCGGTGGAAAGCCGACCGGGTTCAAACTTGCAATCGGTCATCCCTGGGAGTTTTTTGCGATTGTCAAGGCGATGCTGGAAACCGGCATTGTTCCAGACTTTATTGTGGTAGACGGCAAGGAAGGCGGCACAGGCGCAGCGCCCGCTGAGTTCATGGATCGAGCTGGCACGCCGATGCAAGACGGGCTGATGCTGGTGCACAACACCTTGGTTGCCGTGGGCTTGCGCGATCAGATCCGGATCGGTGCCGCGGGCAAGATCGTGACTGCCTTTGATATGGCGCGCACCCTGGCGCTTGGCGCCGACTGGTGTAATGCCGCGCGTGGCTTTATGTTTGCCTTGGGTTGCATCCAATCGATGAGTTGTCATACCGATCGATGCCCCACCGGCGTTGCCACGCAAGATCCCTTGCGGCAACGCGCGCTGGTTGTGCCAGATAAGGCGCAGCGGGTGCATCAGTTTCACCACAACACGCTTGAAGCCTTGCGCGAACTCTTGCAGTCTGCAGGCCTGCAACAGCCCGGTCAGTTGCGTCCGCATCACATCATGCACCGCAGGTCAGCCGAAAGCATCGTGCCGCTTTCTGCGTTGCACCGCAGTCTCGAAGCGGGCGTCTTGCTTGCGCCAGGCGGCGCCGAGAAGGCGGGCGGCCCCTGGGCGCAATGGTGGAACCGCTCGCAGGCAGCGTTCTTTCATCCGCTTGCGCAGGCCTGATGCATCCGACCCCGGATCAAGCCTTTCGGCTCAAGGCTTTATCACCGCTTGATGGACGCTACGCCACGCGACTTGCCGATCTTGCAGCGATTTTTTCTGAAGCGGGTTTTATGGCCCACCGGGTGCGGGTTGAAATTGCCTGGCTGAAGGCCTTGAGTCACTTCAAGCTTCCGCAACTGCCTTGCTTTGAGCGCGACGATCTCGAAGCATTGGATGCGATCGCCGAGCACTTTGGCATCGAGCAAGCGCACCGCATCAAGGCGATTGAGGCAGACACCAACCATGATGTCAAGGCGGTCGAGTACTTTCTCAAGGAGTCCGTGCTCAGCCTGCACGACAGTCACCCGCGACTTGCCCAGTCGCTTGAGTTCATTCACTTTGCCTGCACCAGCGAAGACATCAACAACACCGCGCAGGCCTTGATGCTGCTTGCGGCACGCGATGGGCTGATGCTTGAAAAACTGGAAGCGTTGATCGGTCAGCTGCGGGCGATGGCGCAAGCTTATGCCGCGATCCCGATGCTTTCGCGAACGCATGGACAAGCGGCAACGCCAACCACGCTGGGCAAGGAAATCGCCAATGTTCATGAGCGTTTGCGCCGAGCCAAAGCACAGTGGCAGGAGGTGAAGCCGCTTGCCAAAATGAATGGCGCAGTCGGCAACTTCAATGCGCATTTGGCCGCTTATCCGGATGTGGACTGGGAGGCGCTTGCGAAATGGGTGCTTGACGGTTTTGGGCTTGAACAAAACACGCACAGCATTCAGATTGAGCCGCATGACTGGATGGCAGCGTATTTCGATGCGTTGGCGCGCATCAACGCGATTCTGATCGATCTGGATCGCGACCTCTGGGGTTATGTTTCACTGGGTTACTTTCGTCAGCGCAGCAAGCCCGGTGAGGTGGGCTCATCGACCATGCCCCATAAGGTGAATCCGATCGATTTTGAAAACTCGGAAGGCAACCTCGGGGTTGCCAACGCCTTGTTGCGTCACCTCTCGGATAAGTTGCCGCAATCTCGCTGGCAGCGCGATCTGACCGATTCGACGGTGCTCAGGAACTTGGGTGTTGCCCTGGGCTACAGCCTGCTTGCCTGGGATAGTTGTTTGCGGGGACTGGAAAAACTCGAGGTTGATCGCGAAAGGCTTGAGCAGGATCTGGCAGCCAATTGGGAGGTTCTGGCCGAGCCGATTCAAACTGTGATGCGACGCTGGGGTGTGGATCAGGCCTATGAGCAATTAAAGGCACTCAGCCGTGGCAAGCGGCTGAGTGCTGAGGATTTAAGGCAGTTTATCGTCGGTCTGTCGATCCCGGAGTCCGAGAAAGCGCGCCTGCTGGCGCTGAGCCCCTCGCGCTACACCGGCATGGCCGAGCAGCTTGCCCGACGCATCGGGTCAGGCCATCAGCGTTCCTGACGCGAGCCCAAACGAACACCTCTTAGGGTACCGGTTCGAAGTCGTCTTTCTTTTTGATTGGCTTGACGAGGTCTTCGCGCTTGATACCAAGCCACATCGCCATCGCGGCTGCGACGAAGACCGACGAATAAATGCCAAAAACAATCCCGATGGTCAGTGCGAGCGCAAAATAAAAGAGCGCAGGCCCCCCGAAGATCAGCATCGAGATCACCATCATTTCGGTGCTCAGGTGGGTAATGATGGTGCGCGACGCGGTTGAGGTGATCGCATTGTCGATGACTTCGCGCGGCGATGCCTTGCGCATTTTCCGAAAGTTTTCACGAATCCGATCGAAAATCACCACCGACTCGTTGACCGAGTAGCCAAGCACCGCAAGGATGGCTGCAAGTACCGCCAGGCTGAATTCCCATTGAAAGGCGGCAAAAAAGCCAAGAATAATCACCACATCATGCAAGTTGGCCACGATGGCCGCAATCGCAAACTTCCATTCAAAGCGGATCGCCAGATAGAGCATGATGCCGATCACCACAAATAGCAAAGCCATCGCGCCGTCGGCAGCCAACTCGCTACCCACCTGGGGCCCCACGAATTCGACGCGCCGCAACTCGGCCAATGAGTCGACGCTTCGCACCGCGGCCAAGGCCTTATCGCTTTGCTGCGCAGCGCTTTCGCCCTTGGCCAGAGGAAGGCGGATCAGAATATCGCGCGAGGAACCAAAGTTTTGTACCTGGGTCTCTGCATAGCCAAGCTTGCCCACTGCCTCGCGGATTTTTTCCAGATCGGGCGCCTGAGGATGACTGACTTCGATCACCGTGCCACCTGTGAATTCGATCGACAAATGAAGCCCGCGGGTCGCCAGAAAAAACACCGCAAGCGCAAAGCTGGCAAAGGAAATCAAATTAAAAATCAAGGCGTGGCGCATGAAGGGAATATCGCGCTTGATTCGGAAAAATTCCATATCGTTCTCTTTGGGCTTTAGCCGATGGAAAGTTTGGCGAGCTTTCGCCTTGAGCCGTACCAGGCTGCAACCAGGCCGCGCGAGAAAAACACAGCCGAAAACATCGAGGTGAGGATGCCCAGACAATGCACCACCGCAAATCCGCGCACCGGACCCGAACCAAAGACCAGCAATGCAATACCCGCAATCAAGGTTGTGATGTTTGAGTCGAGGATGGTGTCCCAGGCCCGGTCGTAGCCAGCGCTGATTGCGGCTTGGGGTGAAGCGCCGTTGCGCAATTCCTCGCGGATGCGTTCGTTGATCAGCACGTTTGCGTCGATCGCCATGCCGAGTGTGAGCGCAATCGCTGCAATACCCGGCAGGGTGAGGGTGGCCTGCAGCAAGGATAAAACAGCGATCAACAAGAGCAGGTTGGTGGCGAGCGCCAGCGATGAAATCACGCCAAAGAGCATGTAGTAAAGCGCCATGAAGGCGGTCACTGCGACAAAGCCCCAGATCGTTGAGTGAAATCCCTTGCTGATGTTTTCAGCGCCCAGAGAAGGTCCAATGGTGCGCTCTTCGATGATTTCCATGGGTGCTGCAAGCGAGCCAGCGCGCAAGAGGAGTGCGACATCATTTGCTTCTTCCGTGGTCATTCGTCCTGAAATTTGTACCCGTCCGCCGCCGATTTCACTGCGAATCACCGGTGCGGTCACCACCTCGCCCTTGCCCTTCTCGACCAGCAAAATGGCCATGCGTCTGCCCACGTTCTCGCGCGTGATGTCGCGGAAAATACGCGCTCCCTTGGCATCAAGGCTCAAATGCACCGCAGGCTCCTGACTGTTTGAATCAAAACCGGCCTGCGCGTCGGTGAGGTTATCGCCCGTCAGTATCACTTGCTTGCGGACCGAAACCGGGGCGCTGCCCCGCTCAAGATAGCGTTCGCATCCAAAGGGTACGGTGCCAGCGCTGATCGCAGAGATTTCCTCCGGTGCATCGCAAACCATACGGATTTCAAGCGTTGCGGTTCGACCCAAGATATCTTTGGCCTTTGCAGTATCCTGAACCCCAGGCAGTTGCACCACCACCCTTTCGGAGCCTTGTTGCGCGATGATCGGTTCGGCAACACCCAATTCGTTGATGCGGTTATTGAGGGTGATGATGTTTTGCTTGAGCGCGTTTTCCATCGCGCGCTTTTCTGCCTCGGGTTTGAGCTTGCCGCTGAGTGCAAGCGCATCGCCTTCGCCGCTTTCAGTCCAGTCCACATCGGTCAGGCTCTCGCGTAACACCGTCAGGGATTTGATGCGGGTTTCAGCGTCACGAAAATTGACCCGAATCGTTTCGCCTTCGCGGCTGATGCCGGCATGACGTATAGCCTTGTCGCGCAGCAGACTTCGCGCATCGCCTGCCATCGCGTCATAGCGCTTGATGGCCGCCTGCTTTAAATCGACTTGTAACAGAAAATGCACACCGCCCCGCAAATCAAGACCCAAATACATCGGCAGCGCGCGCAACTGGCTGAGCCATCGCGGCGAGGCCGAGAGCAAATTCAAGGCAACCACATAGCCCGGGTCGGCAGCGTCCGGATTCAGGCTGCGTTGCAGGGCATCTTTGGCTTTGAGTTGCTGATCGGTGTCAGCAAGCCTCACCCGGATCGAATGGTTTTCAACAAACATGCCGCGCTCCTGAACCCCGGCCTGACTCAGGGCTTGGCGAATGCGCTCGGGCATATCGCTGCCGAATTTCACGGTTGCTTTACCCGGTGACACCTGAACGGCCGGGGCTTCGCCAAAAAAATTGGGCAAGGTGTAGAGCAAGCCCAGCGTGAAGGCCAAAGCCATGAGCACATACTTCCAGATCGGGTAACGATTCATGGGGCGAGCTTCTTCGTCATGGCATGAGCTTTTGGGTCACAAGGCGGCGCGGCCTTAAATCGATTTAATGGTCCCGACCGGAAGCAAGGCAGTGACCGCTTGCTTTTGTACATGCATTTCAACGCTTTGCTCGCCATGTCTTGCGACTTCAATGCTGACGTATGCATCGCCAACTTTGGTCACCTTGGCGACCAGGCCGCCGGCGGTGATGACTTCGTCGCCTTTTTTCAGCGCTTCGATCATGGTGCGATGCTCTTTATTGCGTTTCATTTGCGGGCGGATCATCAAAAAGTAAAGCACCACAAACATCAAAATGATGGGCAGAAAACCCATCAGCTGCTGCTCGAAACTGGCAGCTGGTGCGGCCTGCGCGTAGGCGTTTGAAATCCACATGTTTGAACTCCGTCGATGGTCAGCGTCGGGCTGCCGCATTCACAGGCCTGCCCAGGTCAAAGCTCTCAAGTATAGCTGCGGCCCGATTTCATCGGTCTAAACACCTTCAGCGCGTTTTTTGAGAAAGTCCTCACGCCAGCGCTGAAAGCAACCTGCCTCGATGGCTTCACGCATTTGGCGCATGATGTCGAGATAAAAATGCAGGTTATGAATCGTTGCCAGTTGCGCGCCCAGCATTTCATCGACCCGCTGCAAATGATGAACATAGGCACGTGAAAAATTCCTGCAGCAATAGCATCTGCATTCCGGATCGATTGCGCTGCTGTCATCGCGGTAGCGCGCATTACGCAATCGCAAATCGCCCCGGCCGGTGAAAAGGCTTCCGTTGCGCGCATTGCGGGTGGGCATCACACAGTCAAACATGTCCACGCCCTGGTGCACGCCTTCAACCACATCCTCCGGGGTGCCAACACCCATCAAGTAGCGCGGCTTGTGCGGAGCCAGTCGGGGTGCGGTGAAGGCAAGCACCCGTTGCATATCGGCTTTGGGTTCACCGACCGAGAGCCCGCCAATCGCATAACCGTGAAAGCCGATGTCATCGAGCGCCTGGGCGCTTTCGAGCCGTAAGTCTTCGTGCATACCGCCTTGCACAATACCGAAGAGGGCATTGTTGTTGTTGAGCGCTTCAAAGGCAGATTTCGAGCGCCTTGCCCAGCGCAGCGAGCGCTGCATCGACGCTGCAGCCTCGTCCTTTTCAATGATTCGTCCCTTGATCTCGTAGGGCGTGCATTCATCAAAAATCATCACGACATCAGCGTTGAGAGCGGTCTGAATCTGCATCGATGTTTCAGGGGTAAGAAAGAGCCGATCGCCGTTGATCGGTGAGGCAAAACGAACACCTTCTTCACTGATGTTGCGAAGCGCGGCAAGACTCCAAACCTGAAAACCGCCTGAATCGGTGAGGATTGGACCGTTCCAACCATTAAATCCATGCAGGCCGCCAAACTTTTCAATCACCTCGGTACCAGGCCGCAGCCAAAGATGAAAGGTATTGCCAAGAATGATCTGTGCGCCGACCTCCTCAAGCGCTGAAGGCGACATCCCTTTGACGGCTCCATAGGTACCCACTGGCATGAAGATGGGTGTGTGCACCTCACCGTGCCGCAAGCGCAAAAGTCCCCGTCGCGCCTCACCATCGCGATGGCTTACTGTGAAGTCAAGCATGCTGTGGACCTTGGGCCTTGGTGACCGTTCTGAAAAAAAGGCAAGCATCACCATAACTGAAAAAACGATACTGCTTGGCAATCGCATGCGCGTAGATCTGCTTTACCGACTCAAAACCGACAAAGGCGCTCACAAGCATCAAGAGTGTTGACTGGGGCAAATGAAAATTCGTGATCAAGCCATCGCAGATCTGAAACCTATAACCGGGTCGAATGAACAAGCTGGTTTCGCCGCGCTGGGCGATCACATGCCCTGCGCGTTGCGGATCGGCGCAGCTCTCGAGCGTCCTTAGCGATGTGGTGCCCACGGCAATCACCCGACCGCCCCGCTGCCTCGTTTGTGTAATGGCTTCGGCACAGGTCTCGCTAAGCTCGAAAAGCTCTGCGTGCATCCGGTGCTTGTCGATCTGGTTTTCCCGCACTGGCAAAAAGGTCCCCAGCCCGACGTGCAAGGTCAGTCTTGCAAGCGCAAGGTCTTGCTGCTGTAAGTGTGCAAGAAGGGCGTCATCAAAATGAAGTCCGGCTGTGGGCGCAGCGATGGAACCGGGCTTGGATCCGTAGACAGTTTGATAGCGTTGCTCGTCTTGTCTGCCGTTCACGCCGCCAATATAAGGCGGCAGCGGCAGGCTGCCTTGTGTTTGCATCAGCCAGTAGGGATCCGCTTCAAATTCGATTACAAAAAGCATATCCCTGCGCTCGATGATGACCGCATCGCAAACCCTATCGCGCGAAGCATGGAGAGTCTCTGGACCATGGTCAATCGCTGAAGCAGGGTGAGTCGCTGAATCATCGTGAATCACTGAAGCATTCAGAATCTCCAAGCGTTGATCGACTTTGAGCTTTTTGTTACTGCCAAGCAGGGCAAGCGCTTGGCGCGGGCCGATCACCCGCTCGATCAACACTTCAACAGCAGCGCCGCTTGGCTTGCGGGCGCGCAGTCTTGCCTTGAGCACGCTGCTGTCATTGATCACAAGCAGGTCGCCAGGACAAAGCCACTGCGGCAGTTGATGAAACAACTGATCATGCAGGGTGCGCTGCCTGTCAAAGACCAATAAGCGCGAATCGCTTCGCTTCGCTGCAGGCGCCTGAGCAATCAGTGACCCAGGAAGGACATAATCGTAATCAGAAAGGCTTTGCATGGCTGGCGGCATCGCTCCTTATGACGAGGCGCTCACAGCAGATTGCTCAAGGCCGCGTTGTGCGCGGGTGCTCGTGGCTTTAAGGAGTTGATCCAACAGCATTTGATTCTGCTTGAGCCTGCTTCGGTCGTTTTCCGGGTGCCACAAATGAAATAGGCTTGTGAGAAAGCGCCCGCTGCGATGTTTTTGGCCGTTACGCAAAAGGCGGATGACCAGATCGGTGTCTTCCAGGCCCCAGCCTTCGTAGGATTCCTCAAAGCCATTGACCGCGAGTAAATCCTTGCGCCACAGCGCAAGGTTACAGGTTTTAACACCCTTCCAGCGCATCGGTTGCAAGTCTCGCCAGGCAGAGCCGCGACTCAAGCGAATCAAGGGCAACATCCGGTTGATGTCGCCACGCCAGCGCGCTAAAAGCCAGCTTTGCCACGACCAGGACTGAAGATGGATCGGCTCGGCCAAGACGCGTTGTGTGAATTTTTCGCTCAGCAAGATCCGGTTGCCTGCGACAAAGCGATCGGCAGCGGCCAGGGACTTATGCGCTGCAATAAAGTCTCGACCTGGAATACAGTCGCCGTCCGTAAAGACGATGTAGTCAGCCTCGGTCGCCAAGCAAGCACGGTTGCGAATCGCTGCTGCGCGAAAACCCCGATCGTCATGCCAGACGTGCTGAAAGCCATAACGAAAGCCTGTGCGATAGCCTTCAACAAGATCACGCGTTGGCTGCGTTGAACCATCGTCGGCCACGATAAGTTCAAAATTCGGATCGCTCTGTAAACAATATGCGTCAAGAACCGCCCGCAAAGCGTCAGGCCGGTTATAGGTGGTGATGACAAGGGCTAATCGCATGGGGTTTGACAACGAGCTTGGCCAGGCTTTCAAAGCGCGTGGTGCATTTTTGGCTGGGTTTAGCGCAAACGCTCAAGGCTAGCCTGCACGCTGGAGGACGCATTGCTCAGGTTGATGACCGTATCCTGAATCGTGGCTTGCAGCTGCATTTGGCGATCAGCCATACCGGCTAACTGCGCGCTTGCCTCTGCAGAAATGCGGAACACTTCAAGCCTTGCTGATCGATTCAGCTTACTTTCAATACGCTTGAACCACAGGGCTGCGGCCTGGCTGAAGCAGTACACACGTACGAGCTCGGCGCGCTGACAGGCGCGGGCAATCGGCTTATCTTCAGGTTGACCCACATCGATCCACAGCCGCACATTGCCTTGAAAATCCTTGATCCAAAGGTCGGCTTCGTCGGGGTCAGACAGTCCTGCGCCAAAGGCGATATGGCCATCACCCTGGCATCGCGCCTGCACTTCAAAGGCGTTGATCGCATAAGCAAGGATGCGAATCATCATGCGCTCGGCGGTCTCACTAGGGTGCCTGGCAAGCGTGAGCGCATGGTCTGCGTAGTAGCCATGGTCGATGTCCGCAATCGAGAGCGCGGCTTTGTAAATGGTCGAC
>DDPV01000017.1 GCA_002342365.1 Burkholderiales bacterium UBA2459 | reverse complement strand
GCTTGTTCAACAAAGGAAGGAGGTGATCCGTGAAACATCGTAAAGCTCTACTGGCTATGGCGCTCGCTTCGTCTGCACTGATTGCAGCGCCCGCAGCAAAAGCCTGCGGCAAAAAATGCGGGTCCAATAAGGAACAGGCCAAGTGCGCCAAAAAGGACGCTAAGTGCGCCAAGAAGTAAAGCTTGGCTAAGCCCGTCTACGCGGGCATCAAGCAGCTTTGCATAGGCAAACACCGCTGAGGACATTGGCATCACCGCTCATGTCGGTCCGGTCATAGGGGCTCAGGGTGTTGCAGGCAGCCGCCGCAACACCCGCCCAACCCTCGATTCACGCCTCACACCGTCGCATGCACGCTGGCTGCACTGCGAAGATTTGCTTCGCAAGCGCTACCCAAAGCAGGGTGCCTTAGGTGCCTTGGGCCTCGAGCGCTCAAAGCATCGGGAACTTTCCGATGAATCGCTGCATTTCCCGGTGCTTGATCTAAAATCTAAAAACGAGAAAAGTCTTTGCTTTTTTCATCGTCACGAAGCGCGTGCCGCTGAGGCCGGACACTTTCATCTTTTTCAGCAGCATAGGCCAAACGATGTGCATCTTGTAGCGATCGCTTTGGACTGGCAGGGCAGACCCTCGCGTGTGTTCAGTGTGAATCGCTGGGTCACTGGCGAGGCTTGGATGCCCGCCTCACAGACCTGGACGCATTTCAAGCGCTGGCGGATCCGCGAACCGCGTCGCTGGGATCATGCCTTGCGTGATGCGCTCGCCCTCCCGCCTGAGGCTCAGGATCTAGCACTGATCGGGCTTTGGCTTGAGGCTTTGATTGCCAGTCTCGAAAACCCAATCAAGGATTGTTTGCGCGCACGCGATCAGACTTTGTCAGACTGGATCGATCGCAAGCCAGGCGTCAATGTGCTCGAAGATCAATCGCTCGACGTGCTAAGCAACATCCCGTTGGCCTCCGGTATCAGGCAGCTCAGTCATCGTCAAAGTCAAAACTGAGTTGTTGCCTCTCTGCGGTTTTGCTCTTTGCGCTGCGTGGATGCTTTGCAGGCAAATAGCGCTCCTGATCGCGTTTGGCCGAGGCGTGCCTGCGCACCACCTGCTCGGTCTCAGCAATCACTGACGCTGTTGCCCGAAGCGCGTGAACCCTGGCCTTTGCTTCACGGGTGGCTTGCGCGAGGTCGACCACCGGCTCAGCAATCGGATCGCTTGCCGCCAGCCGAAACTTCAGGGGCGCCTTCCAGGGTTCAAACACGAACTGATCAGGAAGCGACTTGAGGGCGGGGATCCACTGGCGAACGAATTGGCCCTGCGGATCGTGTTCCAAGGCCTGTTTGATCGGGTTATACACGCGGGTGGTGTTGATCCCTGTTGTGCCCGATTGCATTTGCATTTGAGACCAGTGAATGCCGGGTTCGTAGTCCAGAAAATGCCTGGCAAGCCACCGGCCCACCTCTCGCCAGTGCAGCCACAAGGGGTAAGCGGCAACCGACACCAGCATCGCTCGCATGCGGAAATTCAGCCATCCGCAGCTTTCAAGCATGCGTACGCAGGCATCAACCATGGGCCATCCGGTATTGCCAGCTTTGAGGGCTTCAAAGCGCTGCAGATCAAACTCGGCCTCGCGTAAACCATCGTAGCCCCGGTGCATGTTTTGCCACTCAATCGCAGGTTCTGTTTCAAGTTTTTGAATGAAGTGACAGTGCCAGTGCAAGCGGCTCAAAAAGCCCTCAAGTCCTTTGGCCTGACGGCTTTTGGGATCACCGAGCGCCTCGCGATGTGCCCGGCTTCGTTGGACCACTTCGCGCATGCTCAAACAGCCATGGCTCAAATACACCGATAGACGCGAACAAGCCTCCGGGGCCCGAAGCGGCGATGAGATACCGCCCCGGTAGTGGGCGCTGCGAAGCGAGAGAAAACTCGAAAGATGCAAAGCGGCCTGTTTGATGCCACCGCGTTGGCGATGTGTTGGCGATAAGGGATCCAGACTGAGCGTGGTGGCAGAGGGTAAATAGGGCTGAAGTTCGCCCTCGCTGATCCGAAACTGCTCCTCGGGCAGCTGAATCAGCAGCAACTTGCCGTGAATAGCCTGCTGACCGAAGCAGGTCGAATCGATCGAGGTTTCACGCGCGATGACACGGCGGTGGCGCGCCAAGGCCGAGCTCAGAATTTCCCGTCCCTTGCCCATGCTTTGCAGCGCCCCAACCGGATCGAAGCGAAAGACCGCTTGTCGCATCAGCGATTCCCACTGACTTGCCCAGGCACTTCGCGCTTTGAGTCCGCGGACCACGCCGAACTGACGATATTGCCGCCATTCAATCTGATGTTCACGGCAAAAGGCCAGCATCGCGCGATCGCGGGCAAAGCTTGCTGCGTCGCCGGTTTCCATGTGGCTGTGGAGCGTGTAGGGTCCAATCTGCCTCCGGAGCCAGTCAAAGGCCTGTGGCGCTTGTTCGCAAACGATCAGCGATAGGCCAAGTCCAAGTGCCGCAAGACTTTCGTGTAAATCCTGATAACACTCCAGCGCAAACTGATAATGCTGGGTGGCAAGCTGGCTCGATCGCCAGAGTTCCGTCTCGATCAGTGCAATCGGTATAACGATCCCTTCGGCGATTGCCCGATGCAGCGCTTCATGGTCTTCCAGCCGCAAATCGCGCTTGAACCAGACGATTTGGAGAGCGCTTTGCTGACTGTAGTGCGTGGCGTCGTTCAAGGGTGCATCGCGCGTTCGGGGTTGCAAGGCGTTGTTCAGGGTTGCAAGGCGTCGTTCAAGGGACTTTTGAGCCTGGCCTGCAAGCCNNCCTTGTTTGTGCCTTTGGGCAGGCTCCCGATGCAAGCGGTCATTTTGATGCACTGAACTCGGTGCCTCGGTTGGCGAGAGCCTGGCTCGACCACAGGTCATGGCGCCAGTACTTGCACATCCAAAGCGTCAGCATCAGGCCGCTTGCCGAGTAAACCAGCGCGACCGCTTCGAGTCCCCAGCGCTCAATCAGGGGTCCGGCCAACAATAAGCCAATCGGTAAGCCCCAGATCGCCAGCATGCGCATGCCCATCACGCGGCCTTGGTAGGCGCGCTCGGTGCCGCGCAGCATGACTGCAGCCAACGGCGTGAGGCAAAGGCTTGAACTCAGACCCGCAAGGGTGAGCAAAAGCATGCCGCTTTGAAGGTCCCGGCTCAGAGAAAAGAGACAATCCACCAAAAACCATAACAAGGCTGCAAGCAGCATCGCGCGGGCGGCGCCCATGGGAAGCTTGTTAAAACCCAATGCGATCGAACCCAGCAGTCCCCCAAAGGCAAAGCTCGCGGTCAGCAGGCTCAAGCCCTCCTGGCCCAGCCCGTACTGGTGTTTTGCCACATAGGGCAAGAGGCCAAGAAAGAAAGGAAAGGCCAGAAGGTTCACCAAAAAGGCAAGCCACATGCTGCCAAGCAGCACGGGCTTATCGCCCAGGTAACGAAATGCGGACCTTAGATCGGTCAGCGCAGCGCGCAACTGCGCTGCGATCTCGGGCTTTAAGGGGGCAAGCTCCTTGTTCGCCCCCGCGGGCAGAATCTGCTGGGTCAACAAAAAGCTAAGGCAGTAAAGGCTCACAATCATCGCCAGGGCCCAGACCATGCCAAAGGCGGCTACGGTCGATGCGCCTGCCAGTGCGCCTGCGATGCGCGCAGAATCCGAGGTGATTCGAGCGATACCAAGCCCGCCCATCAGTTGCTGAGGCGGCAAAATCATCGCGATCACTGCGTAACGCATCACCATGTCGGAGGGGCGAATCATGCCGCCGATCAAGGCAATCCATAACACCGCAACCGGGCTTAGGGCTGCCTGCCATGCCAGCAGCAGCAGGATCATTGCGAGCAGAGCGTAACTGGCCCTGCTTATCCAGAAAAGCCTTGCGTAGCCGATGCGATCGCCTGCAATCCCAAAGAGCGGTGCGATCAATGAGCCGACGTAATGGAGTGCTCCGAACAGCGCCAGCAGGCTGACCGAACCGGATTCGACCAGGATATACCAGCCAAGTATGAGCACTTCCATTTCGATTGCCCACGACATCGCGAGATCGCCCGCCCACTGAAAGCGGAATCCGCGAACAAGAAATGGCGCAAGCACCCGCCAGATTTCCCTGAGCGCTTAAGCCAGTCAGCTCAATCAAACCCTATTCGGGACAGCCTTCTGAATCCCCAAAGCCTGTTGCGGCCAGGAAACGAAACACCATGATGTAAGCCGAAATGAGACCGATCAGATCGAGCAGTTGTTGCTCGTTGAGGGCAGTTCGGATGGCCGCAACCACCGGGTCGCTGACCTTGGTCTTGCGGGTCATTTCCACGGTCAACGCAAGGATTGCCCGATCGAGTCCCGGGAAAAGCGCCCGGTTACCCACGGCGGTGACCGGGTCGCGCAGCGCGGCGGCCTGCATTTCGTTGCCGCCAAGTTTTCGAAAGGCTGCAAGATGCGGCCCGAAGGCGTAGTCGGCGGCGTGCAAGACCGCAAGCGAACAAATCACCAGTTCCCGGATTCGCGCATCCACCATGAGGTCCCCGCGAATCGTGCCCATGAAATCATTCCAGGCCTTGGCCATAGGCGGTGAATGCAACAACACACGATCTACGTTCAAAAGTGAGCCGCCGCGTCGCTTTCGCATTGCTGCAATCGTCTCAGCTGGCTCCGACACGTCATTTGGCTTTAAAGAGATGCGCATAACGGGGGCTCCGGAATCAAGTGGCGAATGCCTTTCGTATTATGGCAGATGAAGCATACTGAGAGCGAAAGCCCTGAGAGGGGCGCTCTGAAGGAGAACGTAATGGCCCTTGTGATGCTTGAGATCTGCTACGCCCCAGAGGCGATGGAACGTTTCATGGCTCAGCCCGAAGATCGCAAATCGCAGGTTGAGGCGCTTTTTGAGTCGGCGCGCTGCCGGCTGATCGGTGCCTGGTATGTGAACGGGACCAACCGGGCTGTTTTCATTGTTGAAGGCGAAGCCGAAGACACCCGCGCCGTGGGGGTTGTTGCGCTGGCGTCAAAATCAGTCGTTGCCTGTGAAACCCGCGATCTCACAGCCTTTTCAGAGGCGGGCGCTTACTTTTCCCGCGCACAATCGATTCAGAAGGACTTTTCGGCTCGTCAATCCGGGTCTGTTCCTTCGTTTTTGAATGCAAACGGATAATCCTCGGTGGGTAGCTTGATCGGCTCAACAAGCCGGTTTTGCTCCCAGCGTCCCGCTTGCTTGACCTGGCCTTTAGGGTCGTAGAGGATGCCCAGGCCATGCGGATGATCGGCCTCAAAAGCACCCACGTAGCGTGAACCGTCCGAGAGGATGTAAACCCCCTGACCACAGCGTTGATCCTGGTTCCACTGACCTTGATAAAGCTTGCCGTCGGGCCAAACATAGCGCCCCAGGCCGTGAAAATGTTTGGCGACAAATTGACCACGGTAGCGGCGTCCGTCACTAAGGCTGAGTTCGCCCTTGCCCTCGGCTTGACCGCGTACAAAAGCGCCCCGGTAGCTGCGACCGTCGGGCGATTTCAGCCAACCAAGTCCATGGGGCTTGCCCTGATCGAAATGCCCTTCGTAAATGCTGCCGTCGGCGGTTTCCAGGCGGCCCTGGCCTTGGGGTACTTCGCCCCGGAATGCGCCCTGGTAAACACTGCCATCGGGCGACTTCAGTAGGCCTTCACCTTGCATTTCGCCGCCAAACCAACGCCCTTGAAAGACTCGGCCATCGGCTACGCGCAGGCTGCCTGAGCCTTGCGGCATGCCTGCCACAAACTGCCCTTCGAATTGGCGTCCGTCGGGCATATCCATCTGACCCTGGCCGTGCGGATCGCCCTGGTGAAACGCGCCTAGATAGCGACGTCCATCGGGCCAGCGCAGATGCCCCTGCCCATGCATGCGATGCCTATGCCAGTTGCCCTCGTAACGAAGTCCGCCCTCAAGGATCGCAAGGCCCTGGCCTTGCCGCCTTCCCTGGCTCCAGCTGCCGCAGTACATGCGCCCGTCGGGCCAGGACAGGATTCCTTCGCCCTGAAAACGGCCGTGATCGAATTCGCCCACATAACTGCGCCCGTCAGGCAATCGCATCACGCCTTGTTTATGGGGTTTTCCCTGCTCGATATAGCCCTCATAGGTTTTTCCGTTTGGCCACTGCAGGCTTCCTTCACCTTTAGGCGTATGACCATCGAAAGGACCCTGGTATCGCCTGCCATCAGGCCAGACCATGCTGCCGCGGCCTCGGATCGCGGCCTGAGACCACTCGCCGGCGTAGCTTGTGCCATCGGCAAGGGTTAGCGTGCCAAAACCTCCCGGTTCGCCGCGTTCGAAGCGGCCAATAAAGAGGTTGCCGCTGGCACTGCGGAGTCGGCCATCGCCTTGAGGCAGGCCTTGATCGAACTGGCCGACGTATTCGGTACGGTCGGGCCAGTGCAGACTGCCTTGGCCTTGTGGCCGATCATCAACGATCTGACCGGTGTACAGGCGTCCGTCGGGCCAGCTGAGCTTGCCGGGGCCACGCAGGGTTTCGCCTTCAAACTGACCGGTCAGCTCGCGACCGTCGGGAAAGCGCATACAGGCCATGCCCCGGATCGCATCGTCAACAAGGGGTCCGGTTAACTGCTTGCCGCTTGGCCAGCTGATCACCGCGGGTCCCTGGGCTTGCTCATCGCGCCAAAGCACCCGCATCTCGCGCCCGTCAGGCCAGTAGGTGATCGCTTCGCCGTCACGTTTTCCGCGTCGCCAACAGCCCTCGGTGCGTGCACCGTCGGGGCTGTAGACCGTCGCATCGCCCTCGGCAACGCCGCTGCGCCATTGACCCACGAAACGCTGCCCGTTTGCAAACTGCCGTTGTCCGGGCCCATTGGCCTTGCCGGCTTTGAATTCGCCAAGGTGGATGCTGCCGTCGGGCCAGCGCATTTCGCCCCGTCCGTTGGGCTCGGCCATCCATAAGGCTCCCCGATAGCGTCGTCCATCGGGCCAGCTCAACTCGCCGTCGTTGGCAAGTTCGCCGTCGCAGAGTGCCCCATGGTAGCTCCTGCCGTCGGGCCAGCGCAGACGTCCGTGGCCATTGGCTTCGTCTTCAAAATGCCCCTCAAATACCCTCCCATCGGGCCAGCGAAGTTTGCCCTGACCTTTGGGGCGACCGGCTTGGTAGAGTCCCTCGTGGAGCGTGCCGTCGGAATCGACGGTGCTGCCGATTCCCTCGGCTAATCCGTTGAGCACTTCGCCCCGGAATCGGCGACCGTCCGGGTAGGCCAGACTCAGCGTGCCCAGCAGCGCACCCGCTTGCCATCGCCCTTCAAGGCGCATGCCTTCAGGATGGGTCCAGGTGCCATTGCCGTCGGGCAATCCGTCGGCTAAGCGCCCTTCAAAGACGCTGCCATCGCTGAAATGAACCCTCATCGGTTCGTGTTCCAAGCGCTCGTTCAACTGCGCTTGCAGGCTTCGCAAATCGATAGCCTGCGGCTGGGTCTTTGGGGTGGGCTCGCCAATAACGCCCGCCGCATCGCCCACGGTCAGCGAACCGGTTACACGCGATGCGCCCCTGCGGGGCTGATTTGGATCGTGGTTCGCCTGCGCAGGATCATGCGGGTCGGCAGCGGAAAGAATCGGGCGAACCTGTTTGGGGCTTAACACCTAGTGCGTCCCGGGTGGCGTTGAAGTCAGCCCAAAGCGACCCCACCCCTTAAGCCGCTTAGAGCTCCGGTGTGCTGCCACCTGCAGCGGCTTCTTCGAGTTGCTGGCCGACATGCTTGCCGTCCAAAGCCTGGCGATAGGCGGTGCGGGCCATATCAAGCGAGGTTGTTGAAATGACGAGTTTGCCCCCGTCCATCACAACGTAGGTATTGTTTTGGAGCGAACCGTCAAAGCGGACCCGCTCCCAGTAACATGCTTTCTTCATGACTGCTCCCCGCACGGTGGATTGCCGTCCTGGCTGATGATCAATCAGAGTCTAAGGCCTATTCGCAAGGCTTGGAAGTGTTTTGGCAGCAAACTTGAGCTGAAGTCCTGCCTACAACTAGGTTTTGCAGGCTGCCGAAGGCAACCGGGCGATGTTTTGCGCCTTACTTTTAGCGGCTTGCTGTTTGCATCGCCTTCGCTTTGGCCGAAAAATAGTCAAGCGCCTGTTTCGTCGGCACGATTTCGCGCTTGCGCGAATCCGATTTCGAGGTTTCCAAGTCGATAAGCTCGAGCAAGCGAAGTTTTTTCAGGCGCCGGTGGATGGTCACGGTGCTGGCAAGATGTTCGAAACTCATGACCTGACGCACGGTCAACGGCGTGCCGGCGTGCCAATGCTCGCAGACCACATCAAGCAATTCCTCATGATCCGGCGTGAGACCATCAAAATCGGCCGTTTCGCGAATCGTCTCGATCAGTTGACGATAGCGAAAGTACAGGGCAACCAGTTCTTGCTTCGCAGTGCGTTTCACCCTTGATTCTCCTTAAAAGTAGGTCTCGATGTCCTGATCATGAAAATCGATAAGCAGTTTCATCACATCGGTCATCGAGATCATGCCGACCAGTTGCTCTGCCTCGCGTACCGGCAAATGTCGGAATTTTCCTGCATTCATGATTTCAATGCAGGCCTTGATGCTTGTGTCGGGGGGAATGGTGACAACCTCGCGCGTCATGATGTCGCCGACTTTCATGCCGGTTGGATCGCGCTTTAAGGCGACGATCTTGTGCACATAGTCGCGGTCAGTGAAGATGCCGACCATCTGATCATCCTTCATCACGATGAGGCTGTGGATCTCATCAGCCGTCATGATCCCGACCGCGTCATTGACCAGGGTCTCTTCGGTCGTGGTCACAAGCGGCTTAGCCCGTGAGGCTAAAAACTCTCTGACGGTGTTCATAGGTTAACTCCAGATCAGGTGAACAGGTAGCGATACTGATCGCATTGCTGAACCGGTTGCATCATCATGGATGAGGTTTCCGAGCGCAGGTTAAGGCATCGAAACTTGCGATCGCGCTCAATGCGCAGGTAGTAGGCTTTTTTCGTCACTTGATCGTGTTTATCACGTTCTTCTTTTTTAATCAATTTACGCTCACCCTCCCACCATGAACAGGTGGCGCAACAAGCCTGATTCAAGTGTACCAAAGCCCAGTTCGGATCGGCTTGCGTCCCTTGGAAAAAGGCCTTGAAGTGCAGACAGCCCGCCGAGTAGAGCATCTGATTGCCCTGTTGGCGGGAAAGCGTTGATGAGCAATGCCCTGCGGCCTTCACAGCGACCCGGGTAAAAAATTTGGGCGGCGTGTCAATCGACGGGCGCCCTTGCGGGAAGCGCTTGATGAACTTACGCGTACCGTCCCATGAAGCGCAGTTGCCGCAACAGTGCATATCAGGTGAGAGGGTTTGCGTGAGGTGCTGATCCTTCTCGTCTAGCTCATCGATTGCCATAGGTTCCTTCCTGGGGGCGGTCCGCGGTCTGACAGGTCTCTTGGGCCCCGTGGATGATTTAGTGCTTGTGCGTCATCGGCTGGCCAAGCGCCCGGGTTGTTGCTTTGACATCCAGGGTTTGCCTTTTCCCGTCCTTGCTCTCAAAAACGAGGGTGAGCGGGACGGTTTCGCCCTCTTTGATTTCCTGCTTCAATTGCATCAGCATGACATGATAGCCCCCAGGCTTGAGCTCAACCGCGCGACCTGCCGGTAAATCAAGTCCCGCGATGGCTGCCATTTTCATCACGTCCTTATCCATCTTCATTTCGTGGATTTCAACCAACCCGGCAACCGGTGATTGCACCTGGATAAGGCGCATGGGTGAATCGGTGCTGAGTTTCATAAAGGCGCCAGTCGCCTGCTGGCCTTTAACCGTTGCCCGCACCCAGGGCTCCTGAACTTGGACGGATTGCGCCGTGACGTTGCCTCCGGCAAACAGTGCAAAGGACAGAATCAGCCGTTGTACGCAGGACATCGTGAAAGCCTTGAGCATGGCGCTTCTCCGTAAAGTACCCCTAAGCTTGACCCACAGTCATGCTCAGGCCCCGAATCGTATCCGATAATTCCTCGTTATTCTCATGGCACCGCTTTTGCATGGCTAAGCCATACCGACTTGAGGCTGCATCCGATGAGCGTTCAGATTGCACTGTTGCACCGCACCGAGTATCGCTATGAACGCCCCCTGAGTCTGGGGCCTCAATGGGTCCGTTTGCGACCGGCCCCTCACACGCGAACGCCGTTGATCTCCTATGCACTGACGATAGAGCCAGAGGGGCACTTTATCCATTGGCAGCAAGATCCCTATGCCAATTACCAAGCACGTTTGGTCTTTCCCGAGCGCACAGCGTTGTTTCGCGTCACGGTTGAGCTGATTGCTGAAATTGAGGTTTTCAACCCCTTTGATTTCTTCCTCGACCGCTATGCAGAGCAATTTCCCTTTGTCTACGAAAAGCCTCTAGCCCAGGATTTGCTGCCTTACAGCAAACCTTGTGCGCTCACTCCGGCGCTGGCCAAGCGTTTGGATTCCATGCGAAGCTTAAGGGGGCCCACGCTCGATTGCCTGGTTCAATTCAATCAGGATTTGCAGCGAGATATTCTCTATACCATTCGTATGGAGCCGGGCGTGCAAACGCCCGATCAGACACTGGCCGCTGGCAAAGGCTCATGCCGGGACTCGGCCTGGCTGCTGGTGTGCCTTTTGCGCCATTTGGGTCTGGCAGCACGCTTTGTCTCGGGCTACCTGATCCAGCTCAAACCCGATCTGCCCTCGCGCGATGCGGCAAGCAGCCTCAGCGGGGACTTTTGCGACCTTCACGCTTGGTGCGAGGTCTTTTTGCCCGGTGCAGGCTGGATCGGCCTTGATCCCACTTCAGGCCTGTTAGCCAGCGAAGGGCATATTCCCCTGGCATGCACACCGGACCCTGGGGGAGCCGCGCCCATTGAGGGGGAGCTGGAGCAAGGTGAGGTGCAGTTTTCGCACCAGATGTCTGTAAGCCGCATCACGCAGCCTCCGAGCATTGAAAAACCTTATCGCGATGACCAGTGGCAGTCGATCCTGCACTTGGGTGAGCAGGTTGAACGGGTGCTTGTTGAGGGTGATGTGCGACTCACGATGGGTGGTGAGCCGACCTTTGTGTCGGCCACCGATCGTGAATCAGCCCAATGGCACACCGAGGCGCTCGGTCCTGGCAAGCGCGCCCTGGGTGTTGACTTGATTGGACAGCTCAAGGCGCGTTATGCCCCAGGCGGCTTTTTCCATTTCGGTCAGGGTAAATGGTATCCGGGCGAACAATTACCGCGCTGGGCACTGTCCCTGTATTGGCGAAAGGACGGTGTGCCCTGCTGGCCGCAGTCTCAATGGCTGGCAGATGAAAAGTCAGGCCATTTGCGGCATCACGATGATGCAGAGCGATTTGCAAAGCGGCTAGCCAAAACTTTGGGATTGCAAAGCGCTTGCGTGATACCAGCCTATGAGGATGTGTTCTATTACTTATGGCGGGAGGGTCGCTTGCCGGTTGATGAGGATCCCCTCAATGCCCGGCTGACCGAGCCTTTTGAGCGGGCGCGCTTAAGGCGGGTCTTTCAAAGCTCGCTTCATGAAGTGGTCGGTTACGTACTTCCGCTTCATCCGCACAACGGACACTGGTACGCTTCGAGCTGGACCTTGCGCGATGAGAGGCTTCATTTGCTGCCGGGTGACTCTCCGATTGGCTATCGCCTTCCGCTTGAGTCCCTGCCTGCTGCATCCCGGTCCGATCCGCTTGCAAGTCTTCCGGTCGATCCCTATAGCCCGACACTCGAATCGGCGCTGCCGCGATTTCAATCCATGCTGGCGCAGCCTGGTTCTTCAGAGGATGCTGATCCACAGAGCGCAAACAATCGGTCGTTCACGCAGGCTGAGGACAGCAAGCCTTTGCCTCTTGCGCGTACCGCCTTGTGTGTTGAGTTGCGAAATCCGGGTCGAGCCAGTGGCCCTGAGGCTGAGCTGGCGCGCGAGGGCGATTCGGTGCTGTATGTTTTCATGCCGCCCGCCCAACGCCTGGAGGACTACTTGTCTTTGCTTGCGGCTGTGCATCACACCGCTGAAACCTTATCGATGGCCGTGGTGCTTGAAGGCTATCCACCGCCCAAGGACCCCCGCCTTGAGATGCTGCAGATCACACCCGATCCGGGTGTGCTTGAAGTCAATGTTCAACCCGCGTCGAGCTGGAAGTCACTGGTCGACCAGACCCACTTCCTATACGAAACTGCCGCCGATTGCGGATTGAGTGTTGAAAAGTTCATGCTCGATGGCAGGCAAATCGGCACCGGTGGCGGAAGCCATGTGGTGCTTGGCGGGGCCAGCGTTCAGGACAGTCCTTTTTTGCGACGACCTGACGTGCTCGCAAGCCTGATCAGTTTCTGGCACAACCATCCTTCGCTGTCCTATTTGTTTTCCGGCTTGTTTATCGGACCCGGTAGCCAGGCACCGCGTATCGATGAGGCACGCAACGATCAGGTGTATGAGCTTGAAATCGCTTTGCAGCAAATCGAGCTCGAGCAGGCGCGCTCGGGCCAGTGCCCGCCCTGGTTCATTGACCGCTGCTTGCGTCACTTGCTGATCGATGTCACGGGCAATACGCATCGGTCGGAATTTTGTATCGATAAGCTGTATGCGCCAGATGGGCCCAACGGTCGCCTTGGTCTGCTTGAGATGCGCGCGTTCGAGATGCCGCCGCATCCACAAATGAGTCTGGTGCAGCAGCTGCTGGTGCGCGCATGTGTTGCCTGGTTCTGGCACAAGCCCTACCGGAGTGCAAGAGCGCAGCGGCTCACGCGTTGGGGAACCGGGCTGCACGATCGCTTTTTACTGCCCAGTTTCGTGAAACTCGACTTCGAGGACGCACTGGCCGAGTTAGGGCAGGGCGGCTTTCATTTTGATATCGATTGGTTTGCGCCGCAGTTTGCCTTCCGCTTCCCGATGATTGGTGCCCTGGACCTGCGCGGCGTTGGCATCGAGCTTAGGCATGCGCTTGAACCCTGGCAGCTTCTGGGCGAAGAGGCAAGCGCAGGCGGCACCGCCCGCTATGTGGATTCATCGCTTGAGCGTATTGAGGTGCTTGCGCGTGGGCTGGATACAAACCGTTATGTCTTGAGCATCAATGCGCAGGCTGCGGCCTTGCAAGCAACCGGTCGAGACGCCGAAGCCGTGATCGGTGTTCGTTTTCGCGCCTGGCGGCCTGCTTCGGCGCTTCACCCGTCGATTGGCATTCATGCGCCGCTTCAGATCGATCTGGTCGACAACGTGCTTGGCCGCTCACTGGGTGGCTGTCGATACCACGTCACCCATCCGGGCGGGCGCAATTACGAGCGACCGCCTGTCAACGCTTCGGAAGCTGAAAGCCGAAGGCTTTCACGATTTGTGCGTTTCGAACACAGCCCCGGGGAAATCCGGCTGGCTGCTGCCAGGCCGAGTCTTGAGTTTCCCTTCACTCTGGACTTGAGGCAATCCTAGAACCCTTTACTATTGAAAACCTTGGATGCTTCCCTGATCAGGCAAAGCGCTTCATCCGGACTCAGTCGATTGCTCAATGACAATCCTGAAGCCGCTCTGGGGCACTACGATGAGCTGCGCAGCGGTCCAAACAGACTTCGTCCGCTCTGGCAGCAATTTTCGAACCTGACGGGTGAGGCCCAGATTGCGCAGTTTGCCGAGCACGACAAGGCCATCCAAAAGGCGATCCGGCACCATGCTATAAGTTATAATGTTTATCAGGATCAGGCATCGGTTAGCCGCGCCTGGTCCTTGAATCCAGTGCCGTTTCTGATTTCAGAGTCCGACTGGCGTCATATCGCCGATGCGATGGCCCAACGCGCAGCGCTACTTAACCAGATCCTGATCGATGTTTACAGCGAACAACGCTTGCTGAAAGAGGGTTTATTGCCAGCCGCTCTGTTGCAAGCGCATCCGGGTTATTTGCGTTCGATGTGCGGCGTCAAACCGCTGCGCGATCTTTTTTTGCCGATCATCGCCTTTGACATTGCCCGTGGCCCCGAGGGTCAATGGTGGGTGGTGAGTCAGCTCTGCCAGTCGCCCTCAGGGCTCGGCTATATGTTGGAGAATCGCCATTTAATCGCCAAACTCTTTCCACAAGCCTTCAAGGGCATGGGTATCCGACACCTGGAATCCAGCTACCGACAATTGCTGCTCGATCTGACAAGGCTTGCGGCGCCGATCGCTGAGGGTGAGCCGCCGCGGCTGGTTCTGCTCACCTCCGGTCCTTGGAGCGAGACCTACTTCGAGCATGCTTATTTGGCTGCGTATCTTGGCCTGCCCCTTGTGCAAGGTGCAGACTTGATTGCTCAAGGCGATAAGCTCTACCTCAAAACGCTGCAAGGCCTGCAGCGTGTGCACGGTCTTTTGCGCCGCATTGACGATGCCTTTCTTGACCCCCTTGAACTGCGCCCTGATTCGACCCTGGGTATTCCGGGGCTGATTCAGGTGCTCAGAGAGCAGGGCGTGGTGATGGCCAACGCCCCAGGTTCGGGCTTTCTCGAGTCGCCGGCAATCCAGGGCTTTCTGCCTGCGATCGCTCAGGCGCTGCTGGGTGAGACGCTGAAGATGCCTTCTTTGCACAGCTGGTGGTGTGGCGAGTCGGCTGCCCTTGATGCGATCGCGCCCTTGCTCAGAACGCAAGTTGTCAAGTCGAGTTATACAGGGAGTAACGTTCAGGAATTCGAACCAATCATTGCGCTTCATCTGAGTAAGCAAGAACTTGCGGCTTTGCGTGAGCGCATTCGACAACGTCCTGAGCAATACACAGCGCAGACCTATTTGCCTTTTTCCCAGACACTTACCTGGCAGCCAGAGGGCTTTCGCCCGAAAACCGCGCTCGTGCGGGTCTTTGCGATTGCGGACATGAAATCGTCCTGGCAACTTGTGCCGGGCGGTATGACGCGGATTGCGAATGTCGATCCCCATGTGGTGTCGATTGCCAAAGGCGGTAGCACGCTCGATACCTGGGTTCAGACCTCAAAGCAGGATGCGCAACAGGCTGAGTGGTCGTTTTTTCCAAGCATGGAGCCACGTCTGCGTCCGGTGTCCAGTCGCAGTGCTGAGCACTTGTTCTGGCTTGGTCGCTACAGCGAGCGAGCAGAGCATCTGAGCCGCTTTGCAAAAGCCTTGTTGGTGATGAGTTCAGCCGAGGATGCGATACCCATGGTCTTCGCCAAGGCCATGACAACGCTTGCGAGCGCGCAGGCTTTGGTCGATCGCGACACACCGGGTTTATCGCAGTCGCCTGCAATTTTTGCGCGCAGCCTCATGGCCAAGCTCAGCGACCCAGCCGCATGCAGTCTGGAGTACTGCCTCTCGGCGATCGAGACCAATCTCAGGGCCACCCGAGATCTCTTTCCGGTGGATCATTTACGCCTGCTCAACAGCATGCGTGAGGGACTCAAACAGCTCGATGGAACCCTCATGGGGAGCCTTGGCGGACTCGATGAATTGAGCCTTCAGCTTGCGGCCTTAAGCGGTTTGCAAAGCGATCGTATGACCCGCGACCTCACCTGGCGGGTGCTTGTGATCGGACGATCGCTTGAGCGCTTGACGGCCTTGAGCGAGACCTTGCAACACTTGGGCTGCGAGCCGGTTTTGCGCGCAAGTCATGCCTATGAAACCCTGTTGAACCTTTTTGACAGCCTCATCACCTACCGGGTCCGCTATCAGGGGAACTACACGCCCGCTGCGCTGATTGAATTGCTCATTCATGATGTGACAAATCCAAGAGCGATCGCTGCGGTGATCGCACAAACCGTCGAGGCCATCGGCTGGCTTCCCAAGCCTTCTGCAGCGCTCGTTGCAAAGCAACAGGAACTCGCCTGCGCCAAGCCAGCCGAGCTCGGGTTGCCCGCGCTTGGCGCTTGGGCTGCGCAATGCAAAGAGCGCGGGCGAGCGATCTCTGACCTGATTACTGCGCAGTACTTTGCCCATATGCAGGCTTTCCGAACCGCGATTTGACAAGGCTTACACCGAGTCTTAAGGCCCGCACCATCATGAAAACAGGGAATCGAGCGCCATGAAGACGCTTGCTGTGCTGCACGAGACGGATTACCGTTATCACGACTGGATCCAACACGCTTATCATCTGGCCTGTCTCAAGCCGGTTGATTCGGCGGTGCAAAAGCTTGTGTCCTACGACATAGCCATCGATCCGGTCCCCGATACCCGGTCGGTGCATCGTGACTGTTTTGGGAATTGGATCGAGTACTTTGGATTTCATCATCCGCACCAAAGCCTTCAGGTGTTTGCCCGCAGCAAGGCACAGCGTTTTTGCATCGCAGCCCAGGACCTCGCCAGGGCAGAGCTCTCCTGGCGCGATTTACGACGGGATCTTGCCTATCAGGCAGGTCGTCCCTGTCAGGCCGAAGGCGAGTATGTTTTTGAAAGCCCTTTTGTGCCCTTTCTGGAGGCCTTAAGGCCTTACGCCATGGCGATTTTTGATCGAGAGCCGGGCCTTATCAAGGCCTGCCAGCAGCTGTGTCAGAAAATCCATGCGGACTTTCGCTACATCCCGCGCAGTACCGTGATTGAAACGCCGCTTGCGGAGGTCTTTCAACGAAAGACCGGGGTCTGCCAGGATTTTGCTCATGTCATGATCGCCTGCCTGCGAAGCATTGGTTTGAGCGCGCGCTATGTGAGCGGCTACCTGCTCACCCGAGCCGCGCCTGGGCAGCCCAAAAGGCGCGGTGTGGACGCGTCCCATGCCTGGGTGGCGATTTACTGCCCGAGCCTTGAGCACCCGTGGCTTGAACTGGATCCGACCAACAATGCGCTGGTTGAGGAGGATTACGTCTCGCTCGCCTATGGTCGGGATTTCGGGGATGTTTCGCCGCTGCGCGGTGTGATCCACTCCGGTGCCGGACACGAGCTGCGGGTTGCGGTGACTGTCGAGGCGCTTAGCGTGGATGCCCCGTGATCGGTATCAGGATTCAGAAAGTTGTAACCATACAGTCTTAAGATCGGTATAATTGTCTAGAGCTGCACGACCCAAATCGCGTCCCACGCCGGAGTCCTTGCCAAAACCGCCCCAGGGCAGCCGGGTGTCGGTGTGGCCAAAGGTGTTGATCCACACCGTGCCCGAGCGCAGCGCGCCAGCCACCCGATGGGCGCGACTCACATCGCGGGTCCAGACGGCACCGGCGAGGCTGTAGCGCGAGTCATTGGCGATTTCGATGGCCTGCTGTTCAGACTCAAAGGGGATGATGCTTGCCACCGGCCCGAAGATCTCATCTTGCGCAAGGGGCATTCGGTTATCAACATCGGCGAAGATCGTCGGCTGCACAAAATAGCCTTTGCCCTCAAGCGCCTGTCCGCCGAGAGCCAGCGTTGCGCCGTCGTGCTTGCCAGCATCGATGGCTTTCATGATCCGCTCTTGTTGTTGTGCCGAAATCACCGGTCCCATCGTGGTTGTGCTCTCAAAGGGGTCGCCAATCGTGATCTGTGCCGCCCGTGCACAAAAAGCCTGAACGAACTCCGCGTAAATCGCTTTTGCCACAAGAATTCGGGAACCGGCTGAGCAGACCTGCCCGGCGTTAAAGAAGATGCCAGAGGCCGAGGCCTTGACCGAAGCTTGCAAGTCCGCATCGGCAAACACGATGTTGGCAGACTTGCCGCCAAGTTCGAGCGTCACGCGTTTACAGCTTTCGGCAGCGGTCCGCATGATGTGCTTGCCCACCGCTGGTGATCCGGTAAAAGCGATCTTATCGACTTGCGGGTGCTCAATCAGCGCCTGACCGGCTTGCGTTCCAAAACCGGGAACAATATTCAACACACCTTCGGGAATCCCGGCCTCCAGAGCCAGTTCGCCAAGTCGAAGCGCAGAAAGCGGGGTGAGTTCGGCGGGTTTGAGCACCACGCTGCAGCCACAGGCAAGCGCTGGCGCGATCTTCCACACCGCGTTCATGAGCGGAAAATTCCAGGGAACAATTGCTGCAACCACACCGACCGGCTGACGAAGCACATAAGTCAGAGCGTCTGTTCGGGTGGCGACAACCTGGCCCTCGAGTTTGTCTGCCCATCCAGCGTAGTAGCGCAAACAGTCAATCGCTGCAGGCAGGTCCTGTCTTCGGGTTGCTGCAAGGGGTTTGCCCGCGTCCATGCTCTCGAGTTGCACCATGGGTTCGCGATTCTGCTCAAGAAGCTCAGCAAGGCGATAAAGCAGCCTTGCGCGTTGCGCACCGGGCATCAAGCGCCAGCTCTTGCGTTCAAGCGCGCTGCGAGCCGCACGCACAGCCCGGTCGATATCTGCGCTTTGCGCTTGCGCAATATGGGTGATGACCTCGCCGGTTGCCGGATCAATGCTTGGAAAGCTCTCGCCGGATACGGCCGCCTCCCATCGACCATCGATGAGAAGACCGGTTTGAGGCAGTGCAATGTCGCGGCGCGCTGGCAGGCTTGCTGGATGTTCCATACACAGTGTCCTTCGCTGGAGAGCTTTATCGGCGAGTCAATGGTAGCTTGAGATTTTTGTCCCGAGCGCTTGCGCGTCGAATGACATTTTCAATAACGAGATATCGGTGAGGTATCGGTTTCGCTCGTGCTCAGCGCCTGGTCCAGAAAATCGATAAGTGCCACACGCGCCTGCCTGCCCGCTTCGGCATTGGCGCCCTGATGAACGCCTTGAGGGTTTGTTCCATTTCGTATATCTGTTCGAAAGCGCAGTGGCGCAGTACCGTCAAAGCCGTGATAGGCATCGGCCCATGACCGAAGCTGCACCAGGGGCGATGCAAGCTTTAAGCAGGGCTCGGGCGATGTCCAGTCATCGGACAATCCCACAAGCAGCAGCACCGGCATCGCGGGCTTGTAACCCTGTTGTTCACGCGTGATGCAGCCCGGGTAGAAGGCTGCAGCGGCCCGCAGTCCAGGATATTGCCCCTTGAGCGCTTGCGGGTCGCCTCGGTGGGTGTACTCCAGAACCGTACTTCCGCCGTTTGACCAACCGATCAGTGCCAATCTTGTTTTGTCGACCTGCGCCTGATCGATTAGCCAGGCGATCGCCGCAGCCAGATCCGACCTGCGCAAGGACTGATTCACGGCAGCGATCGACCCTCTTTCACGGGTACAAATCTCCTTGACGCCGCGGGTGCTGAATGAATCCGGAGCAAGCACATGCCAACCCTTGGCCTGAAGCAAGGCTGCGTAGCTACGAAAGCGCTGGTCGGGTTGTCCTCGCGCATTGAGCATGCCACCGCATCCGTGCAAAAGAATCACACCGGGTCGCGCTTGCTCGGGCTTATCGCTGTGGGCAGCCCACCACCACAAGTTCAGCGTCTGGCTGGGGCCGTGGCTGACCGTAATCGACAGGGCTTGGGGTGCGGGTGCTTGCGGTGTTTGGACTTGAGGCGTGTGCGCCTGGGATGTTTCAGCCGGGTGTGCGGCAATCTCTTGTGAGGCGTTTGCCTTCACGAGTCGAAGTGGGATGCTCAGTACGATCAAGCAAATCATCAAGGCTCGAATACCCTGCGGTAAGCTTTTTCCACCAGGCAGAAAACGAGGGGAAGGGGCGATCGGCGATCGGAAAAAGCGGGGCTTCATCGTATTGCTCCACAAAGGAGGGCCAATAAGTGTGCAGGTGAATATTGCGCCAGGTTCCAAGGCTTGTCGATGCTTGATTCAATATTGATAAATCCCTGATCGATCCAATAATAATATCGTCACAAATCGCAGTCATCACGCCAAGCACCCAGTGCCATCGGGCCAGGCTCCAATCCATAAAGTCACAGTCAGTCGGTATGAAGCCCACCATGTGCCATTGTGCACCCTGCGCTTTTGGCGCTTCGCTTCGCAAGGCCCATGGGTGAACCAGCCAAAGCCGCTGCAAGGGCAAAAGCTGTCGCTGCAAAAAATCAGCAACAGGCGTAAGGCGATAGTCTTTCATCAGTTGCGCGGGCAAATCACGAGCCTTCAGACACAAGGGCTGCTCAACACCATCGCCTGTGGGTCGATCCCGCGGAAGTGCTGCACCCCGACTGATCGCCTCAAGGCTTGCATAGTCTCTGTCAATCGAGGTGCCGGGACTCCACCAGTCACGCGGTGCAAATCGTGCGACATTGTCGGCATTGAACAAGTAGGGTTTGTGGCTGCTCGTGCCAGCAACCCACTGCCAACTCAAACTGTTGCTTGCGATGTCGCCGTCAAGCAAATGCTTCAGTAGCCAGGATGCGCCGAGTTGCCAATGCACCCGGCGGATGTGCACCCAATAGCTTGCCAGCCACATCCTGGCATGGTTATGCACGATGCCATCGCGATAAAGGCTGCGCACCGCCGCGTCGATGGCTGGGACGCCGCTGCGCGCCTCGATTAAATCCTGCGGCAGTTCGCTGGCATAAGCTTCATCGGGCAGTGGCCCTTGCCGCAGCGATTGAAACACTGCCTCCGGATGATGCGCCAAAACATGTCTGAAGTACGCACGCCAACCGAGTTCATAAATCAACTGATGCTGAACCGCAAGCGCATGCTGTGCAGCGATCCGGATTGCCAGGTCCCGAAGCGTGATGACGCCGTGGCTGATCCAAGGCGAAAGGCCAGTGACAGCGCCTTCCAGATGATTGCGGGTCTTGGCGTAGGCTGCCGGATCGATTGCGTCGATTCGCGCCAAACAAGCGCCGATTGGGCCCGAGGGCTGCCGATTGGCCGAATCGCTCATCGATCCGCTTGCAGCGCTGCGGTGGTTGAAAACGAGCCTTGAAGCTGGGCCCTTGGGGGGCTGAATTCGATGTCTGGCATGCTTGCGCTCCTGCATTGGATGATCGTGCGTGTTGAAAACTGAGCATAGGGGCAAAGCAGGCGATGAAGCCGATCAACCGTGACCGACGAGAGCTCTTTGAACGGGCGCTTCTGGGTGCTGCCGGATTGGCCTTGCTGCCCCAGGATTTGCCTGCGGCTCAAGGCGATCGCAGCGCAGACGCGGCGGTGCTTCGGTCTGATGAGCCTGCACATGCCCAGGGCCCGCCCACACAAAACGAGCGCAGGCCACACTACGAGCTCTTTGAATTTGCCTGGCAGGATTCGGCGCGCAAGCGTGCGGTTCCGGCGCGCTTTTATCGACCGCTTGCCCGCGATCGTGCTGATGGCGCTGCAAGGCCGCTTGTGCTCTTTTCGCACGGTCTTGGGGGCTCTCGTAGCGGCTACCGTTATCTCTCCGATTATCTTGCCACAGAGGGTATTGCCTGCTTACACCCTCAGCATATCGGGAGCGACCGAAGCATTTGGTCGGCGGGAAGTCCTTTCACCGTGGGCTCGCGCCTGCTTGCTGCAAGCCAGGATGCCGAAGCGATTGCCAGAGTGCAGGACTTGCGGTTTTGCCTCGATCAATTGTTTGCCAGTGAGTTTGCCGATCAAATCGACCGGCAGCGGATCGTGGTTGCAGGCCATTCCTATGGCGCCAACTCGGCGCTGCTCATGGGTGGCGCCCGCGTTGTTCGCAACGGTATCGGTGTTGATCTGCGCGATGCGCGACCGAAGGCGGTGATTGCGATGTCAGCACCACCTTTTTACGGCGAAGCCTCATGGACATCGATCCTCTCATCCATGAAGCTGCCAAGTCTTCACATCACCTGCTCCGAGGATGTCATCCGCATCCCGGGTTTGTTAAGCGGCGCCGACGACCGGGTCGCGATTTTCGAGGCCACTGCGGGCCTGCCCAAATGCCTCACGATGTTCGAAGGCGGTTCACACAGCGTATTCACCGACCGCGAAGCAAGCGGTGGTTTTGAGACGAATCGCCGGATTAAGCGTGCAAGCTGCTTATTGATTGCAGCGTTCTTGAGGCTGACCTTCGATCAAGACCCTGCCGGCATGCGGCGCTGGCAAAGCCAGCACGACGACATGCTTCGGCAGTTTATTTGGTCTTGAGCTCCTGGCTTTGCATTTGGATTTTCAGCTCCGCGAGCATTTTTGCCTTGCGCAACGCCTCCTCCTGCCTTGCCTTTGCCGCCTTGTGGGCCGGGTCAAAGCGCTGCCTGAGTTGATTGGCCGAGTCGATCAGGGTGAATCCGCCGCTGAGGGCTGCTACCGCGACCAGGCAGATGATGAAGACGGCGCCCGCCCACTCAATGGGATTGAATACAACAGTCATGATACAAACTCCAAGGGTGTTGAACACCCTTGCAGCTTAGAGCAAATCATGTTCAAGAACAATCGTTTGCATCAATCTTTTGTTGTATTTTAACAATCCGGCTTTTGTATCGGTGTATCAGGCCGCAGGGATGCGGTAGAGCGCGCAAATTTTGTTTCCATCGGGGTCGCGCAGGTAAGCGAGATAGAGCTGACCGGCTGGACCTTGACGAATGCCCGGTGGGTCTTCAATTGCGCTGCCACCGTGGGCAAGGCCTGCCTCGTGCCAGGCATGGACTTGCTCGGTTGAGGAGCAGGCAAAGCCGATGGTGCTGCCGTTGCCTGCACTGGCCGCTTGCCCGTCAATCGGAAGCGAGGTGGAGAAGACACCGGTTTTGGTCCGCCAAAAGACACGATTCTTGTCGATGTGACCTGCACCGATGCCAAGGGCACCGAGTACCGCGTCGTAAAACTGTTTGGACCGCTCAACGTTTTGGGTCCCGAGCATGATGTGTGAAAACATTCAGATTCCTTTGTATCAATGAAAAAGTGACCGGCGCCCGGTACTGTAGCCTTGATCAGCACAAGATCTGAAAAGCCGCCGCAATTTGTCAATCGGTCGGCTCGAAAAAGCGCTTTGCTGCGTCTCAGGCCTGTGCTCGCTTTTCGGTGGTTGCTTCTCTGTTAGGCTTTTTGCGCTATGACGAAGGATCTACATCGCCACGACTTGTTTGATGCTTCCTACGGCCATGCACGGATTCGGACTGCTAGCGGCATTCTGGGCCTATCCGTCTTGCTCACCCTGGGCTTTGCGGCAATCGAATGGCTTGCCGCTTCTTATGCGGGTTCGCTTGCACTGATGGCCGATGCCGGGCATATGCTGACTGATGCCAGCGCGCTCTTGTTGGCACTGGTTGCCCAGCAACTGGCTCGCAAGCAACCCACGGCACGAAGTTCATACGGGTTTGGGCGTATCGAGGTGTTGGCTGCTGCGGTCAACGCGATTGCGATGTTGGGACTTGCTTTCTACATTTTGAGCGAATCCTTATCGCGTTTGTTCAAACCGCAACCGGTTGCCAGCGATCATGTGATGGTGGTCGCAGTGATTGGCCTCGTGGTCAATCTCCTGGTCGCATGGTTGTTGTCCCGCGATCAAACGAGTCTCAACACCCGGGCAGCCCTGGCGCATGTGATGGGCGATTTGCTTGGGTCGGTTGCCGCGCTGTTATCGGGGCTCATCATCGGCTTGACCGGTTTTTATGCTGTTGACCCGATCCTGTCGATCCTTGTTTGCGTTTTGATCTTGCGGGCAAGCGCCGTTTTGCTTCGGGATTCTTATCGCATCCTGATGGAACAAGTTCCCGATTCGGTAAATTTTGAGCAGGTGGCTCAGGAACTCCAGGTCGATCCCAATGTTTCGGAGGTGCACAACCTGCACATCTGGGAGACTGCGCCCGGCCACGTCACGCTGACCGCTCACTTGCAAGTGCGATCGCTCGAACAATGGCCCGACACGCTTCGTTCGATACAAAAAATGCTTCGCGACCAGTTTGGCATTGACCATGCCACGCTGCAGGCCGAGCCCCAGCACGATGATGTGAACATCAAGCCCCATGCCCTGAAGGAGACAACACAGCATGAGCAGCGCATTTCCCCCATTTGATTACGATTCGGCGCGCGCGAGCTTTTCGTTTTCGGTACCGCCGCAGTTTAATTTTGCCTTTGATGTTGTTGATCAGCGGGCAAAGTCGGACGATAAGACAGCGCTCATTGCGATCGACCGATCCGGAGAAACCGTTAACTACTATCGTTATAGCGATCTGGAAAAACAATCGAATCGCTTTGCCAACGCGCTGCTGGCTATGGGTATTCGAAAGGGCGACACCGTGCTGGTTGTCCTGCCACGAATCGCTGCCTGGTACTTTGTGATTCTGGCTTGTACAAAAATTGGTGCGATTGCCATGCCTGGGACCAATCAGCTAAAGGCTAAAGATCTTGCTTACCGAATTCATCGCTCGGACGCCAAGCTCGCGGTGGTGACGGCTGCACACGCGCAGGCAATCGAGTCGATCCAGGGCGACTGTCCGAGCCTGAGGCATCGGATACTCGTCGGTGGGCAAAGCCCAGGCTGGGAGCACTTTGAGGCCTTGTGCGCCGAGGCAAGTGAAGCCTTGGATCGATCGTCGATTCCGGCAACGAAGGCCGATGAGACGATGCTGATTTACTTCACCTCGGGCACGACGTCGATGCCCAAGATGGTAGCCCGTGACCACGCCTACGCGCTGGCGCATGGGATCACCGCCCGATATTGGCAGGATTTGAAAGCAAGCGACGTGCACTGGACCCTCACCGATACCGGATGGGCCAAGGCCGCGTGGGGATTGCTTTATCCGCCGCTGCTTGCTGGTGCAAGCATTATGTTGTACGACGGCGAAGGATTTGACCTTGCGATGCATTTGAAAATCATTGCCCAACACCGGGTCAGCACCTTTTGTGCGCCGCCAACGATTTATCGGGTGATGGCCAAGGCCGACTTGTCGGGTGCGGATTTCAGTTCTCTGCGTCACTGTTTTGGCGCTGGCGAACCCCTAAATCCCGAGGCGATGCGTGCCTGGAAACTCGCAACCGGCTGCGACATTTATGACGGCTATGGACAAACCGAAACCATCAATATCGTTGCAAATTTTCCCGGCATGCCGATACGCCCCGGGTCGATGGGAAGACCATGCCCCGGACTTACGGTGGACGTGATTGATGATGCGGGGCAGGTGCTTGAAGCGAACGCGATAGGGCATATCGCAGTCAAAATCACAGACCCCTATCCGCCCGGTCTTTTTCGCGGCTATTACCGGGATGAAGAGACCACTGCCAAAGTATTTCGTCACGGTTGGTACTACACCGGCGATACCGCAACGCGGGATGAGGCTGGTTACATCTGGTTTGTTGGCCGATCCGATGACATCATTTCCTCTTCGGGCTATCGCATCAGTCCCTTTGAAGTGGAATCAACGCTGATTGAGCATCCGGCGGTGGCAGAGGCGGCGGTGATCGGAAAACCCGATGAGCTTCGCGGTGAGATCGTGAAGGCATTTATCATCTTGGCCAAGGGCTATCAGGCATCCGAAGCCCTTGCTCAAGACATCCAGCAGTTTGTCAAAGATCAAACCGCCCCCTACAAATACCCCAGAGAAATCGAATTTCGTGACAGCCTGCCGAAAACAATCTCCGGCAAAATCCGAAGGGTTGATCTGAGGGCAGAAAAATAAGCGATCCAAACTTCAGATCGTCGACCTATCGGCATAATGCGAAAAGCGCTTCTTTGGCGATCACCTCGCCGTGCTCTTGAACAAAATGACCGGCCTCATCGAGCACAAGTGCAGGCGGGCATTGGTTGATGGACTGCCGCAAGGATTCCATGGCAGCCGGTGAAAATACCGGATCACGTTTTCCCACGGCCATCATCGAAACGCCACGCCAGTGTTCGCGCCAGAAGGTGGCAGCGGCGCGCGAAGCCAGCACGCCATCGTCTTGCGCGCTTTCTGGCACCATCTCTGGAAAGGCACGCGTGGCTGCGCGGAAGGCGGGCTCAGGAAAAGGAGCGTCGTAGGCGGCACACTCGGCTGCTGATAAATGGGGATTGCCGCGTGCAAGAAGCCTGGCAATTGAAAAATCAGGTCGCTCGGCACACATGCTGCGCCACTGCAAAAAGCCTTCAGGCAGCGGAGTTTCGGCGGTGGCCAGATGGGTATTCATCACCAGCAAGCCTTTATAGCGTTCTGGTTTTTCCATGGGTAGGGTTAAACCCAGCAATCCGCCCCAGTCTTGCACCACCAGATGAATGCCACGCAGATCGAGCGCCTCGACAAGCGAAAGCAGCACCTCCCGGTGCCAGGAAAATCGGTGCTGCGCCGCATCGATCGGCTTGTCGCTTTTGCCAAAGCCCGGCATATCGGGAGCAAGCACACGGTGCCCGGCAGCAAGAAACACCGGGATCATCCGCCGGTACAGATAGCTCCAGGTCGGGTTCCCATGCAAGCACAACCAGCACACTTCGGCATCGCTTGGTCCTTCATCGATAAGGTGAAGCCTCATGCCGCCAAGTGAGGGCA
>DDPV01000049.1:101344-101490 GCA_002342365.1 Burkholderiales bacterium UBA2459 | reverse complement strand
ACCGGCCCAAGCGATAGTCCGACCCGCAAGCGAAATCATCAGCTTGCTTAGCGATGCCCGCGACGGTCTGGTAAGAGACTTTGCGGTGCAAAGCCTGTTCTTTATCCCGCAACTCCACCCAATTCGAAGCCTGTCGCCCGAAGATT
>DDPV01000049.1:100895-101268 GCA_002342365.1 Burkholderiales bacterium UBA2459 | reverse complement strand
CAGTTATTGACGACCAGTTCAATCCGCAAAGCGCTACTCGATCTCTTGATGAAGAAGGCGGTTGAGATCGGAGCTGGGGCAAGCTCGCATCAAGCCACAGTGAACTCAAGGCTTCAGGCAAGGGCCGGCGTTTATGCGGACCTTGATGACACGGCCTGAATGAAGTCTCGACGGCCGTAAGATTCTCAGGCTGCGGCAAACAAGGATCTGTCTACAAGCAGCGCGTCTTGGCTAGCGTACATGTGGACGGCGTGACTGCACCCTCTGACACTTTGCATGAGGCTATCGCAGCGTCTTGGGCGGCAATCACTGAGCTGCCCGAACCAACGCCATACTTCAGCTTGCTTGCTGTCAGCGCAATGCTTCCGCAAAA
>DDPV01000049.1:82735-100842 GCA_002342365.1 Burkholderiales bacterium UBA2459 | reverse complement strand
ACCAGCACCTGCCCCAGCGCCTGTTCCCGTTCCTGATCCGGTTGCTGCACCGCATGCAGAATCGCCTGGAGCAACGAACGGATCGACTCCCGACTTATAGCCAATCGCTCCAAAAAGATCTTTGGTGCCATCAATGCCGCCACCACAAGCCCCGAGACCGAGCAGGGCAAATCCGAAAATCGCAAGCATGCGCAATCGCCAAAGGCTGCGAAACAATGATATGAACACCGAAGTCTCCATGGGCAGACCTTATTCAGTAAAGCAGGATCATAAACCCCGTAAAACCCGATCATAATCCAGCTTTTTGACAAGTCTCCAGCGCTTAAGCAGTAGGCAGGTGATCGCCGGCACTTGCGCTCGGCCTTGCCGCCACCCGATCACGCCAATGCTGAATCTGTGCGTAGCCAGCTTCAGCAGGCTTAAATTTCATCACGCGCGAGAATTCGATTGCACAAAACGCGGTGATGTCTGCAATCGTGAAGTCTGATCCGGCAACCCAGGGGTTCTGGCTGAGGCGCTCTTCGAGCCAGGCCAATCCGGTTTCGCGTTTCTTTGCTTGATTTTCAGCAAAATCGGGAAACTGCGGGTTTTCAAGCGCCACCAAGCCTGGATGCGCATGCCGGATCCATTGGGCGGTTGGAAGCAAGAGATACCACTCGACATAGCGATCGTACATTTCAATGAAGGCCCGCGCCTCGCCTGTTTCGCCCATCAGACTAGGCTCCGGATGGTGCGCCTCAATCCAGCTGCAAATCGCCCGGCTTTCGCTGATGTAACGACCGTCGTCGAGCTCGAGAACCGGGACGCGCGCGAGCGGATTTTTCGACACGAATGCCTGGTCACGGTGCGCACCGGCGTTCAGGTCGACCGCAATCCACTCGATGGTGTCGATCCCTTTTTCCGCCAAAAACATGCACACCCGCTTGGGGTTCGGCGCTCTTGGCGCCATGTAAAGTTTCATGAGAGCTTGATCCTGAAGGTTGTTAGGTGATAAGAGCCCAGCGCACAGTGCGCTACCGCAAAAGGTCAGCAAGCCTTGCGCAGACGGCGCTCCTGCCTGCAGGCAGCACGCTAATGACTAAGGCCCTGGTAAACCGCAGATTCGAAGGCGAGGTAAGTAGGCAGTGATTCACGATCTGCAAAAGGAAACAACTGGGTGATATACACAGCCGCCAAGCCATTTTTTTGATCGATCCAATAGTAAGAATTGGCAAGACCCGCCCACATCAAACCACCTGCCGGTCTGCCGGTCGGCAAATCCTCGTGATTGACCTGGAAGGCAAGGCTCCAGCTTTTGGCTGAGCCTGGAAAAAACTCAGCGTCGTTTGTTAACGGTATGGCTGCAATCAGCGGCAACACCCTGCAATCACCCATTTGATTCTGGCCTAAGGCCCATACCGACTCTGGCTTCAGGACGCGCTCACCACCCAATTGACCATTATTGAGAATCATCCTCAAGAATCTCAGGTAATCGCCCGCGGTGCTGTAAAGGCCACCGCCACCCATCTCAAACTCCGGCTCTTGCGGTAACTCAAAGGGAAAGGCAGCTAAATTTCCATCAGGGCTGCGCAAATGGATCCCTGCCAGTCGCTCACGCATGCCCTCGGTGATCTTAAATGCTGTGCTGAGCATACCTAGGGGCTCAAAGAGATTCTGGTGCATGAAAGCACCAAGGCTTTTGCCACTTACTGCCTCAACCATTTTTCCAGCCCAATCGATATTGATGCCATATTCCCAGCGCTCACCTGGATCAAAGAGCAGGGGTAGCTTCAATGCCTTGTTTCGGCACTCAGTCACACTCGGGATATCGAGTGCCGCTTGTAACTTTTGGATTTCTGTATTCCATATTTCATAGCTAAAACCGGCGCTGTGCGTCAACAGGTGTCGAAGGGTCACAGGCCGCTTTGGCGCTCGATAGGTCGGCATCCCAGCATCATCGAAGCCTGTCAATACCTGGGCCTCAGCAATTTCAGCAATAATCGAACTAGCCGGTGCATCCAGATCGATGAGGCCTCGCTCCACGCATTGGACTGCACATACCGAGGTAATCGCCTTGGTCATCGAGGCAATCCAGCAGACGGTATCAAGCGTCATCGCTTGCGCGCTGCCGATTAGCCGCTCACCGAAGGCTCCCTCGTAAAGCGCCGCTTCGCGCGAAGCAACCATGGCGACAACGCCAGGCAACTTCGTGTTGCCGATCGAAGCCTGAAGCAAGCCATCAAGCGCGGAGGTATCGAGTTTCATTATGCGTCTCCTTATGCGGTTTGCGGAAAAAGTCTCGGGTTCGCTGGCCATTGCGGTGCATCAACGATAGATGAGCAATCCCTCACCATGTTAAAGGTAACGGGTTAACTCCTCAATCTCATCATCGAGCATTTCACGAACCTCGATTTGCCTCAAGACCCCGGCGCGATCAAAAACAAAAAGTTGAGGCAAGCCCTTTCGTTGGCGATAAATCGCCTGCCACACTGCTGTTGCCATGCCGCATTCAAACTGATAGCCATGTTTGAGGAGATACTGACGCGCCGCCTCCTCAGACTTGTCGATGCTGACGGTGACCACGGCCAGTCCGCGGTCGCGATGGCCACGATACAGCTGATCGAGGAGCGGATTTTGCCGGGCACAAAAGGGGCACCAGGACGCCCAAAACATCACAATCAACACCTTGCCCCGATACAAGGGCCACTCGATCTTCGAGCCGTTCATTCGCACAAGCGGCGGCAATGCCGCAGGTTCGCCTAGCTTCCAGATCGGCTCGGCTGCATCGGAACGCGCTGTTACCCCAACCGGCTGCAGTGGCCTGCCTGATGCTTCAAAAAACGCTCCGGCAGCAGCGGTCGAAAGGCCAAGCTTTGCGATGACCTGGATTGCGAACCTTCGTTTCATGGTGATTGCTCCAGGTACATCCTAGCGCATGAAGATCAGAAACCCAATACAATCCCCGCTTAGGGTTTGCTTTCGGAAAAGCGCAAAACAATTGCGCTACGGGTCTTCCCTGGGTCTTGTAGCGCAGGCATCGACCCTTCCGACAAGACAGGCAACCATTAGCTTTCACCGACACTTACTTGCGAAACATACATGCTCGAAGTCCTGTTGAGCCCGGAAGCCTGGATAGCTTTTGCCACACTCACCGCGCTTGAGTTAGTGCTCGGTATTGACAATATTATTTTCATATCGATCCTGGTTGACCGCCTGCCATCTGATCAACGCGAGTTCGCGCGAAAGATCGGGCTCGGCATGGCGATGTTCATGCGAATTGGACTGTTGCTTATCCTCTCCTGGATCATCGGCCTTGTCGCGCCGCTCTTTACCGTCTTCGGTCAAGGCATCTCTGGACGCGACCTGATCCTGATTGCCGGTGGCGTCTTTCTCGTGTGGAAGAGCACCTCGGAGATCCACCACGCGATCGAGGGCGCCGAGCAAACGTCCAAGGCGCAAGCCGCTGCGGTCTTTTCAGCGGTCATCATCCAGATCATGGTGGTTGATCTGGTGTTCTCGCTTGATTCGATCATCACGGCGGTCGGCATGGTCGATGACGTTCGGATCATGATCGCTGCGGTGATTGCATCGGTGGCGCTGATGATGGTCTTTGCCAGACCGATCGGCCAATTCGTTTCGGATCATCCCACCATAAAAATGCTCGCCTTGAGTTTTCTTGTGGTGGTGGGTGTTGTGTTGATTGCCGAGGGATTCGATCACCATGTGCCAAAAGGCTACGTCTACTTTGCGATGGCCTTTTCACTGCTTGTTGAACTGCTGAACATTCGATTACGAAAACGCGGAATCCAGGCCAAGTTACACGAGAGCAAGATTCCTGGCGACCATTGATTGCATGTCGATTTGCCGAGCTTGCTATAGTGCTTTAGGATTGACTTCGGTATGCCAATTCATCACGAAATCAATCCGGACGAGGACGACCGCGAATCGCTGATCGTGATGCTGGAACCATACACGCATAAGCAATTTTTATATCTGTTTTTTGACCGCCTTGAGCGCGTCAACCAGACTTATGAAGACGAGGTCCAAAGCCTCACCGAGGAAAATCTGTCGCAGTTGCGCGAGGCGATGACCAGGGCAACGCCGGGCGAGCATTTAGTTTGCCTGCTTTTGCGCTACCCCAATAAGGTGATGATCCCCTACGGGTCATCGCTCTTTGCGGCCGACGATCTCGACAGCATTGTGAACGGTGCTCATCAATGTCTTGACATGATTCGCGATGTCAACGAAGGCGAACTCTTGTTTCGACATGTGCACTACACCTACAACAAGCTGGTCGCCTTCACCATTGGCTGCGTTTGCAATGTGAAACTGCTCGAAGAGCAACTCGCGCGGGCTCAGGCACAATTAAAGCTCCGTTAAATGAAGGGACGCCCCGTATGTCAGAGCTTCACTCAAGCTTGGCCCACGCAGCCGACGGTATCGATGACTATGGCGAAAACAGCCTTAGCCGTTTCACCGAGCAGGCCAATCGGCTCGGTTTCGATGAGGTCCTGGTGCGTCGATGGGACGCCAACCTTGTGCTCGATAGCCACCGCCATCCCTTTGCGGTTCAGGCGCTCGTCGTCGAAGGAAGCCTGTGGCTTCGCGTGGCAGGCCTAAACAGCCAACTGCGAGCGGGCTGTCGGTTTTCGCTGGACCAGGATGTAACGCACGCTGAACACTATGGTCCTGAAGGGGCGGTTTTCTGGGTGGCCCGCCGTCATGCGAAAACACAGCCAGAGCAGCAAGCCTGATCTGAAAATGCTTTAAGCCTGATAGCGGTTAATTCGGTGCGCTGAAATCATCGCAAGCCATTGAGAACCTGAGCCATGCACGACGCCCAAAGCAGTGATCCGGTTAGCCTTGGCTGGATGCAAGGTCATCCACCGGCTGAAGATCGCCGTATTCGCGCAGGCGATGCGGGCGCCTATCGTTTTCCTCAGATCCGCTGGTCGTTTTCGCATTATCAGGAGCTCTACCCGACTAAGCCGATTGACCGCGGCATCGGAGCGGTACAAGTGCTGCCATTACGGCTCCGAGACGATCTGGATGCGGTTTGCTTTGAACCAACGGGTTCAAACATATGGATGCGATGGGACGCGTCGCTTGCCAAAAATTTCACCGACGGCATCGTGGTGCTTCATCGCGGTGCGCGGGTGTATGAGCGCTATTTTGCTGCGCTCAAAGAGCGGGGTCATCACTTGTGCGCATCGGTTACCAAGTCATTCATCGGCACTTTGGCTGCATGGCTTATCGATGAGGGACGACTTGATCCATCCGCACCGATCACGGAATGGATACCGGAACTTCAACACAGCGGATTTGAGCAAGCGCGTGTTGAGCAGGTCATGCATATGACCACCGCAATTCGTTATGACGAAACCTATGCTGATCCGCAAGCCGACATCTGGAAGCACCTCAAAGCGGGCGGCGTTTTTCCGCGCTCAGCAGACGATCCGGGGCCATCGTGTTTTACCGATTACTTGCAAACCGTGGTGCAATCGGGCGAACACGGCAAGCAGTTTGCTTATCGGACACCGAATACCGACGTGCTTGGTTGGTTGCTCAAGCGGGTAACCGGCCAATCGATCACTGACTTGATTGCCGAACGGATCTGGCAACCGATGGGCGCAGAGCGTGATGCTGCGATGCAAATCGATCCCATCGGCTTTGAGTTTTCCGGTGGCGGTCTGTTGGCGGTCTTGCGCGATTTGGCACGTTTTGGCGAACTGATGCGTTGTGGGGGGCGTGTGGGTGATCGGCAGATCATTCCATCTGCGGTGATTCATGCGATTCAACGCGGCGGCGATCGCACCAAGTTTGCGCCGGCAGGGTACAGCAGCTTGCCGGGCTGGAGCTATGCGTTCATGTGGTGGCATGCGCATGATGATCATGAGGTCTACACAGCCCGCGGCGTCCACGGACAGACCATTTATATCGATCCAAAAGCCGAAATGGTGATTGCCCGCTTTGCAAGCCATCCGATGGCAGCCAATGTGCATCTCGATCCCCACTCCTTGCCTGCGTACCGGGCTCTGGCTGAGCACTTGATTCGGGAGGGCTAAAGAGGCCGTGTCGCAGCATGCCTTGAATTCGATCCTCTCCAGGCTGCGATTACCGGTGATCCAGGCGCCGATGGCAGGGGGTGTTTGCACGGTTGAATTCGTAGCAAGTGTGCTTCGCGAAGGCTTAATGGGTAGCTTTGGTTTTGCCTACAGCAAACCGGAAGCGATCAGCACCGAGCTGCGCGCGATCCGCAAGCAGGCCACAGGACCGGTGAATGCCAACTTCTTCGTCTTTCAGCCGGTTCAGGCGCCGTCTGCCGACGCACTGCGGCAGGCTGCTGATGCCCTAAGGCCGGCCGTTGAGGCCTTGATCACGCCGGCTGATGCAACAAGACCGCTGGCCGGGGCGCAAGATTTGCCTGCTGAGAGCGTGGATCGGCCGTCTGAAGAGGGAGAGCTTGGCGACTCTGCACACCTAGCCTTCATCAAAGAATCAGTCCTAGGTGCCAGTACGCCCGAATTTTATCCTTCGCTGCACGATCAACTCGAAGCGGTTTGGCCCGAGCGCCCCGAAGTTTTGAGTTTCCATTTCGGCGTGCCGCCACACTGGGTGTTTGAGAGGGCGCATGCGGATCAGATTCCGGTGCTTATAAGCGCTACCAAGCTTGAAGAAGCACTGGCAATCGAAGCCTCTGGAGCTTGCGCCATCATTGCCCAGGGCCCGGAAGCTGGAGGACATCGAGGCTGCTTTGATCCAAAGGCCCCACTCGATCGCGACGATGCCTCATCGACGATCGAGCTTGTCCGTGTCCTTGCGAGACATTGCAAACTTCCGGTGATTGCAGCGGGCGGCATCATGAACGCCGAGGACATTCAGGCCGCCTTGGCGCAAGGTGCCAAGGCGGTGCAAATGGGGACTGCATTTCTTGCCTGCCACGAAAGCGGGGCAAGCCCTGAACACAAGCGACTGCTCACCGGGGAGCCCGGGCGGGGTACCGTGTTGACCAGGGCCTTTTCCGGCCGCTTGGCAAGAGGGCTGCGAAATGAATTCACCGCCATGATGCAATCGCGCGCAGTCCTTGACTTTCCGCTCCAAAACAGTCTGACCGCGGGCCTTCGTCAACAAAGTGCCAGAGCGGCCAACCCGGAGTATCAAAGCCTTTGGGCAGGAAGCGCATATGCCAAGTGTCGCTCCGAGTCGGTAAGCGATCTGGTCTTGCGCTTGGAGCAAGCATGAACGCAGCATGCAATCGGTCCAAGGAGTCCTTTCAGTGAAATCGATCGCTTGTTTCGGTTGCAGCGGACCCTTACGAGCCGCCAAGACAACAGCATGAGCAAGCTTGTGATGAGCTGGAAGGATTGGGCTCAAGCTGACGCGGTAGCACTGTCCGAGGGGATTTCACGCGGGGACTACCGTGCATCAGAGTTGTCTGAACAGGCCCGTGCCGCGGTCAAAACGCTTAATCCGCAGCTTGATGCAGCGCGCGAGCTTTTCGACGATGTGATCGAGGATCCACTGGCCGATGGTATGAACCCGGAGGGATTTTTCCGAGGCCTGCCTTTCATGATGAAAGATTTGGGGCCGAGCGTGAAGGGTCGTTTGCAGGAAATGGGCTCTCTGCTTATGCGCGGTAACCGGGCGGATTTTGATAGCTTTCTCACGACAAAAATCCGCCGCGCAGGTTTAAACATCATCGGCCGCACCAGCACGCCCGAATTTGGTGTCTGCAGTTCAGCTGAAAACCCGGCAGTCTGCATCACCCGAAATCCCTGGAACACAGCATACTCAAGTTGCGGATCATCGGCAGGAAGCACGGTGCTGGTTGCCGCCGGCGCTATTCCAATCGCCCATGCCACCGACGGAGGGGGATCGATTCGTATCCCGGCTGGCTTTAATGGCAATATCGGCATGAAGTGTTCGCGCGGCGTGTTTTCGCTTGCACCAGGTTTGTCTGACCTCAGCGGATTGGTGTCCACGCAGGGCTGTATCAGCAAAAGTGTGCGCGACACTGCCGCATGGATTGATCAGTGCCGAGGCGCGGCCCCCGGCGAATTCATGCCCTACTGGCAACCGGAGAAGGCTTACAGCGCGCTCATTCGACGCGACCCGCCTCGATTGCGTATTGCCCTCTCCTGCAGGTGGGGATCCTATGGCGCCGAAGCCGATTTGGTTGCCGCGCTTGAACGTGCGGCAAGGCATTTGGCTGATCTTGGCCACAGCGTTGACTGGGCCTTACCTGATGTGGATTTTGATGAGGCCTATGAGGCCCAAACCCTTTGTTACATATCCAACTTTGCACAAGTCATCAGCACGCACTTGCGCACCCGCAGACTCTTCGAGCCCCCGGAGGATTTGGTCGAACCGATTAATCGCCTTATCTGGCAGGCCGGAAAAGATATCGCTTATCGCGAGCGCTTTGCTATGCAAGAGGTCTTTAACCGAACCGCCCGGCAATTCGGTTCGTTCTTCGAGTCATGGGACATCATGCTCACGCCCGTGACTGCGCAAGCCACGCCGAAAATCGGCGAGAGCGAGCTGCTCACCACCAGCAACGAGACCGACATCCAAACCTGGTTCCACCGCCTCTGGAAGGCCTTTGCCTTCACGCCGTTAAGCAACATGTGCGGAACGCCAGCCATCTCCATGCCTATGGAGCGACAGGCAAATGGGCTTCCCTTTGGGATCCAGGCGCTAGCCCCTCAGTCCCACGACGGTCTGTTGTTACAACTGGCAGCCCAAATCGAGAGATCCCTTGCAAAGGGATGGAATCAGGGCGCGCTTCCCGATGTTCACATCAGCAAAACAGTGGCCTAACTTCGAGAGATGGTGTAGTTGCTCACCCGCAGCATTTTGCAAAGCGCCTTCATGTTGTCGACCGTCGGTGGAATCTGGCCGCTCCGGATTCTTTGCTTGAGCTCTTCGGTTTTATAAATCATACCCTTTTGATTGGTGATAGCCCGGCAAAGATTTTCCGTTACGGTTTTTGCAACGCCAGCGCGCGAGCCGACGATTTTCACAAAGGCTGGCGCAGGAAGAAATAAAAGATCCCCTGCGCTTTCGCACTCGAGCGAGGCCGAACGTGGCTGGCCGTCGATCAGGCCAAACTCGCCCACATGTGCCCCCTGCTTAAGGCTTGCCAATACCTTTTTTGGCATGCCAACACCCCGACTTAGAACATACACACGGAATAAACCCGACAAGACCACATACAGACCATCGGGGTCGTCGTCTTCTTTGAAAACCTGCTGTCCTGCGGCAAATGTCTTGGTCCGTGTCAACAGCATGATTTCGGCTAAGTCTTCGCCAGACATACCGTCAAAGAACGGCACCTCGGAAATCGGCACAGCCATGAGGTCTGCTCCATCACAAACAAACTTTAAAACCCGCATCGGTCCCTGCGAACCCGATGCCAGCGTCACTTGCCAACTGTAGCGCAGTTTAAGCCCGGATCTGATGCCAAAAGCTTTTCCAGGCCAGATCGATCCGGTTTGACGCGCCCGGCGCATCCGCATCCAGATCCTGCTCGACATCTACGCATGCAGCCACTAGCATCGGAGTTGCGAGGATGGCTAAGACGGTCCCGCATTCAATAACCCAAGGGAGGATGATATGAACCATCGAATGCGTTTCGGTATTTTTCTTGCGCCGTTTCACAAGCCCGGGATCAACCCGACGCTTGCACTGGAGCAGGATCTTGAATTGATACAGTGGCTCGATCGCTGTGGGTACGATGAAGCCTGGTGCGGCGAACACCATTCAGCAGGGAGCGAAATTTCCGCCTGCCCGGAGTTGTTGATTGCAGTCGCCTCACAACGCACCCGCCACATCAAGCTTGGCACCGGTGTGGTGAGCATGAGTTATCACAATCCATTATGGGTCGCCGAGCGCATTGTGCAACTTGATCATCTCACCCGCGGCCGGGTCATGCTCGGCATGGGGCCGGGTTCCTTGCCGAGCGACGGAATCATGATCGGTGTTTCCCAAACCGACACAAGGCGCTTGCTTGAGGAAGGCATGGCGGTGGTGATGCAGCTCTTGCGCGGTGAAGAACCTGTCAATTTCAAGAACGATCGATGGCTGCTGCAAGAGGCCCGCTTGCATTTACGCCCCTACAGCCAACCCCTTTTCGACATCGCTGTACCTGCAGTGGCTTCGCCGACGGGTCCGAAACTTGCGGGTATGCACGGTGTCGGACTTTTATCGATCGGGGCCACAACAGCGGCTGGCTTTGATGCGCTCGCTCTGCACTGGGATGTGATGGAGCAACAAGCAGCTCACTACAAGACAAGCGTGGACCGCAGCAAGTGGCGACTTGTCGGACTGGTCCACTGCGCAGAGACCATGGATCAAGCCTATCGCGACGTCGAATACGGCATTGAGCAATGGTTCGATTACTTTCAAGCGGTCGCCGCGTTTCCACAGATGGCAGTGCCCGGCAATAACGTGAAAGAAATGATTTCCTTTGTCAATGACTCAGGCTTTGGCGCAATCGGGACTCCGGACATGGTGAATGCGCAAATCGATCGCCTCTGGAAGCAAAGCCAGGGCGGCTTTGGCGCTTACCTCTTGTTGGCACATAACTGGGCCAATTTCGACGCAACCCGCAAGAGTTATGACCTGATCGCAAGACATGTCTTCCCGGCATGGCAGGGACAACTCGCCACCATGGCCGCGGCGCAACGCGCAAGAGCAAGCCGACCTGCGCTTGCAGAGGTCCACAGCAAAGCGGTTGAAGCGGCAACGCAGCGCTTTCAGGCCGAAGTCGCAGCGCGTTAAGCGCGCAGGCAGGTTCGGGTGGTGGTGCGGCTCAGACTGTGCAACCACCCGCTTTCTTTCGCAAGCGATGCCAGCCCTGACAATTCCGAGTAGCTCCAAGGCCAGGGCAAGGTTTCGCCGCGCATCGGCGTCAGGCGCTCGATTCTAAGCTAGCACCCGATTTCCGCTGGGCTTGCGCAACCGCGTGTTGCCCGACCCTCGACTAAACCGCTGCCGAGGCCGCAGCGCAATGCCGGCTCTTCCTCAGCTCAAGGCTTGTCGCGCGGACCGCATCTGCGATTCGCCCGGAAGCCACAGCACAATCATGGCGCTGACTGCGGCGATGCAGGCCATCACCAACAGCAATTGCGTGAATCCCGAAGCCTTGACAAAGGGACCAAGCATGTACACCGCAAGCGAACTGATTCCGAAGGAGATCGCAATCCTTATTCCACTTACCCTGGAGCGCATCGAATCATCGATGTATCGGACGACCATTGCATCGCTGAAGGGAATCGCTCCAAACACGCTGACCATGTAGGCAATAGCGAGCAGGTACCAGGCCCAGCCACTGCTTTGCGCTGCCAGCGCAAACAGCACAATTTGCGAAGCGACAATCCCAAAAAAGAGCGGTTTGACCGGGAAGCGGTCAATCATCCGCCCGACGACCACCTGAGCCACCGAGGCGATCGCATAAATCAAGGCCATCAAAAGTCCAATGCTTGCCGGGTCACTCACGATCCCATCAAGCCGCTCGGTGAGCATTTGCGTGTTGCCATTGGTGGTGAAATTGAATAACAGACTTCCGGTGGTACCACTTGCGACCATCACGACGAAGGTGCGCACCGCCAAATGCTTAGGCAGTTGAAGCTGCGTGAGTTTTTTGTTTGCTGGCGCTGCAGCTTCACGGGGCGCAGTCCACGCAAAAAGACAACCGGCAGCGATCGATAGCAGTCCGGGCACGATGAAGGCCATCCGCCAGCCAAAATACTTCACAAGCAGCCCAGTCGATAAAGCAGCAAGGGCAATGCCAAGGTTGCCTGCCAGGCCGTTGATACCGATCGTCACCCCCGGCCGCTCGGACTGTTGCACCAGCATCGGAATCCCAACAGGATGGTAAATCGCTGAAAACAGACCCAGAACGGTCAAGGCTGCAGCGATTTGCAAGGGCGATTGCGTGAAGGCCACAAGGATTGACGCAAGCCCAATTCCGAAGAAGAAGATCAGCATCATTTTCCGGCGACCCCACAAATCGCCAAGACGACCGGCAGGGACCGAGCCCACGCCAAACATGAAAAAGGCGCCAACGGTGTAGGGCATCAGGTCTTCCCATCGCTCAACGCCGAAATCGATCGCAATCGCGCTTACCGCAGTCGCGAAAATCAGCAAGAACAAATGATCCAGTGCATGGCCCAGATTCAATAACAAAGACGGGATACGCGGCACCTGGCTTCTCCAAATAAAGCGCGGGGCGCTTTTTCGGATCATCAGATAATTTGCTGCTCCAGCCAAGTACAAAGTTGTAATGGCGTTTCAATCAAGCCATCGGCACCCCAAAGCGATGGGTCAAGCGTGTCGCCGCAATACCCATAGGCCGCCGCCAGGGTCCTCATGCCTGCGGCCTGCCCGGCTTCAATATCTCGCCTATCGTCACCGACATAAACGCATTGGCGCGGGTCAACAGCGGCGGCACCACAGGCATAAAAAAGGTTGGCCGGATTTGGCTTGGGGAAAGGGGTTGTATCGCCACCAACCACCGCAGCGCAACGCGCAGTCAATTGCAAAGCATCGAGGATATGCCTGACATAACGTTCAAATTTATTGCTCACCACACCCCATATCAGGCCTTGCGCATCGAGATGCTCGAGCACCTGCGCCATACCTGGAAAAAGGCCGGTGTGAACCACCATGGCTTTTTCATAGCGCGCAAGGAATTCATCGCGCAAGGCCTCAAAATCCTGATCGCCCTTTTGTACATCCAAACCGCGCATCAAAAGCCCTCGGGCACCCATCGATGTGTAGGGGCGCAAAAGCTCAGCGTCAATCGGCGCAAGACCGCGTTCCATGCGCATGGCGTGAATCGGAGCTGCCAAATCGACAGCGCTATCGACCAAAGTACCGTCCAGGTCAAACCACACCGCGCGCAGTTTTACACCCATCGCAGGTTAGCTGGGACGCTGAAACGCCATGAGGTAGTTCACACTGAGGTCGTTATCAACCAACTTATAGGTCTTGAACAAGGGGTTGTAGAGCATGCCCTTGCTCTGGACCCACTGCAGGCCAGCGTCTCGCGCAGCCCTTTGCAATTCCGAAGGTTTGATCAATTTTTCATAATCGTGTGTGCCACGCGGCAGCAGGTTCAGCACATACTCAGCACCCACGATGGCAAACAAAAAGGCCTTCGCATTTCGGTTGATCGTCGAAAAGAAAACCCAACCGCCTGGCTTGACCAAAGCAGCACATGCAGCAACCGTAACTTCAGGCGCTGGCACGTGCTCGAGCATTTCAAGACAGGTCACCACATCAAAGCTTGCAGGCTCGGTTTGCGCCAGAGACTCGGCAGAGGCTTCAAGGTATCGAAGGCTAACCCCAGTTTCGAGCGCGTGCAGGCGGGCTACCTGAAGCGGCTTCCCCGCCAGATCAATACCCGTAACCTCTGCGCCGAGCGCTGCCATCGACTCCGACAAAATCCCGCCGCCACAACCCACGTCAAGCACGCGTCGTCCCCTGAGGCCAACCATCGCGTGGATCCAATCTCGGCGCAAGGGGTTGATGTCGTGAAGCGGTTTGAACTTACCACCTTGATCCCACCACTGACCGGCAAGATGTTGAAACTTTGCAAGTTCGACAGGGTCGACGTTGGGCGGATTCGAATTCAACGGGGGATTTGCCAAGACAGCGGCGCTTTCATCGGGTGGTTACAGGGTTCAGATTGCAGGGTTCAATGCACATCTCAGGGGCAAAGGGTATCGAGTTCGGATGCAGACCGAAAGAAAAAGCCCCGCCTAAAGCGGGGCCTTCAACGACCGGCGGACATCCGCTTTCTGGCTTATTGTCCAGAAAGCGGATGCAGGGTCAAACAAGCGGCCTAGCGTTTTGCGCGCGTACCGACCACCTCAACCTCAACCCTACGGTTTTTCGAACGCCCTTCGGCGGTCTTGTTGCTTGCAATCGGATCGGTTTCACCCTTGCTTTCCGTGTAGATGCGATTTGCCGCCACGCCCTTGCTGACCAGGTAGGCCTTGACCGCCGCGGCGCGGCGTGCGCCGAGCTTTTGGTTGTACTGGTTTGATCCAACCGAGTCGGTATGACCAACAGCGATCACCACCTCAAGCGACATCATGCCGATTTTTCCAACCAGATCATCGAGCATGGATTTGCCGGCGGGCTTGAGCACGGACTTGTCGAAATCAAAAAACGTATCGGCAGCAAAGGTGACCTTCTCACTCATTGGGGCTGCCGGCGGCGGAGCGGCAGGTGCTGGCGCGGGTGCAGGTGCAGCCGCAGGAGCAGGAGCAGGAGCAGGAGCAGGAGCAGGAGCGGCCCTTGGTGCCGGAGCCGGCGCCGCAGGCGCGGGTGCAGGGGCTGCAGCCGGTTTCGGAACCAGATCGGGATCGCATGCCAAGGTAGCCATCGCCGGTGTCCAGTGCCCAGCGCGCCAGCATTCACCCGAGGCATTGCGAACATTCTGACCGTCAGCGCTCAGGGCATAGCCATTGTTGGCCTGCGCAAAGCCAAGGCCTGGGGCTGCAAGCGTTGCTGCCAGGGCCGTCATCGATAAGATCTTCTTCATGGGTTCCTCTCTTTTTGAACCGAGCGCCTGAGCGCACAGATTACATCAATCGCCGCATGAAGCCTGATGCTTCTTCGGCACTGTCCTGCCCTTACCACTGTCCCACCCTTACTTTACACAAGGGATTCACTGCTTAGCTGACTTAAGGTCTCGTTCACCCGATTTTGCCACAGTGGCAAGCGCCCTCGGAGGCGCTCCGCATGCGCGAGAAACGCTTGCGAAACCGGTTGTCTCATTCTGACAACAGGCTGTGCAGCGACCCAGACGTCGCTGACCTGATCGCGACCGCTGACGTAAATCAAATGCGATAGGGGGTCGAAACAAGGCAAAGAGCGCGCCTCCAGAAGGTCTACCGCAATCAGATCGGCTTCTTTACCAGGCTCAATCGAACCGATACGATCTTGCAAGCCCAGCGCAGTGGCTGCGCCCAATGTCAAAGCGTGCAGCACCTGCGATGCGCTAAAGGCACTGGCGTCGCCCGACACAGCCTTTGCAAGCCGCGCCGCTGTGGCCGCCTCGGCAAGCAAATCGAGTCGATTGTTGCTCGCTGCGCCGTCGGTACCAAGCCCAACATTCACTCCGGAGCGCAGCAACGCTGCAATGGGTGCAAAACCGCTTGCAAGCTTCAGATTCGAGTGCGGACAGTGGGCAATGTTTGCACCGGAAGCCGCCAACATCTCGATCTCAGCGGCGATCAAATGAACCGCGTGAACCGCAATCAAATCCGGACCAAGCAAACCAAGCCTGGCAATCCGCTGCAGCGGCCTGAGCTGATACCTTTGCACAGACTCCTCGATTTCAAGGGCTGTCTCATGCACATGCATGTGAACAGGAAGTCCGAGCTCGGCCGATAACATCGCCAACTGCTCAAGAGCAGCATCCGACACCGTGTAAGGTGCGTGCGGTGCAAGACAAAAGCTCACCGCCGGGTCTTCACGCCATCGGTCGCGAATCGCAAGGCCTTTACGGAGATAGTCCTCAGCATCGGCTGCATAAGCGGACGGAAAATCGATCACGACCAAGCCGGCGCTCACCCGCATACCTGCATCACGCATGGCTTCAATCCCCTGCTCCGGGAAAAAATACATATCGTTCACGGTGGTAATCCCGGCTTGCAGCATTTCGATGGCAGCCAGAAGGCTTCCATCGTAGACGAAGGCCTCTGAGACCAGAGCGCGCTCAAGTGGCCAGATCCTTGATTCGAGCCAGGCCTTCAGTGGGAGCTCATCGCCAACGCCCCTGAACAATGCCATCGCCGCGTGGCAGTGCAAATTGATCAGACCAGGAATCAACAAATGATCGGCAAGCTCAACGATGAGAGCCTCTGGATGAGCTGCCCGTAGACGCTTTTGCGGTGCAAGCTCACGAATCAGCCCGCCTTGCATCAAGAGGCCATGATCGCTGAGCAAAGGCTGCCCGGGCACGGCCGTGGCGATCCAGCGCGGCAGCAGGAGCGTTGCCTGCTCGGATGCAGCCCTGTGGGCGCTATCCGAGGGCAAAGCGTTCGCGGTTTCGATATCCAAGCGGGTCCCCTTCAATAGCCCAGAGCCTAACTGGTAAACTCTAGGGTTAGCTTTAGCCGATTCCGGCCAGCGTCTTGCGGCAGCTCCATGGAACTATTCGCCAAAGAAACCCTTCCCATTAGCCTTGAAGAGGAGATGCGTCGCTCCTACCTCGACTACGCCATGAGTGTGATCGTTGGCAGGGCGCTGCCTGACGTACGAGACGGACTCAAGCCGGTTCATCGGCGGGTGTTGTATGCCATGCATGAGGCCAACAACGTCTGGAACCGCCCCTATGTGAAGTGTGCCAGAGTTGTTGGCGAGGTCATGGGCAAATTCCATCCCCACGGCGACTCGGCCATTTACGATACGCTGGTGCGGATGGCCCAAGACTTCTCGTTGCGCTACACCTTGATTGACGGCCAGGGAAATTTCGGTTCGATCGACGGCGACAACGCTGCGGCGATGCGCTACACCGAGTGTCGCCTCGACCGTATCGCCAGTTTGCTGCTCGAGGACATCGACAAGGAAACCGTCGATTTTCAGGCCAACTACGACGGCAAGGAGCAAGAGCCTTGCGTGCTTCCAGCCCGCATTCCCAACCTGCTCATCAATGGCTCATCGGGCATCGCTGTCGGGATGGCCACCAATATCCCGCCGCACAATCTTGCCGAAGTGACCGCTGCTTGCCTGCATTTGCTCGCACACCCCGATGCCAGCATCGAGGACTTGATGGCGTTTATTCCAGCACCCGATTTTCCCACGGCTGGCATCATTTACGGCCTATCAGGCGTGCGTGAAGGCTACCGCACAGGACGCGGGCGGGTTGTCATGCGCGCACGCACCCACTTTGAGGATATCGACAAGGGCCAGCGTCAGGCCATCATCGTCGATGAGCTGCCTTACCAGGTCAACAAGCGGGTGCTGCTTGAGAAGATCGCCGAACTGGTGAATGACAAACGGCTTGAGGGTATTTCCGATATACGGGACGAATCCGACAAGTCCGGTATGCGGGTGGTGATCGAACTCAAGCGCAACGAACATCCCGAAGTCGTTCTTAACAATCTTTACAAGAACACCCAGCTGCAAGACAGCTTTGGCATCAACATGGTGGCGCTGGTCGACGGCCAGCCAAGGTTGCTGAATCTCAAGCAAATGATCGAGGCTTTCTTGAGCCATCGGCGCGAGGTGATCACAAGGCGCACGGTATACGAGTTGCGCAAGGCACGAGAACGCGGCCATGTGCTTGAAGGCTTGGCGGTTGCGCTGGCCAACGTCGACGAAATGATCGAAACGATCAAGACCTCACCCACGCCTCCGATCGCCAAGGAAAGGTTGCTTGAACGTAGCTGGGATGCCGGGATTGCGCTTGAGATGGTGCAACGGGCGGGCGGGCAGCGCGAGGCGGTACGGCCAGAGGGCCTGGCTGCGGAGCTCGGCCTGCAGGCACAAAACACAGCCCAGGGCTCAGACGGGCAAGGCCATACCGGTCCTGCGCAGTACAAGCTCTCGGAGGTTCAAGCGCAAGAAATTCTGCAAATGCGCTTGCAACGCCTCACAGGTCTTGAACAGGAAAAAATCGTTGATGAGTACCGTGCGGTGATCGACGAGATCATTGACTATCTCGACATTCTTGCCAAGCGTGAACGCATTACCGACTTGATCGCAAGCGAAATGCGCGAAGCGGCAGCGGCATTCAGCGCCCCGGAGAAAGACCCGCGCCGCTCAAGCATCGAACACGATGCCATCGATCTGGAAACTGAAGACCTGATCCAGCCACAGGACATGGTTGTGACGCTCTCACACAGCGGCTATATCAAGAGTCAACCGTTGTCAGAGTACCGGGCGCAACGCCGCGGCGGCCGAGGCAAGCAAGCGGCAGGCACCAAGGAAGACGACTGGATCGATCAATTATTTATTGCAAACACCCACGATATGATTCTTTGCTTTTCAAACCGAGGCCGGGTTTACTGGCTTAAAGTTTGGGAGGTTCCTCAGGGTTCGCGCAATGCCCGGGGTCGGCCGATCATCAATATGTTTCCGCTGACCGAAGCTGAGAAGATCACCGTGGT
>DDPV01000049.1:0-82697 GCA_002342365.1 Burkholderiales bacterium UBA2459 | reverse complement strand
ACGGTCAAGAAGACGCCGCTCACCGATTTCTCCAATCCCCGCAAGGCAGGCATCATCGCGGTCGATCTTGATGAGGGCGACTTTTTGATCGGCGCTGCAGTCACCGATGGCGCCCACGATGTGATGCTCTTTTCAGACGCAGCCAAAGCGGTACGCTTCGATGAAAACGATGTGCGTCCTATGGGGCGCGCCGCACGGGGCGTTCGAGGCATGAGCCTGGATGAAGGCCAGAGCGTGATCGCCATGCTGGTTGCAGAGACCGAAACCCAATCGGTGCTGACCGCTACCGAAAATGGCTTTGGCAAACGCACGCCGATCAGTGAATACACGCGGCACGGACGAGGCACCAAAGGCATGATTGCAATCCAAACATCCGAGCGAAACGGCAAGGTGGTTGCAGCGGTGCTGGTCAAGCCAGACGATGAAATCATGCTGATCACCACCGGCGGTGTTTTGGTGCGCACCCGGGTCTCGGAAGTACGCGAGATGGGTCGCGCCACCCAGGGTGTCACCTTGATTGCGGTGGATGACGGCTCAAAACTCAGCGGCCTGCAGCGGGTGGTTGAGTCCGACACCGAGCCACTTGGTGAGTCCGACACAGAGCCGCTTGGTGAGTCCGACACCAGGCCGCTCGGTGAGTCGGATGTCGAGCCGCTCGGTGAGCCCGGTACAGGTCCGCAAGCCGCAGACGATGACCCGTCGGCGCTGGCTTGAGCGCAAGTTTGCATCCGCCGGTATGCATCCATCCGAGTAAGCGTATAAACGTTTGATTCGAGCAAGCCATGTACCTCGCCTCCTCTGCGCCTCATCGCATGTTCAACTTCTCCCCGGGTCCGGCGGCACTTCCCACCGCGGTCTTGGAACAAGCTGCAGCCGAGATGCTCAACTGGCGAGGTATGGGTGTTTCGGTGATGGAAGTAAGCCACCGGGGCAAAGCCTTTATGGAGCTTGCAGCCAAAGCACGCGATGATTTCCGAAGCTTGTTACATATTCCCGATCGGTATGAAATCTTGTTCATGCAAGGTGGCGCGATCGCTGAAAACAGCATCGTTCCCCTCAATTTGATGCCACCGACCGGAAAAGCCAATTACCTTGTGACCGGTCAATGGTCGGCGCGCTCAGCCAAGGAGGCAGCACGCTACGGCGAGGTCAAGCTGGTTGCCCACGGCGCAGACGCGCAAGGGCGCTATCGGAGTCTGCCACCGCGTTCAAGCTGGCAAATCGATCCCGATGCTTCCTACCTGCACCTTTGCATCAATGAAACCATCGATGGTCTGGCCTTTGACGGCCTGGTGGACCGCGGCGAGCTTATCCATCAAGCGCCGGTGCATATGCCCGTGGTTGCCGACGTGAGCTCAACCATCCTGTCTGAGCCGCTTGATGTTGCGCAATTCGGAGTACTTTATGGCGGCGCGCAGAAAAACATCGGACCAGCAGGGCTTACTTTTGTGATCGTGCATCGGGACTTATTAGGCCGCGCACACCCGCTGTGTCCCGCAGCTTTCAATTATCAGATCGTTTCAGACAACGAATCGATGTACAACACCCCACCCACCTTTGGCATTTACCTTGCCGGGCTGGTTTTTGAATGGCTGATTGAGCAAGGCGGCGTCGAAACCATGGCCCGGATCAATGCTGAAAAAGCTAGACTCTTGTACGAAACGATTGATCAATCGGGCTTTTACAGCAACCCTGTCGACCCTGCGTATCGCTCTAAAATGAATGTCTGCTTTTTCTTAAGCGATGAAGGTCTCAACGATCAGTTTTTAAAGGAAAGTGACGAGGCTGGCCTGGTGGCTTTGAAGGGCCACCGGCTTGTGGGCGGTATGCGCGCCTCGATCTACAACGCGATGCCGCTGGCCGGTGTAAAAGCGCTGACAAGCTTTATGCAGTCTTTTGAAAAGCGCTATGGCTGAGCCGCGATCACAACTTGGCGAACTGCGAAGTGCCATTGACGGCGTCGATGATCGCTTGCTGCAATTGCTTTGCGAGCGGGCAAGGCTTGCCAAATCGGTGGGGCAGCTCAAGGAAGACTCAGACGCACCCGTGTGGCGCCCGGAGCGCGAGGCGCAAATCATCCAGCGTTTGCGCGCGCTCAACACAGGCCCACTTTCCGGTGAACGGATCGAATCGATCTGGCGCGAGATTATTTCCGGGTGCAGAGAGCTTGAGCGCAGGTTGCGGGTGGCCTATCTAGGCCCCTCGGGTACTTTTTCCGAAATTGCCCTGCTCAAGCACTTCGGCCACGGTGTGGAAGCGGTGCCCTGTGCAAGCATCGATGAAGTGTTTCGGGCGACCGAATTGCAGCAGGCCGACTTCGGGATTGTGCCGGTGGAAAACTCCTCTGAAGGCGCAGTCAATCGTTCGCTTGACCTGATGCTGCAGTCTGCGCTGGTGATCAGCGCCGAGGTCTCGCTTCCGGTGAAGCATAACTTGCTAAGTCAACACGCAAGCCTTGATGCGATTACCCGGGTTTGCGCTCACCCGCAAGCCCTTGCCCAGTGCGCAGGCTGGCTTGATAAGCACTTGCCCAACGCGCAGCGCATTCCAGTTGCGTCAAACGCCGAAGGTGCCCGATTGGCAGCACGTGAGCCTGATGCTGCCGGGATTGCTTCAGAGCTTGCTGCGCAACGCTATGATTTGCAAATCACCCGCGGATCGATTCAGGACGATCCGCACAATCGAACGCGATTTGCGGTCATCGGTCGCTATGTCTGCGCTGCATCAGGCATGGACCAAACCTCGCTGATTCTCTCGGTCCCGGATAAAGCAGGTGCCGTGCATAGCTTGATTGAGCCGCTTGCACGGCACGGGGTATCGATGAAGCGCTTCGAATCGCGCCCGGCTCGTCAGGGCAGCTGGGAATACTATTTTTATATCGATATAATCGGTCATCAAAGCGATGCTGCGGTTGCTGCCGCCCTCAAGGAGCTACGGCAGCGCGCAGCATTCATGAAGATCGTAGGCTCTTATCCGAGAGCCAGCGATTCGCTCCAACCGGACTCACAGGCCTAACATCATGAGCGCAAGTTTGATCCTTGAGCAGTCGCCTGATTATGTTCGTGCAATTACGCCTTATCGGGCGGGTAAACCGATTGAGGAACTTGCCCGCGAGTACGGTTTAAACCCTCAGGCGATCGTGAAGCTCGCGTCCAACGAAAATCCGCTCGGCATACCCGCGTCCGCAGTTGCCGCCATGCAAGCAGCCGCTTGCGATCTCGGTCGATACCCGGACGCCAATGGCTTTGCACTGAAGGCTGCGCTGGCGAAAAAGCATCAGGTTCCCCAGGATTGGATCACGCTTGGCAACGGCTCCAACGATATTCTTGAGATGGCCGCACGTGCCTTTCTGCAGCCGGGTCTTGCTGCGGTTTATGCGCAGCACTCATTTGCCGTCTATGCGCTTGCAACCCAGGCCATCGGTGCCCGGCATCAGGTGGTCCCCGCCAAAGATTTAGGCCATGATCTGGAAGCGATGATCGAGGCGGTTGATCCCGACACCCGGATTCTTTTCATCGCCAATCCAAACAATCCGACCGGAACCTTCCTGACCGCGGACCGTATTGAGGCTGCGCTTGCAAGGCTGCCAGCGCGGGTTGCGGTGGTGCTTGATGAAGCCTACACCGACTATTTGCCGCCAGAGCTTCGCATGGACAGTGTGGCCTGGGTGCGCCGCTATCCAAATGTTCTCGTTTCACGAACGCTCAGCAAAGCCTACGGCCTGGCCGGACTGCGCATCGGCTATGCAATCGCCCAGGAAGGCATCACCGATTTGATGAACCGTTTGCGCCAGCCCTTTAATGTCAACAGCCTGGCGCTTGCGGCAGCGACTGCGGCGCTTGACGACGAAGCCTTTCTTGCCAAAAGCTTTGCGATCAACCAGCAAGGACTTGTGCAGTTGCAGTCGGCTTTTCGTTTGATGAACCTTCCCTTCGTGCCCTCGTACGCAAACTTTGTGCTGGTCAAGGTGGGTGATGCGGCCACGGTGTACGAGTCCTTGTTGCGATCAGCGGTAATTGTCCGGCCAGTTACCAACTATGGTCTGGCGCAATGGTTGCGTGTCTCGGTCGGTTTGCCGCAGGAAAATGATGCCTTTTTGAAGGCGCTTGCCAACGCGCTGGACATCGAGTGGCCGCTGCCTGCAGCAAGGCTGCAGCAGCAGGCGAGCGCTTGAATCAGCTCGGCATTATTGGCATCGGCATGATTGGTGCCTCGGTCGCAGCAGCGGCCAGAGCGCGCGGAATTGTCGAGCGAATCGTGGCCTACTCGCCCGGCGACGATGCGCAGATCGCCCTCAGGGCCGGTTTGATCGATCAGGTCTGCACCCGGGCAACCGACTGTCTGGAGGCTTCGGATGTGGTGGTCTTAAGCGCACCGGTCAGCAGCATTGTCGATTTGATGCCTCAGATCGCCCAAACGATGGCTGCACTCGAGCGCCAGGGCAAAGCACTGGCCAGACTGACCGACACCGGCAGCAGCAAGCAAATGATCAGTGCAGCGGCAGCGCATCATCTGGGGCGCTTCAAGGCCAGGTTTCTTGCTGCGCACCCGATTGCAGGCTCGGAGCGCCGCGGCGCGGCAGCAGCGAATCCGGATCTGTTTCTCAACCGCAAGGTCCTGCTTTGCCCCTCGGAAGACCAGGACCCTGTCGGCCTGCAGCAACTGGAGCAGTTCTGGCAATCGCTAGGCGCCAGAACCGCCCTGATGGAACCGGCCCTGCATGATGCGGTCTACGCCGAAGTCTCGCATTGGCCGCACGCTGCAGCCTACGCGCTGTGTCTGGGCATCGCGAGCGGGCCCCACGCCGAGCAAAGCCTGGCCCAAGCTGGTGCAGGACTTAAGGACAGCACGAGAATCGCAGCCAGTGACGCTGCGCTTTGGGCGGATATCCTATTGTCGAATCAAGCCGCAACGCTTGCTTCGGCGCAGCGTCATCAGGACGCGGTGGACGCTTTGATTCGCTGCATCGAGCAAGCTGACCGCGATAAGCTCGTGGCTTTGTTATCCAGGGCTTCGCAATGGCGTCAGCGGTTGCAGGATGTTGCCTGACCCATGGGGCCTGATTCCCTGACCGAGCCATCACCAGGAGTCCTCGTTTGAAGCAGACAAGCTCCCATCCCGTCGACATGCTGATCGCATCGGCCTGTCATGCGCCGCTTCGAGGATCGATCCGCGTTCCGGGCGATAAATCGATTTCGCATCGCGCCATCATGCTCGGTGCGATTGCCCGCGGGATCACCGAAGTGAGCGGGTTTCTTGAGGGAGCCGATGCCCTGTCAACGATGCATGCCTTTCGAGCCCTGGGGGTGCGAATTGACGGCCCCGATCAAGGCCGGGTTCGGATCCACGGGGTGGGTATGCACGGTTTAAGTCCGGCAAGCCATGATCTCGACTGCGGCAACGCTGGCACCGCCATGCGACTGATGATGGGGCTCTTGGCCGGTCAGCGCTTTGCCAGCACCTTGATCGGCGATGCCTCCCTGTCAAAGCGCCCCATGCGGCGGGTTGCCGACCCGCTTTCGCGCATGGGCGCACAAATCCTTACGGTCGACGGCAAACCGCCGGTAAGTATCCACCCCTGCAAGGCCTTGCAGGGGATCGACTTTTCCATGCCAATGGCAAGCGCGCAAGTGAAATCCGCCTTGCTGCTCGCAGGCCTTTATGCCCAGGGCCACACCCGCATCACCGAGCCGGCACCGACCCGAGACCATACCGAAAGGATGCTAGGCGGCTTCGGGGTTCGGGTTCACAGCGATGGCCCTCAACGCAGCCTGCACGGCGGTCAGCAGCTGCAAGCCTGCGCGATTGATGTCCCGGCCGATATATCCTCGGCAGCTTTTTTTCTGGTCGCCGCATCGATAGTTCCGGGCTCGGATCTGAGCTTGGAGCATGTCGGTATCAACCCAACGCGCACCGGCATCATTCAGATTCTCGAACTGATGGGTGCAGAAATCGATGTGCTCAATCCGCGCGAAGTTGGCGGTGAACCGGTGGCTGATTTACGAGTTCGGGCCAGTGATTTGCAGGGCATCGAGGTACCTCAGTCGCTGGTTCCACTGGCCATCGATGAGTTTCCGGTCCTCTTCGTCGCCGCCTGCTTTGCAAAAGGCCAAACCATCGTTCGCGGTGCCGAGGAGCTTCGTGTGAAGGAATCTGACCGCATCGCCGCGATGGCCTCGGGGCTGATTGCTTGTGGCGCGAAGGTTCGTGCAACGCCCGATGGCATGGTGATCGACGGTCAACCGGATGCGAGCCTGAACGGATGCACGATTGATTCGCAGGGCGACCATCGGATTGCAATGGCCTTTTCAGTGGCGGCACAGCGCGCGCGCGCGCCGCTGCAGATTCTTGACACCAGCCACGTGGCGACCTCGTTTCCAGGTTTCGTGCGCGTGGCGCAAGCCTCCGGAATGCGGATTGAAGCCTCGAGCACCACTGCCTGAGGCAACAGATCATGTCGATGCCTCCGCCGGTCTTAGCCATTGATGGGCCGACGGCCTCCGGAAAGGGAAGCCTCTCACGCCTTTTAGCTCAGAAACTGGGCTTTCATTATCTTGATTCGGGGGCGATTTATCGGGTTTTCGCCTTGCACCTCGACAGGCAGGGCATCGGACCCGCATCGCCGATGCAAGAAGCAGACCTTGAGCGCATCGCTGCGCAGTTGCCGGTGCGCTTTCACGACGATCGCATTGAGCTTGCCGCCGACAATGCGAGCGAGGCAATTCGCGATGAGCGAATCGGTAGACTTGCTTCTGAGTTTGCTGCCAATCCCGCGGTGCGTCGCGGCCTGCTTCAACGCCAGTGGGCCTTCAGAACTGCTCCAGGCTTGGTTGCCGATGGCCGCGATATGGGCACCGTGGTGTTTCCAGACGCAATCCTGAAGGTTTTTCTGATTGCCGACGTTGAAGAACGCGCGCGGCGGCGGACTAAACAGTTGATCGAAAAAGGGATTTCTGTTAACTTTCGCGATCTGCTCGCTGATGTGAAAGCTCGCGATGCGCGCGATTCGTCGCGTGAAACAGCTCCCTTAGTCCCTGCAGCTGATGCGCACATACTCGATGGCAGCCACCTCAGTATCGACGAATCGGCCCAGCAAGTGCTCAAGTGGTGGCTCACGGCGTCTGAGCGCGTAGCGCTTTCCGATCATCGGTCGTAGCAGAACAAGGTCCCTGATAGCGCTCGCTGCCAGGGGTTGTTTAACACCGCTGGCCTTTAGCGTTGACGTCAAGCCTGACGACAACACCATTCCAATCTTGGCCGGCGCGAGCAGTAAGCATCCAAGGAAACTACTTTGTCAACAGCCATCGAATCGTCACCTTTGACTGAAAGCTTTGCCCAATTATTCGAAGAATCTCTGAGTCGGCAGGAAATGCGCGCCGGAGAAGTGATCACCGCTGAAGTGATCCGCATCGATCACAATTTCGTTGTCGTCAATGCTGGGCTCAAATCCGAGAGCTACATCCCGCTTGAAGAGTTTTTCAACGATCGCGGTGAAGTTGATGTGGTCGAAGGTGACTTTGTATCGGTCGCGATTGATTCGATTGAAGACGGCTACGGCGAAACCCGGCTCTCACGCGATCGCGCCAAACGACTGGCGGCGTGGATTAATCTGGAAAAAGCGCTCGAACAAGCCGAACTCGTCACCGGCACCATCACAGGGAAAGTCAAAGGCGGCCTCACCGTCATGACCAATGGTATCCGCGCCTTTTTGCCCGGATCGCTGATCGACACAAGGCCAGTCAAAGACACCACGCCCTTTGAGGGCAAGACGATGGAATTCAAGGTCATCAAACTGGACCGAAAGCGTAACAATGTGGTGCTGTCGCGCCGCGCGGTGGTCGAGTTGTCGCAAGGCGAGGAACGGGCTAAGTTGATGGAACAACTGGCCGAGGGCTCGATTGTGAAAGGCCTTGTGAAAAACATCACCGATTACGGCGCGTTTATTGATCTGGGCGGTATTGATGGCCTGCTGCACATCACCGATATGGCCTGGCGCCGTGTCCGTCACCCCTCGGAGGTTCTGCAAGTAGGTCAGGAAGTCACCGCCAAGGTGCTCAAGTTTGATCAGGAGAAAAACCGCGTCTCGCTCGGGGTGAAGCAACTCGGAGACGATCCCTGGATCGGTATCGGCCGCCGTTACCCCTCGGGCACGCGCATGTTTGGCAAGGTCACCAACATCACGGATTACGGTGCGTTCGTTGAAATCGAACCGGGCATCGAAGGGCTGGTTCATGTGTCGGAAATGGACTGGACCAACAAAAACGTCAACCCCGGAAAGATCGTTTCACTGGGTGATGAGTGCGAAGTGATGGTGCTGGAAATCGACGAAGACCGGCGCCGGATTTCACTGGGTATGAAACAGACCAGGCCCAATCCCTGGGAAGAATTCTCGGAGAACCATCGCAAGGGCGATAAAGTCAAAGGCGCGATCAAATCGATCACCGACTTTGGCGTTTTCATCGGCTTGCCCGGTGGCATCGACGGTTTGGTGCATTTGTCTGATCTTTCATGGAACAAGACCGGCGAAGAAGCGGTTCGCGATTTCAAGAAAGGCGATGAGGTCGAAGCGGTGGTGCTTGCCATCGATACCGAGCGTGAGCGCATTTCACTGGGGATCAAGCAAATGGACGGCGATCCCTTTACGAGCTTCTCATCGGCAACCGACAAGGGGTCGCTGGTGCGCGGCATCGTCAAGTCGGTCGATGCCAAAGGTGTGATCGTCGATCTTGGCGGGGATACCGATGCGTACCTGCGTGCTTCTGAAATCTCCCGCGAACGGGTTGAAGACGCGAGAAATCATTTCAAAGAGGGCGATTCTGTCGAAGCGATGGTTGTGAATATCGATCGCAAAACCCGTTCAATCAGCTTATCGATCAAAGCCAAGGAGACTGCCGAGACCGCAGATGCACTGAACAGGATGCAGGCAGAAAATTCGGCCCAGTCTGGCACCACCAACTTGGGCGCCTTGTTGCGGGCCAAGCTCGACGGCCAGTGAGCGTCAAAGGCCTAGCCTTACCCATGATCCCAAATCCGGGTTGATCGATCGCCATGTCCAAGTCAAGCATGAACTGGGAGCCTCAGGAAGGCTCCCGGCCCGAGCTTGCCAGTGCCCCGACAGCGGATGCTGTCGAGGGAGACGGGATTTCGATTGCGAAATCGGAACTGATTGCAAAACTTGCGGAGAAGTACCCGCAACTCGCAGCCCGAGACGCCGAGCTTGCGGTACGCACGCTGCTCGATGCGATGACCCGAACGCTGGTTGAAGGTCGACGGATTGAAATTCGTGGATTCGGCAGCTTTGCCTTGTCAACAAGGCCACCGCGAACCGGGCGCAATCCCAAGTCAGGCGAAACCGTCCTCGTCCCTGAAAAGCGGGTGCCGCATTTCAAGCCGGGTAAAGCCTTGAGACAGCGCGTTGATCGAAGCGCTGCAGGCGAGCACGATGCGATTGACAAGCACATCGCCGAACGTGAGCACGGCGCTGAAGGCGAGCGCGGCCACGGGGGCCAGAAGCCAGCGTAATGATCCGTTCCCTGCAGTGGATTTTTAGGGCTTTGTTCTTTTTGATTGTGCTTGGCTTTGCGCTTGCCAATGCAGACATCGTGCAGGTGCAGTTCATCGGCTTTGAAACCGTTTGGCGGGCACCGCTAGTGGTTTTCCTCGCTGGTTTTTTTGCGGCCGGAATGATCGTCGGTTTACTCGCACTCACGCCCAAACTTTTTTCCCAGCGCCGCGAGATCAGTAAACTTCATAAGGCGATGGGTAAGCTCGCAGGCACCGAGGGAGGCGCCGATTCGGCCGGCAGCGCTTCACAAAAAGAGCGAAGCGCTGCGCGCGACGCCGATCAACGCGCGGCGATGACCGATCGGCCCCATGGAGTTTGATTTCTGGTGGCTCCCCGGAGCCGCCCTCTTTTTTGCCCTTGGATGGCTTGCTGCACGCCGAGATGCTGTAAAGCAGCCACCGCAGCAAGCAGCACTGCCCGAAACCTATGTGCGTGGTTTGCAGTCACTGCTGGGCGATGATCAAGTGCAGGCTATTGATGCCTTCACAGAACTGGTCCGAACCGAACCCGACAGCCTTGAGTTGCACATCGCACTTGGCCACTTGTTTCGGCGAAAAGGCGAAACAGACCGGGCCATTCGGATCCACCAGAATTTGCTACTTCGAGGCGACTTGAGCACGAGCACCCGCGCGCAAGTCCAGCTCGAACTTGCCTTGGACTACATCAAGGCAGGCCTCTACGATCGTGCTGAACAAGCCTTACAAACCTTAAACGCCAGCCCGCTTGAGACCGAGGCGCTTCGGCTTCGGCTTGACCTGGCGCAAAGGCTGCGCGATTGGCAACTTGCGCTGTCTTTGTACGAGACGCTGAAGACTAAGCAAACAGAAGACAGCGCTGGTCCGGTGCCGCCGCATCTTTGGGCTCAGCTTCATGCGGAAATCGCGCAGGCATTGATCGAACGCGGGGAATACGATCTGGCCTTGCGATCGCTCGAGCAAGCCCAATCCGCTCACCCAGATCACCCAAGGGCTTGGATCGACGCCTGCCACTTGTTCATTCAGCGTGATGACCCGCTACAGGCAGACGCATTGGCTCACAGCATCGTGCAACGCTGGCCCGAACACGCAGCGCGCATTGCAAGCGCCTGGCTAAGCGTGGGGCCAGGCCTTGCCGCCGATCAATCGGCTGCCACAAAGCGCTTTCAGGCGCTCGCTAATGCCTTTTCGCTTTACCCTTCCTACGATGTCCTTGAGCCTCTGCTTGCCTACCTCGCCAAGCAGCAAGGGCTAGCGGCTGCCCAGGCGTTCTTAAGGAATGCGATCCAGGATCCCCAAATTCAGCCCCGCCTCGGATTACGATCCATCCTTGCGCTATTGCAGCATCACAGGGCTTCATCGCCTGAGGACGAGGCCCTCCTGAAAGTCGTCACTGCACGGCTTGAGGCGCTCGCGGGTCAATCAGGGCGCTATGCTTGCAAGCACTGCGGCTTTCAGGCCAATCGTCACTACTGGCAGTGCCCGGGCTGCAACCTGTGGGATCGCTATCCGGCGCAACGCGCTGATGAAATCGCCTGACTGAGCCGCGGGAAGCTGAACCAAAAAGGATGCTTGATGGGTCCGATCTCCATTTCAGAACAGTCCTTTGTGCCGCAGCCGATTCTGGTTGTGGGCGATGTGATGCTCGATCGTTATTGGTTTGGTGAAGTCGAGCGGATTTCGCCTGAAGCGCCGGTACCGATCTTGAAAATAGATCATATTGAAGAGCGACTGGGCGGCGCAGCTAATGTGGCTCGAAACATTACCGCCTTGGGTGGATCCTGCAGGCTCGTAGGCGCACTGGGTGAAGACGAGGCGGCAACCTCGATCCGCTCGCTCGCAAGTCGGGCTGGCATCAGCGATCTGATGCTCAGCGACCGCAGGCAAAAAACCATTGTCAAAATACGAATGGTTGCCCGTCAGCAGCAGTTGCTGCGTGCTGACTTTGAGGCAAGACCGCAGGATCACTTGATTGAACAGCGCAATGCGCAGGTCGCTGGCCATCTTTTCGATTGCGGCGCCATCGTACTTTCGGATTATGGCAAAGGGATGCTTAGCCAAGTGCAAACGCTGATTTCGCTGGCTAAACAGCGCTCAGCGCAGGCTAAACAGCGCTCGGCGCTGGCTGATCGGGCGGCTGCCATTTTGGTCGACCCCAAAGGTGATGATTGGCGTGCTTACCAAGGCGCCAGTGTGATCACGCCGAATCGATCCGAACTTCGCGCTGTCATCGGTCGTTGGGCTGACGATGCAGACTTGGAAAGCCGGGTCCGTGTGCTTATCGACGAACTTGAGCTTGAGGCCTTGTTGTTAACCCGCTCCGAAGAAGGTATGAGTCTATTTGACCGGCAAGGGCGCATGGATGTGCGCGCGGACGCTCGCGAGGTCTACGACGTATCCGGCGCCGGAGATACCGTGATTGCGGTCATGGCGATGGCCTTGGCAAGCGGGCATTCACTACGTCAGGCGGTACCGCTGGCCAACAAAGCTGCCGGTATCGTGGTGGCCAAGCTTGGTACCGCGGTATGCACACCGCAGGAGTTATTCGCATGATCATCGTGACTGGGGCCGCAGGTTTTATTGGCTCCCAACTGGTCAAAGCCTTGAACCAACGCGGAGAAACCGAGATTCTCGCTGTGGATAATCTCTCGCAAGGCGATAAATTTCGTAATCTGATTTCCCTTGATATTGCAGACTACATGGATAAGTCAGCGTTGCCGGATCAATTGCGGCAGCTTGGGAAAGTCGAGGCGGTCTTTCATCAGGGTGCTTGTTCAGACACGACGGCAAGCGACGGCCGGTATATATTGCAAAATAATTATACCTATTCGACCGTTCTATTAAATTTTTGTCAGGATCGAAAAATCCCTTTTGTCTATGCTTCGTCGGCTGCCACTTATGGCGATTCAGGCGCTTTCAAAGAGAAGGCAAGCGATGAGGCGCCACTTAACCTTTATGGCTATTCCAAATTGCTGTTTGACCGGATCGTAAGACGGCGTCTGAGCACAGCGACCGCCCCGATTGCCGGTTTGCGTTACTTCAATGTCTACGGGCCCGGCGAAGCACACAAAGGGAGGATGGCATCGGTGGCGTACCATCATGTGCAGCAATGGAAGTCGCAAAAGCAGGTTCGACTTTTCGGGTCATACGACGGCTGGGATGCGGGTGAACAACAGCGTGATTTTATCGCCGTACAAGATGTTGTAGCCATCAATTGCTGGATGCTTGATCATCCGGAGGTTAGCGGTATTTTTAATCTCGGCACGGGCAAGTCCGCATCCTTTAACCAACTTGCTCAGGCAGTCATCAATGCCTGCCGGCGCAAGGATCAGTTACCCGACTTATCGCTGCAAAGCATGCAAAGTGAGGGTTTAATTCGTTATGTTGATTTTCCAGAAGACCTCAAGGGTAAGTACCAAAGTTTCACCCAGGCCGATATCAGCAAACTGAGAGATGCGGGCTGCGAACATCGCTTCATGCCCGTGAACGAGGGCGTTGAGGTCTACGTAGACAGCCTTTTTGTAAGCCGGCCATGAGCCGGCTAGGCGCTGGCGATGCCAACCTTTGAGTCCAAAATCTGCTTTGATCTTGCATGCGGAGCGCACCATGATCGATCGATTGAACATCAACCGCTTTGTTGCTTTCCTCTTCACTTACCTTGCCCTCGGACTGGCCTGCTGTTTGGCCAACGCCAGTACGCCGATTGACGCCAACACCGCAAGCGTGGAGCAGTTGCAGAGCATCGCTGGCATCGGCCCGGCGACAGCGCAACGCATCATTCAGACCAGGCAGCGAAAACCCTTCAAGGATTTACGCGACTTTGCTGAGCGGGTGCCGGGCGTCGGGCCCAAGCGCTTGCAGCAGTACAGCGATGCCGGGCTGGTGGTTAAGCGGGTCGCCCCGCTCGCATCCGCATCCCCGACGTCAAGCCAACGTCAAGCGTCTGAAGCCAACAGCAACAAACCCCCGGAACAAACGGATCAAGCAAGTGCGCCCCTGATTGGGCTGATCGAGGGCGGACTGCGCGACTCGGCCGGGAAAAAGGCAAGCAAGTAGAGAGCCGGTCCTTGTCGGTATTGGTATCAAGATTGCGTGAGTATTGGCTCCTCACGCGCATGCATCGCCCGATTGGGATTTTGCTCCTGCTCTGGCCCACGCTATGGGCGCTCTGGCTCGCATCCGGTGGTTTTCCCCGCTTGAACGATGTGCTTGTCTTTTCGCTCGGGACCTTGCTGATGCGGGCTGCGGGCTGCGCGATCAACGATTTTGCCGACCGGGATTTCGACCGCCACGTCAAGCGAACCGCCGAGCGTCCGCTGACCGCGGGCAGAATCGCTGCCTGGGAAGCGCTTGCGGTGTTCGCTTTGTTGTCATTGCTTGCCCTGAGTTTGATCGTTTCTTATAACAAACTAACCTGGGCGATGGCTGCCATCGCAGCCTTTCTTGCCGCAAGCTACCCATTTACCAAGCGCTTTTTTTCGATCCCTCAAGCCTATTTGGGGATAGCCTTCGGCTTTGGCATACCAATGACTTTTGCAGCCGTCACCAACGCATTACCCCTGCTGTGCTGGGTGCTGCTGCTTGCCAACATCTTCTGGGCAATTGCCTACGACACCGAATACGCCATGGTCGATCGCAGCGACGATATCCACCTCGGCATCAAGACCTCGGCAATTACCTTCGGACGCTATGACGTCGCCATGGTGATGCTCTCTTATGCCATCACGCTTGCTCTGTTGGCGTTTGCAGGACGGCTGGCCGCGCTTGGCCTGGGTTGGTGGCTAGGACTGCTAGCCGCAGCAGGAATTGCGCTTTACCATTACTGGCTGATCAAGGACCGACAGGTTGACGCTTGTTTCAAGGCCTTTAATCACAACAATTGGTTTGGCGCTGCCGTGTTTTGCGGCCTGGTGCTCGATCGGTATATGTCGCAGGCGGCAAGCTAAATGGGGATGAAGCGGATGGCATGTCTTGATTTTGTAGCGGGCGATTATCAGTTCTTGGCGGGTGCTGCCTTTTCGGAGGCTGTGATTGCAAATCAGGGGTTTTGCCTGCATCGGGTGCGATTTGCGCAGGCAATCCCGATGGCCGAAGGATTTGAGCGACTCGCCGAGCATTTGCAACGTGCGGGTAGACCCGGTACGGCCCTTGCTGCCTGTGAATTACGCTCACCGGCGCCACAAAGCCGCGAGGACTTCAATGCATTTAACCAAACCTATCTCAAACATATCGAAGCGCTTGGTTGCAAGCAAGGCGATGCATATCCGGTCACTCGGAGCAATATGGCGCCCCTGCTCTCCAAGCCATCAACAGCTCTGCTTTATGCGTTCACCTACACCGAAGCCCTATCCGACCCGGTCAGCGGCAGCATCGGATCAGACTTCGTGATCGCCGGAAAGCCCGAAAACCGCTTGCTGCCTGATGGCAGCACTGAAATCGTCGGTGGTGAAGCCTCCGATGCGAAGGCGCTGATCGAAAAAGCCCGCTACACGCTTGATGTGATGATGGAACGCGTTCAAAGCGTCGGTGCAAGCTGGGAGTCGGTCAGCGCCCTGCAGATTTACTGCCCAGTGGATATCCAGGTCTTATGGAGTACCTTTGAGGAGTACGGGCTTGCGCATCTGGGGTTGCACTGGTACCCCGGATGGCCGCCGGTAAAGGGTATGGTTTTTGAGATCGATGTGCGAAGAACAAGTCGGGAAACGGTTCTCGATGCTTTTTAGCCGCTTGCTGAAAAACCCTTGCGAGCATCCCTTTGAGCCGACAGCCTCAGGCAGCTTGATCGCATCGTTCTGGTTCGCACTCACCAGGCCTTGATCAAGAGTTCATGAAGTTGCCGGGCGTCATTGATCGGCTCAGGGTTTGTCCGGACCCATAAGTTATCGATCGCACCAGCAACGATTGCATCAATTGATTCAGGCTTGACACTGAGCTGTGAGAGTCTTGAAGGCAGACCAAGCGCCTGCACCAGCTCAGCCACAGCGTCGGGTGCCTCTTTTTTACTTCCCATCGCCTCGGCAATCAGTACCTGGGTCGTATTCGTTCTTTGATAATTCACGCGCATCACATGCGGAAGCATGATGCACGATGTATAACCGTGACTCATTCCGGTCACTGCACCCAGGCTGTGGCCAATGCCGTGACTGGCCCCGAAAGGCACCCGCATGATGCCCGTTCCGGCCAGCCAAGCGCCTTGGAAACACTCAAGGCGCGCCTGCAAATCGTCAGGGTTGCGGTGACTTTGGCGAAGGCCTCGGCTCAATAAGCGAACCGCCTCAAGACCAAGCGCATGAATGAAGGGAGAAGGGCTGATTGAACACAAGCCCTCAATCGCATGGTCGAGCGCACGGATAATTCATGCATCGGCATAGGAATCCTTTCGCCGGCTGTGGACTATTGAGCCAAGCAAGCGCTCAAAAGCCGAAACAGTTCTAAACCTGCCCATCCTGCCCTGCCCGTTATCTGCCAAGTCTTGCGCGCGGATCAGTCCGTGCAAGTCTTTGCAACAAATAATCGGTCTCTGCACGGGCGGTTTCGCTCAGGGCTGAGGCAGGTCGACGCTGAGCGTCAGAGCGCAAAATACCTCGCCGCATCATCACATACTTTCGAACGCCAAGGCCAACACCCGGTTGTTGTTCATAGCGCAAAAGAGGCAAATGGGCGTCAAACAAATCATGCGCCTGATCTCGATCACCCTTGGCATGCAGGCGAACCACATCGATCAACATGTCAGGAAAGGCGTAACCGGTGTTGGCACCATCAGCACCACGCTCAAGTTCAAAATCCAGGAACAAACCACCGTTACCGCACAAAATGGCAAGCTTGCGCATGCTGCCTTCACGTTCAAAGCTGCGCAGGCTTGAAATCTTCTCCAGGCCCGGCCAGTCCTCGTGCTTGAGCATCACGCAGGCGGGGTTTTCCTGAACAATCCGGCTTATGACTCGAGGGGTCATTTGAACCGAGAACGTCAGTGGGTAGTCCTGAATGACAAAGGGGACATCGCTGCCGATTGCATCTGATGCCTGACGGTAGTAGTTCACGATTTGCTCATCGGTACGCAAGCTGTTGGGCGGGGCAATCATCACCGCTGCAGCACCGAGATCCATCGAGGCACGGGCCAGGGTTCGCATGGACGCAAAACCGGGAGCAGAGACTCCCACCACCACGGCTTGCTTGAAGCGCGAGCAGATTCGCTTCACGATCGCAAGCGATTCTTCAGCGTCGATTTTGGGCGCCTCACCCAAAACCCCCAGAATCGTCAAGCCATCAGAACCAATATCGATATAAAAATCCGTCATGCGGTCCATGGACTCCCAGTCAATCTGACCGTCGGGCTCAAAGGGAGTCGGCGCAATCGGATAAACAGCCTTTGCACCGTCGTTTGAAAGATTGATTGGCGAAGACATGGAAAACTCCGAAGAAAGAGCGGTGCTCAGACTCATTCATAACCCGAGCTGATGTGAACATCGATTAAGTTCGGGCCTGGTTTTCCAAAAGCCCTCGAAAACTCCGAAGCGAGGTCGCCCGCCTCTCGAATACAAATGGCCTCCACACCCATGCCGGCTGCAATGGCAGAAAAATCAAAAGCGGGATCCTTGAAATCCATCCCGATAAAGTGATCCGAATCGCGCATGGCAATTAATCGATCTTTGATGATTCGATAGCTTCGGTTGTTGGCAATCACAAAACTTACCGCCAAGCGTAAATGCGCTGCGGTCCATAAGCCTTGAATTGCGTACATGGCGCTTCCGTCGCCAATGAGCGCAACCACGCGCCTGCCGGGATTCGCAAGCGCCATGCCGATTGCTCCGGGCAAGCCAAATCCAAGCCCGCCGCTGCTCAGGCCAAAGGCCTGCAAGGGGCGACGCACTTTCAAAAACTGATGCAAGAACGCGGCAGAGGTTGGCGCCTCCTCAACCACAAGCGCATCGTCTGGCACGGTTTCTGATAGAACATACATCATCACCTTCGGGTCGATCAAGGCAGCAGACTCTGGCTGAACCTTAGGCTCCTTATTCACGTCGGCTGGCTGATGTTGCCCCTGTGATGCTTCGGCCAGGAAGGACTCGATTGCAGCGGCCGCATCGGCTCGCCTGGCTTGCCAGTTCACGCGCTCAAAGGCGCTCAAGCGCAGCGATGCAGCCTTGCGCTGCGCATCGCTAAGCCGCAAAGCGAGTGCTGCGATGATTTGCTCAAGGCTTGATTTCACATGGGCTCGAATCGCCAGCGCGGTGTGATAGTTTTTGCCAAGTTCCCAATCTCGCTCGCTGATGTGGACAAGCTTTATCCCCTCAGGCAGCGGATCAACCGCGCTGTAGGCCGACATACGCAGCAAGTCGCCGCCTAAACAGATCAACACATCATAAGCGGCGAGGGTTTCACGCACTTTTTTCTGATTGCGGGTGATATCGCCCATATGACAAACATGTTCAACCGGAAAGCGGCTGTTGTAGGGCACCGATTCAAGGTAAACCGCTGCCCCAAGCATGCTTGCAAGCTCGCAAGCCGGGCCGAAGGCATCTTGCTCGGCCAACTCGCGACCCGCCAAAATTACCGGTCGCTCGGCTCGGGCAAGCACGTCAACAAGCTCGAGCAGACTTCGTCCGACCGGCGCCACTTCTGCGCGCACACGGGTTGAAGCCATGAGGTCGATTTCGGCTTCCTCATCGAGCACCGAACCAGGCAAACTGAGAAAGACCGGACCGCAAGGCGGCGTTGTTGCAATTTTTGCAGCCCGCCTGAGCACGCGCGCAATATCCTGAATCCGGTGGATCTCAAACGACCATTTCACCAGCGGCTGAGCGATCGGCACAAGCGGCTCGTAGAGCAAGGGCTCTTGCAAACCATGGCCGATTTCGTACTGACCGGCAGTGATGATCATCGGCGAGCCGGAAAACTTGGCAGCGTAAATCGCACCCATGGCATGACCAAGCCCCGGCATACAGTGCAGGTTCACCGCGCTGAGCTGGCCGCTGGCTCGGCTGAATCCGTCTGCCATCGCAACCACCAGCGACTCTTGTAATCCCAGCACATAGCGTATCTGAGGGAAATGGGCTAGCGCTTCCATAACCGGTAGTTCGGTTGTTCCCGGATTACCGAAAAGATGGGTGACGCCCTCGTCGGCCAAAACGGCCAAAAAAGCGTCGCGTCCGGTCATGCGCTGAACTGCCATGATTTTTTCTCCTTCACGCAAAACCAACCCCAATCGGCCTGGATGGGCGACCGGTTGTGCTTGACGCGGCTGCTTGCATGATAGCGCTAGCCTCACCACGCTCGCAGCTTGTGCGTGTCGGTATTCATCAGCCTTCGAGCTCGCTTGCACCTTGCGCTTTACACTTGTTGGCCGGGCCTCACGCTAGCTTGCTGCCTTCAGAGGAGAAAGTCGTGCTCAAGACATACCACTACCCCAGCTTCGACTACAGCTGTCCCCCCGAACTTCAACCATCCGAGCACAGGGCTCAGGCGCTCTATCCGGTTGTCATCGTGGGTGCAGGTCCGGTCGGCCTTGCCTGCGCGATCGACTTGAAGCAACGCGGTATTGACTGCGTGTTGATCGATGACGACGACAAGGTTTCAGTGGGCTCAAGAGCGGTTTGCTATGCAAAAAGAACGCTCGAAATTTTTGATCGTTTAAACATTGGTCAGGCGGTTGTCGACCGAGGCGTCAGCTGGCAGGTCGGCCGAACTTTTTTCCAGGATCGCGAAGTCTATCGCTTCAACTTGCTTGCTGAGGCAGGCCATGAGCGACCGGCGATGATCAACTTGCAGCAGTACCATCTTGAAGCGATCCTGCAGCAGCGTGCCGCATCGGCTCAGGTAGCACTGCGCTGGCGCCAGCGGGTAGTGGATCTGACGCCGCAAGCAGATGCGGTCAGGCTCAGGGTGGAAAGTCCGGATGGTTGTTATGAAATCCGTGCATCCTGGCTGATCGTGGCCGACGGGGCTCGAAGCTCGATTCGAAGCATGCTAGGCCTGGATGTCGAAGGCCGCGTGTTTACCGATCGCTTCCTGATTGCGGACGTGGTGATGCAGGCCGATTTTCCGGCTGAGCGCTGGTTTTGGTTCGACCCGCCCTTTCACCCGAATCAGTCGGTCCTGCTCCATCGCCAGGCTGACAAGCTTTGGCGAATTGACTTTCAGCTCGGCTGGGATGCAGATCCGGAAGCAGAAAAGCAAGCCGAGCGTGTCATTCCAAGAATCCAGGCAATGCTGGGCGAGCAGCACCACTTCGAACTTGAATGGGTATCGGTGTATACCTTTCAGTGCTGCCGCATGCAGAGCTTTCGCCACGGACCGATTTTTTTCCTTGGCGATGCGGCGCATCAGGTTTCGCCCTTTGGGGCACGCGGCGCGAATTCGGGGATTCAGGATGCTGATAACCTGGTCTGGAAACTTGCGCGTGTGATCAAGGGACAATCGCATGAAAGCTTGCTGGATAGCTTCAATCAAGAGCGGATTTGTGCTGCCGATGAGAACATTCTGAATTCCACACGATCGACAGATTTTATTACACCCAAATCGCCCACAAGTCGTGTTTTTCGTAATGCGGTTTTGAACCTGGCCGATCGTTATGCCTTTGCGCGAAGCATGGTCAACTCGGGACGATTATCGCTACCAACCCACTATCTCGATTCGTCCCTGAACACAGCCGATCATGAAGACTTTCAAAGCGCGCTCTATCCGGGCTCGCCCATGAGCGACGCGCCGATTGTTGTTGAGGGAAAGCCGGACTGGTTGCTGCGCCAGCTCGATGGCCGCTTTACCCTGCTCTACCTCACGGGCGACGCACAATGCGACGGCATCTTGCACTCAGAAGCCATGCAGCAATGGATCCGGGACGAGGGTTTGAAGCTCATTGCACTGAATCTTCACGAGCAAGAACGTGCGCAGCCGGATCAGGCTCCGGTGGTGGTGCAACGATTCGGTCTGAGTGCCGGATGTGTTTGGCTGATCAGACCCGATCAGCATCTTGCAGCGCGTTTTCGCAAACTTGATTTTCAAGCGCTCAAGCTTGCCTATGCGCAAGCCGCTGTGACCTCCGAGCAGGCCGTATGCGACCAAGGCCTTGTGCCTGACGCAAGCAGGATCGACAAAGCGGTAGCTTCGCTCACCCTCACACCCAATTTCAGGGACCTCGATACCCCGCTGCTGCGCGACTATCAGGCTAATGATCGCTTTTATGACCTGCTGTTGCAGGCGCATCGCGATCTCAGCGATGAAGCCTCCGCCGCGTTCAACGCAAGACTTTTGCTTATACTGGCCAACCACATTGGCGAGCTGTCGATACTGCAGCAGGCCATTGAAGCCGCGCAGCCAGATACATCCAACCCTGGAGACATCCGATGCCCACGATCCGCACTGATGACGGCGTAAATCTGTACTACGAAGAGGCGGGTTCAGGCACCGCACTGCTCTTCGTTCATGAGTTTGCCGGGGACTGGCGCAGTTGGGAGCCTCAAATGCGCTATTTTTCAAGACGCTATCGTTGCATTAGCTATAGCGCTCGAGGCTATTTGCCATCTGATGTACCCGCAGACTGGAACGATTACTCCCAGGCACGTGTGCGCGACGATATGCTTTCGGTTCTGGATGCTCTATCGATCGATCGGGCGCATATCGTGGGCCTTTCGATGGGTGCATTTGCAACGCTGCATTTCGGCATGGTGCACGGGGTGCAAGCCCAGGCAAGCCGCGCCAGATCGCTCACGCTGGCAGGCGTGGGTAGTGGCGCGCATCCAGCGCACTATCAAGCCTTTCAGACAAGCGCGATCGAAAACGCCGAGCTGATTGACAACGAGGGGATGCCGCATTTCGCATCAACCTATGGGCATGGCGCAGCCCGCGTTCAATTCCTTGCCAAAGACCCCCGGGGCTTTGCCGAGTACGAACGCCAGCTGGCCGAGCATTCAGCGCTGGGCTCGTCCAATACGATGCGCGGCTATCAGGGCCGGCGCCCCAGCCTTTATGCGCTCACCGATGCGATTGCCGCGATTAACGTTCCAACGCTGATCATGAGCGGCGATGAAGACGAACCCTGTCTCGAACCGTCGCTCATGCTCAAGCGCACGATCAAAACCTCGCAGCTGGCCATCCTGCCCGGTTCGGGACATGGCATCAATTTGGAGGAACCCGGTTTGTTCAATCAATTGCTTGCTGAGTTTCTCGCACAGGTTGAGCAAGGCAAGTCCTTTGAACGGCAAGCCCAAGCGGCGCCGGAGTCGATTTGGGGACCCGGCGGGGATCCGCGCTAGAGCAGCTCAAAAACTTCGTAAATCGGACCGGTCGATTCGCGTCGACCGCTTGCCACGGCCATCAACTTATTGAGCCACTGATACTGGGGAGAAGCGGTCTCAAAAAGAGGCGTGCTGCGAAAATAGTAGGCACTCGGTTCAACCGCCTCACCACGGTTTAAGCGCTCGATGACCTCAGTCGGTCCGTGGCGCATGCCTTTGTAGCTCATGTAAATAAGCTGATCATCGTCGGTTTTCAGGCTGATGCGCACATCGAGCATCAACACCCCATCGTTGCGCAGCAAAAGCCAGTCGCCACCTGGCGTGGGTTGAATCGTGCCACGCAGGCGGTCGCCCTGGAAATGTCCGCCGGCAACGCTTGCGATTCGCCGATGGCCGTAGGGTGTTTGTCCAAAATCCTCAATACGGGGAACCTCGGCGCGAAGGGTAAAAAGGTGGCGCATCGCGATCATGGTAGTTTCTCCTTCGATAGTTTGCGTGCACAGCACATCATGAACGGCCCCGATGAGCATAGAGCCTTGGTACTGGATTGCTTTTACCGTGACTGCGGCAGCCGCACAAGTCGGAAGGAACATCTCACTGCGATCGCTTAGCGAAGCGATCGGAACCGTCGGTGCAACACAGGTCCGTTTTCTTTACGGATTGCCCTTTGGGCTGATCTTTGCAACGCTCGTGCTGCTTGCGCAAGGGCAAGGTCTGCCGCCGATCAGCGTTAACAGTCTGGGCTGGGCCTGCGTGGGCGGGGTGTCGCAAATCCTTGGAACCGGACTGATGCTTGCCGCCATGCGCGAGAAGTCATTTGTGGTCGCGACTGCCTTGACCAAAATCGAACCAGTCTGGGTAGCACTTTTTGGCCTAGTCCTGCTGGGTGATTTGCTTTCGCTTTCGCTTATTGTCGCCATTGGCGCAGCCACCGCTGGCGTTCTTGTGATGTCATGGCCTGGGCGCGGCGCTCCCTGGTCGATAAGGCCGATCGTTTTAGGCCTCGCATCAGGCGCACTCTTTGCCGTAGCTGCGATTGGTTTTCGCGCCTCAATCAAGGCGCTTGAAACCTCCTCCTTCGTGCTGGCCGCAAGCCTCATTCTTTGCCTTGGCTTCATCATTCAGACCGCGCTGCTGCTTGCCTTCATGCTCTGGAAAGACCGGCAAACGCTGCTGGTAATTCTTCGCGCCTGGCGTCCATCGCTCGTTGCCGGTGCACTTGGTGCCTTCGCGTCGCAGGCCTGGTTTCTTGCCTTTGCCGTTGAAAGCGCTGCCCGTGTTCGCACCCTGGCTCTGGTTGAGATTGCCTTCGCCCAAGTGCTCTCCAAGCTGCTGTTGCGCCAACGAACCACGAACCATGAGTGGTTTGGTATGTTCTTGCTGTTGATCGGCGTGGTGCTGGTCTTGCGTAGCTGAGCTCAGCGGCAAACCGCCCCTTGAAGGCTTGCGACTTTCTGAAGCTGTAAGCTACTTTCTCTTGATCCCTCAACCCTTACAGCATCCCTTAACCAACATAGGACGTCCCGCATGCTCTCCTCCGAAGCACTTGATTGCTTGTTTCGTCAAGCACGTACCGCCAACGGCTGGCTTGATAAGCCCGTCAGCGATCAACAGATTCATGAGCTTTACGAGCTCATGAAGTGGGCTCCCACTTCAGCCAACAGCCAGCCAGCGCGCTTTGTATTTCTGCGTAGTTCTGAGGCCAAGGAACGGCTCCGACCGGCGCTGTCGCCTGGTAACGTCGACAAAACGATGGCAGCACCGGTGGTTGTGATCATTGCGCACGACACAGCATTTCATGAGCGACTGCCCGAGTTTTTCCCGCACAACCCGGCCTTTGCCGACATGTTTCGCGGCGAGGAAAAGCGGGCGATGCGCGAAGCTTTTGCATTTCGTAACGGTAGCCTGCAGGGTGCGTATTTGATCATGGCAGCGCGCTCAATCGGACTTGACTGCGGACCCATGTCCGGCTTTGATCAATCAAAGGTGGACGCGATCTTTTTCCCTGATAGCCAACTGCGCAGCAATTTTCTTTGTAATCTTGGCTACGGCGATCCGTCCAAGATGATGGAACGCCTGCCACGCATGCCCATTGAGCAGGCCTGTCAGTTCCTTTGAACCACCGCCGCACGCTTTGGATTGCCTTGGGCCTTTCGCTTGGGCCCTCGGTGTCAAACTCATTTGCTCGCTTTGCCTACGCGCTGGTGCTGCCCGGCATGCGCGAGGATTTGGAACTGAATTTTTCGCAGGCGGGTTCGCTTAACACCGCCAATGCCCTCGGTTATCTGCTTGGTGCCTTGCTCACCCGGATACTGGTTCGGTCTTGGGGCAATCGTGCCTTGTTCAATCGCGGCATGCTGCTCACCGCGTTTGCGCTGACGCTCACCGGTTTTGTCAGTGATCTCTATGCACTTGGGCTGTGCCGGTTGATCGGTGGCATCGGAGGCGCTGCAATTTTTATTTGCGGCGGCGCGCTTGCGAGCAATATCGCGGCCAATGATGCCCAGTGGTCAACCCGATGCATTACGATTTACTTTGGCGGCGCAGGCGTTGGGCTGGTGCTTTGCGGCCTTCTGATTCCCTGGTGGATGTCAACGCAAGGTAGCAGCGCATGGCCGCAGACCTGGATTGCGATGGGGATGCTGTCTTGGCTGATGGTTTGGGTCACCTGGCGGGCATCGATGCAAATTGACGAGCCTTCAAGCGCGCAAGGCGCCGCTGATTGGTCCTTAAGGCCGCTACTTCCCGCCTTGCTTGCCTATGTAGGCTTTGGCCTTGGTTATATTGTTTATATGACCTTCATCATCGCCTGGCTTAAAGCCATCGGCGCTACAAGCCTGCAAATGAGTCTGGTCTGGAGCATCCTGGGGGCAGGCACGCTGCTAGCGCCGCTTGTGTGGTCAAAACCACTGGCCAACTGGCCCAGCGGAAAAGCGCTGTCGGCAATTCTGCTCGTTTTATCCGTGGGCGCGCTCTTGCCGGTGATTCCCCTTGAGCCGGCGTGGCAGCCTTTTGCGATGCAATGCTCGGCCGCGCTTTTTGGCCTGGGCATGTTCAGCGCACCATCAAGCATCAGCGCTTTGATCAAACGAACGCTGCAAAAACCCGCTTGGGGTTCAGCCATGGCAAGCTTTACGATTGCCTTTGCCGCATCGCAAATCCTTGCCCCGGTAGCAAGCGGCATGATGGCTGACTGGAGCGGATCGCTGCGCTCAGGGCTTGCGCTTTCGGGCCTGGTGATTCTGATCTCTGCGGCATTAGCATGGCTACAAAAAGACCCAAATCGCGCATGAGCGAGTCGACGGAACCGGCCAAAGCCGATCGGCGCCGCGCCGAGCTTTCGGGCCTTGAGGCGCGGTCGCGTTTGCAAGCTGGGGAAGACTCGGTTGAGCGCGCACAAATCGATGCGCTCTATCAGGCCATGGGGGCTTCCAACGCCAGCGGCCTGGTTGCGAACGGCGCCATCGGTCCCCTATTGTGGATGGACGGAGCACCACCCGGCGCACTGGTCGCGTTTTTGCTCTTGTGCGGTTCGATCGCTGCGATTCGGCATCTTCTGTATTTACGCTATCTCGCCAATCCGGGCGCTCAAAGCGCCAAACGCTGGGGTCAGTGGGCATGCCTTGGGGGCGGTCTGGCTGCATTAAGTTGGAGCGTTCCAGCTTTTTTTCTGCTGCCTGCGGTCAGTGAGACCACTGCGTTGATTTATACCTTTGTTTGTTGTCTGATGAGCGTCAGTTCGGTGATGGTGTCGATCGGATACAGGCCTTATAACCTTGTTGCAAGCTCATTGCGGATTTTGCCGCTTGCTCTGTGGTATCTGCTTTCTGACTTCCCCTACCCCTGGTTGATGGCCGTTGCGCTATGCGCATTTCTGGTCTTCATGCTTTATAACTCATCACGTCTCTACCAGGGCTTTCTCGCATCCTTGCGCTTGCAAGGCGAACTAGAGGCCTCGGCAATCGCACTGCGAGAGGGTCGAGATCAGTCCGAGCGACAGCGACAAAGCGCTGAATTGGCCCAGCATATGCAAACCCGTTTTCTTGCTGCCGTGAGCCACGATTTGCGCCAACCGATGCAGGCGATGATGATGCTTCTTGCCACGCTGTCCACGCACCGACTTGCGCCAGCATCGCGCGACCTGCTGACCAAGATGGAGATGTCGGCACGCTTGATGCGCGATATGTTTGAAGCCTTGCTTGAACTTTCGCATCTGCGCTCGGGCGATATGAGGGCGCGCGAAGAACCGATTGCCTTGGGGCCGCTTGGCGATGTCATCAATACAAGCTTTCGAAGCATTGCTGAAACCAAAGGGATCAGCCTGCAGGTGCGCCTTGGCCCGGGAGAGCTCGCCGCCGACCCCGAACTTCTTCGACGCGCGCTTTTCAATCTGGTCGATAACGCGGTCAAATACTCAAGCCGCGGGCAGATCAGAGTCTGGGATGAAGTGATCGACATCAACCCGATCGCGACGGATTCCCAGGGGCGAACGCATTCGGTCGCAGCCGAGCAGGCCTACCTGATTCATGTGAGCGATGAGGGTATCGGCATATCGGCCGATCAGCTGGAGAGCATTTTTGACGAGTATGTTCAGCTGAGCAATGCCAGGCGGAACCGTCGTGACGGGCTCGGACTCGGGCTTGCGATCGTGAGGCGAAGCTGTGAGCTGATGCGGATGAAGGTTTCCGTACGTTCTACTTTGAATAAGGGATCGGTCTTCACCCTAAGAGCCGATTTATCGCGCTTCCAAGCGCAGGATCCACTGCCTCTGGTGCCTCGCCCTGAGGATCTGGTCAGCCGGCAAACCAAATCCTGGATTCGAAACCGGCAGGTCTGTATCTTGCTGGTGGAAGACGATTTGGCCGTGCTCGAATCGACGGCCATGGTCTTGAGGCATAGCGGCTTTGAGGTGCACTGCTGCGATTCCGCCTACGCCATCGATCGGGCAATGCAAGATCTTGATCGCGCACCTGATGTGATCGTGACGGATTATCGGCTCGATGACCTGCTAAACGGCACAGCCTTGATCGATCGTCTGCGCGAAGAGTTCAACCTGGAGATCCCAGCGATCGTGATCACAGGCGACACCACGCTTGGCGCAGGGACCTCGCTGGCCGGAGGCCGGCCAGCGGTTCAGGTACTTTATAAACCCGTGCTATCGGAGCAATTGATGGCAAGCCTCGCTCAAGCCCTGCAGCGATCGCCCCAATCAGGCGTCGCGATGCAGTAAACGCCATAAACGCGGGGCACTCAGCGGCATTTGCAAGGCGTCAGCGCTATCGCCATGACCGGCTCTGGCAAGCGCATCGGCGACCGCGTTGACCAAAGCCGGAGTCGCACCAATCGTTCCGAGTTCGCCTACGCCTTTGACGCCAAGCGGGTTGTTCTTGCAAGGCACCGTTTGATCCATTTCGGTTTTAAAGCGCCCGATCAAGTCTGCCCGCGGCATGGCGTAGTCGAGAAAACTCGCAGAAAGCGGCTGAGCGCTTGCGTCGTAAACCATCGCCTCGGTGAGGGCCTGACCGATTCCCTGGACTGCGCCGCCGTCAAGCTGACCTCGCACAATCATCGGGTTCACCACCCTGCCGACATCGTTCATCGAAGCGTAGGCAATCAGACTCACTTCCATCGTCTCCGGATCAATTTCGACTTCGCAGATATGGCAGGCATTGGGCCACGACGGCCCAGCCACCTTGGTGCTGGAATCAAGCTGAATGTGGCCTGAGTCGCTGCGTGCGGCCACCTCAAACAAGCCGATGCCTCGGTCGGTTCCCATCACCTGAAAGCGACCCTCGCCGTAGACCAGATCTTGTTGCGCCACCTCAAGGGCATCGGCTGCTATTTCCTTGGCCTTATCGATGACTTTGTGCGCAGCCACCTCGATCGCTGAACCTCCGGTGAAGAGCGAGCGTGAGCCCGCCGACCCGAAACCCTCGGCACGATCGGTATCGCCCTGAATGATCCGGATTTTCTCAACCGGAACGCCAAAGGCGTCGACTGCAAGCTGCACATAAGTTGTGGCAATCCCCTGACCCATCGGCATGGTTGCCGAGACGATTTCGATGTAACCGTCTGCAGCAACCGTCACGCGCACGGTTTCTTCAAGCGCGTTGCCGCCGGTCCACTCCAAAAAGGAGGCAATACCGCGGCCGCGCCACTGACCTCGGCGCAGCGAATCCTGATAGCGTGCTTCAAACCCGGACCAGTCAGCGAGCTCGCAAGCCTGACGGGTCATCGACGGGAAGTTACCGCTGTCATAGACCTGACCCATGGCATTTTTGTAGGGAAACTGATCGGGCTGAATCATGTTTTTCAAGCGTAGTTCGGCGCCGTCTATCCCGATTTTTCGGGCTGCTGCTTCCATTAAGCGCTCGATGATGTAAATCGCCTCGGGGCGTCCTGCGCCGCGGTAAGGTCCTGTCGGCGTGGTGTTGGTCATCACCGCGGTGTACTGGAAATCGATGGTCTGAATGTCGTAAACGCTTGTCTGAACCCAGGGCCCGATCATCACCTGGATGGCCACGCCCGCGCCAAGCGCGTAGGCGCCCACGTTGGCCACCGTGTGAACCCGCAATGCCAAAATCTTGCCCTCGGCGTCCAGTGCCATTTGCGCGCAGCTGTCAATGTCTCGGCCGTGCGTGGCTGAGAGGAATTCTTCGCTGCGTTCTGCAATCCACTTCACCGGTCGACCCAAAACCCGCGCCGCGTGCGCAAGCACCACATCTTCGGGGTAAATTCCGGTCTTGCCACCGAATCCACCACCAACATCGCTGGCCAAGATTCGCACTTTGTCACGCGGCAGACCCAGCACCGCGTCACACAAACTGTTGCGAACGCCCGCAGGCATTTGCGTGCTCATGCGCATGGTGATGCGCCCACTCTCAGCGTCGTACCAAGCCAGTGTTGAACGCGGCTCCATCGGGGCGGGAATCAAGCGCTGGTTTTCGATACTGAGACTGACGACGTGCCTTGCACGGGCAAAGGCAGCATCGACTGCCGCAACATCGCCGTACTTTGCAACCGCCGACACATTATCTGGCGCGGCTTCACACAACACAGGCGCACCCGCTTTCATCGCGTCATGCGGGTTGGCAACGCTCTCGAGCGCTTCGTAATCCACCTCAATGGCCAATGCGGCTGCAGCGGCCTCTTCAGGCGTGAGCGCGATCACACAGGCCAGCGCCTCACCGACATGGCGAACCCGCTCGTGCGCAAGTCCGCGTCGGGCTGCGGTCGCAGCCGGCGTGCCATCGGCCCTCTTGAATCCCGCCACGCCAGGAATGGGCTTCACACCGGCATCCACAAGATCTTGTCCGGTGATCACCGCGAGCACGCCAGGCATGGCTTTGGCCGCGTCACAGTGGATCGAACGAATGATCGCGTGGGGCATCGGCGAGCGAACAAACTTGAGCCAGGTCTGTCCGGTCATGCTGGCATCCCCAGCAAACTGGCCCTGTCCCTGGACCAGCGTACGATCCTCAACGCGGCGAACAGACTGCCCAGATCCAAACCGTTTTGTGAGCGCTTGCTCTACGACTGTGTTCATCGATTGACTCCCTTTCAGGCTTGATGGGCCGCGATCAGGCGCGAAGCCTCGCGTACCGATTCGATAATATTCACATAACCGGTGCAACGGCAAAGGTTGCCCTCCAGCGCATGCACAATATCTTCATCGCTTGGCTTGGGATTGGCGCTCAAAAGACAAGCGGTGGTCATGATCATGCCGGGGGTGCAAAAACCGCATTGCAAGCCATGGCACTTGGAGAAGGCCTCCTGGATCGGGTGCAGATCGGCGTGCTGACTCAAGCCTTCCACGGTGCTGATGTGGCAACCATCGGCCTGCAGCGCAAGGATTGCGCAGGACTTGATCGAGACACCGTCCATCAGAACGTTACAACAACCGCACTGCGACGTATCGCAGCCAACATGGGTGCCGGTGAGGCCGAGATTGTCTCGCAACACGCTCACCAACAAGCTATCGGGCTTGACCTCGAGTTGATGTTCTTGACCATTCACCGTCAGGCTGATGCGATGCATAACAGAACTCCTTGATATTCCATAAGCTGGCTGAATGCTAGCTGAACATCCAAGATGGATCAGCAAATGACCCCCATGGTCGGTCCATAATGCCGTTTTGAACAGCTCTTGAGACATCAATGACATCTGAAGCCACGACCACAGCCTCGTCAGCCGATATGCAGGCTTCAGCAACTGACGAGCAGGCCCAAGCAACCGACGGGCAGGCTTCAGCAGCCAAAGCCCTTCCCGGGAGCATTGATGAAACCCTCGCAGCGCTTCAGGCTCACCATTACCTGGCTGACAGAAGGCTTGCGAGTGCCGTGTTTCTTGCCTTGCGTCTAGGCAAGCCGCTGCTGCTTGAAGGCGAACCGGGAACCGGAAAAACTGAAATCGCCAAAGTCCTAGCGTCCTGGCTTGGAAAGCGCCTGATCCGCCTGCAATGCTATGACGGGATGGATTTGGCTCAGGCAGCCTACGAGTGGGACCATGCCCGCCAATTGCTTGAGATTCGCATGGCTGAGTCCACCGGCCGACAAGGCGATATGCAGGTGAGCGATCTTTACGAGACCCGCTTCTTGTTGCGCAGACCGCTATTGCAGGCCATCGAAGCGCAAACAGCGGCACCCGTGCTCTTGATCGACGAACTCGATCGCACCGACGAAGCCTTTGAAGCTTATCTGCTGGAGCTGCTTTCCGATTTTCAGATGTCGATCCCGGAACTTGGCACGATCAGCGCACTGCACCCGCCGCTGGTGATCCTCACCTCCAACCGTACCCGCGAGCTGCACGATGCGGTCAAGCGCCGCTGCCTTTACCAATGGGTTGATTTCCCGGATGCGGGCCGCGAAGACGCCATCATTGCCCGCAAGGTACCCGAGCTTGACGCAGCGTTAAGGGCCCGGGTGGTTGTATTGGTGCAAGCCTTGCGCGGCCTTGATCTCTTTAAAAAACCTGGGGTTGCAGAGAGCATTGATTTTGCACGGGCACTTTGCGTGCTCAACGCCGAGTCGCTTAGCGATGAGCTGGTCAGGCAAGGGCTGGGTGTGCTTTTGAAGGTCCAGGACGATATCGTTCTTGCGACCGAACAGCTACCTGCGCTGCTTGGCTCGACTGTGCAATAACACCGCCCAGCTGCCAAGCCGGTATTTCGGAGTAACTTCTGAACCATGATTGATACGGAAATGACCCCCAAGCCCTGGCCAGCAGTATCGCTAAGCGAGGCCAATCGCATGCTCACCGCAAGCGGCATGCCGCTTGAAATCGAAGAGCGTGAGATTCGTGGTGTCCTACTCAAAGTCTGGAAGCATGCGCCTGGTAACCTCCGTGAGGTTTTCCTGCAGGGCCGAAAACACGGCAGCAAGACCTTTTTGGTGCACGAGGACGAGCGCATTGACTTTGAGAGTTTTTCCCGCGCCAGCATCCATGTCGCCCATCATTTGAAGCAACTCGGGGTGAGTCGGGGTGATAGGGTGGCACTGGCGATGCGCAATTTGCCGCAATGGCCGGTTTGTTTTTTCGCAAGCCTTCTGATCGGTGCGATTGTGGTTCCTTTAAATGCCTGGTGGACCGGTCGCGAGTTGCACTACGCGCTGGAGGACTCCGGCTCCAAGCTTCTCTTTGTGGACGCAGAGCGCTTTGAGCGAATCGCGCCCTGGCGCGACAAGTTACCGTCTCTTGAGCATCAGTTTCTTGGACTGGATGCGCTTATCGGACCAAGTCAAGCCTGGCAGGACCTCTCCGATTTACCCTGCCCCGACGATGCGATCGACCCCGACGATGATGCGACGATTTTTTATACCTCAGGGACAACCGGTCACCCCAAAGGCGCCTTGGGCACACACCGAAACACCATCAACTCGGTGTGGTCGGCCGCTCACCTCGCTGCACGAAACTTTTTCCGGCGCGGGCAAACACCCCCGCCACCCGACCCTCAGGCAGCGCCACGGGCGAATCTCTTATCGGTACCTTTTTTTCACGTAACCGGATGCCAGGCGATCCTCTGTCCGGCGCTCTTTTTAGGTACAAAAATTGTCATGATGCACAAGTGGGATGCCGAGCGCGCAATGCAACTCATCGAGCGCGAGCGTATTACCGGTGCCGGCGGCGTACCGACGATTGCCTGGCAACTGCTTGAGCATCCGATGCGCCACCGCTATGACCTTTCCTCGCTGGAACTGGTCTCTTACGGTGGTGCGCCGGCCGCAGCCGAGCTGGTTCGCCAAATCCGCCATCAATGGCCTCACGCGCTGGCAGGTACCGGATGGGGCATGACCGAGACGTCATCAACCTGCACCCATCACAGCGCAGAAGACTACGAAATGCACCCGGAAAGCTGCGGGCCTGCGCTTCCCAATTGTGAGCTGAAGGTTTGCGACGATGCCGGCCAGCCTTTGCCCATCGGCACGATTGGCGAGCTTTGGGCCCGGGGACCGAATGTGGTGAAAGGCTACTGGAACAAGCCGCAAGCCACCGCCGAAACCTTCATCGATGGCTGGGTCAAAACGGGCGATCTGGCAACGCTCGATGAGGAGGGCTTTTGCACCATCGTGGACCGAAAAAAGGACATTCTGATCCGCGGCGGCGAAAACATTTACTGCATTGAGGTGGAAAGCGCGCTCTATGAGCACCCGGCTGTGATGGATGCTGCGGTGATCGGACGACCCCATCGGGTGCTGGGCGAAGAACCGGTCGCAATCGTGCATTGCAAAGCCGGCAGCTCGGTGAGCGAGGTCGGTCTCAAAGCCTGGGTAGCCGAGCGCCTGGCAGCATTCAAGGTTCCGGTGCTGATTTGCTTTGAAGCAGAAACACTGCCACGTAACGCCAACGGAAAGATCATCAAATCGGAGCTTAGGAAACGATTGGCACAAAACGCGTGATCACGGGTGCTTCAAAGTCGCTTCGGGGATGCTTCGAGGTTGCTCCAAGGGTGACGCAAGGCTGGCGCAAAAGCATCTCAAAGGCCCTCAGGCGCCTTTCTTAAAAAGTCAAAGTCCACGCCCGCCTCAGCCTGAAGGACCTCCCGCAAAAAAAGCTGACGATAGCCCCGATCGGCTTGCGGCGGCTTTAAGGGCTGCTGGAGCATGCGTTGTTGCAAAGTTTCAGCATCAACAAGCAAGGACAATTCGCGTCGCGCCACACTCAGGCGAATCCGGTCGCCGGTCTGCACCCAGGCAAGCGGCCCACCGATCGCAGCTTCGGGAGAAACATGCAAGATAATCGTTCCAGAAGCTGTACCACTCATACGTCCGTCCGAAATCCGCACCATGTCTTTCACACCGGCTTTGGCAAGCTTTTTCGGAATCGGCAGCATCCCCGCCTCGGGCATGCCCGGTGCGCCCTTGGGGCCAATGTTTTTTAGCACCAAAATATCTTCCGCACTGACTTCAAGCTCAGGGTCATCGATACGCTGAGCGAGATCCTCCAGACCTTCGAAAACCACAGCTTTCGCTTCGTGTTCCATCAGATGTGCTGAGGCCGCTGACTGCTTGATGATGCAGCCTGCAGGCGCAAGATTGCCTTTGAGCACCGCAATGCCGCCTTCCGGATAAATCGGACGATGGAGCGGACGGATCAGGGACTGCTCAAAAAGTGGATGGCGCTGCAAGTGGTCATCGAGCACCTCCCCGAGACATCGGCCGCTGAGCGTCATCGCATCCAAATGCAACAGAGGTCTTAAAGCATCCAACAAAGCAGGCACACCGCCTGCTGCATGAAAGTCTTCCATGTAATGATCGCCGGAAGGCTTTAAATCGATCAACACCGGCGTTTCGCGTCCGAGGGCATCGAGCCGCTCAAGCGGCACCACAAGCCCGAGCCGACCCGCCACGGCGCTCAGATGAATCACCGCATTGGTTGAGCCGCCGATTGCAAGCAGCACCCGTAGCGCATTGTCGATGGACTTTTGGTTGAGCACGCGCGCAGGACGCATCCGCGACCGGGCGATCTCAATCGCAAGCTTTCCGGTGTTTTCAGCCACACGGATCCGATCAGCGGTGACCGCAGGCGCTGAGGCCCCGCCGGGTACCATCATCCCAAGCACCTCGGTCAGAATCGCCATGGTGCTTGCTGTACCCATGACCGAGCAGGTGCCCACGCTTGCAACCAGCTGATTGTTGACCGCCTTGATCTCTTGCTCATCAATGGCTTGCGCCCGATAAGACGCCCAAAAGCGCCGGCAATCACTGCAGGCACCGACGCGCTGGCCGCGGTGCGAGCCGGTCAGCATCGAACCGGTGACAAGCGAAACAGCGGGAACATCGGCTGAGCATGCCCCCATCAATTGCGCGGGCACCGTCTTGTCGCAGCCCCCGATCATCACCACCGCGTCCATCGGTTGTGCGCGAATCATTTCCTCGGTGTCTATCGACATCAAATTGCGCAAGTACATCGAGGTGGGATTTGAAAAGCTCTCATGAACCGAAATTGTGGGGAATTCAACCGGAAGACCGCCACCGAGCAGCACGGCACGACGCAAGGCCTCAATCAATTGCGGTGCATTGCCATGGCATGGGTTAAAGCCGCTTTGGGTGTTGATGATTCCGATCACCGGGCGCTCGAGCGCATCGTCACTGAAGCCCGCACCTTTGATGAAGGCTTTGCGCAAAAACAATGAAAACTCACGATCGCCGTAGTGGGCAAGCCCGCGATGCAAACCCTCAATGCCCGCTTCACTCTCAAGGCCACTGGCTTGCGGGTCTTTTGTCAATGGACTCATCCTAGCCGATGATTCGCATAAGCCAGATCGTTCTTTTTTTGATAAAATTCATCGTTTAGGTGCCGACCGACTGCAGTTCGGGGTCAGGAAACACACTACTTCATCGTCGGCATCACAAACTCAGCGCCCTTGGCAATCGCTTCAGGCCAGCGCTGCATGATGCTCTTATAGCGGGTGTAAAAGCGGATGCCTTCCTCACCATAGGCATGGTGGTCGCCAAAAAGGCTGCGCTTCCAACCGCCGAACGAATGCCAGGCCATGGGAACAGGAATTGGAACGTTGATACCAATCATACCGACCTGAGCACGCCTTGAGAACTCGCGGGCAATGCCGCCATCGGATGTATAAATTGAGACACCGTTTCCAAATTCATGACGATTCACCAATTCGAGTGCCTGGGCAAAATCCTTCACACGAACCACGCAAAGCACCGGACCGAAGATCTCCTCCTGGTAAATGCGCATGGATTCGCTGACCTGATCAAAGAGGCAACCCCCGAGGAAAAAACCGTCCTCACGGGTTGCCACACGCATGCCGCGTCCGTCCACAATCAGCTTTGCACCCTCGGCAAGACCTTGAGCCACATAGCTTTCGACCTTTGCGCGATGCTGGGCGGTGACCAGGGGTCCCATTTCGGCATCCGCTTCCATGCCGTCTTTCACAACCAGAGCCTTGGTACGAACGGCCAGCGCCGCGACCAGCGAATCGGCGATGTCGCCGACAGCCACGGCCACCGAAATCGCCATACAGCGTTCGCCTGCGGAACCATAGGCTGCACCGATCAAGGCATCAACCGCCTGGTCCAGATTGGCATCGGGCATCACCACCAGATGGTTTTTTGCACCACCGAGTGCCTGTACACGCTTGCCGCGCGCACTCGCTTCCTGGTGGATGTATTGGGCAATCGGCGTGGATCCGACGAAACTGACCGCTTGAACAAGCGGGTGATGCAACAAAGCATTAACCGCCTCTTTGTCGCCCTGCACAACATTGAAGACTCCATCGGGTAGGCCTGCCCGATGCAAAAGATCAGCAATCATCAGCGACGCCGAAGGGTCACGCTCCGAGGGCTTGAGCACAAAGGTATTGCCTGTCACCAGCGCAAGCGGAATCATCCACAGCGGCACCATGAAGGGGAAATTAAAGGGTGTGATCCCAACGCAAACCCCCAGCGGCTGGCGAAGGTGCCAGTTGTCGATTCCACCGCCCACATGATCGCTGTGCGCAGTCTTGAGCAGCTGGGGAGCACCACAGGCAAACTCGACCACCTCAAGTCCCCGCACCACCTCGCCTTTGGCATCACTGAACACTTTGCCATGCTCGCGGGTAATGCAGGCAGCCAGATCATCGTGATGCTTTTCAATCAGTTCTTTGAATTTGAACATCACCCGCGCGCGACGCAAGGCCGAGGTGTCGGCCCAGACTGCAAAGGCCTTGTACGCCGATTGCACCGCGACGTCAACGTCGTGCGCATCGGCAAGCGAAACCTCGTTTGCTACAGCACCCAGGGCCGGGTTGTAGACCGGCGCATGTCGGCTTGAACGACCCTGATAGAGCTTGCCGTCAACCCAGTGCGTAATCGTTGCAGTGCTTTGTCGCGTATTCATTGTCGTTGTCACCTCAGGGTCGGGTTTGCACAATCAGTTGGCGCAACGAGTCAATCATCGCTCGGACCTGTTTTTCAGCGCTGATAAACGGGGGCGCCATGGCAATGGTGTCCCCGGTAAATCGCAACAGCAGATTTGAGCGCAGGCCAGCCTCAAAGACCGAGGTTGCGCGCAAACCGGGTTTGCCCTCAATCGGCTTGAGGTCGATCGCCGCTGCAAAACCAATGTTTCGAATATCGATCACCTCGGGCAGATCGCGCAGACTGTGGACCGCGTCGGCAAGCACCGGTTCAAGCGCTGCGCTGGCCTGAATGAGGCCTTCTTGCTTCATGACCTCAAGGGTGGCAAGGCCGACGGCAGTGGCCATCGGATGACCCGAGTAGGTGTAGCCGTGAAAGAGTTCGATCACAAACTCCGGCCCATGCATGAAAGCGTCGTAAATATCTTTGCGAACGATGACGCCGCCCAAAGGAATCACGCCATTGGTGATCGCTTTGGCAAAAGTGATCATGTCGGGCATCACATCAAAGCGCTGGGCTGCAAAGCTCGTGCCCAAGCGGCCGAAACCGGTGATGACCTCGTCAAAAATCAACAAGATCCCGTGTCGGGTGCAAATCTCGCGCAGTTTTTGCAAGTAGCCCACCGGCGGCACCAGCAAGCCAGTCGATCCTTGTACCGGTTCCACAATCACCGCAGCAATGCTTGAGGCGTCGTGCAAAAGAACCATGCGCTCAAGGTCCTCAGCCAGATGCGCACCCCAGATTGGTTGGCCTTTTGAAAATGCCATCTCGCTAAGCTTATGGGTGTGCGGCAAGTGATCCACCCCGTTGAGCATCAGCGATGCAAAGGCTTTGCGGTTGGCCGGAATCCCGCCTACCGAGATGCCGCCAAAACCGACGCCATGGTAGCCGCGTTCGCGACCGATCATCCGAAAGCGGGTGGCTTCGCCCTTGCAACGGTGAAAGGCATGGGCGATCTTCAACGCGGTGTCTACCGCTTCAGAGCCCGAAGAGGTAAAGAAGACATGATCCATGCCAACCGGCGCCATGTCCGCCACCTTTTCGGCAAGCTTGAGCGTTGGCGGGGCTGCACATTGAAAAGCAGGCGAGTAATCAAGGGTCGAGACCTGTTTCGTCACCGCTTCAACGATTTTCGGATGCGCATGGCCCAAGGGGCTGCACCACATGCCCGATAAGCAGTCGAAAAGTTGATGACCAATCGCATTGGTGTAATAAGGCCCGCTTGCCGACACCATCGTTCGCGCATGCGGCGAGGCCTTGAAGTGCCGGTTTGGTGTGAAAGGCAGCCAATAGGACTCGGGGTTCAGCCCGCGAACGTCGGGGTGAAGGTTGGCAAATTCCGCAACAGGCTGGTTCATGACGAATCTCCCTTCAGGCTTGGATCTAGGATGATATGTTGACCGGTTTGAACATTGGCAATGGCGGCCCATCGCCTTCGCTTGCTTTAAACACCAAGGCCACCTTTTGCCCAATCCGTACAGACTCCGGATCACAGTCCACGATATGCGTCATCATGCGCGGACCCTCATCAAGGGTCACGATGGCGATGACAAAGGGCTGAGGCAAGGCTTTGCGGGTGATGCTGTAGGTATAAATCTCACCGCGGCCACTGGCTTGCTCCCAAGCGGTTTCGCCCATGCAAAAAGGGCAAAGCGAACGGGGAAACCAATGGGTTCGTGCACAGTCCAGGCAACGCCGGATGAGGAAACGGCCCTCTTTTGCGGCCTCCCAGAACGCGGCTTGATCGCCAAGGATGCGCGGCGCGGTGTAAGGGATGGCGCGTTGTTCGTTTGAGGTCACAGGCGCTCCATGATCAAGCTTGCCCCAGCATGGCGACCCGACAGGGTGCCGCCAGTCCCGTGGGCCAGTGCCAGTTGGCAATTCGGGACCTGAACCGCGGGATGGGCCTCACCACGCAACTGACGCACAGCTTCAATCACCTTGGTGATACCGCCCCGGTTGGCCGGATGATTGTTACAAAGCCCACCACCGTCGGTATTACAGGGCAGTTTGCCAACGCCTGAAATCAGGTTGCCATCGGAGACGAATCGCCCCCCTTCGCCCTTGGCGCAAAACCCAAGGTCTTCCAGTTGCATGATGACGGTGATCGTAAAACTGTCGTAGATCGATGCATACTGAATGTCTGCGGGTTTCACGCCGGCCGCTTCAAAGGCGCGCTGCCCCGACCAGCGTCCGGCGCTGAAGGTCAGGTCAAAGTAGCCACCCGCGGGTCCTTTGACGGCTTCACCGGCTCCGATCACCCGCACCAGCGGCCGCTTGAGCGAACGGGCAATTTCCGGCCGGGTCACCACAAGCGCGCCGCCGCCATCGCTTACCACACAGCAATCGAGTCGCCGCAAGGGATCTGAAATCATGGGCGATTCCATCACATCCTGCACCGTGACCACCTGAGGCAGCATCGCATGCGGGTTGTGCTGGGCATGATGCGATGCGGCAACCTTTACCCAGGCCATTTGCTCAAGGGTGGTACCGAATTCATACCTATGCCGCATTGCGGCCATCGCATAGGCATTGACGGTCACAAAGGTAAAGGGTGCTTCAAAGGGCGCATCCGGAAGGTTCTCACCCCAGTTGCGCGGCAGCAATCCGCTCGAGCCCTCTGATCGGGGACGACCCGCAAGCGTGATCAGCGCCACATCGCAACGCCCCGCAGCGATCGCCTGAGCGGCGTGGGCGACGTGCACCAGATACGACGAACCGCCGGTGTCGGTGCTGTCGACGAATCGGGGATTGATGCCGATGTAATCGATCATGTTGAGCGGCCCAAGTCCGGGCGCATCGCCGGCACACAAGTACCCATCAACGTCCTCAAGCCGCAAACCAGCGTCTTCAAGCGCACCCTTGGCAGACTCGGCGTGCAGCTGTGCAACCGACTTATCGGGCGCCTTTCTTGTCGGGTGTTCGTAAGCACCCACGATGTATGCGTGATGGTCCATGCAAAAAGTTCAGCGCAGATTTAAGCCAGCAGACTTTGCATCGCCTGCATCATTTCGACGATCCGAAAAGTCCGGCGAAAAACCGCTTGATTAGGCCCCAGACGATCGCTAGCGCATTGAGTTCCTGGCTCGGTGCAACCGGGTTTGCCCCAGCGGGAGCCAGGGCAGAGTCGCTTGCGCTGGTAGCTGCGTGATGCGCATCAGTATGGGACTGAGCACCCGTCGTGCCGGAGCTTGCGGACGATGCGGATGTGCCGGCCGCTTCTGGCCCTGGCCTTTGCATCGCCTGCAATTGCGCCCGGTTGGAAAAATTTTGAGCGAACTGGCCCAGGATCATATCCGAGACCGAATTCATCATCCGCCCGCCAAACTGGGCAAATTTCCCAGTCACCGTGACCTCAGCTTTACCCACCAGCTTGCAGCTGGCGTCGTCAACCGCCACGAGACGGGCGGTGAGGTCCATGCTCGCTGACGATCCGCCCTTGTCCGCACCTTTGCCGAGCATCTGGATTTGGCGCTCGGTAGCGTCAAGGCCCTTGAGTTCGATATCGCCGCCGAAATTGGCGCTCGCCGGCCCTACTTTGACTTTGACCTGGCCCTTGAAGTGACGGTCGTCAACTTTTTCGGTGATGCTTGCCCCCGGCATGCAACTTGCAAGCGCCTGAACGTCCGAAAGCACCAGCCAGGCTGCATCAAGCGGCGCAGCAACCGGGTATTCTTTTTCCAACACAACCTGCATGCGCGTACTCCTTTCGAGACACTCGATGATAGTCGCATTACCATCGGAAGGTTCAATCATTTGACTCGATAAACCGCACCAATGGAACGAATCGATGGACAGCACTGACTTTTCCGTACTGAATACCTGCATCGGCTGGATGGAACAGGGGCGCCGGGTTGCCCTGGTGACCGTGGTCGAAACCTGGGGTTCCTCACCGCGGCCAGTCGGCTCCTGGCTTGCAGTCCGTGACGACGGCCAGGTGATCGGATCGGTGTCGGGAGGATGCGTGGAGGATGATTTGATTGCGCGGGTACAAACCGAGATCATGCCCGCATCCACGCCGCAAACCCTGCTCTACGGGGTAAGCAAAGAAGAGGCGGCGCGTTTTGGTTTGCCTTGCGGCGGCAGCGTACGCGTGGTTGTGGAACCCCACCCTAGTTTGGAAGGCTTAAAGCACTTGCGCAGTCGGGTCGCGGAAAAACGCATGAGTCTTCGCGAACTCGACCTGACAAGCGGCCGCTTTGAAATCCGCGACGCGAATCGCGCTGATCACTTCCGGTTCGATGGCAGGCGTATGCGTTGCGTTCACGGACCCCGTTGGCGGCTGATCATGATCGGCGCAGGACAACTGTCCCAGTATTTATGCCAAATGGCACTTGCTGCCGATTACCAGATCGTTGTCATCGACCCGCGCGATGAATTCGCCGAAGGCATTCAATTTCCTGGCGTTGAGTTCTCACGCGGTATGCCCGACGATGAACTGCTTCGGCTCGGCATCGATCAACATAGCGCTGTGGTGGCACTCACCCACGATCCCAAGCTTGACGACATGGCGCTGATTGAAGCGCTCAAGTCGCCTGCCTTTTACATCGGCGCATTGGGGTCGCGCGCCAACACCGCCAAACGCAAAGAGCGGCTTAAGCTTTTTGACCTGAGCGAGGAAGAGATCGCCCGCCTGTACGGACCGGTGGGGCTCTTTATCGGTGCCAAGACACCGCCGGAAATGGCGATCTCGATCCTGGCCGAATTGACCGCAGCCAAATATGGGGTTGAAATTCTTCAGCGGCGTGAACCCCAGCCGACCGAAAAGAGCGCATGCATGCCGAAGGCGCTGGTTCAGTAAAGCGCGTAGCCACCGTCGATCAAGAAGGAATCGCCGGTGTGAAACGCCGAGGCCTTGCTCATCAAGTACACCGCAATGCCACCGAAATCCTCGCCCTCGCCCCAACGCCGCATCGGCACGCGTTGTAAGACCTTGTCGGCAAACTTTTCGTTGCTGGTGAGTCCGGCGGTCATATCGGTTGCAATCCAACCCGGAAGCACAGCATTTGCAGTGATGCCATAGCGAGCAAATTCGACCGCCAGGGCCCGAATCATGCTGACCATGCCGCCCTTGGTTGCGCCATAGTGTTCATTGCGGGCAGCGCCTTCAATCGCTGCAAGTGACGCGGTGCCAATCAGGCGTCCGCCTTCACCGCGCTCAACCAAGTGCCGCGTTGCGGCCCGAAAGGTATAAAAAGCGCCATCTAAATTCACCGCCATCACCCGCCGCCACTCCTCGGCTGTCATTTCCACGAAGGACTTCTTGCCGCCACCGCCCACCCCGGCGTTGGCAAAACAAGCATCAATCTTGCCCATCTCGGCAAGACTTCGTTCAAAAATCGCCTCGACCTGTGATTCGACTGAAACATCACACTGAAAGGCGCGAAGCCTGCGGCCGGTATGCGCCAGTGCTTCAAGCGCCTGGGCATTCTTGCTGGCATTGGTTCCCCAGATCACCACATCGGCCCCCGCCTCTGCGACCGCTTGGGCCATGCCTAAGCCAATGCCCGAATTGCCACCGGTGATCAAGGCGACCTGGCCACTTAAATCAAATGCCTTGTATCCACTCATTGTTCTCTGAACCTTTTTAGGTGTGCGGATAAAGACCGCGGGTTTGCATCGTGAGCCGACTCAGTCCAAGCAGCGCATCAATCCAGGGAGTTTCCACCGCCAGTTGCCTGGCGATTTCGTGTACCACGGTCAACAGCGCATCAAGTTCGACCGGCCGCGAGGCTTCAACATCTTGCAGCATCGAGGTCTTAAACGCCCCCAATTGGCGGGTGACCGCTTGGCGCTCCTGTGGCGTTTGATCGATACAACAGCCAAAGCTTTCACCCAGCAGCCTGGCCTCTTGCATCACATCAACGCAAAGTCGGTACACCGCCGGGTCATCAAGAATCTTATCGATGGTGGCGCCCGTGATCGCCGACACCGGATTCATCGTCATATTGCCCCAGAGCTTGAACCAGATATCGTCCTGAATACGCATCGAAGCCTCGGCCGCAAAGCCTACCGAGCGCAGCAAATGGGTCAGGGCCTCAAGGCGTTGCGAACTGCCACCTCCGGGTTCACCCACAATGATGCGCGAACCCATGGCGTGCAACACCTTTGCGGGTGCCGGTGTTGAGGCGCTCATATGCAAGACAGCGCCAATAATGGCCTGATGAGGAATCGACCGATCAAGCAGACCCTCGGGATCGACCGTTTTAAGTTTGAGACCGTTTAGCGAACCACCCAAACCCTGAAAAAACCACCAGGGCACACCATTCATGGCGGTGAGCACCACGCCATCGTCAGCACGCAAGCTAGCGATCGATCCGGCAAGTCCCGCAAGGGCTTGCGCCTTGACAGCAACGATCACCAGATCATGCTTGCCAAGCCTCTCCGCTTGATCGCTCACAACAAGATCAACCCGCAGCAGACCTTCGGCCTGCTCAAGCTGCAAGCCATGGGTCTGAACCGCCTGCAAGGTTTTTCCTCGCGCCAGCGCTTGCACCTGATGGCCTGCTTGAACGAGTTTTGCGGCTATAAGGCCGCCCATCGCGCCAAGACCGACGACCGCAATCTTCATGGTGCCTCTTTCTCAAGCGTCTCAAAGGGTTTGAGTACTTTGCCTGGGTTGAGCAAACCGAGCGGGTCGAGCGCCTTCTTGATTCGGCGCATCAATCTCAACTCCACTGCCGATTTGTAACGCGCCGCTTCATCGCGACGCAAGGTTCCAAGGCCATGTTCGGCAGACACCGAGCCGCCGCATGCGGCAACCGCATCGTGCGTAATCTGATTGATCGACGGTTGAAGTTTCAGGAATGCATCTTCGTGGGCCTCGCCTTGCATGGTCTCGGGGGGCGAAACGTTGTAGTGCAGGTTTCCGTCGCCAAGATGCCCGAAACACACCATGCGGATGCCCGGATGTGCCTGTTGCAAGGCCTCATCCGTTTGGCGGATAAAGCGGGGAATTTCAGAAATCGGCACCGAAATATCGTGTTTGATGTTTTTCCCTTCGGCAGCTTGCGCCTCGGAGACATATTCGCGAAGCGCCCAAATCGCCTTGAACTGTGCCAGGCTCTCGGACATGGCAGCATCTTCTGCCAGTCCTTGTTCAATCGCTTCGCCAAGCAGGGCTTCGAGCAGATGCGCTGCATCAGCATCGTTTTGCGCACTAGAAAGTTCTAATAAAACATACCATCGATGCTTTCCCTGCAGCGGCCGCCGACAGGCGGGGAAATGTCGTGTCACCAGCTCGATACAAAATTCAGATAAAAGCTCAAAGCCCGTAAGCACGTCAGCGATCCGGCTTTGCGCCAAGGCAAGCAGGGCCAGCGCTTTCTCGGTGCTGTCCAAACCGATGAGGGCGCAGCGCCGCGCTGCCGGTTCTGGATAAAGCTTCAAGACCGCCGCGGTGATGATGCCAAGTGTTCCTTCGGCCCCGATGAAAAGATCGCGCAAATCGTAACCGGTGTTGTCCTTGCGCAAACCGCGCAAACCGTTCCAAATTTCACCGTCGGCAGTGACAACCTCCAGACCGAGACAGAGTTCACGCGCATTGCCATAGCGCAACACTTGAACACCGCCTGCGTTGGTCGATAAATTGCCCCCGATGGTGCACGAGCCCTCTGCAGCCAGCGACAAAGGGAATAGCTTGCCGGCTGCCTGCGCTGCTTCCTGAACCTGCTTGAGGACACAGCCAGCTTCGACCGTGACGGTGTTGTTCACCGGGTCAAGCGCGCGAATCGACTTCATCCTTGCCAAGGACAACACGATCGAGCGCCCTGATTGATCGGGCACACTGCCGCCGCTCAAACCGGTGTTGCCGCCTTGCGGAACCATCGCAACCCGGTGCTCGACACACCAGCGCACCACGGCAGCGACCGATTCCGTGTTTTCGGGCATAACCACCGCCAACGCATACCCGCGCATCCGCTTGCGCCAATCGATCAGATGCGGGGCCATATCCTCAGGCGCAGTCAATACGCTTGCCTGGATTTCTTGTACAAAAACGGGCAATTGCTCCCGCAGGCTTTCCATGCTCAGCATCTCAACGACCCTGAAAATTCGGTGTTCTCTTTTCCATAAAGGCTTTGGCACCTTCGCGATAATCATCACTTCGCTCACAGCGTGCCAGAGCCTCCAGCACCTCCGGTCGGGTTGCGATCTCCCCGAGACTTGCGCTGCTGATGGCGCGCGCAGCGCACTTGAGTGCGGCAATCGTCAGCGGTGCGTTTTCTGCGATTGACGCTGCAAGCGCATCCACATGCGGGTCAAGCGCGCTGACCGGAACCACCTCGCGGAGTAATCCCATCCGAAGCGCTTCGCCTGCCTCAAAAATCCGCGCCGTCATAAAGATATCGAGCGTATTCGCAAGGCCTATGACCGACATAAATCGCGCAACACCAGGAGCGCCGTATCCCAGACCAAGACGCGCAGCCGGCATTCGAAACCGTGCGTCATCCGAAGCGATGCGCAAATCGCAGGCTGCCGCAAGCCCGAGTCCACCGCCAAAGCAAATACCCCGGATTTTCGCGATCACCGGCTTGCTTGCGCGCCCGGGCGCTGCGTAAGCGGCCTCCACGGCTTCGCTGAAACGACGCTGATCGTCGGGGTTTGTGCGCTGCGATTCAAAGGTCGAAATATCGGCACCCGAAACGAAGGCCTGCTCACCATCGCCTTGCAGCACAATCACCCGAACCGACGGATCAGCATCAGCCTGCCCGATCAGTTCGGCAAGCGACTCCCACATGCCGCGTGACATCGCGTTTCGTTTGCTCGGATTACTGATGACAAGACTTCGAATGGCGCCTTGTTGCCTGCTAAACACTGTCCCGTTCACATTCGATCCTCCTGGTTGACATGCCTGCGGCGAGGCTTGGGCCTTTCAAAACCCAGCCATGCTGGGTGCAAGCGATGAAGCCGCGCTGAAGCGATGAAGCTGCGCTAGAGCACAGCGTCGGACTTCAGCGCTTCAATCGCTTGCGGTGATAAGCCGAGTTCGCCCAGGACCGCCTGATTATCCTCGCCGCGCAAGGCGATTGGCCTGGCAATGCGCGCCGGTGTGCGGCTTAAGCTTGCGGCCTGAGCAATGAGCCGAATTTCACCACGGGTTTGGTGTTTGACAGCCTCGGCAATCTGCCCGTGCTGGACCTGGGGATCGGCAAAAACCTCGTCCACACGGTAAATCGGACCGCAGGGCACACCGGCTCGGTTGAGCTTTTCAATCCAGTGCGCCTTGCTGCCCTTGCGAAAGGCTTCGGCCAGCAAGGCGTTGAGCGCCACCCGATGCTTTGAACGCAGCGCATTGCTTGCAAATCGCTCATCGCGAATGAGTTCGCTGCAATCGAGCGCCTCACAAAGCGTAAGCCACATCGCCTCGCCCGAAGCCCCGATGTTGACGTAGCCGTCAGAGGTGGGATAAGTCGAGGTGGGCATGCCCGTCGGATGATCATTACCCACCGAACGCGGTACTTCGCCATCGATCAAATAACGCGCCGCCTGGAAATCCATCAGGGCAATTCCAGCATGCAGCAGCGAGGATTGCACCCATTGGCCCCGACCCGATTGCTCGCGTTCAAGCAAAGCGGTCAGGATGCCAAGCGCACAAAATAGACCCGCAGCCATATCACAAACAGCGGCGCCTGCACGCATCGGCTCGCCGTCAACCGGACCGGTCACGCTCATCAGACCGCTCATACCCTGCGCGATTTGATCAAAGCCAGGGCGGTCGCGATAAGGTCCATCTTGACCGAAGCCGGAGATGCTCCCCAAAATGATCCGAGGGTTGACCTTGCTCAGCGATGCGTAGTCGATGCCAAGGCGATCTTTCACATCCGGCCGGAAGTTTTCGACCACCACGTCGGCTGTCTTGACCAATCCCAAAAAAAGTTCGAGCCCTTTGGGGTGCTTCAGGTTGAGTGTGACCGAGCGCTTGTTGCGGTGCAAATTCTGAAAATCATGCCCATCGCGCTCGCCGGTCATGGTGTCAGGCCGGCCGGTGGATTCGGCAGGCTCCACCTTGATCACGTCAGCACCAAAATCAGCAAGCTGCTTCACGCAGGTCGGCCCTGCCCGCACCTGCGACAGATCAAGCACCCGGAATCGGGCGAGTGCCCCTTCGGGCATGATGCTCGGCATAGCAAGCTCCAAGGCTGCAAAAAGAGACTGCAAGGTACACGAAGCGGGCCGACTCGGTTAAAGCTCCGTTCCACAAGCTATCCTTGGATTGGATGCGTTAAGAGCCGAGCAGCAAGCAGCCCTAGCTCAAACTTACAGGGGGACATTCGGCACCGAGAGCTTTTGACCGGTACACTTTCGCCGCTTCCGTACCGATTGCGCAACCTATTTATCTGGAGAAACTGTTCATGGAACACGCACTACCCCAACTGCCTTATGCGATGGACGCTCTTGCCCCGCATATCTCAAAAGAAACCCTTGAATTCCACTACGGCAAGCATCACCAGACCTATGTGACCAACCTCAATAACCTCATCAAAGGCACCGAGTTCGAACAATCGACGCTCGAAGATATCGTGATGAAGTCCTCGGGCGGGATTTTCAACAACGCAGCGCAGGTCTGGAACCACAGCTTTTACTGGAACAGCATGAAGCCCGACGGTGGCGGCGAGCCAAGCGGCGCCTTAGCCGCTGCCATCGACCACCAATGGGGCAGCTTTGCCGCCTTTCGGGAAGCCTTCACCAAGAGCGCGATCGGTAACTTCGGTTCGTCATGGACGTGGCTGGTCAAAAAAGCCGACGGCAGCCTTGATATCGTCAACACCAGCAATGCCGCAACGCCAATCACCCATGGCGATACCGCCTTGCTCACTTGCGACTTGTGGGAGCACGCCTACTACATCGATCACCGCAATCGACGCCCCGACTATCTCAACGGCTTTTGGGCGCTGGTGAACTGGGAATTTGCCGAAAAGAACTTCGCCTGAAACCCCAGAGGAACCGCCCTGAACCGATAAGGCAAGCCTCGCGCTTGCCTTTTTCACAGCCTCGCGCCGCCCCTGTCGCTAAGGGCATACAAAGGGAAACGCAGTCGCTTGCACTGGGCGCACTGCATCAATTGGCTCATCAAACTCGCGTGCATCATGCTCCCCTACGCCCTCACGATTTTTCTGTCTGCCTTTTTGCTGTTTCTCGTCCAACCGCTAATTGCCAAGCAGATCTTGCCCTGGTTTGGCGGGTCGGCATCGGTGTGGAACACCTGCATGTTGTTTTTCCAAAGCCTGCTGCTCGCAGGCTACGCCTACGCTGACCGCAGCGTTCAAGGCCTTAGCGCAAAGCGGCAAGTTGGTCTGCACGCGGTTTTACTTGCGCTCTCACTGCTTAGCCTTCCGATCATCGCAAGTGAAGCCTGGAAGCCACAAGGCGATGAAGATCCGATTTTGCAAATCCTTGGTCTGCTGCTTGCAACCATCGGTTTACCCTACGTGTTGTTGTCGACCACCACGCCCTTGATCCAGGCCTGGTACTGGCGCAGCTTTCGACAAGCCGTGCCGTATCGACTATTCGCCCTGTCAAACGCTGCGTCGCTGGCCGCTTTGCTCGGTTACCCGACCTTGATCGAACCCTTTTTCGGCGGCCGCGAGACCGCACAGATCTGGTCGGTTGCCTACGCGATGTTTGCCCTGCTTTGCGTTTGGGTAGGTCTGAAGTCCCTTCGCCAAACCGAGCCTTCGGCTTCAATCACGCCCTCGGAGCAGACAGGATCCGCCCCCCAGCCTGCCCTTTCTGTACGCCTTGCCTGGGTTCTCCTATCGGCTCTGGGCTCGGCAACCTTGCTTGCCGTGACCAATCACCTCACCCAAAACATCTCCTCGGTCCCCTTTCTTTGGGTCATGCCGCTGGCGCTGTATTTGGTGAGTTTTATCATTTGCTTTGATCGCCCAAGCTGGTATCACCGAGGGTTCTGGGGATCGGTTGCAGCCTTGAGTTTGCCTGCGATGGTTTATTTCGCTGACTCGCTCGCACTCTTTCAAGTCTCAGGACTTTACGCCGCAGGACTTTTTGTCGTCTGCATGTTTTGTCACGGTGAGCTCGCTTCCCTCAAGCCGCACCCGAGCCGCCTTACCGGTTTTTTTCTGGCGATGTCCTTGGGCGGCGCACTCGGTGCGCTCTCGATTGCGATCGCAGCGCCTTTGCTGCTGGATGGCTATTACGAGTTACACCTGACCGTTGCCGGTGTTGCGGCGATGCTTTTATGGCGCAGCTTGCAGGCGGCTTGGTTCTGGCGCCTGGGCAGCGGCGGGCTGCTGATCGGGGTGCTGGTGCTGATTAACCAGCAGCTTGATGACTACCGCTTGGGGATTCGCGAGATGGAGCGCAATTTCTATGGCGTTGTCCGCACCCGGGATTACCCTTCTGAGCCCGGCTTTCGCTACATGTTGCACGGCGCAATCAACCATGGCGGACAACTCCAGGGTGAGCCCTTTGAGATGATGCCTGCGACTTACTACAGCCCTGGCAGTGGCTACGGGCGACTCTTTGAGGCTATGCCTGAGGGTCCCAAACGGGTCGGACTGATCGGCCTGGGCGCAGGTGCACTTGCTGCCTACGCCAAAGAGGGCGATCAGTGGGTAATTTATGAAATCAATCCGGCGGTGGTCAGACTCGCTAAGAAAGAGTTCAGTTTTCTTCAACGCATGAAGGCGCCCTATGAGATTGTTCTCGGTGACGGCAGGCTAGCGCTCGAACGTGAAGCACCACGCCAGTACGATGTGCTGGCGGTTGATGCGTTTTCAGGCGATTCGATTCCCATGCATCTGTTGACCAAAGAAGCGATGGCAGCCTACGTCAAACATCTGGCGCCGGGCGGCGTCATCGTGTTTCAGGCAACCAATCGCTTTGTCGACTTACAGCCAGTTGCGAAACGTTTGGCCGACGCCTTCGGTCTGCAAGCGGTTCTGATTGAGGACAGCCCGGATTTCAAAACAGGGCCAGAACGTTGGTATTTGAATACCGATCAAATCGTGATGACAAAAAACAAGGCCCTTTTTGAGCACCCTGCTTTTAAGGAAGCCAAGCAAATTAAGTTGCGCGACGACGTTGGGGTCTTTACCGATGACCACTCCAATTTGCTGCGCATCCTCAAGCATTAAGCGTTTTGCCTTGTCGCTGCGCCCAAACTCCGGGCCGCACCGACAGGGCAACCACCAAACCGTAGGCAGCGATCGAACAGGCCACAGCCAGGTAGTAGCCGCTTGCACCGAGGGCAAGCGGACCTGCAAACCAGGAACCCAACAGCACCGCGATCATGATCCGACATAATCCAGCAAACAAAGGACCTTGCATGCGATTTGCGCCTTGCGCAGCGAAGTAAAGCGTCATACCCACGGAAAACGGCGCCAGTCCCCAACCAAGAAAAGACAGGGCACGGGTTGCCTGCTCGCGTACCGCTAAGTCGGTGGTCAAGAGCGCCGCAAGCGCCTCGGGCCAGATGGCAACCCACAGGCCAAAGGGCAGCGTCACGCAAAGCACCATGAATGCGCCGCTCCAGGCGATTCGTCTTGCCTCTTGCCAATTGCCCGAACCGACCGCATGGCCAACAAGCGCAGTTAGCGCTGCGCCCACCGCGAATGAGACCGGCACCATCAAAAACTCGATCCTTGCGGCAATCCCGTAAGCGGCCACATGGGCTGTTCCGAAGCTTGCCAGGCGGGCGTTCACCAAAAAGGTGGTGAAGTTGGCAATCAGCGCAAGCCCACAGGCGATCAGGCCCACAGCGAGGATTTTTTTGAACAAGACCAGCTGTACACGGATCGTCAGATCCGGAAAAAAACCCGCTTGTCCTGTGCGCAGCTTTTGCCACATCAGCCAGGCCGCAACCGAAAAGACCAGCGCCTGAGCAAGTCCAAGGCCTGCGAGTCCGAAATCCAGAACGAGCGAAAAAAGCGGCATCAGCAAGCAAAGGACGAGCCACGCGGCCACCATCAGGCGCCCCACAATCCGGTGCTGCCCGCCACCGCGAAGGATTGCCGCGCAGGTGTTCACAAGCCAGGCGGGGACCGCGGCAAGTCCGAAGGCAGCAAGTGGATAAAAGCGATGCAACTCGGCGATTTCCTCACTCGCGAGCCGTGCAACAAGCCAGGGCAGCAAGAGGCTAAGCGGGATCGCAAAAAGAAGGCCCGCGATCAGCGCAATGCATAAGGCGTGTTTGACCAGCGCGCTGGCCTCAAGGCTGTCGCCCGCGCCGAGGGCTCGGGCGATTGCAGACGACACACCACCGCCCATCGCACCTGCAGAGGTTTGCTGCAGTAAAAGAGAAAAGGGCAGCGCGATCGACCAAGCGGTCAGTGCATCGGTTCCGAGCCGCGCAGCCAGCAAGGTCTCGACAAATTGGGTAAAAACTTGCGCCGCCGATACCGCCGCCGAGGGCGCGGCAAGCGCAAGAATACGGGCGATCAAGCCGGTTTATCGCTGTGCAAACGACCTGCGGTTGCCCAGTCTGAAGCTTTGATATCTGCAAAAATGATATCGACCGATTCCGGCGAACAGGCCAGGGTTTCAGTCGCCACCCGGGTGAGTTGTTCAGCAAAAGCGCGTTTTTGCTCGAGGCTTCGTCCTTCAAACAAGCTGACCTGAATCAAGGGCATGGCGGAGAACTCCTAAGAGATGTTAGAACGATTGGCAAGGCAAGCTCGAAGTGTTGCACAATCTCAAGCATGGCCCATGCAGCAATCGCCAGTAATCTGGCCTTTCTCAAACGCGTGCCGCTGTTTTATGGTCTGCACGAGAGTGCGCTTGAGCGCCTTGCAACATCGAGCACCCGGAGAAGCTTTGCCAAGGGCAAGATCGTGGTGCAAGAGGGCGAACAGTCGCACAGTATGTTTGTGATGCTCTCGGGCCGCGCCAAAGTGCAGCGCGCTGATGCCGAGGGCAAAGAGGTGATTCTTGCCGTTCTTGGGCCCGGTGAGTTTTTTGGCGAGATGAGCCTTATCGATGAGGAACCGCGCTCGGCGACCGTCGTCACGCTCGATCCCTGCGAATTCATCGCAATCACCAAAGAGGCTTTTCAGTTCTTGATCGCGCAAAACAACGAAGTCTGCTTGCGGATCATGCGCGGCCTGGTGCAAAGGCTTCGTGAGGCCGACCAGCGCATCGAGACGCTTGCCTTGCTCGATGTCTACGGCAGGGTTGCCCAGGTCCTTCTCGAGTTCGCGGAAACCGATGCCGGCAACTATGTGGTCAAGGATCGAATCGCAAGGCAGGATATCGCCAAAATGGTCGGCGCTTCGCGTGAAATGGTCTCAAGGGTCATGAAGGCGCTTGAAACCGAGGGCTACATCGAATCCATGCCTGAGGGCAGACTCTTATTGCACGAGCGACTTCGGCTGCTAGCCAGTTCTTGATATGGGGCTTTGGCGTGTACCGCTGTTGATCGGCGCGGCAGGATGGCTGCTCGGCTTGATCCTCGCTAGCGGCCTGCCCTGGCCAGGAACGCTGCAGCGGATGGCGGAGTTGCTTGGCGATCAGTGGCACCGGGTCAGCGCAAGCGATGAGACCGAATCGCGCGTGGTGATCGTCGATATTGACGAAGCGAGCTTAAAGGCGCTGGGCTCCTGGCCTTGGGAGCGCAAGGTGCTCGCCAGCTTGATCAACCGCCTCTTTGACACCCATCAGGTTGCTGCAGCAGGGCTCGATTTGGTCTTGCCTGAAGCTCGTGATCGCCAGGGCGACAACGCGATTCAGCAGCTTTTGCAAAACCATCCGCTGGTGCTGTCCCAGGCCTTCGGCTTGGGACAGTCGCAGCCAGCCGATGCCGGCGAAGTCACCAGCAGTTGGCCCGCATCGGTCGTATTTGCATCGGGGGTTTCAATCATCGAAGCCAGCGGACATGTCGGCCATCATGCAGGACTGCAACCCCGATGCACCGGGCACATCAGTTGGATGCCGGAAGATGATGGCGTGGTGAGGCGATTGCCGCCACTATTGCGCTACCGTGATCAGTGGCACGCGAGCCTGTCGCTTGCGGTCCTAGCCTGCATGGGGCTGGTCCCTGAGAAAGCTTCGATCACGCCACGCTGGCCAGCCGGTCAGATGCTTTCTACCGGAGTCCTTGACCTTGCAAGCGATGCGCAAGGCCTTTGGTCAATCCCCTACGCCCGCTCAAACCGAGCCTGGCTCAGCGTACCCGCTTACTTGGCCTACGAGTCGGCCGAACCGATCCCTGCGCTTCGGGGGGCCATCGTGCTGATCGGTTCGTCTGCGCTTGGCGTGAGCGACCGCGTCGCTACCCCGATGGCCGCCTCGCAAGCCGGCGTGGTTGTGCACGCGCAAGCGACCGCTGCCCTGCTCGATCAGATTTCGCAGATCGACCCTCATGAACAATCAAGCTGGCTTGGTATCCGAGCCTGGACGCTGATCCAGTTGCTCAGCCTTGTTTGCATCGCGCTGCTGATCATCAGTTGTCGTTATCGACGCTACCTGAGCCTGGCGCTGCTGGGCCTCATCGGCAGCAGCATCCTTATCGGGGTTGCGCTCAAACTCACCGATACGCAGCAATTGCAACTGGTTGCCGGACCACCGATCGGGATCATGCTTGCCGCTCTCACAAGTCTTGGCTGGGGGCTTCGCAGCGAGCGGCACACCGCGGGCCGACTGCGCCGGCTCTTTGCCGATTACGTGCCATCGAATGTGCTCGACCAGCTGCTTGCCGAAGGTTCCTCCCAGCGCCTTGCGCCCTCGCGCGAGCAACTGGTGGTGATGTTTGTCGATGCCGTCGGGTCAACCCGTCTTGCTAGACAGCAAAGCCCCGAGGCATTTGCCCAGAATCTGCGCTCGCAGCTCGATGCATGGACCAGCCTTGTTCATCAGCACGGAGGCACGCTTGACAAATACCTCGGCGATGGTTTGATGGCCTTTTGGGGAGCACCACTTGCTTCGCCCAGGGACGCCGATCGCGCACTGATGGCAGCCCTGGCGATTCAACAATCACCCGGTCTTTCCAAGCGCATTGGCCTGGCCTGCGGCGAGGCCTTGGTCGGAGACCTGGGCACGAGCATGCGTCGCAGCTACACGGCGCTCGGCGAAGTGGTCAATCGCGCTGAGCGACTGCAACGTGAGGCGCAAGCGGATGGCATTTTGCTCGATGAGCAACTCGCCAGTCGACTCACAACCCACAGGGTTGTGGCTTGTGGTGCGCGGCTTCTGCCTGGCTATGATGGTGAGGTTCAGACCTATCGCCCGGCCTAGGCCAAAGCTGCTGCAATCGCGCTGCGGTGCCGGCTGAGTCAGTCTGTGGGTGCAGGCGATGAATGCTGCGCAGGCGTCGCCTGCCATCGTCACTGCGCTCAAGGTGCAACACCACATCGACTGCAGCGCTGATTTGCGAGGCAAGCATGTCGGGATGCGACTGGCCCAGCGCGATTGCCGCCATCGAGGCCAATCGCACCAGGGCGTCGTTGGCCGAGTTTGCATGCACGGTTCCCATCGAGCCGCGATGGCCGGTGTTGAGCGCTGCAAGCAATTCGATCACCTCATCGCCCCTTACCTCGCCAATGATCAAGCGATCCGGACGCATCCGAAGCGCATTACGCAAAAGCATGCGCATGGTGATCTCCCCCTTGCCCTCAAGATTGGGAGGACGCGCCTCAAGACGCACCACATGCGGCTGCGAAAGCTTCAACTCGGCCGCGTCTTCAAGCGTGAGAATTCGCTCGCTCGCATCGATGCAGGATGACAGTGCATTGAGCAAGGAGGTCTTTCCCGCGCCGGTTCCACCGCTGATGATCAGATTCAGGCGCTGCCTCACCAAATCCTCAAGCACTGCTACCGCTTGCGGCGACATCGAGCCAGCGTCGACCCAGTGCGCAAGCGTCCTTGGCCCGCCAATGAAGCGTCGAATCGAAAGCTGCGGACCGTCGACCGCAGCTGGGCGAACCACCGCATTGACCCTTGAGCCGTCGGGCAGTCGTGCATCGGCCATCGGTGAGGATTCATCGATGCGCCTGCCACCTCGTGAAACAAGCCGGTCCATGATCCGCAAAAGCTGCGCTTCGTCGTCAAAGCGCAAGGCACTTTGAAACAGCCGTCCTTCTCGTTCATACCAGATTGCCTGCGGGCCATTAACCAGGATATCGCCGATCGTCGGGTCCGCAAGCAAGGGCTCAAGCGGCCCGAGCCCCATCAAATCGCGCTGAATGCGATGCAAACGCTCAGGCTCAAGCCCACCGCTTTGTTCGCTCAGTTCGCGGGAAAGTTCGTTGCGCAGGCTCTCTTGCAACTGGTCTGTCGACATCCGGGCCAGCGCACGCGGACCATGCTCGCCGAGCAGCCGCTCCACTGCGCGTTGTTGAATGCTTCGGTCCTGCCAGTTCATCAGACCGCCCCTTGCGCACGAACAAGCCGGCGCGGCGTGACCACAAACACCAGTTCGCTATGGTGTTGATGACGATCGTTTCCCGCAAGCCAGCCACCAAGCCTGGGCCAGTCGATCAGTCCAGGAAGCCCCCGCCGCGACTGCTCATCGCCAAAGTTGATCAAACCCCCGACCACGTAGCTTTCACCATCCTCAAGGGTCACGGTTGTCGAAGCCTTACGAACGGTCACCAGGGGCAGCACCGACGTGCGTTCACCCGCGCTCACCACCGCGCCTTCGCGCGATAACTCCGAAACCTCGGGGGCCACCCTCAGCTCAATCCGCCCGTCGCTCATCAGCCTGGGCGTGAATTTCAGGCTTACCCCATATTCGCGCTCGTCTAGGCGGGTGTTCATGCTCAGCTGATCGCCCTGACCCTGCTGAATCGAGATCGGGATATAGACCTTCCCACCTGACAAAAACTGCGCTTCGCTGCCGCTTTGTGCCATCAGATTGGGCTGCGCCAGCAGCCGCCATTGCGAGCGCATTGCCTCGGCATCAACCCCCAGGACCGAAGCCCCGCGCATCAGCCGAACAAGCGCTGCTGCACCACGCGAGAACCCCGCTTGCGCGCTCCATTGGCCAAAGCTCGCCGAAATTGGTTGCTCTTTTCCAAGCTGCCAGTCAATACCGAGCTTATCGAGCAAACGCGATGAAACTTCGGCGATTCGTACCTCCAGCATCACTTGCTCGGGCGTCCGAACCTGCAACCAGTTCATCAGGCGCAGGCCCTCCAAGGCTTGCGATTTGAGCCACTCCTGAAGCAAGGCCTCAAGCAGCTTGCGGTCTTCAGCCTGCGCAACCTCGCCCTCAAGGAGGATGATCGAACCCTGCGCGCTCAGGCTTGGTCGGGGTGCTGACCAGGGTGAACGCTTCGTTTCCTGCAACACCCAGTGCGCGATCAGCGCTTCGGCCGGGCTTAAATCGATTTGCACTTCAACCTGCCAGGCTTTGCACTGGCCTCCCTGCTCGTGCTGAGCGGCATCGAATCCGAGCCTCAGAAGGCTTTGTCCTGGCTTTTCGCCTTTGAGCAGATGCATGTTGTGAGGTCCCGCTTGCACCGTAAGCACATCCGGCCGGGAATTCCAGCGCGTCCGCTCTTGGGTGGCTGAAAGCGCCACCGCGCGGACTTCGCCAAGCTTTAAGGCGATCGGCTGCGCCTCGATGGCACACGCGGCCAGCGCCAGCGCGCTTGCCGCATCGGCAGGGTTTGCGCGGCTGTTGACATGTTGGAAGGCAACCAGGAGCGTGAGGATTGATAAAAAGAGAAAGCTGGGAAAGCGGCTGAACATGGGAGACCTCGATGCTGTTGATGGGAGACGTCAAGCCTTGGGCTTACCGGGCAAAAGTCATCCCTTTGGCCGATTGACTTACCGGCTGCGGTGTAAGATCCGTGCGTTGCGCCACCAGGCGTTCTCGATCAAGGGCAAGCATGGCCGGTCATTCGAAGTGGGCCAATATTCAGCACCGCAAAGGCCGACAAGACGCTAAACGCGGCAAACTCTTCACCCGACTCATCCGGGAAATTACCGTCGCAGCGCGCATGGGTGGCAGCGACAGCGATACCAACTCACGACTGCGGCTGGCTATGGACAAGGCCTCCGAAGCCAATATGCCCAAAGACACGGTGCAACGCGCAATTGCGCGCGGCGCAGGCGGTCTTGAAGGGGCCAATTACGAAGAAATCCGTTACGAAGGCTATGGCATTGCCGGTGCTGCGATCATTGTTGATTGCATGACCGATAACCGCACCCGAACCGTGGCCGAGGTGCGCCATGCTTTCTCAAAACACGGCGGCAATCTTGGCACCGACGGCTCGGTGGCCTTTCAGTTCCGTCATTGCGGTCAATTTATCTTCGCGCCGGGCACCTCGGAAGAGCGGGTGATGGAAGTCGCGCTCGAAATCGGCGCAGACGATGTGATTCGAGGCGATGACGAGTCGCTTGAAGTGATCTGTGAGCCTGCACAGTTTGCCGCTCTGAGTCGAGCGCTGGCAGGCGCAGGCCTGAAAAGCGAGCTTTCCGGTCTTGTCATGAAGCCCGATAACGACATCCTGCTGCAAGGCGAGGAAGCCGAGCGGATGCAAAAACTCATGGATGCGCTGGAAGGCCTCGATGACGTTCAGGAGGTCTACACCAACGCCTCCTTCGAGCAGGCATGAAGCTGCTTGTCATCGGCTCGGGCGGGCGCGAACACGCGATTGCCTGGAAGCTCGCGCAGTCAGGCAAAGTCACCCAGGTTTACGTGGCGCCAGGCAATGGCGGAACCGCCCACGAACCCAAGCTCCAAAACCTTGCGATCAGCGACCACCTGAGCCTTGCTGACTTTGCGCAGCGCGAAGGCATCCGTTTCACCGTGGTCGGTCCCGAGGCACCGCTTGCAGCTGGCATCGTGGACTACTTTCAAGCGCGAAAGCTGGCGATTTTCGGCCCGAAACAAAGCGCAGCCCAACTGGAATCGTCCAAAGACTTTGCCAAGCAATTCATGAAACGCCATGGCATCCCGACGGCTGAGTACCAGAGCTTTACGGACGCCGAAGCGGCGCATCGCTATGTGGATGCTCGCGGCGCACCGATCGTGATCAAGGCCGACGGACTCGCAGCCGGCAAGGGTGTGGTTGTTGCGCAGTCGCTTGACGAGGCCCATCAGGCTATCGACTGGATGCTGAAAGACCAAAGTTTTGGCGAGGCCGGCGCCCGCGTGGTGATTGAAGCCTTTTTGGAGGGCGAAGAAGCAAGCTTTATTGCGATGGTCGATGGCGAGCATGTGCTTGCGCTGGCCTCAAGCCAGGACCATAAACGGCTTGGCGATGGCGATACCGGCCCGAATACCGGTGGCATGGGAGCCTACTCGCCTGCGCCCGTGGTCACACCCGCAATCCACGCTTTTGTGATGCGGGAGGTGATGAATCGCGCAGTCAGAGGCATGGCTGCCGAAGGCCGCCCCTACCTTGGCTTTCTGTATGCAGGCTTGATGATCGACGCAAATAAAAGCGTGCGCGTTCTCGAGTTCAATTGCCGGCTCGGCGACCCCGAGACGCAGCCGCTGATGGCGCGCCTGAAAAGCGATTTGGTCGATTTGATAGAAGCCGCGCTGGCCGGAAAACTCAATCAAATCGAAGCGCAGTGGGACCGTCGGCACGCCGTCGGTGTGGTCCTGGCAGCCAGGGGCTACCCGCATCAGCCTTTGACCGGCGATGTCATTGGCGGTTTAAAAAACAAAGGCGCAGCGGCATGCCTTGGACAGTCAAGCGATCAGGATCACTTCACCGCGCCGGAGCGATTGGTCTTTCAGGGTGGAACCGAGATTCGTGCCGGTCAGCTGTTCAGTAGCGGCGGACGGGTGCTTTGCGCCGTCGGCATGGGTGACAGCATCAAGCTTGCCCAGCAGCAAGCCTATGAGAGCATCGAACAGATCCAACTCGAAGGCTCGCAGTATCGCAAGGACATCGCCTGGCGAGCTCGCCGCAACAACGGTTCGGGTATTTAGAGCGTTGACCTGCCTCAGACCCACCCCGAGGATGCATCGGTCATGACAAGCATGATGGACCAGGCCAAGCGCTATTTTGTCGCTTTGCAAGCCAGCATCGTTGAGGCGCTCGAAGCACTCGACGGCAAGGTCTTCGCCCACGATCAGTGGCTGCGCCCTGAAGGTGGAGGAGGAATCTCCCGGGTTCTTGAGCAAGGTCAGTTGTTTGAGCGGGCTGGCTGTAATTTTTCGCATGTGATGGGCGATCGGCTTCCGCCTTCGGCAAGTGCGCATCGGCCCGAACTGGCTGGGCGGCGCTGGGAGGCGATGGGGGTATCGCTTGTGCTCCATCCGCTCAACCCCTACGTCCCGACGGTACACATGAACGTTCGCATGTTTTTAACCTTCGATGACGATAAAAACAATCACAATCCAGTAGGATGGTGCGGTGGGGGTATGGATTTGACGCCTTATTACGGTTTTGAAGAAGACGCTCGACATTTTCACCAGCAGTGTAAAAACGCGCTCGATCCTTTTGGTTCGCACTGGCATCCGCGCTTCAAAAGCTGGTGTGATCGCTATTTTTACTTGAAACATCGACAAGAAGCGCGAGGCATCGGCGGCATTTTTTATGACGATTTGAGCGAGCCGGATCTCGATCAGGCCTTTGCGCTCACCCGCTCGGTGGGCGATGCCTTTTTGAAGGCCTATGAGCCTATCGTTGAGAGAAGGCGACACCACGACTATGGGGAGCGCGAACGGGATTTTCAGGCTTATCGCCGCGGCCGGTATGTGGAATTCAACCTGGTGTTTGATCGTGGCACCTTGTTCGGTTTGCAGTCTCAGGGACGCACCGAATCGATCCTGATGTCAATGCCACCGCTCGTGAAATGGCGTTATGACTGGCAGCCGCAGCCGGGCAGCCCTGAAGCGGCGCTGTATCAGATGATTCAGCCAAGGAATTGGGTCTGACCCGCCTCGCTGACCCTCAGGTCGCAAGCTGGGCCTGGCTTGGCGGCAGCTTCGATCCACCGCACCTGGGCCACCTCGCCCTGGCACATGCCGCAAAGCTTGCACTCGGACTCGACCGGCTCAGCTTTCTGCCCACCGGACAGTCCTGGCAAAAGCAGGCCACGCGAGCAAGCAGTCCACTGCGTCAACCCTCGGCTGCGCAACGCGTCGCGATGCTTGAACACCTGATTCCTCGCGTCGATCGCTCAGTTTTTACCATCGATACCCGCGAAATCGAGCGCTTTGAAAAGACCAAGCAGGCAACCTTCAGCATCGATACGGTGCGCGAACTTGCCCTGCAATACCCGCATGAGCGACGCGTGCTGATTCTTGGTGCCGACCAGCTTCGCAACCTGGCAAGTTGGAAGTCGTACGACGCCTTGCTCGATTATGTGCATCTTGCGGTCACAACCCGGCCGGGCTTCGGACTGCGGGATTTGCCAGAGCCGGTTGATGAGCTCGTGAGGCGTTATGGGCGTGATAGTTTGCCGTCGAGCAAGCAGGGCCATATTGTGTTTTTTTCGATGTCGCCGGTACCGATTTCTTCAACGCTGCTTCGTCAGGAGCTTGCGCTATGGCTGGCGCAAACGCAAGGCCGTGCCACAACGGGTACTGAATGGGCAACGCTTGAGCGTTTCCTTGGCAAAGCTTTATTGGACTATATTGAAGAACATCGGCTCTACGGACCGATACCCGAAGCAAGCAACCAGGATCCTAAAAGATCTAATTGAAGGAACGATATGGATATAAGAAAACTTCAGCGGATCATCGTGGATGCGCTTGAAGATGTCAAGGCACAAGATATCAAGGTGTATAACACCGGCGCTCAGAGTGACCTATTTGACCGGGTGATCATTGCAAGCGGTACATCAAACCGCCAAACCAAAGCGCTCGCCTGGCGGGTTGCCCAACAGGTCAAAGCAGCCGGCGGTGAGATTCTGGCGATCGAGGGTGAGGCCACGGGCGAGTGGGTGCTGGTTGATGCGGGTGATGCGGTGGTTCACATCATGCAACCGGCCATACGCAGCTACTACCGGCTCGAAGAACTCTGGGGCGAGAGGCCGGTGCGCATGAAGCTTGGCGCAGCCAGCGTGCGCAGCGCCGCAAAGACCCCGCTGTAAAGCGCATGCATGCGAAGTCTTGTGCTTTCTGTTGGCCATAAGCCTCCCTCATGGATTGAGCAAGCCTGCACACACTACGCCTCGCGCCTGCCCAAAGACTGGCAGATTCAATGGCGGGAACTTCGCGCTGAACCCCGTGCGAACCATGCCTCAGCCGAGCAGTGCAAAGAGCGTGAGGCGCAACGCATTCAAGCCTCGCTGCAGGCGAGCCCCGCCTTGCTGGTGGCACTCGATGAACGCGGCAGCAAGCTGACTTCAAGCGAGTTTGCGGCCCAGTGTCAGCGCTGGCACGAGCAAGGCGACGAACCCGCCTTTGTGATCGGCAGCGCCGATGGCTTGCACGCCAGCATTCGCGATCAGGCCAAGCTCATCTTGCAACTCTCGGCCATGACCTTGCCCCACGGCCTGGTCAAGGTACTCATCGCCGAGCAATTGTTTCGGGCTTGGTCCATTTTGCAGCAGCATCCCTACCATCGCGCTTAAAGGGCGACTGTGCTGCCGATCTACCTTGCATCGAAAAGCCCGAGGCGACTTGAACTGCTACAGTTTTTGCCCGTTGTTGTTGAACTGCTGCTACCGCAAGCCGATGAAGACGCCGAAGCGCTTGAGGCGCTTATCGATCACGAGTCGCCAGGCGATTACGTCAAACGCGTGGTCTTGGCCAAAGCTGCAGCGGCGCTGGCGCGCATGCAGGCGCGAGGCTTGCCGCCGCGGCCTATTCTGGTTGCCGACACAAGCGTTGCCTTGGGCGGGAAGATTTTTGGCAAACCGATCGATGCCGAGGATGCCTGCCGCATGCTCAAGCAATTATCGGGACGGCGCCATCGCGTGATCACCGCGGTGGCCTGTGTGAGAACCAACGGTCGCATTATCCTGCGCAGCGAAGTCTCAACCGTATGGTTTGCACGACTGCAAGCGGCTGAGATCGAAGCCTATGTGGCCAGCGGCGAGCCCATGGATAAAGCCGGCGCCTACGGCATACAGGGCGCTGCAGGCAGCTTTGTGCGACGTATCGAAGGCACACAAAGTGGCATCATGGGTTTGCCGCTTTACCTCACAGCCCGTGTTCTGGGACTGCGCCAAAAACATGCTTGAAGAACTCCTCATCCAGGCTTGCGGCTATGAAACGCGGGTGGCGCTGGTCCGTCAGGGCATGGTCCAGGAGGTGTTGATCGAACGCGCAGCCACCCGGGGCCTGGTGGGCAACATTTATCTGGGAAAGGTCAATCGCGTGTTGCCCGGGATGCAATCGGCTTTCATTGACATCGGGCTTGAACGCGCAGCCTTTTTGCATGTCGCCGATCTTTGGCAGGCCCGGCAACTTGGTGCACGTCAGGAGCAACGGGATGAGCAGCGGCTGAGTGCGATTCACATCGAAAAGACCTTGTTTGTGGGGCAACCCTTGCTGGTTCAGGTCATCAAGGATCCGCTAGGCACCAAGGGGGCAAGGCTCTCCACCCAAATCAGCATTGCCGGAAGACTCCTGGTTTATCTGCCGCAGTCAAAACATATCGGGATCTCCAGCCGCATCGATCAGGAAAACGAGCGCGAGGGCCTACGTCAGCGCTTGCAGTCACTGATTCCGGATGAGGAACGTGGCGGATTCATTGTTCGCACATCAGCAGAACAGGCCGAGGACGCTGCGCTTGCAATCGATATCGCCTACCTACGGCAACGCTGGCAGGAGATTTTGCGGCTGAGTCAACAATTGCCTGCAAGCTCGCTGCTCTACCAGGAGTTGAGCCTGAGCGAGCGCTGTTTGCGCGACATGGTGGCTGAGGCCACCGCAAGCGTGCGGGTTGATCAAGCCAGCGAACTCGAGCACCTGATCCGCTTTGCGCGCGCTTACATGCCCGCTGTGGAAGCAAAGATTCGGATGTACCGCGGCGATCGTCCGATCTTTGATTTATACGGGATTGAGGCAGAAATTGAGCGCGCGCTTGCCCGCCGGGTTGACCTCAAGTCGGGCGGCTATTTGATCATTGATCAAACGGAAGCCTTAACCACCATCGATATCAACACAGGCGGTTATGTGGGCGGCAAAAATTTTGATGACACCGTCTTCAAGACCAACATGGAGGCTGCCCATACGATCGCAAGACAGCTGCGCTTGCGCAACCTTGGCGGGATTATCGTGATCGATTTTATCGATATGCAACATCAACATCATCGCGAGGCGGTGTTACAGGAGTTGCGAAAAGCGCTGGCTGCCGACCGCACCCGAAGCTCCGTGCTGGGCTTCACCGGTCTGGGCCTGGTTGAAATGACCCGCAAGCGCACACGCGAGTCGCTCGCACACGTTCTTCGTGAAGCCTGCCCGCTGTGTGAAGGCAAAGGCGAAGTAAAAACCGCAAGAAGCATCTGTTATGAAATCCTGCGCGAAATCCGGCGCGAGGCTGGTCAATTCGATCCGCAAGGCTTTCGAATCATCGCAAGCCCTCTGGTTATCGATCTCTTTCTCGATGAAGAATCGGCAAGCCTTGCGAGTCTGACTGAAGACATCGGAAAGCCGCTGTCGCTTGCCGTGGAGGCAAGCTACAGTCAGGAACAGTACGACATTGTGCTGAACTAAGCCTGCCTTTTACTTCGCTTGCGCTTTCTCGCGCGGCACACGACCGAGCATGTAAAACTCAGGATTGGGCATCATGCCCGACAGATTCGCCATTCGGTTGCTGAGGGCAAAAAAAGCGGCGATCGCCCCGATGTCCCAGGCATCCTCGTCATTCAATCCATGCTCATAAAGCATCTCAAAATCGGGGTCGTCGATGGTGTCCGACTCAAATGCAACCCGCATTGCAAAATCGAGGATGGTGCGCTGCCGCGGGCTGATGTCAGCTTTGCGATGGTTAATCGCGATTTGATCTGCAATCAGAGGTTTCTTTTCAAAAATTCGCAACAAGGCACCGTGGGCAATCACGCAGTAAAGGCATTGATTCGCTGCGCTGGTCGCCACCACAATCATTTCGCGCTCGGCCTTTGTCAGGTTGCCCTCCTTGAGCATCAAGGCGTCGTGATAAGCAAAAAAAGCACGAAACTCTGCGGGACGGCGCGCAAGTTTAAGAAAAACGTTGGGCACAAATCCTGATTTTTCCTGCACTTTCAGCATTGCCTCTCGGATATCGGCGGGCACCGATTCAAGCGCAGCAAGGGGGTAGCGTTCAGACATCATCATTTCTCCAGGTTGGATTGCATCGAATTCGGCACTGCCGCCAGGCGATAGCGCAGGTAAGTTCCCCAGGCATTTGCCAGGGCCAGTCGTAAACCGTTATAACCATCAAAACACCCAAGCCTGATCACGAAGCCGCGGATGAAGGTCCACAAGCCATGCAATAAGCCATGCACTGCGCCTACCGGGCCGCGCGCACGCATACGATCCACGCTAAGGCGGGCATACAGGCTTGCCTTCTCCATTGCATCGTGCCAGTCTCGAATCGATTCATGCAGCAAAAACCCGGGCAAGAGCGCTGTTTGACCCTGAACCTGCAAAGACTCGTGCACAGCCAGCGATGAAAATCGCGCGCTGCCGCGACGAAAAAGCCGCAGCACCTTATCGCGGCCCCAGTCGCCAAATCGCATGTACTGACCGGCAAAACTCGAACGCCTGCGAAACTGAAAAGCGACGATCGCAGCATCAAGCTGATTGGCGCTATGGCTATCTGGCGTGTTCACACAGGCATGCACCGCCGCCCTAAGGACCGGATCAAAATGTTCATCGGCATCCACCGACAGCACCCATAAGCCCTTTGCGAGATCGAGGGCTCGATTCTTCTGAGGACCGAAACCCGGCCAATCGGTTTGCACGACTTTCGCTCCGTAGCGCTCGCAAATCGATTGCGTGCCGTCGGTCGATCCAGAATCGAGCACAATCAGTTCATCGTGCTCGGGAAGCGAAGCAAGGCAGCGCTCGATGGCGTGCGCCTCGTTCAGCGTGATGATGATCACCGAAAGCCGAATCAAGGTCTGGCCTTGTCACGACGCCGCGATCGCCGGTCCCGGGACTGGGCTTTGAGCGCTTGTTGGGCGTCAGCAGACTCAGCGGAGGTTTGAACCGCGCTTGTCGAATGGGGCGAGCGCAAACCCGCCAGACAAAGCACCATGAGCACCAGGAACATCCGCGAGGAAGCGCCATCATGGGTCCAGGTATTGAGCAGACTGCCGGCTGCGAAGGTCGCAATCAGCAGCCTGCAAAACACAGCCTCAAATCCTGCCAGCCAGGAGCTTGCCTGCCAAAGCGCGACAAGAAGACCTAAAAATAAGAACAATCCAATCAAGCCCTGTTCGACGGCGATTTGGACATAACTGCTGTGTGGATTGGCACTGATGGCCGGGCCCTCAACCTGCGGCTGCAAACCGCGATAAACCTCGGGCCAGCTCCCCATGCCGTGACCGATCAAAGGTTTATCGCGAAGAGCGATAAACCCTGCACGCCAGTAAGCCGCTCTCAAGCCCTCACTGTTTTGTTCGGCCTGGTGAAGCTGAGAGGCCTGGTAGCGTTCAAGCTGCAGTGCTTCACTGATCCGTAACTGCAGCGCCGGGTTGAGTGCGATACCGGCTGCGGCGATCGCAGCCGATGCAAGCAGCACGCGCGCACGCCAGGGCCTTAACGATGCCTCATAGGTGAGCGCCACCAATAGGCCAATGCCCAGGGTAAAAAAACCGGTGCGATTGCCGATGATGAATAAGGGCAATGTGAGAAGTACGGCGATCACCCAGCGCCAGCGGCCTTCCAGCCAAATCAGGGCAAGCAATGCGCCAAGGCTCAGAATCCAACTCGCTTCGATGTTGCCGTGCGGTATGCGCCGGTTCATGCACTCATAAGCATGCGGAAAGGGGCTGGGATCGATCGCACAATCCATACCGACATAAAGCGACCAGAGGGCCACGATCAGTTGAACCGCGACGAAGGCCCGCCAAATCCCCTGACGCACCTCATCGGTCATCATGAATCCCACCGCTGGGATCAAGATCAGCCAGCGTGACCAATCGGAGATCACCGGCAGCAAGCGATCAGCCTCAGTCCAAAACAGCGAGACCAGGCCCCAGAGCAGGAAAAGTAGTGCCGACAGCACGAGCGGTAAGCGCGAAAAGCGCTGCTTCAAAAGCGCAGGCTCAATCGCTGCCAGGCTGACGAGAAGGGTCACAGCAAAACCGAGCGATAAACCCGCGATCCCAAAGCTGCCCATGCAAACCGTGATGAGCAAACAAGGCCCCCAAATGCGCCGTGCCAGATTCATTGCTTGAGCCCTCGTTGAGCGTGATCGTTTTGCATCATCGTTAGAGCAATTCACCGCCCTGACAAAGCCTTGCATAAAGGCCATTGTGTGCGAGCAAGTTGGTATGTGTACCGCTTTCAACAATCCGACCGGCATGCATGACCACAATCCGGTCTGCATGCATCACCGTTGATAAGCGGTGCGCGATGGTCAGCGTTGTGCGCCCCTTCATGAGGGTTTCCAAAGCGGCTTGAACCGCGCGCTCTGATTCGCTGTCAAGCGCCGATGTGGCTTCATCCAGAATCAGAATCGGCGCGTCCTTCAGTAAGGCGCGGGCGATCGCCAATCGCTGCCTTTGTCCGCCTGACAGGCGGGCGCCGTTTTCGCCGATAAAGCTCTCAAGGCCTTGGGGCTGCGCGTCGACCCATTCAAGCAAGTGCGCATGGGCAAGCGCCTCACGAATCGCCTGCTGACTTGCGCCACGCTGGGCACCGTACGCCACGTTTGCCGCGATGCTGTCGTCAAAAAGGCGCAGATCCTGGCTCACGATTGCGATCTGACGCCTGAGAGCTGCCAGTGGAATATCGTTGATGTCGATACCGTCAATGAAAATTCGCCCCTGCTGCGGCCGATAAAGCCTGGGAATCAGATTCACTAGACTGGTTTTGCCCGAGCCTGAAGGTCCTACCAACGCCAGATGCTCGCCTGCCTTCAGACTCAGATTGATATCGCACAATGCAGTGGTGGCTGCACCCGGATAGCTTAATCCGACCTGCTCAAGACGCAAAGCGCCTTGCAGGCGCGAAATCGACGCCTTTCCATGGTCTTGCTCGCGCGTCTCATCGATAAGCGCAAAGACCGATTCGCAGGCTGTGATGGTGGTTTGAATCGGGCCACCGAGACCAGAGAGGTTTCGTAATGGTGCAAGCAGCATCAACAAAGCGGTCACAAACGAAACGAAGCTGCCAACCGATGAAGCCTGCTGACGCGACTGCTCCATCGCCACCACAAGCACCACCGAGATCGCCACCGCGGCAATCAACTGGTTGGCCGGCGATCCCAGCGCAGCCATCGCTGAAAAACGCCGCGAAACCTGGCGCAGGCGTTTCGTGACCCTTGCAAAACGCTCGCGTTCCATCGGTTGCCCACCGTCGATCTTGATCACCCGCTGCGCACCGATGCTTTCGTCCACGCGTTGCGTGAGTTCGCCCATGGTTTGCAAGGCATCAGCGCTAAGCTTTCTCAGGCGACGGTTGATGCTGACCATTGTCAGGGCAATGGCCGGGCCCATGGCAACCATGATCAGCGTCAGTGCCCAGTTCAACCAACACAGCCAGGCCAGTAGCCCGATCACCGTAATCGAGTCACGAACCAGAATCGTCAGACTTCGTGCGCCCGCGCTCATGACCTGAGCGGCATCATGGGTCAATTGCGAGATCAGCGGCCCGCTGCTGCTTTGATCAAAGCGCAAAGCAGGCAAATGCAATAAGGTTTCGTACATATCCCGGCGCAAGTCTTCAAGCACATGGGATTCGACCCAGCCGATACCGGTTGAAGCTGCAACAAGGCAAAGCCCCCGCGCGAGCATCAGGCCAATCACTGCAACAGGTACTTGCCAGAGCGCAAGATCGGCGCCCGGTCCAAAGCCCCGATCAAGACCGATTTTCAGCATCGCCGGCAGCAAGGGTTCGGCAAACCCGGCCAGAGCCATCGCAAGCATCGAAGCCGCCATCACCCCAGCGTAAGGGCGAAGATAAGCCAAGAGTCGCCGTATGACGCTTGGCACAGCAAGTCTTGCCTCTCCCGACAAGCCTGGCGCGTGGGACTCGCTCATCAGCGCTTCAGTTATAGACCACTTCAGCCTGACTGCCCTTGAACTCAGTCTGAATCAGCGCCAGCAAGGCATCGTCGGGTCGTACCCGGCAATCCGGAGGCAGCTTCAATTCGCAGCTTGCGTTATCGTTATGATATCGAACAATCACCGGGCAACCCTGCTCGCCTTCAGTCGCGTGAAAAAGCGTTAAAGCTTTTTTCAATCGCTGCGCATCGGCCTCGCCATTGAGCTCAAGGCGCAGCGAGCGGGCAAACTCAGCGCGAGCGGCGGGCAAATCAAGCAGGCGTTCCACAAGAACACGCTGCCCGCCGGTGTAGTCATCACGGCTGACCTTGCCGTAGGCGATCAGCAAATCATCGACCTTGAGCATCGGGCGATGCTTTTCGGTTGACTCGGCAAAAAGGGCTGCTTCCACGTTGGCCGTGGCGTCATCAAGGGTGATGAGCAACATCTTGCCGCGGCGGGTCATCTGGGTGCGGCATGCGGTGATCACGCCAGCAAACCACTGCCCTTGCGGCGAAGGGCTGAGTTGCGCCAGCGACACCCGGACAAATCGCCGGACTTCACTTGCAAAAGCGTGAAACAAATGTCCGGATAGGAAAAATCCCAGTGCGAGTTTTTCTTCCAATAAGCGCTGGCGCTCGCTCCAGACGGGCACCTTCACATAATGGCTTTGAAGGTCTTGCTCGCCTTCTGCGCTGAATGCCTCGCCAAAGAGGCTTTCCTGCCCGAGGCTTGCCCATGATTTTTCGGCCTCGTCCATGGCCAGTCCAACCGAGGCAAGCGCGCGGGCGCGGTCGGCTTCAATCGCATCAAGCGCACCTGCGCGAATCATCGCCTCGATCGTGCGACGATTGACGATGCGGCGGTCCACACGTTTGCACAGGTCAAACAGGTGTTTGAAGGCTCCCTTCTCGCGGGCTGCAATGAGGTGCTTGATAGCCGCCTCCCCAGCACCTTTGACAGCGCCAAGTCCATAGCGGATGACCGCCTTCGAAGCATGATAGACCGGCTCAAAGCGCCATGCTGATGCGTGTAGATCAGGCGGCAACACCTCCACGCCATTGAACCGCGCATCGGCGACAAACAACTGAACTTTGTCGGTGTCATCCATATCGGATGACAGGGTCGCCGCCATGAACTCGGCCGGATAATGGGCCTTGAGCCAGGCGGTCTGATAAGTGATCACCGCATAGGCCGCCGTGTGCGACTTGTTAAAACCATACTCGGCAAACATCGCCATCAGGTCAAACAGCTTGGTGGCCAACTCAAGCGCATAGCCTTTGGCGGTTGCGCCTTTCACAAAAACATCGCGCTGTTGCGCCATCTCTTCGGCCTTTTTCTTACCCATGGCCCGACGCAACAAATCGGCGCTACCCAGGGTGTAGCCGCCGATGATCTGGGCAATTTGCATCACCTGTTCCTGATAGACGATCACACCATAGGTGGGCTCAAGGCAGGCCTGCAAATCCGGATGAAAGTAATCGATCCGCTGCACGCCTTTTTTGCGCAAAACAAAGTCATCCACCATGCCTGAACCGAGCGGTCCCGGCCGATAGAGCGCAAGCACCGCGATGATGTCTTCAAAGCGATCCGGCTCGAGCTTTTTTAAGAGCTTTTTCATGCCATCGCTTTCGAGCTGAAAAATCGCTGTGGTGTTGGCCTGCTTGAGGACCTGATAAGCAGCCGGGTCACTGAAACCTTTGGTGGCCTCATCAAGCACAAAGCCAGGCGCACGTTTGCGGATGGACTCCACGGTCATTTCGATGATGCTGAGATTACGCAAGCCGAGAAAATCAAACTTGACCAGACCGACCGCCTCAACGTCATCCTTATCAAACTGGCTGATTACCGCGGATTCGTCGCCAGGCTGGCGATAAAGCGGGCAAAAGTCGGTTAACTGGCCTGGCGCAATCAATACCCCGCCCGCATGCATGCCGACATTGCGGATGATGTCCTCCAGGGGTTCGGCAAGTGCCAGGATTTCGCGAACCTCATCTTCGTCCGCTTCGCGTTGCTTCAGGACTGGCTCCGCCTCTTTGGCCTTTGCCAGTGAGAGCGGCTTATTTTGAACAACTGGAATCAATTTTGATAACTGATCACAAAAATTGTATCCAATGTCGAGCACGCGACCCACGTCGCGAATCACCGCTTTTGAGGCCATGGTGCCAAAGGTCGCAATCTGGGAAACAGCATCGCTCCCATAGCGCTTGCGCACATAGTCGATCACCAACGAGCGCTTGTCCTGACAAAAATCGATATCAAAGTCTGGCATCGAGACGCGTTCGGGATTGAGGAAGCGCTCGAAAAGCAAAGCGTAGGGAATCGGGTCCAGGTCGGTGATCCCAAGGGCAAATGCAACCAGCGAACCCGCACCCGATCCCCGCCCCGGACCCACCGGAACCTGATGGCGCTTGGCCCAGTTGATAAAATCTGCAACGATCAAAAAATAACCAGAAAATCCCATCTGAACAATGGTGTCGCATTCATAGCGCAGGCGATCGCTGTAGGCATCGCGGTTGGCAGCGCGTTGAGCCTCGTCCGGGAAACACTGCATGAGCCGCATTTCGAGTCCTTCAGCAGCCTGCCTGCGCAAGAAGTCATCGATCGTTACGCCAGTGGGTGTGGGGAAATCCGGCAAATAAGCACGACCGAGCGTCATAGCCAAGCAACAGCGCTGAGCGATTTGCACCGCATTGGCCAGCGCCACCGGCAAGTCGGCAAATCGCTCGGCCATTTGCTTTTGGGTTAAAAAATACTGCGATTCCGTGAATCGACGCGGTCTTCGGGGATTGGCGAGCATTTCCCCTTCGGCGATGCAAACCCGGGCCTCATGGGCGCGGTAGGCATCCGGAGCAATAAACTGCACCGGATGGGTGGCGACCAGCGGCAAATCCAAAGCCTGCGCAAGCCTGGCGCAGTCGCGGACGTAGCGCTCCTCGGCCTCCGGTCCGCGGCGCCAGATTTCAAGAAAAAAGCAATCGGGCGAAAAAAGCGCAGCCCAGTCCTTGGCAAGCTCCCGGGCCTGTTGCGTGCGGCCTGCGACAAGTGCCTGACCGATTTCGCCTTCAATACCGCCTGACAAGGCGATCAAACCTTCGCTGTGGGTGCGTCCGCTGTTGTCGCGCTCGGCAAACCATGATTTGCGTATCTCGCCGCGTCCCCGATGCTCATTGTCCAGCCAGGCGCGCGATAACAGCCGACAAAGCGATGCGTAGCCCTGCTGATTTTCCACCAGCACCAGCAAGCGAAAAGGTCGGTCGCGGTCAAGATCGTTGGTGATCCACAAATCCGCACCACAAATCGCCTGAATGCCCTTTGCCCTGGCGGCCTGGTAGAACTTGACCCAGGCAAAAAGATTGGCCAGGTCGGTGACCGCAACCGCAGGCTGATTGTCGGCTAAGGCAGCGTCAACCAAAGCGTCGATGCGAACGATCGAGTCGCTGATCGAGTATTCGGTGTGAACCCGAAGATGTACGAAGCCGGGTGCATCCATTGGCCGGATTTTACCCGGCTTCAAGGCTTAAGTCAGATCGGACAACACCTCATCAAGAACCTCGAAGATAGTTTGAAGATGCTGCGGCTGAGCAATCAGCGGCGGGCATACAGCAATCGCATCGCCAATGGGCCGCACAAACACACCCCGCTCCCAGGCGCGGCTGTAAACCTCGCTGGCCCGGGCTCCGGCTGCCCCCTCACGGGGCGCAAGTTCAATGGCGCCGATCAATTGCAGGTTGCGCACATCGACCACATGCGGCTTGTCTTTCAAAGCATGCAAGCCCGCTTCGAAGTGCGGCGCAAGCGCTGCCGCATTGGCGATCAAGCCTTCGTGTTCGTAAAGATCGATTGCCGCACAGGCGGCTGCACTTGCCAGGGGATGGCCCGAGTAGGTGTAGCCATGAAAAAGCTCGATACCAGGCGCGGACCGCTCCCGAAAGGCATCAAAGACCTGATGCGATACCAGCACGCCGCCCAGCGGCACCGCCGCTGAGGTCACACCCTTGGCAAAGGTGATGAGATCGGGGGTGACGCCGAAGTACTGGCTCGCAAAAGGCGTTCCCATACGACCGAAACCGGTGATCACCTCATCAAAAATGAGCAAAATGCCGTGCTTGCGGGTGAGTTCGCGCATGCGCTGCAAATAGCCTTGGGGCGGCACAAGCACACCGCCAGCGCCGCTCACCGGTTCAACAATGACCGCTGCGATGTTTTCTGCACCATGGCGATAAATGATGCGCTCCTCAAGTTCATCGGCAAGCGATGCACCGTTTGCCGGCATCCCGCGGCTGAAGGCATTTTCCTTCAACACCGTGTGGCGCAAGTGATCGACCTGCGGCAACAGGCCCGCCGCAAAGGCCTTTCGATTGTTGCCAATACCCGACACCGACAGGCCGCCAAAGTTCACGCCGTGGTAGCCGCGTTCGCGGCCAACCAAGCGTGTTCGCGTCGCCTGACCATTGACCCGGTGATAGGCAAGCGCAATCTTCAGGGCGGTATCAACCGCCTCAGAGCCTGAATTGGTGAAGAACACCTGCGTGAGCCCCTCTGGTGCGATCTGTGCAATACGCTCCGCTGCCATGAAGGCCTTGGGATGGCTCATGGAAAACGAGGAGCAAAAATCAAGCTCACCGATCTGTGCGCGCATGGCCTCTACAATGCGGGGATGACAGTGCCCTGCGTTTGTGCACCACAAGGTTGCTAACCCATCAATCACCTGGCGCCCGTCTTCGGTCATGAAATACATGCCCTGTGCTTTCACCACCTGTTTGGGCGCCTGAGCATACTGGCGGGTGTTGGTAAACGGCATCCAATAAGCCGGTTTTTTGAGGTCAGTCGGATTGTTCATGACGGTCGTTCTCCCAAGGTATCGATGTGACATTGTCCAAACTTGTCTGCCCGGCTGCGCGACCGAATGACTGAAAACGGAATCCACCCAAAAGCGCCGCAAGTCGCCCCACCCGACCGGCAGCAGGACCGGCCGCAAGACCGGCCGCAGGATGGGCCGCGCGTTCGCGAGCAGCCGCCGCCTGGATTTCGCCCAAGCCATCGGCAGGCCATCGCATGGCTGGTGCTGTGCACGCTGATGTGGTCGATTGCAGGTTTGGTGAGCCGGCAGCTTGAACAGGCAAAGAGCCTGGAAGTCACATTCTGGCGCAGCCTTTTTTGTTTTCTTGCGATGGGCCTTGGCATGGCATGGCACTGGCGTCGCAAGGTTTTGCAAGTGCTGTGGGCAATGGGTCGCTGGGGCTTGTTCTCCGGTGCGATGTGGGCGGTGATGTTCACCTGCTTCATGATTGCACTCACGCGCACGAGCGTGGCCAATACCGTGGTGGTGATGAGTCTTGCGCCCCTGCTTGCAGCGATCATGGCAAGGCTCTTTTTGCGAACCCCGATCGAGCCCTCAACTTTGTTTGCGATTGCTATGGCCGGCTGCGGCGTCTGGTGGATGGTGCGTGAGGGGATCACCGGCGATGGCTATGAAGGCATGCTCATCGCAGCCGGCGTGCCGCTTGCGTCTGCCGCAAACCTGGTGGTGCTTCGCGCACAACGCGCGCAGGTTGAGCTTATTCCGGCGATTCTGGTGGGTGCATGGATCTCCTGCCTGATCACACTACCCTGGTCTATCCCCTTTGAAGCGAGCAGCCATGATCTGGCCTGGCTCGCCCTGCTTGGCGTTTTTCAACTGGCGATTCCCTGCGCCTTGCTGGTCTGGGTTGCCAGGTTTTTACCACCCCACGAAATCGCCTTGATTTGCCTTCTGGAGGTTGTGCTCGGGCCAATCTGGACCTGGCTGGGCGCCGACGAAGAAATGCCCTTAGCCACAGTCCAGGGTGGAATGCTGGTGATCGCGGGGCTCGCGTTCAACGCCATGCGCACAAGCTGGTCCAAAACCACAACCGCTTCGGACCCCTGATCGATGCGCCGATGACTACTGAAAACAACGAAGCTGCCCTGCCCCGCAATCTCTTCGGTCTGCTGACCGATGTCGACGGCACCCTCACACAAGGCGGTCAACTACTTGCCTCGACTTATCAGGCGCTGTGGTCGCTTCACCAAAGCGGCCTGAAGATCATCCCGGTCACCGGGCGCTCAGCCGCCTGGGGTCATATGCTGTTGCATCACTGGCCGGTGGACGCTGTGGTCGCAGAAAGTGGGGGCGTGGCCTTGTGGCGCGAGCAAGCTGGCGGCCAGATCGTGCTGGCTCACGAGGCGGGCTTGCAGCGCTTTGGGATTGTGACGCGATGCTTTGGCGATCACGAGGGCCGCAAGCCTTTGATCGCCCAGCTCGAAGCCCTGCTGCCTCGCTACGCACCCCTAAGCTGGGCAAGCGATCAAGGCCAACGCATCGTCGATGTGGCGATCGATTGGAATGAGCAGCAGCGAGGCAATCGGGCTATTGTGGCTAGGCTGAGCGATGCGCTGCGTGCACTGGGTTTTCAGGCACGAACAAGCAATGTGCATTTGAACGCCTGGGCTGGCAGCTTTGATAAAGCAAGCAGCAGCTTTGCCTTGATCGAGCAAGTTTTCGGTCAGCGTCGCGATGAGGCGCAGGCAGGTTGGTTTTTCGTCGGCGATGCCCCCAACGACGAAAGCATGTTTGCCAGCTTTCCCCACCACCTTGCTGTTGAAGGCCCCGAGCACTTCGAGGGCCAGGTTCAGCACATGCCTCAGCGCTTTTCGGCCTCCAAAGCTGCGGCCGGATTCGAAGCCCTCGCTCAGTCGATCCTGCGTGCGATGCGCTCGCCGTAGGCTTGGGCCGTATCGAGGTCACCCTTGGGTGGACTTTGCTCAGCAGGCACATTGTCCGCCTGGGCCATCACCCCGATCGACGAGCCGATTCGGTTCATCTGATCGGCTGCGCCCGGGATGGCTGAAGGCAGCATCCCGGTCCCGATCCAAACCATCGAGTGTTGCATCGCCAGCGTGACAAAGTACATCAGCGTTGAATATTTATCACCGCTCATGGACAGGGAACAGGTAAACCCGCCTGCAAACTTGTCCTTCCAGGCTTGGGTGAACCAGCGCTTGGAGCTGGCATCGGCAAATTGCTTGAATTGGGCAGAAGCGCCTCCCATGTAAGTGGGGGCGCCAAACACAATGGCTTTTGCAGCGTCAAGCTCAAGCCACTGCGCCTCGGTTATCGCCGAAACATCGATCAACACGGCCTTTTTTCCGCCCAGGGTCACACCCCGGGCCAGCGCTTCGGCCACTTTCGCGGTATGACCGTAACCAGAGTGATAGGCCACTGCAACATCAACAGTACTCATGAAAACTCCTTATGCAAGGGAAGGTCAAAAACCAAAACCTCAGCTGCCAGGGCCTTGTCGATCTGCAAAACCGACACATCGGCAAGGCCGATACCATCGCCCGCCTCGAGTGACTGACCGTTGACCTGAAGCTTGCCTCGCGCCAGCTGCACCCAAATCCCGCGATCGCTGCCAACCGATAAAACAGCATGCTCTGTGCCATCGAATGACCCAGCATATACGCGCGCATCCTGGTTTAAGCGCAGGGAATGCTGCGCACCATCAGGAGAAAGAATCAAGGCGAGCTGACCGCGTCTTTGTTGCTGATCAAAGTGCTTTTGCTCATAGGAAGGAGCATGCCCGGCTCGGTCTGGGAGAATCCAGATCTGCAAAAAATGGGTCCAGGCCTCACTTTGTTGATTGAACTCCGAATGCATCACCCCGGTACCTGCACTCATACGTTGCACATCACCCGGCTCGATCACCGAACCATGACCCATGCTGTCGCGATGCGCAAGCGCGCCCTCAAGCACGTAGCTGATGATTTCCATATCACGGTGACCATGGGTGCCGAAACCCTGCCCGGGCGCAACCCGATCCTCATTGATCACCCGCAGGGGACCAAACTGCATCCAGCGCGGATCCTGGTAGCTTGCAAAGGAAAAACTGTGTGCGCTTTGTAGCCAGCCATGATCGACTGTGCCACGCTCCTCGGAGCGCCGAAGCCATTGCCGCATGTTTGCCTCCATCGTGAAGTTGACGGCGAGTGTGCGCGCCAATGCGAAAGCTGAGGTATTAGCGATTTGTTTAAATCAATCAAATTTTTTGATGGTTTTGCTAAGCTTTCGAGATGACCCGCAAGCCAATAACCGAGGGCAGGCTCAAACCCCCTCCAATCAGCCTTGAACAGCTACAAATCCTTGATACGATCGCCCGCCGGGGCAGTTTTGCGTCAGCGGCCAAGGCCATGGGGAAGGTACCTTCTGCCCTGAGCTACTCGGTCCGCAAGCTCGAAGAGGATTTGGATGTATTGCTCTTTGACCGCCGCGGCCGTGTTGCGAGGCCCACGGAAGCAGCGCAAGCTCTGCTTGCTCATGCCAGTCAGATTTTTCAACTCACCCAAGCCATGCTCTCGCAGGTCAAAGACCTTGGCGAAGGCTGGGAGTCTGAGCTGGCGATTGCGCTTGACGGCAGTTTGCGATTCGATGATTTGCTACCCTTGATCAAAGATTTTGAATCCCTTGAAGTACCCACGCATTTGCGCATCCGACACGAAGTGCTCGAAGGAAGCTGGGAGGCTTTGGCCGAGGGTCGGGCGGCCTTGGCCATCGGCATGCCGGTCGATACCGCGCAACCGGCGATGCACACTGCGCACTTTGAGCAGCGATCGCTCGGCAACCTGCCATGGATCTTTTGCATTGCGCCGCAACATCCGCTACTTAAGTTGCGCAAGGCCAAGACCCTGTCCTGGGAAGCGGACCTGCTCGATGCCTGCACCCTGATCGCTGTGGCCGATAGCGCGCAACAGCGCTTGCCGCGCGACTGGGGTGTTGTCAGCCATCAGCTTCGGCTCACCGTTTCAAACGCCGAACAAAAGCGCAAAGCGATACTGGCAGGCTTAGGGGTTGGCTGGCTGCCAGAGCCCTTCGTACGAGATGAACTCAAAGCGGGCGCGCTGCTTGCGCTTTCTGTCAGACCGCAACGACAAGCCACCGCGCTGCGTTATGCCTGGTCAACGCGAAAGCGCGGCAAGGCTTTGCAATGGTGGCTGGGCCGGCTTCAAATCCCAAGGGTCCGAGCAAAGTTGCTGGGTGCCGGATCCTGATAAGGTCAACTGCATCCATGGCGCGATCAACACGTTATAAGGGTCGCTTTGCACCCTCACCGACGGGTCCGCTCCATCTGGGCTCGTTGTGCACAGCGCTTGCTAGCTGGCTTGATGCCCGGGCGCACGGCGGACAATGGCTGCTGCGCATTGAAGATATCGATCGAGAACGTTGCGATGTATCGCACGCCCAATCGATCATCGAAAGCTTGCAGGCGCATGGCCTTGAACACGACGGACCCATCGGTTGGCAGTCAAGGCGGGGGTTGCGCTATCGCAATGCCCTCGCCAGACTGCATGGGCAACAGCTCCTTTATCGCTGCAATTGCAGCAGAAAACGCATCGAGATGCAGCTGCTTGAGGCCGGTTGGCAGGCATTGCCGGGCGCAGAGCGCCCCTACCCGGGCTTTTGCCGATCGCTGATGCGAAGCAGCGGTGCGGGCGCTTTGCGATTCATTGTCCCCGATCAGGCGGTGAGGTTTCAGGATCGCTTTGCAGGCCTGCAGTCAAGCTGCCTTTCGCGATCGCTTGGCGACTTTGTGGTGCTGCGCGCCGATGGCTTGAACAGCTACCATCTGGCGGTAGTTGTGGATGATGAAGCCGATGGTGTGACGGATGTGGTGCGCGGCGATGATTTGCTTGAATCAACCGCAAGACAGATCGCCTTACAAGATGCACTGGGCTACCGTCGCTTGCGCTACGGTCATATCCCAGTTCTGAAGGACGCGGAAGGCCAAAAACTCTCCAAGCAACAAGGCGCTCTCCCCTTGCGAGCCGAACAAGCCCCTTCGAACTTGCAAGCTGCCGCCAGACACATCGGTCTTGGGCAACTCCAGGCGGGCTCGATACCGGCGTTTCTGGAGCAGGCGATCGAAGCCTGGGCCCAGCGATGGCTTTGAGACGCTTGCTGGCTTTGAAACGCCTCACTAGCTTTGAAACGCTTGCTGGCTTCGAGACGCTCGCTGATACGCTGAACTTGTTTTCGGACCGCAGTCTGCAAAGCGAAAGCGGCTGGCCTCAGCTTGCGCCGCGATCAGGACGCTGCGCTGCGCTTGCCGCCCAGGAGTGCCGCCAGGGGTTTGGGCATTTTTCTCAAAGCAGAAAGGGGTGTTCTTGATGCCTGCACATCGACTTCGGAAGGTTTTAGAGCGCTCTGAACCGTTGAATCTTGTGCAAACGCCTTGGGCTCATAGGGCTTGAAGAAAAAGGGATCGGTTGAGTAACCCGGCAGCTTGTTGTGGGATGGGCTGTGGGAGGGGTTGTGGGCGGCACGTTGCCTGGGTATGCGGATCGACGCCGAGGCGGACGAGGCTAAAGCCTGTGCAGCTGCGCTGTCACTTCGCTGGGGCAAGGACAGTGTTTGAACCTCAAATTTTCGCTTGGTGAGTTTTTCGATCTCCGAAAGATAACGGTCATCGGTCTGGGTCATGAGCGACAAGGCCACGCCTGAGGCTCCAGCGCGGCCGGTCCTACCGATCCGGTGCACATAATCTTCCGGTGAGTAGGGCAGATCGAAATTAATCACCGCAGGCAGCTCTGCGATGTCAAGTCCTCGCGCAGCAACATCGGTTGCCACCAGCACAGCGACTTTGCCTTGCTTGAAGGCTTCAAGCGTCGCGAGTCGGTCCTGCTGCGACTTATCGCCGTGAATCGCATCGGAGCTTAAGCCCTCACGGGCGAGTTCGCGTGCGAGTCGACTTGCACCAATTTTTGTATTGGTAAACACGATCACCTGAGAGAGTCCGCGCTCACGCAACAGATGCGGTACTGCGAGTCGCTTTTGCTCGTCGGAGTCAAGCCGGTAGACGGTTTGTTCTACATTGTCAGCCAGTGCGTTACGACGCGCGACTTCGATCAGCTTGGGTTGCCGCAAAAAAGTTTCAGCCAGCTTTCGGATTTCCGGCGAAAAGGTTGCAGAAAACATCAAGCTTTGCCGCTCGGCGGGCAAGAGGCGAAGAATGCGATGAATGTCCGGTAAAAAACCCATATCGAGCATTCGGTCGGCTTCGTCGAGCACAAGCGCCTGAACCTGGGTGAGGCTCACTGACTTTTGTTCGATATGGTCCAGCAAACGCCCAGGCGTTGCGATCAGAATCTCACAGCCTTGCCGCAGGCTTGCGAGTTGGGGCTTGATATCAACGCCGCCAAACACAACCGCCACACGAAGCGTTGTGTACTTCGCGTACTCGCGCACATTGACATAAATCTGATCGGCAAGCTCGCGGGTGGGTGCAAGCATCAAGGCACGTACCGGATGGCGTGCGGGAGAGACGCTGCTGCTCGCATGCACCATCAACCGTTGTAAAATCGGCAACGCAAAACCTGCTGTCTTTCCTGTGCCAGTTTGCGCGGCGCCCATCACATCGTCGCCAAGCAGCACCACAGGAATCGCCTGAGCCTGAATCGGTGTTGGAACCGTATAACCCATCTCGGCGATGGCCCGGTTGATTGGCTCAGCAAAACCGAATTCAGAAAATTGCACAAGGTTCCTAAAAAAAGAGCGAATCGTTGGGTCAAGGCTTCAGTCAATACCCAGGGATTGACCGAGCCGAATCACCGGGGAAGGGGCCGCATCGCTTGGAGAGCCGAGATTATCCTTCAGTTGGCAGGGTTCCGGCAATGCCGCCGCTAGTCCTGAGTCTGGGATCGAAGTACCAGCGACTCACCGAGTCGGCAACACAGGCCGGTTTTGATGCGCCCTCGATCTCGAGCGTGACCCGAAAAGTCGCCTGCACGGTGTCGGGCTGATCGGCGATCCGATCGGCCTTGATGAGTTCGGCATGCGCACGGAGCCTTGAACCCACCGGCACGGGCGCGGGAAAACGCACTTTTTCGCAGCCGTAATTCAGGCTCATCGCCAGTTTCTCAAAGCTGAGCAAGGCGCCTAACATCGGCGCAACAAGCGCAAGCGAAAGAAATCCGTGCGCAATCGTGGTTCCGAACGGGCCTGACGCCGCCTTTTGCGCATCAACATGAATCCACTGAAAATCATCGGTTGCCCTGGCAAAGGCGTCAACACGCGCTTGATCAATCGTGAGCCAATGGCCCGGGCCAAGGCTTTGACCCACCGAGGCGAGCACCTCGGCACCGGAGCGAAAGCAGACAGGATCGTTCATCGGACGATTTTCACATGAGGAACGGGAATCTCAAGTCCTTTTGCATCGAAGGCAATCTTCAAACGCTTTAAAAACTCGCGGCGCACATGCCACTGCTCAAGCGGCTTGACCTGGATGCGTGCCTTGATCATGACGGATGAATCTGCCCACTGATCAACACCCGCAATCTCAAGCGGCTGCAAAATCCTGCCTGAAAACGCGGGATCAGCGCGCAGGGTGTCGTCAACCTCACGCATCACCTGCATCGAAGCCTCAATATCCGATCCGTAAGCAATTCCCACATCGAGCACGGCGTAAGCAAAGCCGAGGCTTGAATTTGTGATCACCCCGATGGTCCCGTTGGGAATGAAATGGACGTTACCGCCGAAGTCGCGCAGGCGGATAAACCGCAAACTTACCTCCTCAACAATCCCGCTCTTTCCCGCGATATCAATCATGTCGCCCACGCGAATCTGGTTTTCGAGCAAGAGCAAAAAGCCGCTCACATAGTCCTTGACCAGCGTTTGCGCCCCGAAACCAACCGCTATACCGACAATACCGGCTGCCCCGAGGATCGGTGCAAGCGAAATACCGACTTCGCCCAGCACCAGCAAAGCAGCCACCAGCATCGTGCTCACGCTCAAGAGATAATGCGCCACCGCCAACAGGGTCTGGATACGCTTGGCGTCTTCGACCGACTCTTGGCGTCCGGCAATATGCTCGCGGAGTCGGGGCACAAAGACCCTGATAAAACGCAGTACGATCAAGGCGACAATGACAATGGCCGCAACGCGAATGGCATGGCTTAAATTGGCCGCTGCCCAGGCTTGCAGCATTGACCATGGATTACTCGAAAACAATTCAGGCATATTGATGATTTTTTGATCCCGTCAACCAGGCACCCACCTTGCAGGCAATCCTACCAGCATGAACTCACAGGTATTTGACAACAACCGGCAAGCTCAATATTCATGGCGCATGGTTTTGCAGCTTGTGCCGCTCATCGTCGTGCTCCTGGGCGGATGTACGAGCCTTGCCATCGATGCGGACGCTGGCCGCAGCCGGCTGCATCGCGATCCGCTCGGCTCAAGCAGTGCAACGCTCAGCGAGCAACTCGGTATCCCGGCCCCCCTGCCCGCGGTTGAACAGCGTGATCTTTACTGGGGGGTGAGCGTGAACGACCCCTTCCGATTTTTAGAGCAACCAAGCGATCCGCGCGTTGCAGCCTGGACCAAGCAGCAAGCGCTTGCAAGCGAGCGCATTCTTGAAGCTATCCAGGGGCGTTCGATGATCGAACAAAGACTCAAGAGCCTGACCGAGTCGATGGGCGTGAGCGCGTCAACACCAAAGCGCAGCGCAAACGGCCGCTGGTTTTACACCCGAAGGCTTGCGAAGGAAAACCAGGCCAGTCTGGTCTGGCGTGAATCGCAAGACAAGCCCGAAGTCCTGCTGGTGGATAGCCAGGCGCTCAGCAAGGCCCGCGGCAAGCCCATCGCGATCCAAGGGTTTTGGCCATCGGATGACGGTGAACGACTTGCTTACGCGATTCAGGAAGCCGGTTCAGAAATTGGCAGCTTGCATGTCATCGATGTCGCGTCAAAACGGCCCTTGATTGAGCCTATCGACCGTATTCGCTTCGCATCGCTGACCTGGGATCGAAGCGGCGAGGGCTTTTTCTTTTCCCGGCTAAAAAAAGATGATGGCAAGGCCAAAGCTTCAGAACGCTTTCTCGATACCGCGTTGCACTACTTCAGCTTTCAGCAAACCGATCCCGAACGCGTGATCTTCAAGGCGAGCACCTTTCGTGCTGAAACGCTGCCGCTTTACAGTTCGGGCTACATCCGCGAAATTCCCCAAACCGATTTACTTGCCCTGATCATCGTGCGCGGCGTCGATCGGCGTCTGACGGCATACCTGGCACCGAAAAGCGACGTTTTGGCGAATCGGGCGCGCTGGCAGGCGCTGGTCAAACTCGATGACGATATCCGCGCGCTGAGTTTCGGCTTCGGCCATGCTTGGGCGATCAGTGCCCGCGATGCGCCAACGCAAAAGCTGGTGGCGATGCCCATCGATGAGCGCGGACTGAGCGCCGGTGCATCCGATCGCTTGCCCGCGGCTTCATGGAAGACGGTGCTGCCAGCCTCTGACACGGTTTTGCGCGCCATCGATATCAGCAAGGATGCGATTTATCTCACGAGGCGGCGCGGGGTCAACACCGAACTGCTCAGAGCCGTACCCGATGTCCGCGAGTCTGATTCTGGTCCGCGCTTAGCCCTGGAAATGATCAAAACGCCCCGAGAGGGCAGCATCGCGATCGATGCAAGCGACGATGCAACAGGCCTGTTGCTCAGCTTGAGCACCTGGACCCATCCGATGCAACGCTACTGGTATCACCCAGAATCGAGCCGCTTTGAGCTGATTCAGATGGGTGCGCCTGGGCGCTTGAAAGTGCCGCCAGAAATCATCGCTCGCGAAGTGATGTATGCCAGTCACGACGGCGTGATGGTTCCGATGTCGATCCTTCTAAGGTCTGATTTGCCGCTTGATGCAAACCGTCCCACGATTTTGTACGGCTACGGTGCTTATGGCATCACGCAAGAGCCTGGCTTTAGCGCATCAGCACTTGCATGGGTTGAGCGCGGTGGCCTTTATGCGATCGCGCATGTCCGCGGGGGCGGCAATTTTGGAAGCGCCTGGCATGAAGCGGGGAAAAAGACCACCAAGTTCAATACCTGGAAGGATGGCATTGCCGCAGCGCAATGGCTCATCGATCAGGGCTACACCAAGGCCTCGCGGCTGGGGATTTATGGCGGCAGCGCCGGGGGCATGTTTGTGGGGCGCGCAATCACCGAACGACCCGACTTGTTTGTTGCAGCCGTACCCTCGGTCGCCATGCTCGACATGTTGCGATCCGAACAACGAGCCAATGGCGCAGCACAAATCCCTGAGTACGGCACGGTTGCGGATGAGAAAGAGTTTCACGCCTTATTACGCAATAGTTCTTATCACGCCATCGAAGACGGTCGATCGTATCCCGCCGTCATGCTTTTTCACGGGGTCAATGACACCCGGGTTGATGTCTGGCAAAGCACAAAATTTGCCTCACGCCTCGCGCAGGCACAAGCTGGCCAACAAGTTGTCATGCTCCGCCTCGATTACCAAAGCGGACATGGCTCTGGCAGCAGCCTTAGCCAGTCGATTCGACGCAGCAGCGATCTCTTTAGCTTTCTACTCTGGCAAATGAAGGAACCGGGTTTTGAGCTCAGCTTAGCGACACAGGGCAGGATCGAACCGGCCCGCGCCGACCAGGGCGAGCGAGGAGCGCTTGTGAAATAATTCGGCCCAATGCCCCCCTAGCTCATGCCTGGTTAGAGCAGCGGACTCATAATCCGTTG
>DDPV01000007.1 GCA_002342365.1 Burkholderiales bacterium UBA2459 | reverse complement strand
ACGCATTTGGCCTCATCGACTATGCAGACAAAGCGCTCGGCGAGATCGGCCAGGATTTTTTCACGGGTGAGCGCACCCCCGCCGCCTTTGATCAGTCTACATTGCGGGTCAACTTCATCAGCCCCATCCACATAAAGCGGCAAATGCTCCACCGTGTTCGGATCGATGACACGAATACCGAGCGATCTCAGCAGCTCGCTGCTTGCGTTCGAGCTTGAGACCGCGGCATCGATCGCAATCTGATGCGCGTGGATGAGGGCGATGAAGTGGTTAACGGTCGAGCCAGTTCCCACTCCCAGCACCATGCCAGGCTTGAGAAATTGAAGCGCTTCGTGCGCGGCAAGGCGTTTTAGGGCATCGTTTGAGGACGTCAACATGGCTCCGATTGATGTGGTGGCAGGCTGTTGACCTCATTGTAGGCCGCTGCTTATGCGACAATTAAAGCCATGACTTGGCACACCTGTCCGCCTTATGGCGATGATCCAACGACGGCCTGCTCAGTAGCCATGATCCAAAGACGCTTAGCCCAAGGGCGATGACCCAGCGACGCCTAGCCCACGACGATGATCCGAAAACGGCGCTGTCGCTACAAAAATCGCAACAAGCTCTGAGCATGCCAGCGCAGACCGTCACAGCCTCCCAGTTCGTGTCTTGGCTCCGGTCGGTGGCACCCTACATCCATAATTTTCGAAACCGAACCTTTGTGGTTGGTTTTCCGGGCGAACTGGTGCAAGCAGGCAGGCTGAATGCCTTGATTCAGGATATTGCTTTGCTGACCGCGCTGGGCATCCGCATTGTGGTGGTTCACGGATGCAAGCCACAAGTAGAGGAGCAATTGCGCTTGCGCGGGCTCGAGGGGCGCTTTGCCCAGGGTATGCGAATCACCGACTCGCCTGCGTTGGAGTGCCTCAAGGAGGCCTCCGGTGAGATTCGCCTCGATATTGAAGCGGCCTTTTCGCAAGGCCTTCCCAATACGCCGATGGCCAATTCGGCGATTCGCGTGATTTCGGGCAACCTGGTCAGCGCAAGGCCGGTCGGAATTGTGAACGGCGTGGACTTCCAGCACACAGGCCTGGTTCGCAAAATTGATCGTGCAGCGATTCGATCGGCGCTTGATTATGGATCGGTCGTGTTGCTCTCGCCGCTTGGGTTTTCGCCCACAGGTGAGGCCTTCAACCTGACGATGGAAGATGTTGCGGTTACAACCGCGATTGCGCTTGACGCAGACAAAATGATTTTTCTCACCGAATTGCCCGGCATGCTTGATGAGGCCGGCGATTTGCTCAGCGAAATCTCCGAGGCAAGCGCCCGCAAGTTGCTGGCCTCAAGCGATGCGCTGCACCACAGCGAGGTTGCTCGAGGCTATTTACAAGCGGCGCTGAAGGCTGCTGAAGGTGGGGTTGAGCGAAGTCATCTGGTGCCTTTTGACACCGACGGCTCCTTGTTGCTCGAATTGTTTTTGCATGATGGCGTCGGAAGTATGGTGGTGGAAGAGACGCTCGAGGCTTTGCGTGAGGCAAGTATTGACGATGTGGGTGGCATTTTGTCGATCATCCGTCCGCTTGAGGAGGACGGCACTTTGGTGCAACGCGAGCCAGGAACGGTCGAGCGCGATATCGAACGATTTTCTGTGATCGAGCACGACGGTGTGATCTTTGGCTGCGCTGCGCTTTTTCCCTTTCCGGAATCGGGCATGGGCGAAATGGCCTGTGTGGCGGTCAACCCAGGTGCGCAAGGCCAGGGCGATGGCGAGCGGCTTTTGCGGCATATTGAACAAAGAGCGCGAGCTACAGGGTTAAAGCGCATATTTGTGCTTACCACGCGTACGATGCATTGGTTTTTGAAGCGAGGCTTTGTGCAGGTAACGCCCGATGAGTTACCCCCACAACGCCGCGGTCTTTACGACAAGCAGCGCAACTCGCAAGTGTTGATGAAGGATTTGGCGCCATGAGAACGGTTCATTGTATAAAGTTAAACAAAGAAGCTGAGGGGCTTGACTTTCCGCCCTATCCGGGAGACCTGGGGCAAAAGATCTATCAGTCGGTCAGTAAGGAAGCCTGGCAGGGATGGGTGAAGCACCAAACCATGCTGGTCAACGAAAACCGCCTGAATCTCGCCGATTTGCGCGCCCGCAAATATCTTGCGCAACAAATGGAAAGTTACTTTTTCTCTGACAATGTTGATCAACCAGCGGGCTATGTTCCGCCAGCCGGCTGAAAATGGCCTTGTACCGGGACGACAACACAGCTTGTCCGGTCTTTTCTTGGCTCCATCCAATACCCAGAGGGCTTCACGATGGCTTTATTCGGTAGCAAACCCGCAGCAGAGACTCAGGCAAGCACAGAACCCGCAACCGCTCGGATCTACCCTGATCAAAACTGTTGCGCCACCTGTTTGTGGTGGGAAGGTAAACGCAGCCTTGTCAAGCAATACGAGCAAAAAGATTCGGGCATCAAAGGCAAGCCGATATTCTTTATCCGGATCTTCAAGGATTTCGACGGTGAATGCCTGAATTTCAAATCCAAACAGTGCTCGCAGCGTTTTATGCCGACGATCCTATGCCCGGACTTTGAGACTTGGTTTCAGGGCGGTATTCCGAAGGAATAACATCCTCGGGGAGATAAAGTTCTGGCGCGCGTGCCGGCTCAGCTTTGACTTCGTAGGCCCAGGCAATCAGTGCCGCAACAGCGCGGTACAAGGGCTCAGGAATTGCCGCGCCAACTTTCACCGCAGCGTCAAGCGCGCGCGCGAGCACCGGGCTTTCTGTAACCGGCACCTGATGCTCTTTCGCGACTTCGCGAATCCGAAGCGCAAAGTTATCGTGTCCCTTGGCAACCACAACGGGTGCTGCCATTTTTTCGGCCTCATTTCGCAAAGCAACCGCAATGTGCGTCGG